>NZ_JBICZL010000012.1:0-84480 GCF_043201875.1 Streptomyces sp. NPDC048248
CCACCCGACGAAACAACACCCACAACTCATCCGGAACCAACCGCTCAACCAGATCCGTCATGCACCGCTCAACGAGCCAACGAGCCATAAGAAACAGCTTCTTAAGGGGCATGGCGGTGCTGTGCTCCTTCGAGTCACGAGGGGCAGGCAGAGCACCATCCAGGCGGGTCCAGCCAGACTGCTTTCCGAACTCGCTCTTCTTTCAAATGCTTCGGGGTCCGCAGCCTAGGGGCTGCGGACCCCAAGACAAGTCAGCTACATTCCGCTTGCTCTACTTCACAGCCTTACTGGCCAGAGGGCTGGGCGGGCGGCGCCGGCGGGAAGGACGGGCCTCCGGGCTGCTGCTGATACGGGCCAGGCTGCTGCGCGTACGGACCGGGCTGCTGCGGGAACCCCGGGCCACCAGGACCGCCGAAGCCACCCGGGCCACCGGGGGGCGGGCCGTTGCGGCCGTCCTTCTTCCGGGCCACGACGACGACGATGGCGATGATCACGACCACGACGAGAACACCGGCTGCAATGCCCACAATGGCACCGATACCGAGCCCACTGTCTTCCTTCTCGCTCGCCTGGTCGCCACCCGATGCACCAGGAGCGGCTGCCCCACCGGCCGGGTCCGTCTTAGGAGTCTTCAGCGGACCGTTCTTGGAACCAGCCGGAATCTCCTGCGTCAGCGCACTGTAGGGACGAATGAAACCGTACCCATACTGCGGGTCGGGCAGCTCGATGCTCTCCATGCCCTTGGGGAGAGCAGCCGTCTTGACAAGACGATTGGCGATCTGACCGGCCGTGAGGTCTGGGAACTTCGAACGCAGGAGTGCTGCGGCTGCTGATACATAGGCTGTGGAGTCGGACGTACCATCAGCCCGCCGGTAGGGATAGTCCGACCTCTCCGAAGAAGCAGATGTGATGTATACACCGGGAGCTGTAACCATCAGCTGGCTACCCGAGTTGGACTTCGACCAGATTTCACCAGCCTTGTCCACAGCCCCCACAGCGACGACTCCAGGGAATGAGGCCAAGGGGCCTAGCTCGGTCTTCCCGTCGTTCCCTGAACCCGCTACAACTAGGACATCCTTCTTGATCGCGTAGGCCAGCGCTTCTTTTTCATTCTCGAAGAGGGACGTAGGTTCAATCGACAAGTTGATGATTGATGCACCCTGATCGACTGCGTACCTAATCCAATCACCAAGGTCGGTACTTCCGTCCCCCTGCCCGAAATCCGGCCTCCCAACGGGAAGGATCTTCGCATCCGGCGCTAGGCCCATCACGCCATCGGAGCCGCCTGCACCATGACCATGCCCGGCGATGATGGACGCCATCGCAGTCCCATGATCATTTTTGCTCTCCTGATCACCACGCCCACCGTCAATGAAACTCTTCCCCGGCAGCACATTCCCTTTCAGGTCCGGGTGATTGCCGTAGACGGGTTCATCGATTACCGCGACCGTGACGCCCTTGCCCGTCGATTCCTTCCACACGCTCTCAGCATCAAATGCCTTGAGCGGCCACTGAGCATCCCTGATCTCATCTGCCAAAGCGGTCGGGGCGGCGCCGAAGAGCAGTGCTCCCGCCACCACCGCGCCGCCCACCGCACGCAGCGTTCGCGTGAAGCTCATGCCGTACACCTCTCCTAACAAGCCGAGGCCCGCAGCCCGAAGGCTGCGGACCCCAAAACATTTTCGGTACGTTCCGCTTGCTCTACTTCACAGCCTTACTGACCAGGGGGCTGGGCGGGCGGCGCCGGCGGGAAGGACGGGCCTCCGGGCTGCTGCTGATACGGGCCAGGCTGCTGCGCGTACGGACCGGGCTGCTGCGGGAACCCCGGGCCACCAGGACCGCCGAAGCCACCCGGGCCACCGGGGGGCGGGCCGTTGTGGCCGTCCTTCTTCCGGGCCACGACGATGACAATGGCGATGATCACGACCACGACGAGAACACCGGCTGCAATGCCCACAATGGCACCGATACCGAGCCCACTGTCTTCCTTCTCGCTCGCCTGGTCGCCACCCGATGCACCAGGAGCGGCTGCCCCACCGGCCGGGTCCGTCTTAGGAGTCTTCAGCGGGCCATTCTTGGAACCAGCCGGAATCTCCTGCGTCAGCGCACTGTAGGGACGAATGATGCCATAGCCGTAATGCGGGTCGGGCAGCTGGAGATCTTCCTTGCCCTTGGGGAGAGCAGCCGTCTTGACGAGACGATTGGCGATCTGACCGGCCGTGAGGTCTGGAAACTTCGAACGCAGGAGTGCTGCGGCTGCTGATACATACGCCGTGGAGTCAGAGGTACCGCTCCCCCGCCGATAAGGGTAGTCCGACCTCTCCGAAGAAGCCGAGGTGATCTGTACGCCAGGAGCGGACAGCATCATCTGGCTACCTGAGGTGGATTTCGCCCAGATTTCCCCAGTCTTGTCCACAGCTCCCACGGTGACGACCCCGGGGTACGAAGCCAATTCCCCCAGCTTGGCCGCCCCGTCGTTCCCTGCACCGACTACAACCAGGACATCCTTCTGGCTCGCGTATGCCAGCGCTTCTTTATCGGCATCGGAGAGAGACGCAGGAACAATTGACATGTTGACGACCGACGCATCGTGTTCGACTGCGTACCTAATCCAGTCATCAAGATCCGAATCATCCACCCCGGCACCGAATTCCGGGCTCCCGATGGGCAGAATCTTCGCATCCGGTGCGAGGCCCATCACACCGTCGGCGTCACCAGCACCATGCCCATGTCCGGCGATGATGGATGCCATCGCAGTTCCGTGATCTTTTGTGCTCTCCTGATCACCACGCCCGCCATCGATGAAACTCTTCCCCGGAATCACATTCCCTTTCAGGTCCGGGTGATTGCCGTAGACTGGATCATCGACTACCGCGACCGTGACGCCCTTGCCCGTCGATTCCTTCCACACGCTCTCAGCATCAAATGCCTTGAGCGGCCACTGAGCATCCCTGATCTCATCCGCCAAAGCGGTCGGGGCGGCGCCGAAGAGCAATGCTCCCGCCACCACCGCGCCGCCCACCGCACGCAGCGTTCGCGTGAAGCTCATGCCGTACACCTCTCCCTAACAAGGTGGGGCCCGCAACCCGAAGACTGCGGGCCCCGCTTCGATTCCGCCGATCACTTGATCTTGGCTGACAGGTCCCTACTCAATGACCTTGGGCGCCACATTACGCTGCGGCGTCCAGGTCTCCTCATCCTCTACCAGGTAATCAGGACGCTGCCCATTCTCGGCCTTGTCCTTACCCTTGCCGCCGTGGGCCCCCGGAGCGCCCGCCATCCCCGTCGGACGGCGACCGCCTGCCGCACCCTGCTGTGTGCCACCACGGCTGCGGTGCAGGCCGGAACCTCCCTGCCCGCCGACTCCGGACTTGCCGCCCTTGCCGCCGACGACACCGCCCTTCTGTCGTGCCAGAGGACCGCCTCCAGCACCCTTGGCCCCGGCACCCTTGCCTGCGCCCGCACCAGCACCACCAGCCATACCTGGCATGCCGGCACGGCCGCCGCTCCGTGCACCTGCGCCAGCGCCGGCACCGCCGCGGCCAGCAGCGCCACCGACCATGCCCGGCATGCCACCGCCACCGATGCCACCACCGGTTCCACCGCCAGCACCCGAACCAATGCCGCCGGTACCTACACCGCCACCGGCGCCACCGCTGAGTCCGCCGGCACCGCCACCACTGAGTCCGCCAGCACCTCCACCGGTCCCGAGCTGACCGCCTGAGAGGCCATCAAGTCCCGTCCCAATGTGAGGCGCAGGGCTCTTGGGGACGCTGCCGATCCCGCCGCCGATTCCGTCCACACGCGGCGGTTCCATCGGCTGCGGAGTCGTGTATCCGCCACCCTTCATGCCTGGGATCTTCGGTACCGTCGCACCGCCCTTCGGGCCGGACCCGGACGGGATAAATGGGGGAATTCCCCCAATATCCCCACCGCCATCAGTGTCGTCTGGCCGTTGGATCCGGCCAGCGTCATCAACGCGACTTCTACTTTTCTCCAACGCCGCCGACCCAGCCCGATACGTCGTAGCCAGCTGCTCCATGTAGTGACCAGCCAACAACGCAGCCTGCTTGTCAGGGTCGATGTTGCCGGAGTTCTTGGCAGCGGCGTCCCCGATGGTCATGTTCGGGTTCTTGAGGTCAGCCTTCAGCTGTGTGTCATCGCGCCCGCCGGTGAAGAAGCCCACGGCACCACCGATCAGGGTGCCACCCGGTCCGCCGGCAACGGTTCCGACTGCTGCACCCTTGGCAACAGACTTCCCCGAATCCACGAACTTGTCGCCCAGGTCGTCCAACCAGTCGGGCTCCTCGATTCCTTCGACGGCTGACTTGGCTGCCGAGAGGTTCTCGCTGACCTGCTGCAGGACGTGGCCGGTGAGGTGCGGGTACGACGCAAGGTTCCCGAAGTCATCGCTGATCCCTTGTGCCGCCTTGGCGAACGCCTCGGCAGACGGACCATGCCAGCTTTGCAGGACCTTCGTCACGGCATCGTCGAAGTGCTTCTTGATGCCACTGTGCCAGTCCTCGCCGACCAGGGAGACGCGGACCTTCTTCCAGCCCTCGGCGACGTTACCTACTTCGCCCGGATTGGCCCCCGCCACCATCGCCTTGAGGTCGCCGAGCTCCTTTTCAGTGAACTGCGGACGACTCTTGAGGATCGCGGGGCCCTGTTCTTGCGCCTCACCCGACCCCTTGGCCGGGGTCGTACTTGCCTTCGGCACATGAACTTCGCCCGGCTTGAATTCAGTTTCCTTCGACGCCATCTGCTGTCCCCCACTCCATCATCGAACATGTCCCATCTGTCACCTGCGAACCGCCGCGTGATGTCACTTCAGGTTCATGCTGTTGTCTGCTTCCGCGTCCTGGTACGCGTCCCTGACCTTGGCCGACTTCTTCCCAAACGTGTCAACGAGACCCTCGACCCTTTTGATCATCGAGTTGATGTCACCCTTCACCTTCTTGTGAGCGCCATAGAGCTCGCTCACCTCGGTGAAGTTGTCTCCCAGGGACCCCATCGGCAGGTAGGTGCTGCTCTCTGCCGTGCTCGTCTCGTCCCCCATCCGCTTGAGGACCTTGTTGAGCTCCCTGACGACCTCTTCCAAGGCATCCAGGTCTACGCCGTACTCGCCTTTGCCACCCATGATTAAGCCTCCCCGTTCGAACTGAAACCACTCTTACGTCGCCAGTCGCGCAGCGCGACAGCGGAGCCTACGACCAGGCCTACGGCGAGAAGGCCGCCGCCCATGATGTAGATGGCGATGCGGGCGCGTCGGTCCTCGGTGGTTTCACCGAGGGGGATGACGGACGATTGGATCTTGATGCCTTCGCCCGCGTTGTTGTCCTTGTTCGGCTGCGGCCGGCCCGTGGGCCTGGTGTCGTCGTTGAGTGCTGCTACCGGGTCGACGACGCCCCAACCGATGTAATCGTTGTGTTCCTGGCTGACCCGCTGAGCGGTCTGCTCGAGGTGCCAGATGACCTCTTCCGGCGACCAGTCCTC
Source organism: Streptomyces sp. NPDC048248 (assembly GCF_043201875.1). Classification (NCBI taxonomy): domain Bacteria; kingdom Bacillati; phylum Actinomycetota; class Actinomycetes; order Kitasatosporales; family Streptomycetaceae; genus Streptomyces; species Streptomyces sp. NPDC048248. Next base: position 5,497 of record NZ_JBICZL010000012.1, read on the forward strand.
GGCCTTGTGCTTCTGCATGAGGAGTGCCGCGGTACCCGCGACGTACGGAGCGGAGAAGCTGGTGCCTTGGTCGACGCAGTTACCACCGTCCGGAACGGTGGAGACCATGTCGACGCCTGGCGCGGCGATGTCGACGAAGGGACCGGACTGGGAGAAGGGCGCGCGCTCGTTGTTCCGGTCGGATGCGGCCACTGCCAGAACATTCGTGTACTCCGTGAACGCCGCGGGGAACATGTCCTTTTCACTGCCGTCGGCGCCGCCGTTGCCTGCCGAGGCCACGACCAGAACGCCGGCGTTCTCCGCTTTCTTGATCGCGTGCGCGAGCGTGGGCAGCTGACTCCTCTTGGCGCCGGTGCCCTGGGAGATGTTGATGATGTCGACCCCTGCGGCGAGTGCCGCGTCGATGGCCCGGGCGAGGCTGTCGGCAGTGCCGGGCTTCTCCTCCGTGGTCTGCTGGAAGGGAATGACCTTCGCCCCGGGCGCGATGCCGAAGAAACCGGAGCCGGACTTCGGCCTGGCAGCGATGATGCCGGCGACCTTGGTTCCGTGTCCGACCTTGTCCACGGTCTCCTTGCCCTTGACAAGGCTCTTTCCGCCGGGGCCGATCGCCTTCTCGAGCTGCTGGTTACCCGCGTCGATGCCGGTGTCGATGACGCCGACGCGGATGCCCTCGCCCTTACCGCTCGCCCACATCTGATTGGTCAGGAGGCGCTGCAGCGACCAGGGGGTCTCTTTGATGTCATTGGTGTTGAACTTGCATTCACCACTGTTGAGCGGCACATTCTCGTCCGCGGTGGCCGGCGCTGCGGCGGCCCAGGACATGCCGACTGCGCACGCTGCCGTAACCAGTGCAACCGCCGCTCGTCGACGGTGCCCGGCTCGGTGACCGATGGCGCGAGATACCACGGGTTGTCTGCTCTCCATGTGTGGTGGATTGGACGAGAACGAGAAGTGAGGAAACCGTAGGGAACGGGAAGCTTCTGAGGCATGGGGGGAGCGGCAACCGCGGAGCGCTGGTGGACGGCAGAAGGGCGAGCGCACTGTTGCAGCGCGCCCGCCCTCATTGACCACTGTGCGAGCCGTCGGGCTGCTCAGCCATTTGCCGTCCTCACAGCACTGCCGTGAGGTCAGCCCGCCCAGATACCGGCGTTCTTCGACTCGGTGCTCTGGTAGTTCTGAGCGGCCTGGTCCAGCGCCTTGGCGATGGCCTCGAGTGTCGAGTGCAGAGATGCGGCGCGCTGGTCCCACTCGCGCTGGCGGGCCTGGTAGCCCTCCTGCGCCGAGCCTTCCCAGCTCGCGGCGATCTTCTTGACGCCCGCTTCGAGGTCATCGAGCTGCTGGCGGATGTTGTTGGCCGTCCCGCGCACGTCGGAACTGGCCTGCGAGATCGTCGCAAAATTGACGAGGATCTGGCCGGACATAGTGTCTCCTCGGGGAGTTGATGAGGCCTGGTCGATTCACGTGCCGCAGTCGGCCGACGGGACTGGCCCGCGCGCTGCGGCTGCTTGGCCGTTGCGCCGCGAGGTGCGGCGCGGCCACGTCATCCGAACGGGGAAGCCTGCGCGGAGACCTGCGAGATCGACTGGGCCTGCTCCTCTTCGGAGGCCGAGTAGTTCTTCGTGGTCGAGTCGATCGCTTCCTTGATCTCACCCAGAAGCTGGTTCAGACGGTTGGCGTCCTCGTTCACCTGCGACTGCAGCTGGTTGTACGACGAAGCCGCAGCACCCCTCCACCCGGACGTGATGGTGTCGACGACCGTGTTCAGGCGCGAGATCTCGCCCTGGATCGACTGGTTGACCGAGGAGATCTTGCCGCTGAACGCAACCATCTCCTCCTCGGTGGTTGTGTACTGCTGACCAGCCATAAGTCAACGTCCCCCATGAGACTCGTACGTGTACCGCACGGTGCCGGCCAAGGCACGCACGCGGTTGGCATCTTTGGCTGACGCCTTGGGCCACTTTAACCACTCCGCACGCCTGTCCCCAACAGGGAATGGCCTCTTGTGACGGGATCACAACATTGCCAACTACCCGTTGGGGAAGCATTGTTCGGCGTATCCGGGCAGATGTGGTGCTATCGGTCAGGGCCGAAAGTCGACGGGCAGCAGGATGAAGATCACAGCGCAGTCGAGATCACAAGGGAAATGGTGCGGGTCGACCGCTCAAGGCCCGCGGGCTCGGATATCGCGTAAGGCCGCGCCGACATCCCATTCCTGGGCTGCGGCGCGGCCTCCAACAGCTTACTGAGCCTGCGGCTTCTCCGCGTCGTGGACGTTGAGCTGCGGGCCGGCCGAGAGCAGCTTGGACCAGGCCGAAAGGATCAGCGGCGGATGCGCACCCTTGTAGCCGAGGTGGAGCTGCGCCTGGTCCCTGTCCTCCTTGTCGCTGCCGGCCTTGCCCGCACCGTCGTTACCCCTCGGGACGGAGTAGCGAAGCCCGGTGTCGGTCACGAGGTAGAGGGGGCCTTCCTTCTGCTTCCCCGTGTCGACCTGCTGGTAGAGCAGGCCGCTACCGGGGGTGACGTACGACGACGAACCGGATGCGATCTTGGCCGGGTAGTCCTTGCCGATCCAGGTCTGCATGTTGGGCACGCCGTTCGGGAACCCGAGGTACTTGCCCGCGTCTCCGGAGTACTTGGTGTTGCTACCGGTGTAGACGCTGCAGGACACGCCGCTGTCGGTGCGCGTGGTCAGCCCGCCGGTCTGCGACGGGTTCTTGAAGTCGTTCGCTGCCTCGACAGCCTCGGACGGCCACGGAAGGGGGATATCCGTGTTCGGAATCACGTCCAGGTACTTCTGGGCCCCGCCCTTGTCGTCTTCCAGCGGTTTGATGTCCGTGCTGGGCAGTTTCTTCGGCTCCAGAGCCGATCCGGAGTGCCCCAGGTCGGTCGCGTTCTGTCCCGTGAGCAGAAGCTTGGCGACGAAGTTCGAGACCGTCTTGACGCCGTCCGGCAGGACGACGTACTTCTGCCCTGAAGCGCTGTCCTCGACCACCATGCCGACCTTGTTGTACTCCGCCGGGACGCCGTCGGTGTCACTGCTGGGCCGGCCGGCTTCCGGGAACGTCGGCATGGAGATCGGCATCGGGCTCTTGATGACGGTGTCCATCCACTCCTGCGTGACGTCCTGCGGCTCGGCCTCGCCGAAGATCACTTGGCGCAGCTGGCGGTTGTCCTGCTTACCCTTCGGAGGAATGGTCCCGATGGGGGCGGAGCTGAACTGGAACGCAACGCCGTGCTGGTCGACCAGCCAGAACTGCCCGTCGGGGTCCCGGACGTAGAGCGCCTGGTGCAGATCGAGCTTGCCCCTGCCCTCGACCTTGTCCTTGTCCTTGCCGCCGAGGACGAACACGGCCTGCTGCGGCTTGCTGTTGGTGCCGCTGCCGGGCCGGTTGCACACGGCCCAGGTCTTCGCCTTGCTGGCGTCCTCCGGACCCGGGAGGCGGTCGGGAGCGTACGGAATGCCAACTGCCGGGCCGTGCGAGAGCTTACCGTCGAGCTCGGATTCCTTGACCTTGACGACCTTGAAGTTCTCGTCGAGAAGCAGCTTGGCCGATGCGAGGTTCAGGACGGGGTGGAGCAGTTTTTGGTCTTTGCCGTTGGCGTCCGTGCTGGAAAGGACGACATAACGCGTGGTGGATTCATCCCCGACGATGACGTTCTTCCTCAACTCGTCCCACCCCTTGGGGGCAACGGGCTTGAGAATGCCGCACGCCCCGAATCCCACCAGGATCAGGACCCCCACCAGGACACTCGGCAACACCGCCTTCAGCGGCCTCGGGGCGCTCTCGATCGAGCCGTTCGGTAGCGGCTTCAGAAATGCCGCATTCGTGCGCTTCCGCGCAAACGAATACGCATTCAGCTCGTCCCGACGTGATGCCATTGTTGCTTTCTCTCCCCGTCTGTCGGATCCCACCATCGACCGCCCCCGGCACTCACGCCGTAGCGCCCTCTACTATGCCGTGTGTCGATCGACCCGTACGGTACGGGTGCCACCTTCCAACGCACCAGTCTCAGCGGCGGCCGATACGCCTAGAGGCCACACCACCAGTAGAGGAGCAGGCCGGGGGATGTCCAGCGCCACCAGGGCTCGACGCCGCAATGGGCGGCAACAGCAGCAACAGCCTTCCGCTGCACCGCAATACGCGGGAAACGCTGGCCAAAACGGTACAGCTCCGGGCAATAGAAGAGGCCGCGACAGGGACGCGGAGGCGCGCCCGTCCGGTCCGGTGTCGCCCCGGCTGCGCCAGCAGGCCGGGACCATCGGCGGCGTCCGTGTCCAGCAGCTGGCAATCATCGAACTCGCCGCTGCACTGGTGCTGCTGGGCTGGTCGATCAACGCCGCCGCGCTGACAGCGGCCGTCGTTCTGGCAGCCGTACTGGTCATCTTCGCGATCGGCCGGCGCCGTAAGATTCCGCTGCCGGAGTGGATCACGACCGTGCGCGCCATGAAGCGCCGCGGCAAGAACAGCAGCGAGGCGGTCGCCGCCACGCAGGGAGTCGAACCCGCCTTCGCCCCGGTGGTCGAGTGCGATCCGTCGCTGCGCACGTACGAGTACACCGACGCCGAGCAGCGTCCCATCGGCTTCGTCGGGGACGGCACCTTCCTCACGGCCATCGTGCAGGTGGACGCCAAGGACGAGCCGTTGCGGCCGCATCGCGGCAGCCACATGCTGCCGCTCAACGTGCTGCACACCGCGCTCGACGTCGAGGACATCCACCTCGAGTCGGTCCAGTTCGTGCAGTACACCCAGCCCGCGCCCGCTCCGCATCTGCCCGAACAGGCCGTCGCCGCGCGCTCGTACGCGCCGCTGCAGGCCCAGTCGCAGACGCCCGCCCTGCAACTCACATGGATCGCGCTGAAGCTCGATCCCGAGCTGTGCGCGGAGGCCATCGAGGCCCGCGGCGGCGGGATGGACGGCGCCAAGCGTTCGCTGCTGCGCGCCGCCGACCAGCTCGTCAGCCGGCTGACCGCACACGGTGTACGTGCCCGGGTGCTCGCCGAGCGCGAGGTCGTGGCCGCCATCGGTACCGCGGTCTGTGTCAGCCCGCGGGCCGCGAACGGCGCGATGGGCCGGGACGGTCGCGCCGCCCGCCGCACCCAGGAGACGACCCGTGCCTGGCGCTGCGACGACCGCTGGCACTCCACGTACTGGATCGGCCGGTGGCCCCAACTGGGCGAGGGCGGCGCGCCGTTGGCGGCCGTCACTCAGCTGCTGACCAGCACCAGGGCCATGGCCAGCACCTTCGCACTGACCGCGTCGCACGGCGGTGGCCGCGCTCCGGCGATCACCGGGTACGTCCGCCTGTCGACGCGCAGTGAGAACGAACTCTCCGCGGCGCAGAACGAGTTGGAGCGTCGTGCCGGTTCTGTGAAGGTAGGGCTCGTACGGCTCGACCGCGAACAGTTGCCCGGCCTTCTGGCCACGCTTCCCCTCGGAGGTACCCGCTGATGGCCACGCCCACCTATCAGCCACGCGTCAATGTCAGTGGCAACGGCTGGCGCAACCCCCCGATCGGGGGCGCCGACAGCAACCGCCGTCTCAACCACCAACCGCGCCCGGAAGAAGAGCAGTCCGGACCGACCGGGCCCAAGCCGAAGCCCGGCTTCGGCCTGCGCGGTCCCCGGCGCAGCCCGCACGTCCTGACCGCGGAGTCGCTCGCTTCGCTCACCCTGCCGGTCGGCGACGACGGCGTGGTCATCGGCATAGACCCGCAGAACCAGCCCGCCGTGCTGAGCGTGCTGCGGCCCGCGGCGATGGAGATCGTGCTGGTCGGCAGCATGTGGATGGCCCAGGTCCTCGCGCTGCGTACGGTCGCCATCGGCGCCCGTGTCGCGGTGGAGACCGCGCGCCCGCCGGCCTGGGGCCAGATGGCGCAGGCCGCGGGCGGCGGCCAGCAGTGTGTGTCCATCCATGACGTGCGCCAGATCGCGCCGCAGGGACCGTCGGTTTCCAGCCCGGTGCTGGTCGTACGGGACATGGGTGCGCGTCCGCCGCGCAACCAGCTGGCCCCGAGCCCGTGGCAGTCGGTGCTGACCGTGCTGCCGTTCCTCGGGCCGCGTTCGCCGCAGATGCTGAGCCGGGCCGATCTGGTCGGTTTGCAGCGACTTTCGCCCGAGGAGGCGGAAGTTGTGACGCGAATCATGCGGTTGCCCGAGCAGGTCGGCGCGGTGCTGCCGACGCTCAGCGACAACGCCATGCTGTGGTGCTCGCGGGACGGCCACCAGTTCGTCATGACGCAGCCGACCGAGGCGGAGACCAACCTGCTCGGTGGGCCGCGACGCATGGACTGACCGTGATTGCGGGCCGGTTGCCCGCGGAGCGCCCGACGCGGCGCGTCGGCAACCGGTCCTGGCACGACCTACGGGCGCATCCACGGGTGCGCCCGTAGGTGTGCCCCAAGAGCTTGAAGACGACATGACATCGACTGCCGTTATGGGCCGACTCTTGATTAGGCTGTATGGAGAGCCGCAGGAGCACACCGGCAGCAGTCGATACGGGGATGGAGACAGTTAGTGTTGGCGCAACCCCGGGTGGTGTGTTCCGACTTCCGCTACACCCGATCGATCCGCCTGTATCCGGTCCTGCCGTTCAGGTGCGTTGCAGTACACCAGGAGGCACAGTGAACGAGCAGGAGGCTTTCCGTCCGGACGGGAACGATCCTGACGACGACCAGTCCGAGTTCGACCTGACCGGTGAATTCAAGATCGATTTCTCGGCTCCGGCCTGGTACGCGAGCAACGACACCAGCGGAGGCGGCGCGGGTGCCGCTGCCTCTTCTGCGCCTCCTCCTGCGCCTTCTCCCGCCCCTCCGCCGACCGGCCAGCCCCTGGCGGGTCCGGCTCAGGGCGGCCCTCCCGGGACCCCTGTGCCCGGAGTTCCGCAGCAGGGTGCGCCGGGCCCGGCCGCCCCGGCGCCGATGACCCCGCCGCCCGCGGAGGCCGCGCCGCCGGGGTTCCCGACGCTGCGCCCGAACGGCGAAGGTGACGCACCGGCCGCGGCGACTCCCCCGGCCGAGCCGGTGGCGCCCGTCGCGGCGCAGGACGGTGCTGCCGCGGATGCGGGCGCCGGCTCCGGCAACGTGCGCGCCGGCAGCGGTGTCGACCCGTCCGCCTCCCTCTGGGACGACGACGATGACACGGAGCCCGAGAGCGCGGCGCCCGGGACCGAGGCGGAGAGCGGTGCCCCCGCGGCTCCGCAGACCGACGCGGCCGCGGTGGCCGCTGCGAGCGTTGCGGCCAACTCCCCCGCCGAGGGCAGCACTCCCGCCCCCGCCCCCGAGGCAACCGCTCCGGTCGCCGGCCAGCCCGCTCAGGGCCAGTCGCAGCCGCAGCAGGGCGCGCCCGTGCAGGGTGCGCCGCAGCAGCAGCAGGCCCCGACCACGCCCCCGCAGGGTGTGCCGCAGGCCGCGCCGCAGCAGGGCGTCCCGCAGCAGGGACATCCCCAGCAGGGTGCTCCGTGGGGTGCCGCCGGCGACGCGCAGCAGCAGGGTGTGCCCGGTCAGGGTGCACTGCCCCCTCTGCCGCCGGAGTATCAGCCCGCGGACCCGCGGATGGCGCAGGCCCAGGGCGGTCATCCTCAGCAACAGCCCCAGCAGGGCCAGCCGCAGGCTCCCGCGCCGCAGGCGCAGCAGCCGCCCCAGGCGCAGCAGCAGGCCGGCTACCCGCAGCAGGCGCAGCCCCAGCAGGTGCCCCCGCAGCAGGGTGGCTACCCCCAGCAGGGCGCACCTGCCCAGCAGCCGCAGCAGCCCGCTTACGGTTACCCGCAGCCCGCCTATGGCTACCCGCAGCAGGCGCAGCCCCAGCAGGCGCCCGCTCAGCAGCACCCCAACCCGCAGGCTCAGCAGGCCGGTTACGGCTACCCGCAGACCGGCGCCCAGGGGTACCCCCAGCAGGGGCAGCAGCAGCCCGGCTACGACCAGCAGCAGGCGGCTGCCCAGGCCGCGCAGGCCCAGCAGGCCGCCCAGGCCCAGGCCCAGGCCGCTCAGCAGGCCCAGCAGGCGCCGCACCAGCCCCTCCCGGGGCAGCAGGTCGGCGACCCGAACGCCGCGGCGAACTACGCCTCGTACTCCCAGCCGGGTCAGCAGCAGCCGCAGCAGAGGGCCGCCCCCGGGGCGCCGCTCGGCTACAGCGCGGCAGTAGAGCTGACCTCGGACCGACTGCTGCGCAACCAGCCCAAGAAGCGCAAGCCGGGTGCGAACGCCCAGCCCTCGAAGTTCAAGCTGGGTGCGAAGAAGGAGGAGGCCGAGCGCCAGCAGAAGCTCGCGCTCATCCGGACTCCCGTGATGTCCTGCTACCGCATCGCGGTGATCAGCCTCAAGGGCGGCGTCGGCAAGACCACGACGACCACCGCGCTGGGCTCCACCCTCGCCTCCGAGCGCCAGGACAAGATCCTGGCCATCGACGCGAACCCGGACGCCGGCACGCTCGGCCGACGGGTCCGCCGCGAGACCGGCGCGACGATCCGTGACCTGGTGCACGCGATCCCGCATCTGCACAGCTACATGGACATCCGCCGGTTCACCTCGCAGGCCCCTTCCGGTCTGGAGATCCTCGCCAACGACGTCGACCCGGCCGTCTCGACGACGTTCAACGACGACGACTACCGGCGCGCGATCGACATCCTCGGCAAGCAGTACCCGATCATCCTCACCGACTCGGGTACGGGTCTGCTCTACAGCGCGATGCGTGGAGTCCTCGACCTCGCCGACCAGTTGATCATTATCTCCACCCCGTCGGTGGACGGCGCGAGCAGCGCCAGCACCACGCTGGACTGGCTCTCCGCGCACGGCTACGCCGACCTGGTGCAGCGCGGTATCACGGTCATCTCCGGTGTCCGCGAGACCGGCAAAATGATCAAGATCGACGACATCGTGTCGCACTTCGAGACGCGGTGCCGCGGAGTGGTGGTCGTCCCCTTCGACGAGCATCTCGCCGCCGGTGCCGAGGTCGACCTCGACATGATGCGGCCCAAGACCCGCGAGGCGTACTTCAACCTCTCCGCCCTGGTGGCCGAGGACTTCGCGCGGGCCCAGCAGGCCCAGGGGATGTATCCCCAGCAGCAGATGGGCGGCGACCCGTACGCCCAGCAGCAGTACCCGCAGCAGGGGCAGCCGCCGCAGGGCCAGCCCGCCCAGCAGCCGCAGCAACAGCCGCAGCAGCCCCCGGCCGGTTACCCGCCGCAGCAGGGTGGGTGGACCCAGCAGCCCGCCCAGCCGCCTGCCCACTGGCAGCAGCAACAGCCTGCTCCGGACGCCCCGCTGCCGGATCAGCCTGGCTGGCAGCAGCAGCCGCCTCCGCAGTAGGGGCGTGCGGGAAGCGCGCAGCAGAAAGGGGCAGGGCCCGGCATGTGAGTGCCGGGCCCTGCCCATTTTGCGACGGTCCTTCGTACGGGTGAACTCCTCTTCGAGCAACGGGAGTTGGCAACTCGGAGTTGCCGTACCCGCCTCGTCGGGGGGCGCCTCAGGTCGACGCGGCGATCAGCCCTCGCGCCTGCTTCACGTCGATCGCCATCCGCTCCAGCAGGGCGTCGAGCGTGTCGAACTTCTCCTGGCCCCGGATGTAGGCGAGGAAGTCCACGCCGACATGCAGGCCGTACAGGTCCAGGCCGACCCGGTCGATGGCGTACGCCTCGACCGTGCGGATCTTGCCGTCGAACTGCGGGTTGGTGCCCACCGAGACGGCCGCCGGCATCGCCTCGCCCTCGACGTGCAGCAGGCCCGCGTAGACGCCGTCCGCGGGGATGGCGGTGTGCGGCAGGGTCTCGACGTTGGCCGTCGGGAAGCCCAGTTCGCGGCCGCGCTGCGCACCCCGTACGACGATGCCCTCGACCCGGTGCGGCCGCCCAAGGACCTCCATCGCGCCCGTCACGTCGCCGTCGGCGACCAGGCGTCGGGTGAGCGTGGAGGAGAACGGCTCGCCGCCGCCCGCCTCGCCGCGCTCGAAGAGGTCGATGACCTCGACGGTGTAGTCGTAAGTGGTGCCGAGTTCGGCGAGCGTCTCGACATTGCCGGTGGCCTTGTGACCGAAGCGGAAGTTGGGGCCTTCCACGACGACCTGCGCATGCAGCTTGTCGACCAGGACCTTCACCACGAAGTCGGCCGGGGCGAGCTTCGAGAATTCCTTGGTGAACGGCAGGATCAGCACCGCGTCCACGCCGAGCTCGGCCATCAGCTCGGCCCGCCGGTGGTGCGGGGCGAGCAGCGGCGGGTGGGTACCGGGGCGCACGACCTCGCTCGGGTGCGGGTCGAAGGTGACGACCACCGTGGGGATGCCCAGCTCGCGGGCGCGTGCCACCGCCTGGCCGATGATCAATTGGTGACCGCGGTGCACACCGTCGTATGAGCCGATGGTGACGACGCTGCGTCCCCAGCCCTCGGGGATGTCCTCCAAGCCACGCCAGCGCTGCACTGTGCCCGCTCCTCGCCCGAACTCTTGTCCGTCCACTGCGCCAATGTGCATGGCGCAGGTCTAAGACTGCCATGCCGGAGGCGGAGCTTCGCGCGAAGGGTGGCCTCGCTTCCGTCGCATCGGACATCTGGGACCGGCCGGGCACGCGGGAAGGCGGAGTGCCGCGCGGGAGGACGGGAACCGGTTCCGGCGACAGGACTGCGGGTGCGCGTGACCACCGCCTGCGTGGCCCGCATACGCCCCGCCAGGTGGGCTTGCCTGCGACGGTCAGCTCCGGCAGCCGGCGAGCGTGACGCGCGCGCTGGGGCCCACCACGGCGGCCCAGTCTTCCGGCGCCGAGGCAACCCACTCCTGCACCCGCCGAGCGAAACCGGGCACCTGCCGGCCCAGCTCCACCAGCCGCCTGTCGAAGCAGGCCGCGCCCTCGGGCGTGCGTACCAGCAGCATGCCTGTGCGGTGCACCAACTCTCGGGTATGGTCCGCCGGCCGCCGCTGCGCGCCCTCCGCGGCGGCCCGCAACAGGGCTTCCAGAACCCGCGTGTCGTGTCCGGCCACGCCGGTAGGGCCGCCTCCTCGCGGTGCATACGGGCCCCCGTGGCCCGGAGGCGGTGCGTCGTATGCCTCGCTCGCCAGCAGCACGTCGAGGAGTTCGCGGCGCAGCCGGGCCGAGGGGGAAGCGCCCGGCCGTGCCAGGACGGGGGCGAGCGCGCACCGGACCGTGACGACCTGCCCGGTCAGCAGCTCCACGATGAGGGGCCGCAGGGCGGCGCGCGCGTCCGGCCCGTCTTCGAGCCGCCGGTCGACGAACCGGGCGAGGTGCCGCGCGGCGTGCTCGGGGCGGCGCCGGGCGTACGCCCGGATCAGATCGGCGGCACGACGGGCGAGGTCGGCGGACGGCGGGGCGGAGACGGTGGGCGGCGAGAGTACGGGCGCCGTGCCGGCCGGTCCTCCGGGGGCCGGGGCGGTGGCCGTCGGGCTGCAGGCGTCGGCGAGGACGTGCAGGACGGCCTTGGCCGAGCAGGAGCCGCGGTCCGCGCCGGCACCACGGCAGTCGCAATCGCGGTCGCGGTCGCGGTCGCCCAAGCCGTCACCGCTATCGCCCCTACTGGCGTGTCCGCCGTCGTCGAGCAGTCGGGACAGGAAGGCGTCCAGCACCGGCTCCGGATGGGTACGGAGAGCGCCCGTGAACGCCTCGGCCGGTACCTGTGGCGCACCGGGGCGTGCGGCACCGGCCACGAAACAGGCCAGGGCACGGTCGATGAATTGCGAGCGGGTGGACGGGTCGCGCACCAGCAGGGTGAGCGCGGTGCCGTGCCGGGAGGCGTCGGCGGGCCTGGCGAGGGAGGCGAGGGCCGCGTAGCGCAGCAGGGCCTTGTCGGTATCGGTGACGGCGTACGGGGCGACGCGCAGCGCCAGGGCGGCCGCGGTGGCTCGGCGCTCGGACCGCTCGTCGTACGCCCAGCGGTCCACGGCCCGGCAGACCGCGGAGGGCTCGTCCTCGGCCAGGGCTTCCAGCAGCTCCTGCGCCCCGGGATGCGCGGCGTCGGCCAATGTGTCGGCCAGTGCGTCCAGGGCCTGCCGGCGGTGGGTGTGCAGCAGGGCTTGGGCGGCGGCCGCGACGGTGATCCGCCGGGGCGTGGGGCGTACGCGGGCGGGCACGGCCGCCGGCTGCTGCGGCACGCGCCCTTCGACTCCTCGGGAAGCACTTCCGGACTGCGAGGCGGAGGGCGCGCGGGTCGCGCCTCCCCGGCCCGGTGTTTGCAGGGGACGCCGGTCGTCGAACCAGGCGCAGAGCAGCGGCTGCGTCCGCTCGGGGTTCGCGCGCAGCAGTTCGGCGACGAGATCGAGAAACCGAACCGGGTCCGGACGATCAGTCGCTTCCGGAGCCGGGGCGGTTCGGGCCGCCGGGGCTGGTGCGGGCGCCTCTACCGGGGCAGGCGAGACGGGCGACCCGGCCGGGGTGGGCGACCCGGCCGATCCCTCGGCAGTGGCTGGTCCCGCTGCTCCCGCTACTCCGGCCGCTCCGGCCGCTTCGGTCACTGCCGTCGGTCCGGTTTCCGGTGTCGGTGCTGTAGCCGGTGTCGGTCCGGTTCCCGCGGTCGGTCCGGTTGTCGGGGCGGGGCCGGCAGCCGGAACCGCTTCCGGGAGGCGGGTCTCGGGGGCGGGCGGCGGAGGCGTGAGACGAGGCCGAGGCGCCTCAACTCCCTTTCGTGAAACCGAGGTTGGTGAGGCGTCACGCGTCCCCTCCAGCCCACGCGCCCCCTCCGACCCGCGCGGCCTCACATCGGCCGACTGCCGTTCGTCCGTCTCCCGTGCGGCGGTCTGCGGTGTCGTCTCGGCACCCGCCCCACTGCCCGGCCTGGCCGAGTGGTCGGACGGGGACTCGCGCGGCCACTCGCGCGGTCGCTCCCAGGGCGGCTCGGCCGGGCGTGGCACGGAATCTGCCGTGTGCACACGGACGCGCGGCGGTCGTGCGAACGGCCTGGCCGGGCGCCCGCGTACCGGTTCCGAGGGCTCGTCGGCCCCTCCACCGATGCCGGAGGAAGCCCAGGCGTCGGCCGTCCCCTCACCCCTTCCGGTCGCGCCGCTCGGGGTGGGCGTGGGGCCCGCCGGTAGGGCTTCGGGGGACGTACGGGGCGGACGGACCCGGTGCGTTCGCCCGGGTGCTCCCTCGGCCTCCCCCAGCCCCGCCGAAGACCTCCCCTGTTGCCCTCTCGCACTCCCGTTGCCCGGGCGCCCTCCCCCGGCACGTCGCCCGTCCGCGTCCACCACCCCGGCACGCCGCGCCGCTGCCTCGTCCATCACTCCGGCACGGGACCCGTCCGCGACCACCGTTCCTGCGCGGGGCCCGTTCGCCTCCCTCGCCCCGGTGCGCCGCCCCTCCTCTGCCCATGCCTCGGTGTACAGCTCCGCCACGGAGCACCTCTCGGCCCCGACCCCCTCCGCGGTATGCCCCTCCCCCTCAGGACACTCCACCGCCCCACCGACCGGCGACTTCGCTGTGCGCCCGTCGCCCCGCCCGGTGGAGGCCGACCGTGACCCGCCCGCGGCCTGCCGCTCCGGCGTCCCCTCCCCCGGCCCGATCGACCCCGCCTCTTCCCTACGCCCGACCGTCCTGGCAGTCCGCGACCCCACCGCGATCGCCGGCGGGCCATCGGCAGGCAGCAGCCTGCGCAGGAGATCCATCCGGTCCGCCTCGGACAGCGGCAGACGCCGCCAGAACCAAGGCCCGAACGCCTCCAGTCCGGTGTGGGCGAAGCCTCCCGCCGAGACGGCCCGTTCCGTGATGCGGTCGGCCAGCAGCCGCAGGACACCGGCGTACGGTGTCGCATCGGGCACCCGCAGCAACACCCCGCTCAGAAGGCGCGTCGCCCACCATTGCGCGTCCGCATACCGTCCGCCCCACCCTGCGCCCACTTCCCTTCCGTCCCACGGACCGGCGGCGGGCGCGGTCACCACCGGCACCAACTCCGCCAGCCGCCGCGTCAGTTGCCCCGTCCCCTCACGGCGGGCGAGGAGCAGCAGCGCCTGGACCACGGGCCCGATGCGATGGCCCGGTACAGGAACGGCGGCCCCCCAGACCCCGGCCGCCCCGGCACCGTGCGACGAGAGCCGCGCGAACGGCCCTTCGTGTGACGCTCCCCCGCCCTCCACCCGGCCCGCGTCCTCCCCCCGCTCCCGCCCCACTCGGTGCACCAGGACCGACAGGGCGGCATCGATGTCGAGGTGGGCGCCCTGAAGCCACTCCCCGAGCTCCTCGTGTGTGAAGCGGTAGCCGCTGCCCGCCGGGGCCAGCAGCCCTTCCGCACGCACCGCGCCGCCCCAGCCCGTCCCCGCCGGGAAAAGCGCGCCGAAGGACGCCTCGTCCAGCTCACCTTGCCCGGGGCCGAGGCAGCGGCGCGCAGCCTCGTGCACCCGCCCCGCGACCCGGGCGGCGAGGCGGCGGACGGATGCGCCCCGGAGCGGGGGCTGTTGTGCGGCCGCGAGCCGTACGGCGATGCGCAGACACAGCAGATCGAGGTAGGCGTCGAAGATCTCGTGCCGATCGGGTGCAGTCCCACCGTCCGCTCCTCCGCGTCTCATGGGACCCGCTTGCCTCCCGGCACCTTCCGTATCCTCCGCACCTTCCGTCCTGCGGACGTCCCCCTTCGGCAGCGCGATCCGGACCTCCGCGAGCAGGCGCAGCGCCAGCGGGTGCCCGGCGTCCGGCGCCGCCTGCGCACCGCTCGGCAGTCCGTAGCGGGCGCGGGCGCGCTCGGCCTGCGGTCCGGCGAGGTCGCCGAGCCGTACACAGGGAGGCAGCGCCCTGGGCGGTGTTGCGGACGAGGCGGCGTGCGGCCGGCTCGGACGGTGGAGGAGGGCGGGCGGGAAGAGTGCACCGGCCCGCTCCCAATATTCGGGGCGGCAGGCGAGGACCAGCCGCACGTCCGCCGAGCGCAGCCAGTCGGTGGTCGCACCGGTCCACTCGCGCAGGTCGCGTGCGAGGGATGTCGGCATCTCCTCGGGTCCGTCGAGCAGCACCAGCAGCGGCCGCCCGGCTGCGGAAGCCTGCCGTGTCACGGCCTCCGTGGTGGTGCCCGCCGCGTCACCCACGGTCCCCCCGGACGTCGCCACGGTCCGGCCCGCGGAACACAGGGCCCGGTCCACCGCCGCGCGAAGTCCCTCGTCACCGGCCCGCAGATCGGCGCCGCGGAGCCGGAGCGTCGGGCCCGGCGATCCGCTCCGCGCGCGTCGCTCCGCGAGAGCGGTCAGCTCGGTGGTCCGCCCCGTCCCCGGTTCGCCGACCAGCCCCAGCACCAACGGCCCGCGCCCGCCCCGCCCCACGGGCACCGTGGCCTCCCCCTTGGCCCGTGCCTCCGCTTCCCCTTCCTCACTCGCCCCGGGCCGCTCCCCCGGCACCACCCCGAAGAAGGCGAACTCCCTCAGGACTTCCGGCCGTTCGACCGGATCGCGCCACCCGCGGGGCTGCCCGGCGGAGCCCGAGGAAACCCCGGACAGATGCAGGGCACCCGCGAGATTCAGCTCGCTGCCGTAGGCCGGGACGGTCTCCGCGTTGCGCTTCAACAGCGCCGTCAGCGCATTCCGCGGCGTCGTCTCCGCCGCCGCGCGCAAGGGGATCGCGAATCCGTCCGCACGGCTCCCGGAGTGCAGCGCGGTCCCGAGCAGGCCCAGCACCGCCCCCGTCCGCGCGTCCAGCACCGGGCCGCCGGCCGCCACCCCGCCCAACCGCAGCGCCTCCCGCCCCCGCGCGCAGAGCGCCAGTTCCAGCGTCTCGTCGAGGAGATGGAAGAGCTCAGTCGCCGTGTACGTGACCCCCGGGCCGGCACCGACGATCGTGCCCTCCAGCCAGCTGCCGGCCCAGAGCCGCACCCGGGTACCCGCAGCGGGGCGGGCCGCCGCGACCGGCAGCGGCGACAACCGGGGAAAGCCGAAACCGTCGCTCCGCACGAGAGCCAGGTCGGACTCCGGGAGCGGTGTGACGGCGTCGGCCGACACCAGCCGGGCCGGCTCCGCACCGCCGACGACCGCCTCCGCGACCGACCCTCCGAACGTGCCCCCGGACGCGCCCCCCGATGCGCTGTGCGCCAGGGGCTGCAGCACCATCCGCGTCAACCCGTCCACCGCTTCATGGCTGGTAACGACCGTGCCGCGGTGATCCGCGAGGAACCCCGTCCCACGCGCCCTACCTGCCAGATCACGGATACGCACCAATGCTTTTTCCGCGTCGGCATCCAGCCACGTCATCGCCGATCCTCCCCGCCGTTCCCGTGCTCCCGACGGTAAGCAGGCGATGATCTTCTGGACAGGGCCACCGGCAAACGCGCCCCCTTCCACGCCGTGATTCACTCCGGGCGCCTGCCCGAATGAGTGAACGGCCAGGACGGGATGGATACACACAGGGGGAGGGAGATGGTGGAACGCGAACCGGCATCGCGGCCGTCCGGGCGACTCGCGTTCCACCACCTTCCGCCGGGCACGCGCCCCCACGGAAGAGGGCCGGGCCCGAGCGATCTCTCGCCCGGCCCCGGCCCTCTTCGTCAACGATCCGCTTCAGGACCTCTGCCCTCGGCACCGACTGTCGGCCACCGGCCGGCCGCCATCCGCCGCAGGCAGGTCCTCAGGCGAACACCGCCATGCTCTTGGCCTTGCCACCCTGGTTCTCCACCAGGGCGAGGAAGGTGCCGTCCGGCGCGAAAGCCGCGACCGGCCCCTCCCCGTCGAACAGCGGCATCGGGATCCGTGCGCCGTTGAGCAGCGGCTTGACCTGCTGCTCGGCCACGTCCCAGCGGGTGAACGCGGCAGCCGCCGCCTCTCCGATCGGCATGACCGGCAGCCCGGCGCCCTCGGGGTCGTCGATCGCCGTCTGCAGCTGTTCCAGGGTGCGCGCCCGGTCCAGCTTGTACGGGCCGACGCGGGTGCGCCGCAGAGCCGTCAGATGACCGCCGACGCCGAGCCCGGCGCCGAGGTCACGGGCCAGTGCCCGGATGTACGTGCCGGACGAGCACTCGACGGAGACCAGCAGGTCGGTCACCGGGGTGCCGTCCTCCGCCTCGGCCTCGTGCGCGGAGTGGACCACGAAGGAGGAGATGGTGACCGGCCGGGCCGGGATCTCCACCTCCTCGCCGTCGCGTACCCGCGAGTACGACCGCTTGCCGTCGATCTTGATGGCGCTGACCTTCGACGGGACCTGCATGATCGCACCGGACAGCTCGGCGACACCGGCGTCGATGTCCGCACGGCCGATGCCGTGGGCCGCCTTCGACGCGGTGATCTCACCCTCCGCGTCGTCGGTGATCGTCGTCTGCCCCAGCCGGATCGTGCCGACGTACTCCTTCTCCGTCAGCGCGAGATGGCCGAGCAGCTTGGTGGCCCGCTCGATACCGAGCACGAGCACGCCCGTCGCCATCGGATCGAGGGTGCCGGCGTGCCCGACGCGGCGGGTGCGGGCCATTCCCCGCATCTTCGCCACGACGTCGTGCGAAGTGAAGCCGGCCGGCTTGTCGACGATGACCAGGCCCGCCTGCCGCCCGCCACCGCCCTTGCCGGAGCGCTCCGCACGCTCGCCGCTCCCGGTCGGCTTGGTGCTCTCAGGCTTCATTCTGTTGCTGCGCCCTCGTCGTTCTCGTCGTCCTCGCCCGGCTTGCGGTACGGGTCGGCCTCACCGGCGTACGCGGCGCCCGAGGACACCTCGCGCACCTTGGCGTCCGAGGCGCGCGCCTTGTCGAGCAGATCGTCGATCGTCTTGGCGTTCTCCGGCAGGGCGTCCGGCACGAAGGCCAGGGTCGGCGTGAACTTCGTGCCCGCCGCGGCGCCGACCGCGGAGCGCAGGATGCCCTTGGCGCTCTCCAGCCCGGCGGCCGCGCTGGCCCGCTCCTCGTCGTCGCCGTAGACCGTGTAGAAGACCGTGGCCTCCCGCAGGTCGCCGGTGACCCGGGTGTCCGTGATGGTCACGTGCGTACCGAGTCGCGGGTCCTTGATTCCGCGCTGCAGCTTCTGGGCGACCACCTCCCGGATGAGGTCCGCCAGCTTCTTCGCCCGCGCATTGTCGGCCACTGGTCCGTCTCCTTCTTGTCTTCCACAATTGTGCTTCCACCGGCGACGTACCGCCCGGTTTCCTGGTCAGTCGTCGTCGCCGTGCAGCCGCCGCCGTACCGACAGCAGCTCCACTTCGGGCCGTGCGGCGACCATGCGCTCGCAGCGGTCCATGACATCGATGAGATGTCCCGTGTCCCCGGAGACGACCGCCAGGCCGATCGTGGCCCTGCGGTGCAGATCCTGGTCCCCGACCTCGGCGACGCTCACCGCGAATTTGCGATGCAGTTCGGCGACGATCGGGCGGACGACGGAACGCTTCTCCTTCAGCGACCGTACGTCGCCGAGAAGCAGGTCAAAGGACAGTGTCCCTACGTACATGCAAGACGGGTCAAGCCACCCGCGGGGCCTTAGGCGTTCGGGTCTTTTCGAACCGTACACGGAACGGCCGGGGCCGATCGACGGAATAACCTCCGCCGACCGGCCCCGTCCCGCCCGTCGCCCGACCACCACCCCTGGTGGTCTGCGACGCACGCAGGCTGCTGTTCGCGTGATCAGCCGCGCGGCTTCTCGCGCATCTCGTACGTCGCGATGACGTCGTCGATCTTGATGTCGTTGAAGTTTCCGAGGTTGATACCGCCCTCGAAGCCTTCGCGGATCTCGGTGACGTCGTCCTTGAAGCGGCGCAGACCCTGGATGTTGAGGTCCTCCGCGATGACCTTGCCATCGCGGACCAGACGGGCCTTGGTGTTGCGCTTGACCTCGCCGGAGCGGATGAGCACACCCGCGATGTTGCCGAGCTTGGACGAGCGGAAGATCTCGCGGATCTCCGCGGTACCGAGCTCGACCTCCTCGTACTCCGGCTTGAGCATGCCCTTGAGGGCCGCCTCGATCTCCTCGATCGCCTGGTAGATGACCGAGTAGTACCGGACGTCGACGCCCTCGCGGTCGGCCATCTGCGTGGCACGGCCTTCGGCGCGCACGTTGAAGCCGATGACGATCGCGTCGGAGCCGGACGCCAGGTTGATGTCGGACTCCGTGACCGCACCGACGCCGCGGTGCAGCACGCGGATGTCGACCTCTTCACCGACGTCGAGCTGGAGCAGCGAGGACTCGAGAGCCTCCACCGAACCGGACGCGTCGCCCTTGATGATGAGGTTGAGCTGCTGCACCTCGCCGGCCTTGAGCACCTTGTCGAGGTCCTCGAGGGACACCCGGCGGGTGCGCTTGGCGAAGGCGGCGTTGCGCTCGCGCGCCGCGCGCTTCTCGGCGATCTGACGGGCCGTACGGTCCTCGTCGACGACCAGGAAGTTGTCGCCGGCACCCGGGACGTTGGTCAGACCCAGGACCAGGACGGGGGTCGAAGGACCCGCTTCCTCGACGTTGTTGCCCTTGTCGTCGAGCATCGCCCGGACACGGCCGTACGCATCGCCGACGACCATCGTCTCGCCGACGCGCAGCGTGCCGCGCTGGACCAGGACGGTCGCCACGGCGCCGCGGCCACGGTCGAGGTGCGCCTCGATCGCGATGCCCTGCGCGTCCTGCTCCGCGTTGGCGCGCAGGTCGAGCGAGGCGTCCGCGGTCAGGACCACGGCTTCGAGCAGCTGCTCGATGTTCAGGCCCTCACGAGCGGAGATGTCGACGAACATGGTGTCGCCGCCGTACTCCTCGGCCACCAGACCGAACTCGGTGAGCTGACCGCGCACCTTGGTCGGGTCGGCGCCCTCGACGTCGATCTTGTTGACCGCGACCACGATCGGCACGTCGGCCGCCTTGGCGTGGTTCAGGGCCTCGATCGTC
Organism: Streptomyces sp. NPDC048248; assembly: GCF_043201875.1. Lineage (NCBI taxonomy): Bacteria > Bacillati > Actinomycetota > Actinomycetes > Kitasatosporales > Streptomycetaceae > Streptomyces > Streptomyces sp. NPDC048248. The sequence goes on from NZ_JBICZL010000012.1 coordinate 25,238, forward strand.
TGCGGCATGACACCGTCGTTGGCCGCCACCACGAGGATCGCGATGTCGGTCGACTTGGCACCACGGGCACGCATGGCGGTGAACGCCTCGTGACCCGGGGTGTCGATGAAGGTGATCCGACGCTCTTCGTCGTTGACCTCGGTCGCGACCTGGTAGGCACCGATGTGCTGGGTGATGCCGCCGGCCTCGCCCGCGATGACGTTCGTCTTGCGGATCGCGTCGAGCAGTCGCGTCTTACCGTGGTCGACGTGACCCATGACGGTCACCACCGGCGGACGCGCGACGAGCATCTCCTCGCCGCCCTCGTTCTCACCGAAGTCGATGTCGAAGGACTCGAGAAGCTCGCGGTCCTCCTCCTCCGGGCTGACGATCTCGACGACGTAGTTCATCTCGTCGGCGAGCAGCTGCAGCGTCTCGTCGGAGACCGACTGGGTCGCGGTGACCATCTCACCCAGGTTCAGCATGACCTGGACGAGCGACGCCGGGTTGGCGTTGATCTTCTCGGCGAAGTCCGTCAGCGAGGCACCGCGCGACAGGCGAACCGTCGCACCGTTGCCACGGGGCAGCATGATGCCGCCCACCGACGGGGCCTGCATGGCCTCGTACTCCTGACGCCTCTGCCGCTTCGACTTACGGCCACGACGCGCCGGACCGCCGGGACGGCCGAACGCACCCTGCGTGCCACCACGGCCACCGGGACCGCCGGGACGACCGGCGAAGCCGGGACGACCGCCGAAGCCGCCGCCACCGCCGGGACCACCGGGACGACCGGCGAAACCGCCGCCGCCACCGGGACGGCCACCGCCGCCACCGCCACCGGGACGACCGGCGAAGCCGCCGCCGCCACCGGGACGACCGCCGCCACCGCCGGGACGACCGGCACCGCCGGGACCGCGACCGCCGCCGCCACCGGGGCCCGGACGCGGGCCGGCAGCGGGACGCTGCGGCATCATGCCCGGGTTGGGACGGTTACCGCCGCCGCCACCGGGACGCGGCGCGCCACCGGGAGCCGCACCCTGCGGACGGGGCATGCCGCCCGGAGTGGGACGGGCGCCGCCCTGACCACCCTGGGGACGCGGGGCACCCTGGCCGCCGCCCTGCGGACGCGGGCCGCCGGGACCACCCTGGCCGCCGGGACGCGGAGCGCCACCGGGACGGGGGGCCTGCGGACGGGCCATGCCGGTGGAGCCACCGGACGTGAACGGGTTGTTGCCCGGACGGGGGCCGGACGGACGCGCACCGCCGGGACGGCCGCCCTGGCGGTCGCCACCGGGACGCGGAGCGTTACCGCGCTGACCACCCTGACCCTGTGCCGGCGCCGGACGGGCCGGACGCGGGCCGGGGGTGGCACCGGGACGGGGTGCGGACTGACCGGCGGCGGGAGCTGCCGGCGGAGCCTGGAACTCGGGCTGCGCGGGGGCAGCGGGAGCAGGCTTGGGCGCCGGGGCCTTCGGAGCCGGCGCGGGGCGCGGACCCGGGGTGGGCCCGGCGGAGGGGGTGCTGCTCTTGGGGGCTGCCGGAGCCTCGGGCGCCTGCGGCGCCTCGGGGGCGGCCGGGGCCGGAGCCGCGGGGCCCGGCTTGGGCGCGCCCGGCTTCGGGGCAGCGGGACGTGCCGCCTGCGCCGGCGAGGGCGCCGACGGGGACGGCTTTGCGGGGGCCGACTTGCGCGGCGCCGCGGGCTTGCCGGCGGCGCGGCCGTTGCCGCTGCCTGCCTGGAAAGCGTCGGTCAGCTTGCGCACTACCGGCGCCTCGATCGTCGAGGACGCCGAACGGACGAATTCCCCAAGTTCTTGGAGCTTGGCCATGACGACCTTGCTCTCGACGCCGAACTCCTTGGCGAGTTCGTATACCCGGACCTTAGCCACTTCGCTCCTTCTAGGTCCGGGTTGTCCACCGGACCGTCGCTACTTCATGGGCGTACTCATCGCGTACTCATCGAGTGCTCATCGCAATCTCGACCTACTTCCGACTCGCGAGGTACCTGACCGCACGGTTTTCCGTGCGCTGTGCGTTTCTTGCCGTGCGTTAGTGCAGGGGCGGCTGCTCGGCTCGCTCGACGTGGTGGCGCAAGGCCGTCGTGTCGAACGGTCCCCGGCCCCGAAAAGCCCGGGGAAAAGCCCGGCGGCGAACCGCCAGGTCGAGGCAGACCAGTGTCGGGTGCACATAAGCACCCCGGCCGGGCAGCGTACCGCGAGGATCGGGGGCACACTCACCCTCCATCGCCACGATGCGCAGCAAATCGCCCTTGGCCGCTCGCTCCCGGCATCCCAGACAGGTTCGCTCAGGGCATGCGCGGGCATGCGTCCGGCCAGACACTGCTTAAGTCTACCTCCCCGCGGCGGCCTCACCCCGATGGGGTAAGGCCGGAACGGCTGCTGAGAATTCCCGGCAGCACGCCGCGACCCCTCCTTTCGGGCGGGACGCGGCGGCGCCGCTTGATCAGTCCTGCGGTGCCTGCTGCTCGGTGTCGGGGCGGATGTCGATCCGCCAGCCCGTGAGACGGGCGGCGAGCCGGGCATTCTGCCCTTCCTTGCCGATGGCCAGGGAGAGCTGGTAGTCGGGGACGGTGACCCGGGCGGACCGTGCCGCCAGGTCCACGACCTCGACCTTGCTGACCCGGGCCGGCGACAGCGCGTTCGCCACCAGGTCGGCCGGGTCGTCCGACCAGTCCACGATGTCGATCTTCTCGCCGTGCAGCTCGGCCATGACGGCGCGCACCCGGCCGCCCATCGGGCCGATGCAGGCGCCCTTGGCGTTGAGGCCGGAACGGGTGGACCGTACGGCGATCTTGGTGCGGTGGCCGGCCTCGCGGGCGATGGCGGAGATCTCCACCGAGCCGTCCGCGATCTCCGGTACCTCCATGGCGAAGAGCTTCTTCACCAGATTGGGGTGGGTGCGCGAGAGCGTCACCGACGGTCCGCGGACGCCCTTGGCCACCCGGACGACGTAACTGCGGATGCGGGTGCCGTGCGCGTAGTCCTCGCCGGGTACCTGCTCCTGCACCGGCAGCATGGCCTCCATCGGGCCGATGTCCACCAGGACGTTCTTGGGGTCCTTGCCCTGCTGGACGACGCCGGTGATGACATCGCCCTCACGCCCGGCGAACTCGCCGAAGGTGATCTCCTCCTCGGCGTCCCGCAGCCTCTGCAGGATGACCTGCTTGGCGGTGGTCGCCGCGATCCGTCCGAAACCGGAAGGGGTGTCGTCGAAGGCGCGGGGCTCGGCGCCCTCCTCCACGTCCGCCGGGTCCTCCTTCGCCCACACCGTGACGTGCCCGGTGTTGCGGTCCAGCTCCACCCGCGCCTGCCGACGGCTGCCGTCGGTGCGGTGGTAGGCGATGAGGAGGGCCGACTCGATCGCCTCGACCAGCAGGTCGAACGAGATCTCCTTCTCCCGCACCAGACCCCGCAGGGCACTCATGTCGATATCCACGGCTACGCCTCCTCCTTGTTCTCGTCGATCTTCTCGTCCTGCTGCGCGTCGTGCTTGTCCGTCTTTTCGGACTTACGGCTGAATTCCAGCTCGACCCGCGCCTTGGCGATCTCCGCGAAGGCGACCCGTCGGGCGGTCGGCTTACGGCCCTTGACGCCCGGAACCTCGAGGTCCAGGCCCTCGTCATCGACCGCGATGATGCGCGCCACCAGCTCGCCGCCCTCATGGAGTTGGGCCTTGACGAGGCGGCCGACGGCGCGGCGGTAGTGCCGCAGCTCGGTCAGTGGCCGGTCGGCGCCGGGTGAGGTCACCTCGAGGGTGTAGGGGGCGCCGCCCATCACATCGGTGTCGTCCAGGACCTGGGAGGCCTCGCGGCTCAGCTCGGCACACTCGTCCAGCTGGACGCCCTCGTCGGAATCGACCACGATCCTCAGCACCCGCCGCTTGCCTGCGGGGGTCACCTCGATCTCTTCCAGATCCAGGTCTCGCGCGGCGACGAGCGGTTCAAGCAATCCGCGCAGCCTCTCGCTCTGGGTGGTGCTCATCCGGGTGACTCCTCGGCCGCGTGTGCTGTTGTGGGTAGGTCGCGTGTCGGGTCAAAGCCTATCTGTTCCGGCGGGGTACTGACGATTCGGTGGCCGGTCACGGATACCCTCGCCTGCGGTGATCACTACGGAAGACCCGGGAAGTGGAACGTGCCGAACGTGAAGCTCACGCGCAGAAGGACCCTGCTGGCCGGTGCCGCCCTCGGGGGCGCGGCCCTGCTCGTGGGCTGCTCCGAGGATCCGGACCCCTCGCTGGCCGAGCACTCCTCCGCCGCCGAGCGGCTCCGCGAGCGCTCCGCCCGGGACAGCAGGCAGTTGCTGGCGCGCTACGACGCGACGCTGGCGGCACATCCGGACCTGGAGACACGGCTGCGGCCGCTGCGCGACGAAGTCGCCCGCCACGCAAGGGCGTTCAGGGACGACGCCGCCACCCCGTCCCCGACCGCGACCCCGTCCGACGCTCCGGCCCGCAACGCCGGCGCCCTCTCCTCCGGCGCTTCGCCGAGCGCCTCCCCTTCCTCGGGCGCCGACGTTCCCAAGGACGGGAAGGCTGCCCGCACCGCCCTGGCCGACGCGGAACGCGAATTGTCCGACACCCGCGCCAAGGCCCTCAAGGGCGCGCCACCGGAGCTGGCACGGCTGCTCGCCTCGGTAGCGGCGTCGGGCGCGGCCCACGCCTACCTGCTGACGGAGTCCGGGGCGTGACAGCCCCGCAGGCGCGCGGCGAGGGCGGCGAATCGCCGCCCGGCCGGCGATCACGTCAAAGGGGCACCCACGCACCACGCGGGGATCGCCGTAACCACAGGACCGGACAAAGGGCAGGCACATGAGGGTCGGGACAGCGCGCACCGAGGACGACGACAGCGGCAACGACGAGCTGACGGCCGTGCAGGCCGCCCTGGCCGCCGAACACGCGGCGGTGTACGGCTACGGCGTCGTCGGCGGCCGTATCGGCGGCGAGCGGCGCAAGGAGGCGCAGGCGGCGTACGACGGGCACCGTGCCCGCCGCGATGCCCTGCACCGCGCCGTCCGGGATCTGGGCGGCAAGCCGAAGGCCTCGGCCGCGGCGTACGAACTGCCGTTCCCGGTGCCGGACGCGGCCGCCGCGGCCCGGCTCGCCGCTGAGCTGGAGGACCGGCTGGCCGCCGTCTACGCGGACCTGGTGCGGGCCGGTGACACGGCACGCCGGGCGGAGGCGGCCGCCGCACTGCGCGAGGCGGCAGTGCGGTCGGTGCGCTGGCGCGGCAGCGGCGTAGCCTTCCCTGGGCTCGGCGAACGGGCCCAGGCCGGCCTCCCGACCGGCTCCGCGAGCGCTTCCTCCAACAACGCGCTCTGAACGGCCGCCCGCGGTCACCGCACCAGGAAAGGGACAGCTCAAGCATGGCAACGGCACCCATCGAACCGCCGCAACGGTTGGTGAGCTCGCTCAGCGGCGAGCAGGACGACGTTGCCCGGGGCTGGCTCGCGGCGCTGCCGACGATGGTTCAGGAGCGGCTGGCGGCATGGGAGCTGACGCTGGAGCGGGTGCACGCCCCCGGGGGCCGGAGCAGTCTGCTGGCGCTCGTACGGCAGCAGGACGGGACGCCCGCGGCGTTGAAGTTCCCGGTGCCAGGGCGGGTGTCCGCGCACGAGGCCGCGGCGCTGACGGCGTGGGACGGCTGGGGTGCGGTGCGGCTACTGCGGTCGGACGAGGAGAGCGGCGCGCTGCTGCTGGAGCGGCTGCAGGGCTCGGTGTCCCTGCGTTCGCTGCCGGAGGCCAAGGCGCTGCTGGAGGCGGCGGGTACGGCGCAGCGGCTGTGGGTGCCGCCGGGCGAGAAGCATCCCTTCGAGACTCTGGCCGGGCGTACGGAGGAGGCGGCGGAGGCACTGCGGGCGGCGGCTGAGGCCGTCCCGGCCGCCGCGCCTTTGGTGGAGGAGGCGCTGGAGCTGCGCCGCGCGCTGCCGGCCGGCTCCGACGAGGCGTATCTGCTGCACGGCGCGTTCCGGCAGGGCAAGGTCCTGGCGGGCGAGCGGGTGCCGTGGCTGGCGGTCGGGCCGGCGCCGGTCGTCGGCGAGCGGGCGTACGACCTGGCCGCACTGGTGTTGGACCGCTTCGAGGATCTGGCGGCCGGCTCAGGCGCGGCCGCCGCGGCCCGCCGCAGGGTGGCCAAGCTGGCCGACTCCCTGGAGGTCGAGAGGGACCGGCTGCGGGACTGGACGCTGTACCGCGCGGTCGGCGCCGGCGTGCGGGAGTCGGCCTCGGGCGACCGGCAACGGGGCGAATTGCTCCTGGAGTTCGCGGCCTGGCTGTAGCCGGCGACGTGACGGAGCGAAGAACGGGCCGGCCGGGTGGCGATCCACCCGGTCGGCCCGTCCGCTGACTGCTACGCGCCGAGGCGGGCGACCGCTTCCTCGACGGTCAGCTCCTCGCGCTCGCCGGTGCGGCGGTCCTTGACCTCGACGACGCCCTCGGCGGCGCGGCGGCCGGCGACCACGATGGTCGGGACGCCGAGCAGTTCCGCGTCGGTGAACTTCACACCGGGCGAGACGCCGGCCCGGTCGTCGACCAGGACCCGCAGCCCCGCGGCGCCGAGCTGCTCGCCGACCTCCAGGGCGAGCTCGGTCTGCTTGGCCTTGCCCGCGGCGACGACGTGCACATCGGCCGGCGCGATCTCGCGGGGCCAGCACAGGCCGGACTCGTCGTGGGTCTGCTCGGCGAGGGCGGCCACCGCACGGGAGACGCCGATGCCGTAGGAGCCCATGGTGACGCGGCTGGGCTTGCCGTTCTGGCCGAGCACGTCCAGCTCGAAGGCGTCCGCGTACTTGCGGCCGAGCTGGAAGATGTGGCCGATCTCGATGGCGCGGTCGATGCGCAGGCCGGCGCCGCACTTCGGGCAGGGGTCGCCCGGCTCGACGACGACCACGTCGAGGTACTCGTCGACCTCGAAGTCACGGCCGACGACGACGTTCTTGGCGTGCATGCCGGGCTTGTTGGCGCCGGTGATCCAGGCGGTGCCCTGGGCGATGCGCGGGTCGGCGAGGAAGCGGAAGGACTTGCCCGCCAGACCCTGCGGGCCGACGTAGCCGCGCACCAGGTCGGGGCGGTCGGTGAAGTCCTCCGCGGTGACCAGTTCGACGGTGGCCGGCGCGAGGTGCTCGCCGAGCTTGCCGAGGTCCACCTCCCGGTCGCCTGGCACGCCGACGCCGACGATCTCCCCGTCGACCTTGACCAGGAGGTTCTTCAGGGTGGCGCCGGCCGGTACACCGAGGTGCGCGGCGAGCGTCTCGATGGTGGGGGTGTCGGGGGTGTCCAGCTCCTCGAGGGGCCCGTGGGCGCTGCCGTCGACCGGCTCGACCTTGGTGGTGACGGCCTCGGTGTTGGCGGCGTAGTCGCAGGCCGGGCAGTCCACGAAGGTGTCCTCACCGGCCGCGGCGGGGGCGAGGAACTCCTCGGAGGCGGAGCCGCCCATCGCGCCGGAGACGGCGGAGACCACGCGGTAGTCCAGGCCGAGGCGCTCGAAGATCCTCCGGTACGCCGCACGGTGCAGGGCGTAGGACTCGGCCAGGCCCTCGTCCGTGGTGTCGAAGCTGTAGGAGTCCTTCATCTGGAACTCGCGGCCGCGCAGCACGCCCGAGCGGGGGCGCGCCTCGTCGCGGTACTTCGTCTGGATCTGGTAGAGGATGACCGGCAGGTCCTTGTAGGACGTGCACTGGTCCTTGACCGTGAGGGTGAAGATCTCCTCGTGGGTGGGGCCGAGGAGGTAGTCGGCGCCCTTGCGGTCCTTGAGGCGGAAGAGCAGGTCGCCGTACTCCTCCCAGCGGCCACTGGCCTCGTACGGCTCCTTCGGCAGGAGTGCGGGCAGCAGGACCTCCTGGCCGCCGATGGCGTCCATCTCCTCGCGCACCACGCGCGAGACGTTCTCCAGCACCTTCTTGCCCAGCGGCAGCCAGGTCCAGATGCCGGCGGAGGTGCGGCGGACGTACCCGGCGCGTACGAGCAGCTTGTGGCTGGCGGTCTCGGCGTCGGCCGGGTCGTCACGCAGCGTCTTGATCATCAAGCGGGACATGCGCTGGACCTGTGCGGCGTTGGCCATGGGAGTTTCTCCTGCGTAAGAAAGATGACTCCCTGGAGGTTAGCCGCACCGATGTGGCGCATGGAAATGCGTTCCGCCCCGGAGAGGGTCAGCGGCGCAGCAGCGGCAGTGGCGCGCCCATCACGGCGTAGGGCGTCGGGGCGCTGGGGAAGAGCACGCGGCGGGCGAGATCGCGGTATCCCAGGGAGCGGTAGAGGGCGCGGGCGGGGCTCTCGGTGTCGATGGCGGAGAGGATGCTGCGGGGCTCGCGGGCCTCGTCGGTGATGCGGGTGATGAGCGTCCGGCCGATGCCGCGGTTCTGGTAGGCGGGGTGCACATGCAACTCGGTGATGACGAAGGAGTCGTCGAGCCAGTGGTCGAGGCTTTCGCCGCGCAGGTAGGGCTCGACGACGGTGGACCACCAGTGGCCGCGGTCGTTGGGCATGCCGTAGACGAAGGCGATGAGCCGGCCGGCGGCGGTGGTGGCGCCGAGGGCGTGGGCGCCGCGGCAGCCGAGGTGGCGCAGCACGATGTGCCGCCGGACGGTGATCTCGTCGTCGGTCAGACCGAACGCCAGGGCCTGCACGGCGAGTGCGTCGTCCACCCGGGCAGCGAGATCGAGGGGGCCGACCGCGACGTCATCCATGGTCGGGAGCGTACAAGGCGGCGGGTCAGAACAGTACGCTCATGAACGCGCCGACTTCCTCGAAGCCCACCCGGCGGTAGGAGGCGCGGGCGGCGGCGTTGAAGTCGTTGACGTAGAGGCTGACGACGGGGGCGACGTCGCTGAGGGCGTAGCGCAGTACGGCGGCCATGCCGGTCTCGGAGAGTCCTTTGCCGCGGTGGTCGGGGTCGACCCAGACGCCTTGGATCTGGCATGCCTTGGGGGTCGCGGCGCCGATCTCGGCCTTGAAGACGACCTTGCCGTCCTCGATGCGGGCGAACGACCGGCCGGCGCCGACGAGTTCGGCGACCCGGGCCTGGTAGAGCAGGCCGCCGTCGCCGGCCATCGGGGAGATGCCGACCTCCTCGGTGAACATGGCCACGCACGCGGGCATGATCACGTCCATCTCGTTCTTGCGGATGCGCCGTACGAGGGGGTCGGGTGTGACCTCGGCGGCGGGTGCGCTGGTGACCATGAGGGGCTGGTGACGGCGTACCTCACGGGCTGCGCCCCAGTGGGGCTCCAGGAGGGACCACAGCTCCGCGGTCGGGCCTGCCGGGCCGACGATGGAGGAGCAGCGCCGGCCTTGGCGGCGGGCGCGTTCGGCGAAGCCGCGGATGGCTTCCGGGGTGGCGCAGACGGGGACGAGATTGGCGCCGGCGTAGCAGAGGGACTCCAGCCGGCCGTCGACGTACCAGCCCCACATCTCTCCGCCGAGCCGCCAGGGGTCGAGCCCCGCGACCTGCACGCGGGCGGCGACGAAGGCGTTGGCGACCGGGTCGCGGTCCAGGACCACGAGGGCGTCGTCGAGCTCCCCGGGCTCAAGCACCTTGATGGTGGTGGTCGTCAGCACGTGTCGGAATGCCTCACCGTTACGGGCCTGGGAGGACAGGCAGGAGCAGGTCTTGGCACTTTACCTCTCCGTGCGCGAGCGCACCCGGCTCGTGGGCGGGCCCGCGGCGGGGGCGCGCTGTGCGTGAGCCCCGCGGCCCGGAGGGCGGCGGGGCTCGGACGCGGTGCGGCGCGGGCGCGAGGCGTCAGCCGACGGCGCCGGCGGGCTCGCCGGCGGCGGTGACGACGGGGGCACCTGAGGCGACGCCGTCCTTCTCCATCTGCTCGGCGATCTTCAAAGCCTCTTCGATGAGCGTCTCGACGATCTTCGACTCGGGGACGGTCTTGATGACCTCGCCCTTGACGAAGATCTGGCCCTTGCCGTTGCCGGAGGCGACGCCGAGGTCGGCCTCGCGGGCCTCACCGGGGCCGTTGACGACGCAGCCCATGACGGCGACGCGCAGCGGCACCTCCATGCCCTCCAGGCCGGCCGTGACCTCGTCGGCGAGCTTGTAGACGTCGACCTGGGCGCGGCCGCAGGACGGGCAGGAGACGATCTCCAGGCGGCGGGGCTTGAGGTTGAGGGATTCCAGGATCTGCAGGCCGACCTTGACCTCTTCGGCGGGCGGCGCGGACAGCGAGACGCGGATGGTGTCGCCGATGCCCTCGGAGAGCAGTGCGCCGAAGGCGACCGCGGACTTGATGGTGCCCTGGAAGGCGGGGCCGGCCTCGGTGACGCCGAGGTGCAGCGGGTAGTCGCTCTGGGCGGCGAGCTGGCGGTAGGCGTTGACCATCACGACCGGGTCGTTGTGCTTGACCGAGATCTTGATGTCGCGGAAGCCGTGCTCCTCGAAGAGGGACGCCTCCCACAGGGCGGACTCGACGAGCGCCTCGGGGGTGGCCTTGCCGTACTTGGCGAGCAGCCGGGCGTCCAGCGATCCGGCGTTGACGCCGATGCGGATGGGGGTGCCCGCGTCGGAGGCCGCCTTGGCGATCTCCTTGACCTTGTCGTCGAACTGCTTGATGTTGCCGGGGTTGACGCGGACCGCGGCGCAGCCGGCGTCGATGGCGGCGAAGACGTACTTGGGCTGGAAGTGGATGTCCGCGATGACCGGGATCTGGGACTTCCGGGCGATGACGGACAGCGCGTCGGCGTCGTCCTGCGTCGGGCAGGCGACGCGGACGATCTGGCAGCCGGAGGCCGTCAGCTCGGCGATCTGCTGCAGAGTGGCGCCGATGTCGGACGTCCGGGTGGTCGTCATCGACTGCACCGAGACCGGTGCGTCTCCGCCCACGGCGACCGTACCGACCTGGATCTTGCGGCTGACCCGGCGGTCGGCGAGCTTGGTCGGTACGTCCGGCATTCCGAGTGAAATGGCAGTCATCTGGCGAGCAACCCCAAGGTGTGGATCTAGGTCCCGAATTCGGCGGGCTCCGGTAATCGAGATTACGGCACCAGGGTTACGGGAGGCACATCGCTACCCCTGAGAAACCCCCGAAAGAGGGCCGCCGCGCACACCCATCTGTCATGGGAGCACCGATCCACCGTACCGCCCGGCAGTGGCCGGGCGGCCTCCGCCCGGCACCTCCCGCCCGCGTCGGGCGGGAGGTGCCGGGCAGGGCCCCGGCTCAGGTCAGCTTCACCGGATTGACCACGTCGGCGACGAGCACCAGCAGGGTGAAGCAGACGAAGACACCGGCGACGACGTAGGCGACCGGCATCAGCTTGGCGACGTCGAAGGGACCGGGGTCGGGGCGCCGGAAGACCTTGGCGAAGGCCCGCCGGACGGACTCCCACAGGGCGCCGGCGATGTGCCCGCCGTCCAGCGGCAGCAGCGGCAGCATGTTGAACAGGAAAAGCGAGAGGTTGAAGCCGGCGACCAGGAAGAGCATGGTCGCCACCCGCTGCTCCGGCGGGATGTCGAGGGAGAAGACCTCGCCGCCGACCCGGGCCGCGCCGACCACGCCCATCGGGGAGTCCTGCTTGCGCTCACCCCCGTTGAAGGCGGCGTCCCACAGGTCGGGGACCTTGGTGGGCAGGTGGACCAGCGAGTCGACGCCCTGCTGGACCATGTTGCCCATGCGGTCCACGGACTGGCCGAAGGACTGCTGGACGACGCCGCTGGCCGGGGTGAAGCCGAGGAAGCCGGCGGTGACGAATTCGCCGGCGACGTACCCGCCGTGTCCGTCGGTCTTGGCGACCTTGTTCTCGATCAGGTCGGCGTGCAGGGTCCGCTGCGCGCCGCCGCGCTCCACGACGAGCGTCGCGGGCCCGGTGGTGTCGCGGATCTGCTCCTGGAGGGCGCCCCAGTCCGGGACGGAGCTGCCGTTGAACGAGACGATCTTGTCGCCGGCGCGCAGGCCGGCGGCCTTGGCCGGGGAGTCCTTGGCGCCTGCGGGGCACTTGTCGGTCTTGGCGGAGGCCGAGATGACGCAGTCCGAGACGGAGCCGACCTGGGTGGTCTGGGTGTTGATGCCGAAGCCCATCAGCACGCTCATGAAGATCACGACCGCGAGGATCAGGTTCATGAACGGCCCGGCGAACATCACGATGACGCGCTTCCACGGCTTGCGCGTGTAGAACAGCCGCTTGTCGTCACCGGGCTGCAGCTCCTCGAAGGCCGCCGAGCGGGCGTCCTCGATCATGCCGCGCCACGGTGAGGTGGAGCGGGCCTGGAGCTTTCCGTCATCGCCGGGCGGGAACATGCCGATCATGCGGATGTAGCCGCCGAGCGGGATGGCCTTGATGCCGTACTCGGTGTCGCCCCTCCTGCGGGAGAAGAGCGTCGGGCCGAAACCCACCATGTACTGCGGCACCCGGATGCCGAACATCTTGGCCGTGGAGAGGTGGCCGAGTTCGTGCCAGGCGATGGAGAACAGCAGACCGACGACGAAGACGACTATGCCGAGGATGGTCATCCAGGTCGTCATGCGCGAGCCTCCGAAGGTGTGCGTGCCGCGCGTGCGGCGAGTTCGCGGGCGCGGGCGCGCGCCCAGGTCTCCGCCTCCAGGACGTCCGCGACGGTCAGGGAAGTTCCCCGCGCGGGCGTGCCGTGCTCGGCGACCACTTCGGCGACCGTATCCACAATCCCTGTGAACGGCAGCCCGCCGTGGAGGAACGCGTCCACGCATTCCTCGTTCGCCGCGTTGAAAACGGCGGGTGCCGTGCCGCCCAGACCGCCGACGTGGCAGGCCAGCGGGACGGAGGGGAAGGCGGCCTCGTCGAGCGGGAAGAACTCCCAGTTCTGCGCCTTCGTCCAGTCCACGCCGGGCGCGGCGTCCGGGACCCGCTGCGGCCAGCCCAGGCCCAGCGCGATCGGCATGCGCATGTCGGGCGGGCTGGCCTGGGCGAGAGTGGAGCCGTCCGTGAACTCCACCATCGAGTGGATGTAGGACTGCGGATGGACGACGACCTCGATGCGGTCGAAGGGGACGTCGAAGAGCAGATGCGCCTCGATGACCTCCAGACCCTTGTTGACCAGGGTCGCGGAGTTGATCGTGACGACCGGGCCCATCGACCAGGTGGGGTGGGCGAGCGCCTGCTCGGGGGTGACGCCGGCCAGCTCCTGCCGGGTGCGACCGCGGAACGGGCCGCCGGACGCGGTGACGACGAGCTTGCGGACCTCGGCGCGAGCGCCGCCGGCCAGCGCCTGGAACAGCGCGGAGTGCTCGGAGTCGACGGGGATGATCTGGCCCGCCCGGGCGGCGGCCTTGACCAGCGGGCCGCCGACGATCAGCGACTCCTTGTTGGCCAGGGCGAGGGCCCGGCCTGCGGTGAGCGCGGCCAGGGTGGGGGCGAGACCGATGGAACCGGTGATGCCGTTGAGAACGGTGTGGCACGGCGAGGCGGCGAGTTCGGTGGCCGCGTCGGGGCCCGCAAGCACCTCCGGGAGCGGCTCGCCCGCCCCGTAGCGCGCCGAGAGCGCCTCCCGCAGCGCGGGCACCGCGTCCTCACGGGCGACCGCGACGGTGCCGGCCCGCAGCCGGTGCGCCTGCTCGGCGAGCAGCTCCACCCGGCCGCCGGCCGCGGAGAGCGCGGTGACGCGGAAGCGGTCGGGGTTGCGCAGCACGATGTCGATCGCCTGGGTGCCGATCGAACCGGTCGACCCGAGAATGACGAGCGAGCGGGGGCCCTGCGGGCCTCCCGGATCGGTGGGAGCCGGCTCGAAACGCAGGTGCGGGTGGGCGAGGGAGTCCGTCATGCGGTCCATTGTGGCCGGTCGGTGCGGCGCCGCGGGCACCGAGTCGGCGAGCTGGTGATCAAGGGGTACCGCCGGGGGCGCCCCGAGCGGCTCCGGGCGCCTCGTACGGGCGACCCGTGGGCCGTCCGTACGAGGCGTCGCGGTGCCGCTCGGGGCGCGCTACCGGTGTCGTGCGGTCAGCGGATCGGCCGGTGCACGTTGTCCTTCGTGCTCGGGCCGGGTGTGGCGTCGGCGATCCAGGGGCCGTCACCGCTGGGGTCGATGACGCCGTCCTCCAGCCAGGTGTACCGGCCGTCGAGTACCCCGGAGACGACCTTGCGGTCGAGGTCGTCGGTGTTGTGCCAGAGCCTGGCGAAGAGCTCCTCGACGCGGATCCGGGACTGCCGGCAGAAGACGTCGGCCAGCTGGTGGGCCTCGCGGCCGCGCTCGCCCGTGAGGCGCAGGTGCTCCGCCCGTACGCAGGCCGCGCTCATCGCGAAGAGCTCGGCGCCGATGTCGACGATCCGGCCGAGGAAGCCCTGTTTGGTCTCCATCCGGCCCTGCCAGCGGGACATCGCGTAGAAGGTGGCGCGGGCGAGCTTGCGGGCGGCCCGCTCGACGTACCGCAGATGGACCGCGAGTTCGCCGAACTCCTGGTAGGTGCGCGGGAGTTGACCCGGTCCGGCGACGAGCTTGGGCAGCCAGCGGGCGTAGAAGCCGCCGGCCTTGGCGGCGGCCCTGCCCTTGTCGGCGAGGGACTTGTCGGGGTCGATGAGGTCGCCGGCGACCGACAGGTGGGCGTCCACCGCCTCCCGGGCGATCAGCAGGTGCATGATCTCCGTCGAGCCCTCGAAGATGCGGTTGATCCGCATGTCGCGGAGCATCTGCTCCGCGGGGACGGCCCGTTCGCCGCGGGCGGCGAGCGAGGCGGCGGTCTCGAAGCCGCGGCCACCGCGGATCTGGACCAGTTCGTCGGCCATCAGCCAGCCCATCTCGGAGCCGTAGAGCTTGGCCAGGGCCGCCTCGATGCGGATGTCGTTGCGGTTCTCGTCGGCCATCTGCGAGGAGAGGTCGACGACCGCTTCCAGGGCGAAGGTGGTGGCGGCGATGAAGGAGATCTTTGCGCCGACCGCCTCGTGCCGGGCGACCGGCTTGCCCCACTGCTCACGGGCCGCCGACCACTCACGCGCGATCTTCAGACACCACTTGCCGGCGCCGACGCACATCGCGGGCAGCGAGAGCCGGCCGGTGTTGAGCGTGGTCAGCGCGATCTTCAGGCCGGCGCCCTCGGGGCCGATGCGGTGCTTGGCGGGGACTCGCACCTGGTGGAAGCGGGTCACGCCGTTCTCCAGGCCGCGCAGGCCCATGAAGGCGTTGCGGTTCTCGACGGTGATGCCCGGCGAGTCCGCCTCGACGACGAAGGCGGTGATCCCGCCCTTGTGACCGGTGGAGGCGGGCACCCGTGCCATCACCACGAGCAGGTCGGCGACCACACCGTTGGTGGTCCACAGCTTCACGCCGTCCAGCACGTAGTCGTCGCCGTCCGGCACCGCGGTGGTCGCCAGGCGGGCGGGGTCGGAGCCGACGTCCGGCTCGGTCAGCAGGAACGCCGAGATGTCCGTACGGGCGCAGCGCGGCAGGAAGGTGTCCTTCTGCTCCTGCGTGCCGAAGGTCTTCAGCGGCTGGGGGACGCCGATCGACTGGTGTGCGGAGAGCAGCGCGCCGATGGCCGGGCTCGCCGAGCCGACCAGGGAGAGGGCCCTGTTGTAGTAGACCTGGGTGAGGCCGAGGCCGCCGTACTTGGTATCGATCTTCATGCCGAGCGCGCCGAGCTCCTTGAGCTCTCTGACGGTCTCGTCCGGGATCCGGCCCTCGCGTTCGATGCGGGCGCTGTCGATCTTCGTCTCGCAGAACTCGCGCAGGGTGGCGAGGAACTTCTCACCGCGCCGTACGTCGTCCGCGGCCGGGGTGGGGTGCGGATGGATGAGGTCGAGCCGGAAGCGCCCCAGGAACAGTTCCTTGGCGAAGCTGGGCTTACGCCAGTCCTGTTCACGGGCCGCCTCGGCGACCTGGCGTGCTTCGCGCTCGGAAACGTTGCGGATGGACGGAGCGGTCATCAGGAGCTCACCTCGCCGCGGATCGGGAGTTTGCACCGGCGCGCCGGTCGGCTACCGGTCCGTGCTACTTGTGAGCGTTCCCGATTCGCGGGGGTTGCACCACTGCTGGCGCGGGATGTACCGGCCCGGCCGGGCGGAAATCCGCCAACGGTGGTATGCGGCGGACGCCCTCCTGCCCGGCGCGGCGGCCTCCGGTGACCGACCGTCGGACGGGAGCTCGGGGCCCACCTGCGCGTTCCGCGGGTGAAACGGGGCCGCGGCGCGCTCCGGACGTGATGTCGGAGCGCGCCGCGGAGGGGCCGGCGCCGGGGGGCGAGCCGGCCGGGCCTGGACGGCGGGTGGCCTCGGGGAAGGCCGCCGCTGTCCACCGGTCCAGGCCGGTCGGGTGCTTTTCTGCTAGAGGTCCAGGCCGGTGAGGACCATGACCCGCTCGTAGGTGTAGTCGTCCATGGCGAAGCGCACGCCCTCGCGGCCGACACCGGACTGCTTGACGCCGCCGTAGGGCATCTGGTCCGCGCGGTAGGACGGCACATCGCCGACGATCACGCCACCGACCTCCAGCGCGCGGTGGGCGCGGAAGGCGGTCTGCACGTCGTGGGTGAACACGCCCGCCTGCAGGCCGTACTTGGAGTCGTTGACGGCGTCGAACGCCTCGGCCTCGCCGTCGACCTTCTTGAGGGTGAGGACCGGGCCGAAGACCTCTTCGCAGGCGAGCGTCGCCCCGGCCGGCACGTCCGCGAGCACGGTCGGCGCGTAGGAGGCACCGTCCCGCTTGCCGCCGGCCAGCAGCTTCGCGCCGCCCTGCACGGCCTCGTCCACCCAGGCCTCGACGCGCTTGGCGGCGTCCTCGCTCACCAGCGGGCCGACCTCGGTGGCGTCGTCCGACGGGTCGCCGGTGACCTGCGCCTCGACGGCCGCCACGATCTTGGGCACCAGGCGGTCGTAGACGGTGGCGTCGGCGATCACCCGCTGCACCGAGATGCAGGACTGGCCGCCCTGGTAGTTGGAGAAGGTGGCGATGCGCTGCGCCGCCCAGTCCAGGTCCGCCTCGGAGGAGAAGTCCGGCAGGACGACGGCCGCGCCGTTGCCGCCGAGCTCCAGGGTGCAGTGCTTGCGCGGCACCGAGTCCAGGATCGCGTAGCCGACCTTCTCCGAGCCGGTGAAGGAGACGACGGGCAGCCGCTCGTCCTGGACCAGCGCCTCCATCCGCTCGTTGGGCACCGGCAGGATCGACCAGGAACCGGCCGGCAGCTCGGTCTCGGCCAGCAGCTCACCGAGGATCAGACCGGAGAGCGGGGTGGCGGGAGCCGGCTTGAGGAGGATCGGGGCGCCGGCCGCGATGGCCGGGGCGATCTTGTGGGCGCAGAGGTTCAGCGGGAAGTTGAACGGCGCGATGCCCAGGACGGTGCCGCGCGGGAACCGGCGGGTCAGCGCCAGGCGGCCGGCGCCGCCCGCGTCGGTGTCCAGGCGCTGCGCCTCGCCGCCGTTGAAGCGGCGGGCCTCCTCGGCCGCGAAGCGGAACACCGAGATCGCCCGGCCGACCTCGCCGCGCGCCCACTTCATGGGCTTGCCGTTCTCGGCGGAGATCAGCCGGGCGATCTCCTCCGTACGCTCCACCAGGCGGCGCTGTACGTGGTCGAGGGCGGCGGCCCGCACATGCGCGGGGGTCGCGGCGAACTCGGCCTGGACGTCGACGGAGGCGGCGATGGCCTCCTCGACCTGGGCCTCGGTGGGGACGCTCACCGTACCGACGAGACGTCCGTCCCAGGGGGAGGTGACATCGAAGGTGGCCTCGCCGGTGGCCTGGCGGCCGGCGAGCCAAAAGGCGGTGGGGGCTGCATCAGTGTGGATCGGCACAGTGGTTCCCGGCCCTTCCGAAGTGGTGGGTGGTGCGCATGGCTCTGGGAGCGGCTCTGCGTATCGGCGTTTTCAGCGTGTTCGGCTCTGCCCCCACCGTAGGGGCGCGGCGCCGTCGTGGCGTTTGTCCGAAGCGGCGTAATCCGTCCGCGGGTCTCTCCGCGGTGGAAGAGGCGCAAAGGGGGTCGGCGGGCGTCGCCCCGGGGCGAGCGGGAGCCCGTCGCTCCGCGCTCCGGTCGCCCCCGCGGACCCGCCCCGCCCTCACTCCCCCGGAGGCGTCGACGTCGCCTTGAGGGCCAGCCACAGCTCCATCCGGACGTCCGCGTCGTCGAGGGAGCGGCCCAGGATCTCCTCCACCCGCCGCATGCGGTAGCGCAGGGTGTGCCGGTGGACGCCCAGGTCGGCGGCCGCGGCGTCCCACTGGCCGTGCCGGGACAGCCAGGCGCGCAGCGATTCCACCAGGTCACCGCGGCCCGTCGCGTCGTGGTCGCGCAGGGCGCGCAGCAGTCCGTCGGCGAAGGCGCGCACGGCGTCGTCGGCGAGCAGCGGCAGCACGGACCCGGCGGCGACGTCCTCGTGCTCGACCAGTGCGCGACCGCGGCGGCGGGCGACGGACAGCGCCTGTTGGGCCTGGCGGTGGGCGTGTGCGGCCGCCGCGGGGCCGGTGGGCGCGGACAGGCCGACGGCCAGCCCCTCGGCACCGGCCGCGGCCTCGGTCCGCGCGGACCGTCCGCGGCCGCGCGGCTGCGTCCCCGAGCGGGCCTCGACCACCGCGGCGTACGCGGAGCAGGCGTCCTCGGCGGCGCCGCCGGCCGCGACCAGCACCGACAGCCGGCCGGTGTCGGGGACGGCGAGCACCGCCTCGCCGGTCCTTGCGGCGGCGGAGTCCATGGCGTCGGCGAGTGCGTCCAGCACGGCCGGGGCCTCCGCGGCCGTACGCGGCGCGGGGGCGTCGTCGTCGGGGGCGACGGGCTCGGCGATGACCACCCGGAACGGGGCGTCGAGCAGCCCGCCGTAGAGCCGGCCGGCCACCGCGCGGGCGTGCTCCGGCTCGCCCGCCAGCAGCATCTTCAGCACCGCAGCACCCAGCCGCTGCTCGGCGTCCTGGAGGGCACGGGAGCGTTCGGTGGTGAGGGTGAGCAGCGCGACGGCGGAGTGCACGGCGTAGCGCTCGGCCGTGCCGAGCGGGGCGCCGGTGCCGACCGCGAGGACGCCGCGGGCCCTGCGGCCGGTGCCCAGCGACTGCAGTTCGACGCGGTCGTCGCCGTCGGTGTCGCTGACGACGGAGCTGGCCGGTGCGGGCCGTTCGCGCAGCCGGCCGACGTCATCGGAGAGCCGGGCGGCGCGGCGGGCGGCCCAGTCGGGGGCGGCGGCGACGACCGCGCCCGAGGCGTCGTAGAGGGCGGCCCAGCCGTCGAGGTGGGCGGCGAGCCTGGCGAGCAGCTCGGCCGGACCGTCGGGTCCGAGGGCGGCGCGGGTCAGTTCCCGCTGGGCCTCGAAGCCGGCGGTCACCGCGCGGTACTGGTCGGCGGCGACGGCGGCCGAGACGGCCTTGCTGATCGCGATGAAGGGGGTCTTGCGGGGCACTCCGAGCAGCGGGAGGTTCTCCTGCCGGGCCGCTTCGACGAGCGCGTCGGGCACGCCTTCGTAGTTGACGCCGACCGCGAAGCCCAGGCCGACGACCCCGGCCCCGGCCACCCGACGGACGTACGTGCGGGTCGCCTCGGCGTCCTCGGCGTCCAGCTTCAGGGCGGTGACGAGCAGCAGCTCACCGCCCTCCATGTAGGGCACCGGGTCGATCAGCTCGCTGGCGTGAGCCCAGCGCACCGGGACGTCCAGCCGCTCCTCGCCCGCGAGCACGGTCAGCTTGAGCGCGGAGTGGTTGACCAGGGAAGCCAGGGTGTGCGGCATGGGACCTTCGATGACGACGTGGACTCGGCGGCCGCCGCCGGTGGGGGCGGGGCGACACCGCCCGGTTGTTTGCGCCGTCCCGTATGAACGGCTGGTGTCGATTCTGCCTCAGCGGAAGGATCGAGGGGCGCCGAAGGGGCGGACCGGCCGGTGCCGCCCCGGGCGGTACGCCTCACCTGCCCCGTCGCCCACCGGGCGCCGGGCCGTCCGTGGAGCCCCGGCCTGCGGGTCTCCCTCAGATCCGCAGATCCACCAGCACCGGCGGTGCGTGCTCCCCCTGGACCGAGGTGACCGACAGCACCGCGTGCCCGGCCGGCACCGAGTTGGCGAGGTCGGACGCGGACCAGCGCTCGCGCTCGACGGTGCGGACGGTGACGGCCTTGGCGGTGGCCGCCTTGCCGGTGATGAGGTGGCGGAAGACATGGAACGCCTTCATCGCCGCACCCTCCGCGATGATTTGACGGTCCGTCACATCACGGGTCTCCACCCACTCCTTGCCCCAGACCTCGGCGAACCGCGCCCCGTCCCAGGTCGTCACGCCCGCGAACGCCATCCGGCAGCCGACCGCCCCGAGCAGGCCGCTGCGCAGCGCGTCGGGCACATCGTCCAGCGAGCGCAGCGTGAGCACCGCGCCGGCGTTCGCGGACCGCAGCCGCTGCAATCCGCGCAGCGCCTCCGCGGTGATCGTCTGCGCGGCCTCGTCGAGCACCAGGCACGCGAACAGCGAACGGTCGCTGCGCGCCACCGCACAGGCGGTGAACTGGGCCAGGACCAGCCGCGCGAGGATCCGTGAGGCCTCCGCGTGGCCGCGCTCGGGCAGCTCGATGCGGACCCGCAGCGGGTGATCCAGGGCGCGCAGCGAGACCTGCCGGGTGCCCCCCATGGGGTCGAAGAAGCCGGCGAAGACGGGCCGGTCGAGGAGGGCGATGCGGTCGGCGAGCAGGACGCCGACATCACCGGCCCGCTGCGCCTGGCGGGCGCGGGCGTCCAGTTCACGCAGCAGGGTGTGCTTGCCGGCGTCCTCCAGCGCGGCGCGCAGGGCGGCCACCGCCGACGGCGCGCCGTCCAGCAGCTCGCGCAGCTCCGGCACGGTGGGGAAGCGGTCGCGGGCCGCCCGGAAGGGGCCCAGCAGCTGGGCGAGGGCGGTCGCGGCGCGCCGGCTGTCGCCGCCCGGCAGCTGCTCACTGAGGTCGCCGACCAGCGCCTCGGCGAGGATCCCGGCCGCCTCGTCCGGGTCGGTGGTGCCGCCGTAGAGGTCCAGGTCGCACTCCGCGTCCGGACGGCCGATCTTGACCACGACGTCGAACGCCTCGTCCGGCCCGAGGTCGGAGCCGGCCGGCCCGACGGCGATGACGGCGCTGTGCCCGGCGAGCGCCTGCAGGCACATCGACTCCACCACCGGCCCGACCAGCCGGGTGGTCTTGCCGCTCCCGGAAGGGCCGACGGCGAGCAGCGAGGTGCCCAGGACGCCCGGCTCCAGGGCGCATCCGGCCCCACGGTGCTGGTACGGGTTGCGCGGGTGGTCGGCGGCGGTGCCGATCCTGACCTGGTGGGCGAGCAGATCGTGGTGGGCGGTCCTGCGGGGCAGGTCGCGCCGCCCCGAGGGGTGGGCACAGGCCGCGGCGCCGTGCCGCAGCACGGTGTCGGTGAAGGAGGCGAGGGAGTTCTTGCCGGACCGCACCGAACGCCAGGCGCGTTCGATCCGAGCCGCGTCCACGTCGTTCATCCGGCCGGCGCGAGCCTCCGCGGCCAGCTTCTCGGCTGCGTCCGGGGCACCCTGGGCGCGCAGCTCGGGCCATTGCGCGCGGTCCGCCGCGGGCGCGGGGGCCGCGGCCGGCGCCGGGCGGCGAAGGCGCCGGAGCACGGGAGCCAGGAAGCGGCGGGCGAGTTCGGGCCAGCGCCCCAGGCGGCCGAAGACGACGGCCAGCAGAACGAGGAACAGGCCGTAGTAGAAGTAGGTCGCCCAGACGTAGACCATCTTGTCGCCGCCGGCCTCGCGCCAGGAGTCCGGGGTGAGGAGCAGCAGCGGCCACAGCCAGTAGCTGCCCAGATAGCCGTTCCACAGCAGCGACCACAGCAGCCAGCCGCACAGGAAGGAGATCACCGCTCCGCTGACCAGCTGACGCAGCGGCACCCGGTCGGGTTCCTCGGCGGGCCGGGGCTCGTGGCCGTACGTCCAGATGCCTGGCGCGGCGGCCGGTCGCGGGGTGCGCAGCCAGCCGAGCACCGGCGGCTCCGCCGCGGCTGCCTTGGCGGCCTGTGCCGGCATGACGGGGGGTGCGGCGGGCGGTGGCGGGGTGGTCGGCGCGGCGGGCGGGGCCGCGGGGCGCGGCACGGTGGGGTCGGTTCGGTGCGTCCCGCCCGGTGGCGGGGCGGCGGTGTGCGGTGCGTCCTGCGTGCCCTCGGTGTCCATCCGGTGCCCTTGTCCCCCTTGAGCCGTGGCCTGTTGCGTGGTGGTGCCGGCTGCGCGTTGCCATTGTCATGCCCGCGCTGGCGTGCCCGTCGCTGCCGGCCGCGCCGCCGTTCAATCTACTGGCCGTACCCCGTCGCTATGTCCGGCGCGGACAACGCAACACGCGCACTTCTCCCGAACGGAACATGCCAGACCCGGCCGCCCGCCCCTAGCCTGCGAGAACAACCTTCTGCACGTCCTCGTTCCATCCCAGGAGACTGCCATGACCGAACTGTCCGGAGGCCCTTCCCTCCCCCAGGAGCGTCGCGTCGTCACCGCGATCCCCGGCCCGAAGTCCCAGGAGCTGTGGGCGCGTAAGCAGGCCACGGTCGCCGCGGGTGTCGGGGCCGTGCTGCCGATCTTCGCCAAGCGGGCCGGCGGCGGTGTCCTGGAGGACGTGGACGGCAACTCCCTGATCGACTTCGGCTCCGGCATCGCGGTGACGTCGGTGGGCAACAGCGCCGAGGCCGTGGTGCGGCGCGCCACCGCGCAGCTCAACGACTTCACCCACACCTGTGCGATGGTCACGCCCTACGAGCCGTACGTCGAGGTCTGTGAGCAGCTCGCCGAGCTGACCCCGGGCGAGCACGCCAAGAAGTCCGCGCTGTTCAACTCCGGCGCGGAGGCCGTGGAGAACGCCGTCAAGGTGGCCCGCGCCTACACCAAGCGCCAGGCGGTCGTCGTCTTCGACCACGGCTACCACGGCCGCACGAACCTGACGATGGCGCTCACGTCGAAGAACATGCCGTACAAGAACGGCTTCGGCCCGTTCGCGCCGGAGGTCTACCGCGTACCGGTCGCCTACCCCTACCGCTGGCTGACGGGCCCGGAGAACTGCGCGCAGGAGGCCGCCGACCAGGCCATCTCGCAGATCACCAAGCAGATCGGCGCGGACAACGTCGCGGCCATCATCATCGAGCCGGTGCTCGGTGAGGGCGGCTTCATCGAGCCGGCCAAGGGCTTCCTGCCCGCCATCGCGAACTTCGCGAAGGAGAACGGCATCGTCTTCGTCGCGGACGAGATCCAGTCCGGCTTCTGCCGCACCGGCCAGTGGTTCGCCTGCGAGGACGAGAACATCGTCCCGGACCTGATCACCACCGCCAAGGGCATCGCCGGCGGTCTGCCGCTGGCCGCCGTCACCGGCCGCGCCGAGATCATGGACGCCGCGCACGCGGGCGGCCTGGGCGGCACCTACGGCGGTAACCCGGTGGCCTGCGCCGCGGCGCTGGGCTCGATCGAGACCATGCGCGAGCAGGACCTCAACGCCAAGGCCCGCCGGATCGGCGAGGTCATGAAGCCGCGCCTGGAGGCGATGGCGGAGAAGTTCGACATCGTCGGCGAGGTCCGCGGCCGTGGCGCGATGATCGCGATCGAGCTGGTCCGGTCCGGTTCCAAGGAGCCGAACCCGGAGGCCACCGCCGCGCTCGCCAAGGCCTGCCACCAGGAGGGCCTGCTCGTGCTGACCACCGGCACGTACGGCAACGTGCTGCGCTTCCTGCCCCCGCTGGTCATCGGTGAGGACCTGCTCAACGAGGGCCTGGACATCATCGAGGCGGCGTTCGCCACGCTCTGAGCGGCGATCCGCAGACATCCCGGGTGCGGCCCGGGGCACGGCGCGCAGCCGTGTCCCGGGCCGCGGCCTTTTCCGGCGGACCCCGCGACCGCGCGGCCGACCGGATCGCGAAAGCCCTTACGGAGCGGGCGAGTTCGGGACGCGCGTAGCTTGTGGCACGGAGTGAAGAAGATGTGGGGGGCCCATGGTGGCCGGGTGATCCCGCTGTCGGGTGAGCCCCCGGTGCCGTACGGTTTTCCCAGATGAGAGAAACACCCCGCCCGCAGGGGACTGCGGGCGACGCCCGGTCGGCGCTTCCCCGGCTTCGACCAGGCTGTGCCCTCGCGCACACCACCGGAACCCCTGGAAACACGGGCTCCGGGAATCCTCACCGATCGGATGTCCGCCCGCCCCATACCCCCCGGGGCGCGCGGAACACCGGTCAGCGCGGCCGCCTCGGAACCACCCCCCCTGTTCCGAGGCGGCCGACTTCTCTTTCCGGCCGCGGCCCGCTCGGGCCCGCCGCCCTGGCCGGTCTCCTCAGCGCACTGCTCTTCGCCGTGATCACCTGGCAGGTGGCCGGCCACGGTCCGCTGCGCGCCCTCGACGAGCGGATCGGCCGTGGCGTCGCCGCGAGCCGCGTCCCCGCCCCGCTCGCGGAGTTCCTCGCCGATCTCGGCAATACCACTGTCGCGCTGCCCGTGTTGCTCGTGGTCGTCGTGGGGACGCTGTGGGCTTCCCGGCGGCGTCAGGTGGAGCGGGAGGACGCACCCGGCGGGACCGCGTCAGGCCGCGGCGGGCCGGTGGAGCGCTGGTGGCTGCCGCCGCTCGGCGCGCTGGTCGTACTGGCCGCGGTGCCCGCGCTGGTCGTCCCCTTCAAGCTGTGGCTCGCGCGGCCGGGCCCGTCGCAGATGGCGGGCGGCGCGCACGACGGCTTCTACCCGTCGGGCCATGGCGCCACGGCCGCGGTCGCGTACGGCGTGGCCGCGCTGCTGTTGACGCGCTGCCACCGGCAGGCCGGCCGTGGGGCCGGTGCCGGGTGGGCGCTCGGAGCGGGTGTCGTGCTGCTCAACGCCGGCGTCGGCACCGGCCTGGTGCGTCAGGGCTACCACTGGCCGCTGGACGTGCTGGGCAGCTGGTGTCTGGCCGGGGTGCTGCTGGCGGCATGGTGCGTGGTGTGCGGCCGGTGGTCGGGCGGGCGGCCCGGGTAGCCCGGCGCTCAGCCCCCTCCGGCCAGGGGGGCCGCCGCCTCGTGCATCGCCAGTTCCAGTACGCCGGGATCGGTGAGCGTGCCCGTACCGTCCGGCGGGACCAGCCAGCGCACGCCGCCGGTGACCCGGCCCGGGTAGGGCACCACTATCCAGGTGCCGTGCCCGGCGGCCCGGACGCCGGTGCCCAGCCAGCGGTTGGCCGTACCGGGAGGCACGAAGAATCCCATCCGTGCCTCCCCGAAGTCGGCCAGGACCGGGCCGGGCCGGCGGACCACGCGGGTGAGGACGTCCAGCGTCGGGTAGCCGAGCATGCGGTCGACGATCAGGACGTCCCACAGCAGGCCGGCGGGCAGGAGCGCGACCCCGAGCGGGTTGCGCTCCCATTCCCAGCGGCAGGCGTCCGGGTCCGGTGCCGCCGACACCAGCCAGTCCACTGCGTTCTTGGCTCCCGCGGCGCTCATCTCGCTCCTCGCTCTCCCGGCCCGGTCGGGCCGCGGTTCCCCAGGGAGAGAGCGCGCAGGCGGCATCCTTACACGGGTTGGCGAGGGTTTTTTCGCGGGAGGCGAGGGCGGGCGGCAGGGCCGCCCGCTCCGCTCAGCTGTCGAAGCCCAGGCCCGCCTTGTCCATGGCCTTCAGCCACAGGTTGCGGCGCCCACCGTGCCTGTCGGCGCGGGTCATCGACCACTGCGTGATGCCGATCCCCGCCCAGCGCAGCGGCTCCGGCGGGAACGGAAGCGGCTTGCTGCGCACCATCTTCAGCGCGGTGCGTTCGGTGCGCTCACCGCTGAGCAGGTCGAGCATCACCTCGGCGCCGAAGCGCGTCGCGCCGACTCCGAGGCCGGTGTAGCCCGTGGCGTAGGCGACCCGCCCGGCGTGCGCGGTGCCGAAGAACGCCGAGAAGCGTGCGCAGGTGTCGATGGCGCCGCCCCAGGTGTGGCTGAACCGCAGGCCCTCCAGCTGCGGGAAGCAGCGGAAGAAGTGCCGGGCGAGCTTCTCGTAGGTGGCGGGGTGGTGGTCGTACTCGGAGCGGATCCCGCCGCCGTAGCGGTAGACGATGTCGTAGCCGCCCCACAGGATGCGGTGGTCGGCGGTGATGCGGAAGTAGTGGAAGTGGTTGTTGCTGTCGGACAGGCCCTGGCGGTTCTTCCAGCCGATGGCGGCGAGCTGTTCGTCGGAGAGCGGCTCGGTCATCAGGGCGTGGTCGTAGACCGGGACGACGTACGGGCGCACTCGCTTGACGAGCGAGGGGAAGGCGTTGGTGCCGAGCGCGACATGGCGGGCGAAGACCCGGCCGTAGGGGGTGCGGACGGCCATCCCCATGCCTTCGGAGGCGAGGGCGGTGGCGCGGGTGCGCTCGTAGATGCGGACGCCGAGGTCGAGGCAGGCCCGCTTCAGGCCCCAGGCGAGGCGTGCCGGGTGGAGCATGGCGACGCCGTCGCGGTCCCAGAGCCCGGCCCTGAAGGTCGGTGAGTCGACCTCTGCGCGCAGTTCGTCCTGGTCGAGGAAGCGGTGCCGGTCCAGGCCCAGCCGGGCGGCGTCCTCGGCGGCCTCCTCCAGCTCGGCGACCTGGTGGGGCTCGGTGGCGATGTCGATCTCGCCGGTGCGCTCGAAGTCGCAGTCGATGGCGTAGCGGGTGACCGCGTCCTCGATGGCGTCGAGGTTGCGGATGCCCAGCTCTTCGAGCCGGGCGAGCTCGTTCGGCCAGCGGGCCAGTCCGTTGCCGAGGCCGTGGGTGAGGGAGGCGGCGCAGAAGCCGCCGTTGCGCCCGGAGGCGGCCCAGCCGATCTCGGCGCCCTCGACGAGGACGACGTCGCGCTGCGGGTCGCGTTCCTTGGCCAGGAGCGCGGTCCACAGTCCGGAGTACCCGCCCCCGACGACCAGCAGATCGCAGGTCTCGTCGCCGACGAGGGCGGGCAGGGCGTCCGGGCGTGCCGGGTCGTCCAGCCAGAAGGGGGTGGGGGTGGCGTCCGCGAGCGCCTGGACGGCGCTCGACGGGTGCGCCTTGGACGTCATGGCATCTCGTGCCATGTTTCTCAGCTCCTCTTGCTCCTCTTGCGACGGCTCCCGGCCAGTTGGCCGACGAGTACGCACACCACGGCGACCAGGAACATCGCCGTCCCGATGACGTTGATCTGCACGGGGGTACCCCGCTGCGCCGAGCCCCAGACGAACATGGGGAAGGTCACGGTGGAGCCCGCGTTGAAGTTGGTGATGATGAAGTCGTCGAAGGACAGCGCGAAGGAGAGCAGTGCGCCGGCCGCGATGCCGGGTGCGGCGATCGGCAGCGTCACCCGCAGGAAGGTCTGCAGGGGTGAGGCGTAGAGGTCCTGGGCGGCCTGTTCCAGTCGCGGGTCCATGCTCATCACGCGTGCCTTGACGGCGGTGACGACGAAGCTCAGGCAGAACATGATGTGCGCGATGAGGATCGTCCAGAAGCCGAACTGGATGCCCATGTTGAGGAAGAGGGTCGCCAGGGAGGCGGCCATGACGACCTCGGGCATCGCCATCGGCAGGAAGATCAGGGTGTTGACGGAGGACCGGGCGCGGAAGCGGTAGCGGGCCAGCGCGAACGCGATCATGGTGCCGAGGGCGGTCGCGCCGATGGTCGCCCAGAGGGCGATCTGCAGGCTCAGGCCCAGCGATCCGCACAGGTCCGCGACGCCGCACGGATCGGTCCAGCCGTCCGTGGAGAAGCGCTGCCACTGGTAGTTGAAGCGCCCGTTGGGCTTGTTGAAGGAGAACAGCATCACGACGACGTTGGGCAGGATGAGGTAGCCCAGCGTGCACAGGCCCGCTATCGCGATGATGTTGCGGCGCAGCCAGCGCAGCCCCCGGTTCCGGGCGCGCTGGGGCGTGGGGCGTGCTGTGGTCTCGCGTACGGCCATCAGACCAGATCCTCCGTCCCGGACTTGCGGATGTAGATCGTGACCATGGCGAGGATGGCCGCCATGAGGATGAAGGAGAGGGCTGCCGCGGTCGGGTAGTCCAGGACCCGCAGGAACTGCGACTGGATGACGTTGCCGATCATCTTCTGGTCGGTGGACCCCAGCAGTTCGGCGTTGATGTAGTCACCGGCGGCGGGGATGAAGGTGAGCAGGGTGCCGGCGACGACGCCCGGCATGGACAGCGGGAAGGTCACCCGGCGGAAGGTGGTGGCCGGGCGGGCGTAGAGGTCGCCCGCCGCCTCGTGCAGCCGGGGGTCTATGCGCTCCAGGGAGGTGTAGAGCGGCAGGACCATGAAAGGCAGGAAGTTGTACGTCAGACCGCAGACCACCGCGAGCGGCGTGGCCAGCACCCGCTCGCCTTCGGTGAGGCCCAGCCAGCTGGTGACGTCCAGGACGTGCAGCGAGTTGAGCAGGCCGACGACCGGTCCGCCGTCCGCGAGGATCGTCTTCCAGGCGAGGGTGCGGATGAGGAAGCTGGTGAAGAACGGGGCGATGACCAGGATCATCACGACGTTGCGCCAGCGGCCCGCCTTGAAGGCGATGAGGTAGGCCAGGGGGTAGCCCAGGAGCAGACAGAGCGCGGTGGCGGTGGCAGCGAACAGCACCGACCGCAGGAACTGCGGCCAGTACTCGCCCAGCGCGTCCCAGTAGGTGGCGAGGTGCCAGGTGACCTTGAAGCCCTCTTCGAGGGAGCCGGTCTGGAGGGACGTCGACGCCTGGTAGACGAGCGGGGCGGCGAAGAAGACGACCAGCCACAGGATGCCGGGGAGCAGCAGCCAGTAGGGGACGAGTCGCTTGCGGGTGGGGGGCTTGCGTATCGGCAGCGGCGTCTCGGGGTCGGTCTGCGGGGCGGGCGCCTCGACGGTGCTCACGCGGCCTCCCCGTCGAGCTCCGCGCCGGGGGCCGCCGTGGTCCCGGCGAGCACCGACTGGGCCGCGTCGAGTCCGAAGGTGTGCGCGGGGCTCCAGTGCAGGACGACGTCGGCGCCGGGCACGAGTCGGCCGTCGCGCTCGATGTTCTGCTCGTAGACGGCGAGTTCGCCGACGCCGGGGGCGTCGATGACGTACTGGGTGGAGACGCCGATGAAGCTGGCGTCCTTGATGCGGCCGGGCAGCCGGTTGCGGCTGTCGGACAGGGTTCCGGCGTCGTCGGCGTGCGCCAGGGTCACCTTCTCCGGCCGTACGCCCGCCAGTACCTTCTCGCCGGTTCGGGCCGTGGTGCTGCACCGGGAGGCGGGCAGCCGCAGGGTGGCGTCACCGGCCTTGAGGAGCAGCTGTTCGCCGCCGGCTTCGACGACCTCGGCCTCGATGAGGTTGGAGGTGCCGAGGAAGTTGGCGACGAAGGTGGAGGCGGGGTTCTCGTAGAGGTCGGCGGGGGCGCCGAGCTGTTCGACCCGGCCGCCGTTCATCACGGCCACGGTGTCGGCCATCGTCATGGCCTCCTCCTGGTCGTGGGTGACGTGCACGAAGGTGATGCCGACCTCGGTCTGGATGCGCTTGAGTTCCAGCTGCATCTGCCGGCGCAGCTTGAGGTCGAGGGCGCCCAGCGGCTCGTCGAGCAGCAGCACCTGGGGGTGGTTGATCAGCGCGCGGGCGACGGCGACGCGCTGCTGCTGGCCGCCGGAGAGCTGCTGCGGCTTGCGGTGCGCCATCGGGCCGAGCTGGACGAGGTCGAGCATCTCCTCGACCTGCTTCTTGACGGACTTGATGCCGCGGCGGCGCAGCCCGAAGGCGACGTTCTCGTAGATGTCGAGGTGGGGGAAGAGCGCGTAGTTCTGGAAGACGGTGTTGACCTGGCGCTTGTAGGGCGGCAGTGCGGTGACGTCCTCGCCGGAGAGTTCGACGGTCCCGGTGGTGGGGTCCTCCAGTCCGGCGATCATGCGCAGGGTGGTGGTCTTGCCGCAGCCGGAGGCGCCCAGGAGAGCGAAGAAGGAGCCCGCGGGGATGGTCAGGTCGAGGGGCCGGACGGCGGTGAAGGTGCCGTAGGTCTTGCTGATACCGGTGAGGCGGACGTCGCCGCCGCTGCTGCTGTGGGCGTTGTTGGTCATGTCGGTCGTCCCGTGGGTCGGAGGTCGGAACAGCTCATGCGGGCCTGGCAGGGTCAGGCACCGGTGAGGTCGGAGAACTTCTGCGCGAACTCCTTGCTCTCCTTGGCGCTCAGGGCGCGGAAGGAGTGGGACCTTGCGGCCATCTCCTCGTCCGGCAGGATCAGCGGGTTGTCCGCGGCCGCCTTGTCGATCTTGGCAAGCTCCTTGCGTACGCCGTCGACGGGGCAGACGTAGTTGATGTACGCCGCGACGCGCGCCGCCACCTTCGGCTCGTAGAAGTAGTCGATGAGCCGCTCGGCGTTCTGCTTGTGGCGTGCCTTGTTCGGCACCATGAAGTTGTCGGTGGACGTCATGTAGCCGGCCTCGGGGACGGCGAAGGCGATGTCGGGGTTGTCGTTCTGCAGCTGGACGACGTCGCCGGCCCACGCCACGCAGGCGGCGAGGTCGCCCTTGTCGAGGTCGGTGGTGTAGTCGTTGCCGGTGAAGCGGCGGATCTGCTTGGAGTCGACGCCCTTCTGGATCCGGGCGATGGCGGCGTCGAAGTCGTCCGCGGTGCACTTCTCCGGCTGCTTGCCCATGTCCAGGAGTGTCAGGCCGACGCTGTCGCGCATCTCGGAGAGGAAGCCGACCCGGCCCTTGAGCTCGGGGTCCTCCAGCAGCTGGCTGATGGAGTCGACCTTCCGGCCGCCGGTCGCCTTCTTGTTGTACGCGATGATCGCCGGGATGCCCTGCCAGGGGTAGGAGTGGGCGCGGCCCGGGTCCCAGGCGACGTCGCGGAACTCCGGTACGAGGTTGGTGTAGGCGTGCGGGAGGTTGGCCGGGTCCAGGGACTGGATCCAGCCGAGGGAGATCATCCGCGCGCACATCCAGTCGGTGAGCACGATCAGATCGCGGCCGGTGTCCTGTCCCGCCGCCAGCTGCGCCTGGATCTTGCCGAAGAATTCGTCGTTGTCGTTGATGTCCTCGGTGTACTTGACGGCGAGCCCGGTGCGCTTGGTGAAGTCCTCCAGTGTCGGCCGGTGCTTGCCGTCGTCGCTGACGTCCATGTACTCGGTCCAGTTGGAGAAGTTGATGCGCTTCTCCTTCGAGGAGTGGTCCTCGGAATTGCCTGCGTCGGTACGGCCGGCCGGCGGGATGCCGCAGCCGGCGAGGGCGCCCAGGCCGCCGATCGCGACCGCCGCGGCACCGGAGGCACGCAGCAGTGAGCGCCTGGTCATGGCGAGCCGGCCATGGGTCAGGCTGTGACGCATCGCGGATATCTCTGCCAGGGACAGGGGTTCGGGCTGCTCGTGATGCTCCATGCGCGGTGCCCTTTCAGGGAGTGAGCCCGGCGCTCGGCCGGAGGTGACGATGCCGCGCGGCACTGGCCGCTGAGGGGGGCGATGCACGCCGCTGTGGTGGAACTGCCGTGTCGTGGACGCTCCCGGGGTGGGCGTCCGCGGACCGTGGACCCCGTTCCGGGCGGGCACCCTGCTCGGTGGGCGCCCGCCCGCGGCAGGTCCGCTGCCGGTGGGCCTCCCTTACGGGCGGTCCCCGAAGACCGTGCGGTGCCAGTCCTTCCTCGCGACCGCCGTGTTGTCGTACATCACGTGCTTGACCTGGGTGTACTCCTCGAAGGAGTACGCCGACATGTCCTTGCCGAAGCCGGACGCCTTGGCGCCGCCGTGCGGCATCTCGCTGAGGATCGGGATGTGGTCGTTGACCCACACGCAGCCCGCCTTGATCTCGCGGGTGGCGCGGCCGGTGCGGTAGACGTCCCGGCTCCAGGCGGAGGCGGCCAGTCCATAGGGGGTGTCGTTGGCGAGGGCGATGCCCTCGTCGTCGGTGTCGAAGGGCAGCACGACCAGCACAGGACCGAAGATCTCGGACTGCACGATCTCGCTGTTCTGGGCGGCGCCCGCGATCAGCGTGGGCCGGTAGTACGCGCCCTCGGCCAGCGTCCCCTGGGGGGCCTCGCCGCCCGTGACGACGGTGGCGTAGCCCCGCGCGCGGTCGACGAACCCGGCGACCCGGTCGCGCTGTGCGTGCGAGATCAGCGGACCGAGGTCGGTGGACGGGTCGAAGGGGTCGCCCAGCCGTACGGTCGCCATCAGGTCGGCGACACCGCTGACGAAGGCGTCGTAGAGCGGGCGCTGGACGTAGGCGCGGGTGGCGGCGGTGCAGTCCTGGCCGGTGTTGATCAGCGAGCCGGCCACCGCTCCGTGCACGGCGGCCTCCAGGTCCGCGTCGTCGAAGACGACGAACGGGGCCTTCCCGCCGAGTTCGAGGTGCAGCCGCTTGACGGTGCCGGTGGCGATCTCGGCGACCCGCTTGCCGACGCCGGTCGAGCCGGTGAAGGAGGTCATCGCGACGCCGGGGTGGCCCACGAGGTGCTCGCCCGCGTCCCGGCCCGCCCCGGAGACGATGTTGATCACACCGTCGGGGAGACCGGCGCGCTGTGCGGCCTGCGCGAAGAGCAGCGAGGTCAGCGGGGTGATCTCGGCGGGCTTGAGGACGATGGTGTTGCCCGCGGCGATGGCCGGCAGCACCTTCCACGCGGCCATCTGCAGCGGATAGTTCCAGGGTGCGATGGAGCCGACGACGCCGATGGGCTCGCGGCGGATGTGGGAGGTGTGATCGGGGCTGTATTCACCGGTCGCCTTGCCCTCCAGGTGACGGGCGGCGCCGGCGAAGAAGGCGGCGTTGTCGACCGAGCCGGGCACATCGAACTCGTTGCTGAGCTTGATCGGCTTTCCGCAGTTCAGCGACTCCGCGTAGGCGAGGTCGTCGGCGTCGTCGGCGAGCGCGGCGGCGAAGCGGTGCATCGCGTCGGAGCGCTCACCGGGCGTCGCGCCGCCCCATTCGGTGAACGCCCGCTCGGCGGACTCGACGGCGGCGTCCACATCCGCGGTACCGGCGAGTTCGTAGGAGTACACCTCCCGGCCGGTCGCGGGGTCCACGACGCTCTGGCGACGGCCGGAGGTGCCGCCGCGGAGGCCGCCCGCGATGAATTGGGCGCCCTCGGCAAATCGCTCGGTGACATCGAATCGCTGGTGGTCCATGGTGCTCTCCTCCGCCGGGCGCCGGGGCCGCTCAGCGGCACAGCCAGGCGTAGCTATTTCCGGAATCGATGGCTGATCTTGACAGAGTAGGAGGTGCGCAACAAGGGATTCCGTTGTTGCCTTTTGGTTACGCGACGGATTCTGTGCTTTCTGCGTCAAAGCCCCCGACACGTTGTCGGTGCCTGCTGACAAAATCCCGGCATGCTGCACGACACCACGGGGACTTTCACAAAGGGCACCGCTCGGCGCGCCACCGACGAGCCGCGGACGGTCGAGGAACTGATCAAAGCGACGGCGAGCCGCAAACGCATCAAATATCTCCACTTCTGGGGTCATGGTCCACAGCGGGACGGCTCGCTGGGCGCGGCCTGTCTCAGTCAGTGGTGGCCCGCGCCCTTCACCGTCGACGGCGTCGTCCACTCCACCGCCGAACACTGGATGATGGCCGGCAAGGCCCGGCTGTTCGGGGACGCGGAAGCGGAGCGGCGTGCGCTGGCCGCGCGGCACCCCAAGCAGGCCAAGGACGCGGGGCGTACGGTCCGCGGCTTCGACGAGGAGGTCTGGCGGCAGCACCGCTTCGAGCTGGTGGTCGAGGGCAGTGTGCACAAATTCGGCCAGGACGCCGCCCTGCGGGAATTCCTGCTGGGCACGAATTCCCGGGTGCTGGTGGAGGCGAGCCCGGTGGACCGCATCTGGGGCATTGGCCTGGCCGCCGACGACGAGCGTGCGCAGGACCCGGCGCGGTGGCAGGGGCTGAATCTGCTGGGCTTCGCGCTGATGGAGGCCCGCGAGCGGCTGGCCGAGAAGCCCGTCCGCACCGTATAGCCGTCCGGCGCCCCTGATCGGGGTCGAGGGCGCCTGCGGGCTAGACGGACGCCTTCGCAGCCGGCGGGGCGAGCGGGGCGGCTTCGTAGGTGTCCGAGTAGCCGCCGTCCTGACCGCCGTTGCCGTCACGCTCGTCCTGCGGACGGCTTGCGCCGATCAGGGCGAGGGCGATCACGACGGCGCTGATCAGCAGGGCCACCCCGCCCAGGATCAGCCCGGCGAGCGCCATCCCGCCGTTGGTCGCCTCACCACGGGTCGCCCTGGCCCGGCCCAGGGCCCCGAAGACGATCGCCAGGACGCCGAGGACGATGCCGAAGATGACGCTGATCCCGAGGAGCGCTCCGACGATCCCGACCACGAGCGCGGCGGTGCCGAACCCGTTACCGGGCCGGGCGGGCTGCCAGGTCGAGTAGCCCATCACCGGGGGGCAGGCGACGTAACCGCCGGGGACCGGGTGACCGCTGCCGTACGCCGGCGTCCCGTACGCGGGCCCACCATGAGCAGGTGCACCGTACGCGGGCGCACCATAAGCGGGCGCACCGTACGCGAAAGCCCCCTGTGTCGGCTCTCCGTAGCCACTCGAAGACGGCGGGGAAGACGGGGACACAGGGGCCGTCGGGGCCAGCTGCACCTGAGGGGCCTGAGGGGCCGCCCAACCCACGGACGGATCGGCCGCGTTGGCGAGCGGGCCGCGGGCCGCCGGCGGCGCCCACGGGTCCCCCGGCTCGGGCTGCCTGCTGTCGGCCATCGCACTCCCCTTTGGTTGTCCGGCTCATGCTAAGACCTGCCCCGGGCTCGTACCCCCGGCCCCGCATACGATGACACCCCGTTCCGCACCGTCGCGCGCACCCTTGACCAGGAGGATCCGTTGTCCGATCTCGATGCATTCATCGCGGGCCTGCCCAAGGCGGAGCTGCATGTCCACCACGTCGGCTCGGCGTCACCGCGGATCGTCTCCGAACTCGCCGCCCGGCACCCGGACTCGGCCGTCCCCACCGACCCCGAAGCGCTCGCCGACTACTTCACCTTCCGCGACTTCGCGCACTTCATCGAGGTCTATCTCTCCGTCGTCGACCTGATCCGCGACGCCGAGGACGTCCGGCTGCTGACCTACGAGGTCGCCCGGGACATGGCGCGGCAGAACATCCGCTACGCCGAGCTGACCATGACGCCCTTCAGCTCGACCCGGCGCGGCATCCCCGACGCCGCCTTCGTCGAGGCCATCGAGGACGCCAGGAAGTCCGCCGAGTCCGAACTGGGTGTGGTGCTGCGCTGGTGCTTCGACATCCCCGGTGAGGCGGGTCTCGAGGCCGCCGATGAGACCGCCAGGATCGCCTGCGACCTGCAGCCCGAGGGCCTGGTCTCGTTCGGTCTCGGCGGGCCGGAGATCGGTGTGCCCCGCCCGCAGTTCGCACCGTACTTCGACCGGGCGGTCGCGTCGGGCCTGCACTCCGTGCCGCATGCCGGGGAGACCACCGGCCCCGGCACCATCTGGGATGCGCTCACCTCCCTCCGCGCCGAACGCATCGGCCACGGCACCAGCGCCACCCAGGACCCCGAGCTGCTGGCCCACCTCGCCGAGCACCGCATCCCCCTGGAGGTCTGCCCCACCTCCAACATCGCGACCCGGGCCGTGCGGACGCTGGAGGAGCACCCGGTCAAGGAGATGGTCGAAGCGGGCGTCCTGGTCACGATCAACAGCGACGACCCGCCGATGTTCGGTACCGACCTCAACACCGAATACGGCGTCGCCGCACGTCTGTTGGGCCTGGACACCGACGGACTGGCCGCCCTCGCCAAGAACGCCGTCACGGCGTCCTTCATGGACGGGCCCGCCAAGGCGAAGCTGGCCGCCGAGATCGACGCGTACGCGAAGTCCTGGACCGTGTGAAACCCGTGGCCGGGGGGCGAGAGCCCGCCGGCCGCGGACGCGCGCGCTGTCGGCGAGCGCCGGGAGCGCGAGGAGCAGCGCCTGCGGTCCTCCGCCCGCTGCGCGTCGCGTCGCGTCGCCTACTCCACCCGCCAGGGCGCTCCGAGCCCGTCGGGAAACCCGGCGGTGAACTGCCGGACCGCCCATCGCGCGGCCGCCGCGTCCACCAGCTCCTCCGGCGGGAAGTACGCCCCCTGGCCGCCGCAGACCAGCCAGATCGCCTGGTCCTCGGGGTGCAGTTGCCGGGGGTCCTCCTCCAGGCGCCGGGCGGCGCCCCTGCCGAGGTGCGCCCGGCCCCACCCGCGGTCCGTGCCGGTCCGCTCCTCCGCCGCCCGGCACAGCTGAAGCAGTGTGCCGTCGTCGCACTCACCGGTGACCAGGAAGTCCGTCGGGCCGCCGCTGACCGTCAGGCATCCCCCGCCCTCTTCCCAGCGGTCGAGCGAGAGTTCCGTGCAGACCTCGCCGTCCAGCTCCGCCAGCGCCGCCTCCAGAGCGGCCCGATCCGGCTGCCGGAGCATCCGCGACCGGCAGACTCCCGCCTCCCAGCGGCTGACCGCGGCCTTCATCCCGTCCACCGCGGTGCGTGGTGGCGCGCACCGCCGGAAGCGGTGATTCGGCTGTCGTGGGCGGTATGGGCGGCGGTCCGGCCGGGCGCGGTACGGATCGGGGGGCGGCTCATGGGGGGAGCATACGGTCGCCACGCCCTGACCTGCTCCCTTCCAGCCATCCGGCCGGTTCGTCAGCGCCCGGCACCCGCTCATATGACATGAGTTGACGACCGTGCCGGCTCTCCGCTCAGGCCGCTCCCGCCGGCCTCGTCACCCTCCGGGCGACCGCGTGCGAGACCACCGTCGCCGCCCCGGCGACCGCGAGCCCGCCCAGCGCACGCCGCGCGGTCACCGGGGTGCGGATCCCGGCCCGCCGCAGCCGTCCGCGTGCCCACAGGGCGAAAGGGATCACGATGACCGGGGAGGTGGCGGACCCGGGGGTGTAGCCGCGGGCGGCTGCCGCCTGCGCGAGGTGCACGAGGCCGTGCAGCCCGAAGCCGTCCAGAGCGCCCTGGAAGAACGCGGACCGGCCGCCGGTGCGGAGGCCCTCGGCCGAAGCGACCGCGACGACGGTCCCCATCACGCCCACCGCGACGGCGAACTCCCGCTCGTCGACACTCTCCATGGCCTGCCAGACCCGCTCAGGCACCTGCGGGAAACGGACCTTGAGCGTGGGGAGGTTCTCCCGGATCCACCGTGGCCCGAAGGCCACCTCCTCGGCGTCGTGCAGCGCCCAGGCGGCGAACAGCCCGAGGGTCACCAGAGGCGATATCTCATGCGAAGGCTTCGACAGCGACAGCGATCTCGACATGAAAAGCGATTCTGGCACGTCCACTTGACGCCCCCTCAGGGACGCCCTTTACAGCCCGACGATCGCGTTCCATTCCTTCGCGAAGGTGATCCGCTCCTCCGAGGTGATGTCACGGGCGATGGCCAGCCGCTTGCGCATCGCGTCGTCGGGAAAGATCAGCGGGTCCTCGGCGAGGGCGGCGCGTTCCTTGTCCTTGGCGGAGGCGAGGATCTCGCGCGCGGCCGGCACGGGGCAGACGTAGTTGACCCAGGCCGCGAGATCCGCGGCGACCTCCGGCCGGTAGTAGTGGTCGATCAGCTGCTCGGCGTTGCGCTTGTGGTCGGCGAGGTCGGGAATCATCAGGCTCTCCGACCACAGCTCGGCGCCCTCCTGCGGTACCACGAACTCGATGTCC
Organism: Streptomyces sp. NPDC048248; assembly: GCF_043201875.1. NCBI lineage: Bacteria > Bacillati > Actinomycetota > Actinomycetes > Kitasatosporales > Streptomycetaceae > Streptomyces > Streptomyces sp. NPDC048248. The sequence continues at coordinate 62,584 of NZ_JBICZL010000012.1, forward strand.
GGGTTGTCCGCCTGGAGTTGGATGACGTCGCCGGAGTAGGCCTGCGCGGCGAGCACATCGCCGGAGTCCAGGTCCTTGATGTAGTCGTTGCCGGTGAAGCGCCGTATGTGCCCCTTGTGGACGAGCCGGCCCACCCGGTCGGTCATCCGGTGGAAGTCCTCGGCCGTCCAGCGGGTGATGTCCACCCCGTCGCCCTGCATGAGCATCGCGAAGGCCTCGTCGAGTCCGGCGAGCAGCGTGACCCGGCCGCGCAGGTCGTCCTTCCACAGGTCGGCGGTGTGCTTGATCTCCCGGCCGAGTTTCCTGCGGTCGTAGGCGATGCCGGTGATCCCGGACTGCCAGGGCACGGAGTGTTTCCGGCCGGGGTCGAAGTGCGGGGAGCGCAGCAGCGGGTCGAGGTGCTCGGCGACGTGCGGCTGGGCCGCCCGGTCCATTTCCTGGACCCAGCCCAGGCGGACGAACCGGGCGCACATCCAGTCGCTGATGACGATCAGATCGCGTCCGGTGCGCTGGTGGTTCATCAGCGCCGGGCTGATCTTCCCGAAGAACTCGTCGTTGTCGTTGATCTCCTCGGTGTACGTGACGGAGATCCCGGTGCGCCTGCGGAAGGTATCCAGGGTCGGCCGGAGCTGGGTGTCGCGGTCGTCGACGTCGATGTACAGCGGCCAGTTGGCGAAGGTGAGCTTCCGGTCCCGCGCCGAGTGGTCCCGGCCCGCGCGCGCCCCCGCCTCGATGTACGCGGGCGGCACCCCGCATCCGGCCATGGCGCCCAGCGCTCCGGTCACACCGATGGTGCCCATGCCTCTTAGCAGCGAACGCCGCGAAAGATCAGCCATGGTGAGCACTCTCACGCGACGCGGGCGGAGGCGGCAAGAGACAGATCGTCAACTGCCGGGCCTCCGCCCGCGACGGTGTGTCGAGCGGTCCGTGCCGCTCGACGGTGCGGATCCCCCTGGATCCTGCCGGATCAGCCGTCCAGCGAGGTCATCACGTGCTTGATGCGGGTGTAGTCGTCGAAGCCGTAGGCCGAAAGGTCCTTGCCGTAGCCGGACTTCTTGAATCCGCCGTGCGGCATCTCGGCGACCAGCGGGATGTGGGTGTTGATCCACACACAGCCGAAGTCCAGGCTCTTGGACATCCGCATCGCCCGCGCGTGGTCCTTGGTCCACACCGAGGACGCCAGGGCGTACTCGATGTCGTTGGCCCAGGTCAGCGCCTGCTTCTCATCCGAGAACGACTGGACGGTGATGACCGGGCCGAAGACCTCGTGCTGGATGATCTCGTCGTCCTGCTTGAGGCCCGAGACGACGGTCGGGGCGAAGAAGTAGCCCTTGTCGCCGACCTGCTGGCCACCGGCCTCGATCTTGGCGTGCGCGGGCAGCCGCTCGATGAAGCCCTTGACCTGCTTCAGCTGGTTGGCGTTGTTCAGCGGGCCGTAGAGCACGTCCTCGTCGTCGACCGCGCCGGTCTTGGTCTCCGCGGCGGCCTTGGCCAGCGCGGTGACGAACTCGTCGTGGATGGACTCCTGGACGAGCACACGGGTGGCGGCCGTACAGTCCTGGCCTGCGTTGAAGAAGCCGGCGACGCTGATGTCCTCGACGGCCTTGGCGATGTCGGTGTCCTCGAAGACCACGACCGGCGCCTTGCCGCCCAGCTCCAGGTGGACCCGCTTGAGGTCCTTGGACGCCGACTCGGCGACCTGCATACCGGCGCGCACCGAGCCGGTGATCGAGGCCATGGCCGGGACGGGGTGCTCGACCATCAGGCGGCCGGTCTCACGGTCGCCGCAGACGACGTTGAACACACCGCGGGGGTGGCCCAGTTCGTCCAGCACGCTGCCGATGATCTCGCCGATCAGCACCGTCGAGGCCGGGGTGGTGTCGGACGGCTTGATGACGACGGTGTTGCCCGCCGCCAGCGCCGGGGCGAACTTCCACACGGCCATCATCATCGGGTAGTTCCACGGCGCGACCTGCGCGCAGACGCCGATCGGCTCACGCCGGATGATGGAGGTGAAGCCGTCCATGTACTCGCCGGACGAGCGGCCCTCCAGCATCCGGGCGGCACCCGCGAAGAAGCGGATCTGGTCCACCATCGGCGGGATTTCCTCGGAGCGTACGAGCGCGATCGGCTTGCCGCAGTTCTCGGACTCGGCGGCGATCAGTTCCTCCGCCCGCTCCTCGAAGCGGTCGGCGATCTTCAGCAGCACCTTCTGGCGGTCGGCCGGGATCAGGTCACGCCAGGCGGGGAAGGCGGCCTCGGCGGCGGCCATGGCCGCGTCGACGTCCACGGCCGCCGAGAGAGGCGCGGTGGCGTACGCGTCACCCGTCGCCGGGTTGACCACCTCGGTGGTCCGCCCGTCGGCGGCGTCCCGGAACTCCCCGTCGATGTAGTTGCGCAGACGACGCAGTGAGGTGGTCACTGTGCGCCCCCTTCAGTCAGATGTCCGGTGGTTGAGACACCCACCCTAGCCATGGATCCGACGTTTTCAACACACCCGCCACCCCCGAACAACGGAATCAGTGCAATTTCGATCGCAGGACAACTGATTTCATCGGTTTGGGGTTGCCATACAGACGAGGCTCGTGCACAGTGAGGGCCGTGGCCACTCGTGACAGAAACGGCACCCCGTCGATCGACTCCGTCTCCCTGGCGATCATCGAGCAGCTCCAGGAGGACGGGCGCCGTCCGTACGCCGCAATCGGCAAGGCCGTCGGCCTCTCCGAGGCGGCGGTACGCCAACGCGTACAGAAACTGCTCGACCAAGGCGTGATGCAGATCGTCGCGGTCACCGACCCCCTCACGGTCGGTTTCCGACGGCAGGCAATGGTCGGCATCAACGTCGAGGGTGACCTCGATCCCGTGGCCGACGCCCTGACGACCATGGAAGAAGTCGAGTACGTCGTCATGACGGCAGGCTCCTTCGATCTCCTCATCGAGATCGTCTGCGAGGACGACGATCACCTGCTCGAAATGATCAACAAGCGAATCCGCACGCTGCCCGGCGTCCGGACGACCGAGAGCTTCGTTTACCTCAAGCTCCGGAAGCAGACCTACACCTGGGGAACGAGATAGACATGAGCGCCGACCTCTCCAAGACGGCATACGACCACCTGTGGATGCACTTCACCCGCATGTCGTCGTACGAGAATGCCCCCGTGCCCACGATCGTGCGCGGCGAGGGCACCAACATCTACGACGACAAGGGCAAGCGCTACATCGACGGCCTTGCCGGTCTCTTCGTGGTCAACGCCGGCCACGGACGGGTGGAGCTCGCCGAGACCGCCTACAAGCAGGCGCAGGAACTGGCCTTCTTCCCCATCTGGTCCTACGCGCACCCCAAGGCCGTGGAGCTCGCCGAGCGCCTGGCCAACGAGGCCCCCGGCGACCTGAACAAGGTCTTCTTCACCACCGGTGGCGGCGAGGCCGTGGAGACCGCCTGGAAGCTGGCCAAGCAGTACTTCAAGCTCACCGGCAAGCCGATGAAGCACAAGGTGATCTCCCGCGCGGTGGCCTACCACGGCACCCCGCAGGGCGCCCTGTCCATCACCGGGCTGCCGGCCCTGAAGGCCCCCTTCGAGCCGCTGGTCCCCGGCGCGCACAAGGTGCCGAACACCAACATCTACCGCGCCCCGATCCACGGCGACGACCCCGAGGCCTTCGGCCGCTGGGCCGCCGACCAGATCGAGCAGCAGATCCTCTTCGAGGGCCCCGAGACCGTCGCGGCCGTCTTCCTGGAGCCGGTGCAGAACGCCGGTGGCTGCTTCCCGCCGCCGCCCGGCTACTTCCAGCGGGTCCGCGAGATCTGCGACGAGTACGACGTGCTGCTCGTCTCCGACGAGACGATCTGCGCCTTCGGCCGTCTCGGCACGACGTTCGCCTGTGACAAGTTCGGCTACGTGCCCGACATGATCACCTGCGCCAAGGGCATGACCTCGGGCTACTCCCCGATCGGTGCCTGCATCGTCTCCGACCGCCTGGCCGAGCCGTTCTACAAGGGTGACAACACCTTCCTGCACGGCTACACCTTCGGTGGCCACCCGGTCTCCGCTGCGGTCGGTGTCGCCAACCTCGACATCTTCGAGCGCGAGGGCCTCAACAAGCACGTCCTCGACAACGAGGGCGCCTTCAAGGCCACCCTGGAGAAGCTGCACGACCTGCCGATCGTCGGCGACGTCCGCGGCAACGGCTTCTTCTACGGCATCGAGCTCGTCAAGGACAAGGTCACCAAGGAGTCCTTCACGGACGAGGAGACCGAGCGCGTCCTGTACGGCTTCCTCTCCAAGGCGCTGTACGACAACGGTCTGTACTGCCGCGCCGACGACCGCGGCGACCCGGTGATCCAGCTCGCCCCGCCGCTGATCGCCGACCAGTCGGTCTTCGACGAGATCGAGCAGATCCTGCGCACCGTGCTCACCGAGGCGTGGACCAAGCTCTGATCCTCGCGCCGGCTCCCGGTTCGATAGCGCACAACTGAATACGCACGGCTCGGATTCACTCAATTAAAGCCATACGAGTGAATTCGAGCCGTTGTGCGTGCCCAGGGACGATTGCGAGGGGTCACCACTACTTACCGTGCCAGTGACCGATAACCTCCATGGTCGTTCACCCGGACAGGGGAACGAGTCGACGCGAACAAGCAAGAGGTGCGCAGATGGTGGCCCCGCCTGACAACGACGTTCTCTGGGCCCGCGGCCTGCACCACGGCTACCGCGGCACCACCGCCCTCGCCGGAGTCTCCCTCGGCGTCCAAGAGGGCGAGATCCTCGCCGTGACCGGACCACGCGGATGCGGCAAGACCACTCTCCTGAAGTGCCTCTCCGGTCAACTCCGCCCCACCGAGGGCGAGGTGTGGTTCAACGGCTCCCCCATCCACTCGCTCTCCTCGCTCAGCCGCGAGCGGCTCCGCCTGGACCGGTTCGGCTGGATCGACACCGAACCACACCTCGTCCCCGAGCTCACCGCGTGGGAGAACGCCGCCCTGCCGCTGCTGCTCCGCGGGGCGGGCCACCGCAGCGCCAAGCACGCCGCCCTCGAGTGGCTGGACCGCCTCGACGTCGGCATGTGCGCCCGCCGCCGCCCCTCCCAGCTCGACCAGTCACAACGCCAGCGCGTCGCCATCGCCCGCGCCCTGACCACCACGCCCCAGGTGCTGTTCGCCGACGAGCCGACCGCCCCGCTGCACCACTCGGACGGCACCCAGGTCCTGCGCACCCTCACCACCGCCGCCCGCTCGCACCAGATCACCGTCCTGCTGGCCACGCACGACCCCGACACGGCCACGCTCGCCGACCGGTCCTTCGCGCTCCTCGACGGCCACCGGGCGGACGACGCCCCGGCCACCACCGGCTCCTCCGACGAGGAAAGCAGGGCAGCGTGCTCGCTCTCCGTCTAGCGCGCGGCTCCCGCCCGCTCGTCCAGCTGCGCCGCCTCTTCGTGGCCGCCGCCGCGGCCGGTACGGGCTTCCTTCTGCTGGCCACCGTCGGCCACGCCGCCGGCCACCCGACGACCGCGGGTGACTCGCTGGTGCGGCTGCTGTGGTGCGCGGCGCCGCTCGCCGCCACCGCGCAGCTCGCGGTGTCGGTGGCCCGCTCGGACCCGGCCGCCCGGCTGCAGCGCGGTATGGCCGCCGCCGGGCTGGGACCGTTCCGGCTCACCCTGATCGCCGCGTCCTCCACCGCGCTCACCTGCCTGCTCGGCGTCCTGGTGTCCCTGGTCGTCTTCTTCCGGCTCCGCGGCGACCTCGGCGGGTCACCCACCACCGCCCTCGACGCCGACCTGCTGGGCGCCGGCCACCCGGTGCCGCTCGTCGGCGTGCTGATGCTGCTGGCGCTCGTACCGCTGACCGCGGCCGGCGCGACCGCCTTCTCGCTCCGCCCCCGCGCCGGGGGGGACCCCCGCCACGGCGACCACCGCACCCGCGTGGACACCCCGACCGCGCTCCCGTGGGGCATCGCGCTGACGGCGGCGGGCCTGGCGATCGAGGCGTACGCCAGCCGCGGCGCCGTCCCGCCGGGCGGGCTGCTGCCGCTCCCCGGCCGGCTGATCGGCAGCCCCCCGGGCGTGCTGGCCGGCTGGGCGCTGTCGGCCTGCGGGCTGGTGCTCTCGGGCCCCGGTCTGGTGCACGTCTGCGGTCGGCTGCTGTGCGCGGGCCGGCCCGGCAGTCTGCGTCTGCTGTCCGGCCGGGTGCTCCAGCAGGAGTCGCAGCGCATCGGCCGCCCGCTCGGCGTGGTGTGCGCCGTCGGCTCCGGCACGTATGCCGCGGTGAAGGTGTACGAGGCCTCCCCGACCTCGCCCTTCGGGCCGCTGACCGCCATCGGCGCGACCGTCGTCCTCGCCTGCGCCGCGGCAAGCGCGCTCACCGCCGCCATCGAGTCCCGCGCGGCCCGCGCGCACACCACGGCCGCCCTGCGCCGGCTCGGCGCCCCGGCCTCCGTGCTCTATCGCGCCGCGGCACTGCGCACCTCGGCGCTGGTGATCGTGCTCGGCCCCCTGACCTGGCTCGTCGCCGAGACCGCCACGCTTCCGCTGGTGCACTGAGCCGGGGCCCGGCCGAGGCCGATGACGGCACGGCGGCGGCCCGTCGTCCGGACGCCGGCCCCGGCGTCGTAGGGGCGGCCTCCGTCACAGGGGCCGCCACCCCCGACGCGATCACCGCCCGCCTACGATGACGGGCGTGTCCTCGAATGCAGAGTCCCCCGCGCCCCGCCACGCCCACGACCACGACATCGAGATCGAGTCCCTCGCGGAGTTCGACCGGGTCGTCGCCTCGGGAAGTCTCGCCGGATACCGCGTCCAGTCACTGGATCTGACGGGCCGTGGCTTCGCGCTGCTGAGCACGGACACCACCGACGCGGTCTTCCTCGGCTGTGCGATGGAGCCGGACGCCGCCGCGAAGGTGCGCGCCGGCGGCGCCCTGGTCTTCCCGCCCATACCGGGCCTGCCGTTCGATCCGTACCGCGGCTCGCTGTACGGCGCGGACGAGCTCTTCGATGGCCTTGTCGACGAGGGGTACGAGGCCACTCCCGACGCCCGCGCCTACGACTGGTACCGGCGGACCAGGTCGGACGGCGACGTCTTCGCCTCCATGCTGCGCAGCGTCCACGACGACGCCATTTCCGACGCCCTGCACGAACAGCTCGCCGGTGCCCGCGTGGTGGGCATCATGGGCGGCCACGCGCTGGAGCGGGACTCCGCCGCCTACGCGGGCGCGGCCCGCCTCGCCCGCGAGCTCTCCCGGGGTGGCCTGACGGTGGCGACGGGCGGCGGCCCGGGCGCGATGGAGGCCGCGAACCTCGGTGCGTACGCCGCTCCGTTCGAGGACGGCATGCTCGACTCGGCGCTGGAACTGCTGGGCACGGTCCCGCACTTCACGCCTTCGGTCACCGATTGGGCGCGGGCCGCCTTCGCGGTGCGCCGGAGCCGGCCGGGCGGGGGCACCTCGATCGGCATCCCCACCTGGTTCTACGGCCACGAGCCGCCGAACGCCTTCGCGTCGCACATCGCGAAGTACTTCGTCAACGCGGTGCGCGAGGACGGGCTGCTGGCGCATTCCAACGCCGGTGTGGTGTTCCTGCCGGGTGCCGCCGGCACCGTGCAGGAGATCTTCGACAACGCCACCCCCAACTTCTACGGCTCGCGGGGTGAGCCGACCCCGATGGTGCTGGTCGACCGCGAGCACTGGACCGAGCGGCTGCCCACCTGGCCGTTGCTCCAGGCGCTCGCTGAGGGCCGCCCGATGGCGTCCCGGATCGCCCTGGTGGACTCCGTGGACGAGGCTCCGGAGGCGTTGGCCAGGCTGTCGGCGGCGGTTTCCTGACCGCCCCGGTCGCGACCGGCGGCTCGTGGCCCGGCTTCCTCACCCGTCCGGCCGATCTTTTGCCCGCCGAGGCAACGCACGTCCCGGAATGCACGTCTGCCTGACCAGGTGCGGAAAAGGTCGTGCAGGCAGTGGACCTGCGGGCAGCACGCGAACGGAGTTCTTGGTGATCATCGGCCTTCTGACGGCCGTGGCGGCGTCTGCCTGCTACGGCACGGGTTCGGTCCTGCAGGCGGTGGGGTCGCGGCGATCCGCCCGCCAGGAGGCGGCTGCCGCGTCCGGCAGCGGCGTCACGCAGCACGGCGGCCCCAGCCTGTCGTCCACCGCGAAGGCTGCCGTGACCTGGGAGTTCATGGTGGGCACGGTGCTGGACTTCGTCGGCTTCGCGCTCGGGGCGCTGGCCGCCCGGCTGCTGCCGCTGTTCCTGTCCCAGACCGTGATCAGCGCCAATCTGGTGATCACGGCGGTCCTCGGCATCAAGCTCCTCGGCATCCGGCTCAGCCGGGCGGAGTGGACCTCCATCGCCGTGGTCTGCTCCGCTCTGGTGCTGCTCGCCACGGCAGCGGGGTCCGAGGGCGGCGGCGACGCCTCGCTCGCCACCCACTGGTGGCTGCTGGCCGCCTCCGTCGTGCTCATCGGCGGCGGCACGCTGCTGGTGCGCCTGCTCGGCAGCCGGGCCGCGATCCTCGCCGGCCTCCTGTCCGGCCTGGGCTTCGGCGCGCTCGGCGTCGGCGTCCGGGTGCTGAACGGCGTGGATCCCTTCCGGCTGTCCTCACTCCTCGCGGACCCGGCCCTGTACGCGATCCTCGTCGCGGGCATCGGCGGCATGTATCTGCACACCGTCGCCCTGCAGATCGGTTCGGTGAACGGCGCCACCGCGGCACTCGTGGTCGGGGAGACCGTGGTGCCCGGCATCCTGGGCGTGCTGTGGCTGGGGGACGCCTCCCGCCCGGGCTTCGCCTGGGTCGCCGTCCTCGGCTTCGTGGTGGCGGTGGCAGGCGCCGTCGCGGTCGCCTGGTTCGGGGAGCCGGAGGCCGACGCGGGCTCGGTGACCGGGGACGAAGCGGCGGGAACGGCCGCGGTGACGGGTGCGGGCGGTCCGCCGCAGGTCGGCGGCCCCGCACCGGCAGCGGAAGCCGGGGACGGCGCTGAGGCCGGGTCCGGGCAGGACGGCCGGCCCGCTCCCTCCTTGGCCGGCGACCGGACCGGCCCCGCGTAAGAAACGACACGAGGAGGAGCCACCCGGAAGCCCGGCATCGCAGCCGGACCGGAAATCAGCTCTCCCGCCTCTCCCCTACTCCGCCGAGGCGTCCAGGACCACGACGTCCTCCGCCGCGAAGGCGACGCCCACCCGTTCCCCGCTCTCCGGCGCGTCCCGGAGCGCGCACGCCGCCTCCAGCGTGGGCCCGCCGGCCGGCTGGAGCAGCAGCGCGACATGGGTGCCGCGGAAGGTCCGGGCGGTGACCGTGCAGGGCAGGCCCTCCTCGGCGGGGGTCAGCCGCACCCCGGCCGGGCGGACGAGAAGGCGGCACGGTCCGTCCGGGGTGCCGTCCGGAACCGGCACCTTGCCCCAGGGGGTGGCGGCGGCCTCGCCCTGCACCGTCGCGTCGACCACGTTGTCGAAGCCGAGGAAGCGGGCGACGAAGGCGGTGGCGGGCCGCTGCCAGACCTCCAGCGGCGTACCGGTCTGCGCGATGCGCCCGTCCTGCATCACCACGACCCGGTCGGCGAGCGCGAACGCCTCGCCCTGGTCGTGCGTGACGGCCAGCACGGTTGTCCCCAACTCCTGGAAGAGTCGCCGCAGTTCGACGACCAGGCGCTCACGCAGCCCGCGGTCGAGCTGCCCGAGCGGCTCGTCGAGCATCAGCAGCTGGGGGCGTGGGGCGAGCGCGCGGGCCAGGGCGACGCGCTGCTGTTCGCCGCCGGACAGGGACGCCACGGCGCGCCGCTGGGCGTCCGGCAGGCCGACGAGTTCCAGCAGTTCGGCGACCGTACGTTCCTGGTCGGCGCGCGAGGCACGCCGCATCCGCAGCCCGAAGGCGACATTGCCCGCGACGTCGCGCTGGGGGAAGAGCTGGTGGTCCTGGAACATCATGCCGACCCCGCGCCGGTGCGTGGGCACTCCCGCCTGGTCCCGCCCCTCCAGCAACACCCGCCCCGCGTCGGCCTGTTGCAGTCCGGCGACGACCCGCAGCAGGGTCGACTTCCCACTGCCGCTCGGCCCCAGGACGCACACGATCTCGTGCGCGGCGACGTCCAGATCCACCGCGTCCAGTGCGGGCCGTCCACCGGAGGTGTCGAACCGGACGGTCACCCCGCCCAGTCGCAGCAACTCCTGACCGGTGGTCAGGTCCTGTGCGCTCATCTAGAACTCCCCGGTGTGATCGGCGGTTCCCCCGGCCGCGCCCGTGCGGGGCCGGGGGCGGAGGCGCTCCAGGGCCAGCAGGGCGGCGGCGCACACCACCATCAAGATGGTCGACAGGGCCATCGCCTGCCCGTAGTTCTGCTCGCCGGCCCGCCCCAGCAGGCGTGCGACGGCCACCGGCAGCGTCGGCTGGTCGGGTCGCGCGATGAAGACCGTGGCCCCGAACTCGCCGAGCGACACGGCGAAAGCGAAGCCGGCGGCGATCAGCAGCGCCCGCCGCACCATCGGCAGGTCCACCTCGCGCCACACCCGCCAGGGGGAGGCGCCGAGCACCGCTGCGGCCTCCCGCAGCCGGCCGTCCACCGCCCGCAGGACGGGCAGCATCGTCCGGACCACGAACGGCACCCCGACCAGCGCCTGGGCGAGCGGCACCAGCCACCACGAGGCACGCAGGTCAAGCGGTGGCCTGTCGAGCGTGATCAGGAAGCCGAAGCCGACGGTCACCGCCGAGACCCCGAGCGGCAGCATCAGCAGCGCGTCGAACCCGCGGACGAGCCGGCCGGCCGTGGGGGCCTTGCCCGCGGCCCGGCCGCGCGAGGCGGGCAGGGTGAGAGCGGCCGCCGCCAGACCGCCGATCACCAGCGCGATCAGCGTCGCGACGGCCGCGTAGCCGAGGGAATTCCACAGCGCTTCGAGAGGGGCGACGGCGAAGGTGCTGTCGGCGGTTGCGGCCGAGCGCAGCGTCTCGTAGAAGACCGTGCTGTAGCCGTCAGGGCCGGCGAACGAGCGCTCCGCGAGCACCAGCAGCGGAGCGATGAGCAGGACGGCGATGACGGCGAGCGTGCTCCACAGCAGCGCCCACTGTCCGGCGCCGCGCGGCCGCCGCGCGGTCTGCGACGCGTCGACGAGCCGCAGGGCGGACTCCCGGCGGCGCACGGTCCAGGCGTGCAGCGCCAGCAGGCCGAGGACCGCGGCGAACTGGAGCATGGTCAGGACGGCCGCGGTCGGCAGGTCCAGGAAGTCGGCGGTCTGCCGGTAGATCTCCACCTCCAGTGTCGAGAAGGTGGGCCCGCCCAGGATCTGCACCACGCCGAAGGAGGTGAAGGTGAAGAGGAAGACCATCAGGGCCGCCGCCGCGACGGCCGGCCCCAGCGCGGGCAGCGTCACCCGCCGCCAGGCCGCGAACCGTCCGGCGCCCAGCACCCGTGCGGCCTCTTCCTGACGGGGGTCGAGCTGCCCCCACAGGCCGCCGACGGTCCGTACCACCACCGCGTAGTTGAAGAAGACGTGCGCCAGCAGGATCGCCCACACCGAGGTGTCCAGCCGTACGCCCCACAGGTCGTCCAGCAGGCCGCCGTGCCCGACCAGCGCGAGGAACGCCGAGCCGACGACCACGGTCGGCAGCACGAACGGCACCATCACCACCGCCCGCAGCAGCTGTTTGCCGGGGAAGTCGAAGCGCGCGAAGACATACGCGCCGGGCAGCGCGATCAGCAGCGTCAGCGCGGTGGAGGCGGCTGCCTGCCAGACGGTGAACCACAGGACGTGCAGCAGGTCCGGGTCGCCGAGCACCTCGCCGATCCGGGAAAGCTGCCACTGCCCGCCGTCCTTCAGCCCCCGTCCGACGATCGAGACGACGGGGTAGGCGAAGAACAGCGCGAAGAAGGCGAGCGGCAGGGCCATCAGACCGAGCCGCACCGCCGTTCCCCGCGCGGCGTTCCCGCGCCGGCCGCGGGCTACTTCAGAACGAGCGAGGACCACTGCTTGATCCACTGTTCGCGGTTCTCGGTGATCTTCTCCGGGGCGAGCGTCGCCGGCTTGTCGATCGTCGCGCCGTACTTGGTGAACAGCTCCGGCAGCTCGGCGTCCTTGCGGGCCGGGTTGACGAACATCTGCAGCGGCACGTCCTCCTGGAACTGCTTGCTCAGCAGGAAGTCCAGCAGCGCCTTGCCGCCCTTCTCGTTCGGCGCGCCCTTGAGCAGGCCGCCGAACTCGATCTGGCGGAAGCAGGTGCCGGTCGCGACGCCGGTCGGCGCCTGATCGGGCTGCGGCTTCTTGCCGAGCACCTCGGCCGGCGGGCTGGACGCGTAGGAGACCACCAGCGGCTTGTCGCCCTTGCCCTTGGCGGCGGCGGAGCCCGTGAACCGCTCGTAGTACGCCTGCTCCCAGCCGTCGACGACCTCGACGCCGTTGGCCTTGAGCTTCTTCCAGTAGTCCTGCCAGCCGTCGGCGCCGTACTTCGCGATGGTGCCGAGCTGGAAGGCGAGGCCGGGCGAGGACGTCGCGGAGTTCTCCGTCAGGAGCAGCCCCTTGTACTCGGGCTTGATCAGGTCGTCGAAGCTCTTCGGCGGCGCGATCTTGTGCTTCTCGAAGTAGGCGCGGTCGTAGTTGACGCAGGTGTCGCCGTAGTCGAGAGGGGTGACGCGGTGCTCGGCCTTGTCGAGCTGGAGCTCGCCCGGGACGCTGTCCAGGCCCTTGGCCTTGTACGGGCTGAAGATGCCCTCGTCCAGACCGCGCGAGAGCAGGGTGTTGTCGATGCCGAAGAACACATCGCCCTGCGGGTTGCCCTTGGACAGGATCGCCTGGTTGACGGCCTTGCCGGCATCGCCGCCCTTGAGCATCTTGACCTTGTAGCCGCTCTTCTTCTCGAAGTCGGCGAGCACCGACTTCGACACATTGAAGGAGTCGTGGCTGACGAGCGTCACGGTCTTGGCGTCCGCTTCGCTCCCGCCGCCCGAGCCGCCGCATGCGGCGAGGGCGGTCATACCGACCGCGGCGGCGAGGGCGGTCGCGATGACCTTGCTGGTGGTGCTCACTGATTTCCTCCTGGCTGGCCAGGAAGAGACGCGGCCCCGCCCGGGGTCCACCGCCGGGGACGTCGAAGGACGTACCGCGCACGGACCGGGGCGGGGCGCAACAGCATGAGTGACGACCGAACTTCCTACCCGGAATGACCCGGGCGAGGTTCAAGGGTCTGCGGGCACCGTATGACTACGACGCGTCCGCACTCTCAGCGCTGTGGCGCTCCCCTGTCGGAATGTGCATTTGTTCGATCACACGGTACCAGCGAGCGGTCAGCGTTCCGAGGCCGCGAGCTGCCCGCAGGCCCCGTCGATCTCCTGGCCGCGGGTGTCCCGGACGGTCACCGGGACGCCGTGCGCCTCGATGGCCTGGACGAAGGCGCGCTCGTCCTCGGGCCGCGAGGCGGTCCACTTCGAGCCGGGCGTCGGGTTCAGCGGGATCAGGTTGACATGGACGCGCTTGCCCTTGAGCAGTCGTCCCAGCAGGTCACCGCGCCACGCCTGGTCGTTGATGTCCCGGATCAGCGCGTACTCGATGGAGATGCGCCGCCCGGACTTCTCCGCGTACTCCCAGGCCGCGTCCAGCACCTCGCGGACCTTCCAGCGGGTGTTGACGGGCACCAGTTCGTCCCGCAGCTCATCGTCCGGGGCGTGCAGCGACACCGCGAGCCGGCACTTGAACCCCTCGTCGGCGAACCGCAGCATCGCCGGCACCAGGCCGACGGTGGAGACGGTGATACCCCGCTGGGACAGCCCCAGCCCGTCCGGCTCGGGGTCCGTCAGCCGCCTGATGGCGCCGACCACCCGCTTGTAGTTGGCCAGCGGCTCGCCCATCCCCATGAAGACGATGTTGGAGAGCCGCGCCGGGCCGCCCGGCACCTCGCCGTCGCGCAGCGCCCGCATCCCGTCGACGATCTGGTGGACGATCTCGGCGGTCGAGAGGTTGCGGTCCAGCCCCGCCTGGCCGGTGGCGCAGAACGGGCAGTTCATGCCGCAGCCGGCCTGCGAGGAGATGCACATGGTGACCCGGTCCGGGTAGCGCATCAGCACGGACTCGACGAGCGTGCCGTCGTGCAGCTTCCACAGCGTCTTGCGGGTGGTGTCGTTGTCGCACGAGATGTGCCGCACCACGTTCATCAGGTCCGGCAGCAGCTCCGCCGCCAGCTTCTCGCGCGCCGCCGCCGGAATGTCGGTCCACTGCGCCGGGTCGTGCGCGTAGCGGGCGAAGTAGTGCTGCGACAGCTGCTTGGCACGAAACGGCTTCTCACCGATCGCGGCGACCACCTCACGGCGCTCGGCAGGTTCAAGATCGGCAAGGTGCCGCGGCGGCTTCTTGGCCCCTCGCGGCGCGACAAAGGTGAGTTCTCCGGGTGCAGGCATGGTCCGTCCAGTGTGGCAGATCGTCCACGGCGGCCCAGGCCACGGCGGGGTGGGCCCGGTCACCTCCGGTGGCGCTCTGTCGTTGGCGCCCGGCGTCGCCCGGCCCAAGGTCGCCGATACGACCGTCCCGGCGCCCTGTCCTCCGATCTGCCGCCGATGACGCCGCCCATGTCACCGAGCGCGTCTCGGCTCGCCTGCCGAGCAGGGAAGAGGCCGGACTGCCGACGCTTTCCATGGGTGAGGTGGCACTGAGCGTGTTCATCGTCGCCCGCGATGTCTCAGGGCCGGCCCTCCAGGTCACGGACGCCCTGCTGCCTGGCGACCGACGGAACTCGAAGACACGTACAAGCTGGGCTAGCCGGCCCTCTTTGCCTGTACGTCTGCGGCCGTCAGAGCCTGACCACCGACTGCCCATTCGCCGCTCGGCGTTTCGGTGATCGCGACATGTGTCACCGGTCGCATTGCCTCGCCTTCGATGGCGATCAACGCCTCGGAGACGTCCTTGACCATCTTCTGCTTCTCTTCGGGCGTGAACACTCCCGCGATCACCTTGATGTCGATGAAGGGCATCGGGTGCCTCCCACATGTTGGTGAGATCGAGCCGCCGGATCGCTTCGGGTACCGCTGTGGATACCAGGGTCGAACGCGGTGCGGGCTTCGTGTCCCTCTGGGAGAGAAGGCACCTGGCGAGCCGCACTGCTCTCGTGGCCTGCCGCAACAGCGCTCGTAGGGCGGCGTCCGGCTCTCGTCCGACTGGGCCGGTTCACCGTGATCGGCGAGGCTGATGCCTACCGCTGCTATCAGCCCCGCGGTGCCGGCATTCACCTACAAGTGTCGCAGATCGACTGCCGTGACGGGGGGCGGCGCAGTTCCGCGGCGGCCCTCGCCAGTCGGCCTTTTTGCGCCCTTGGGTCAGCCTCGGACAGCCCGGAGCGGCCCGCACACAACCCTTTGCATACGCCGCTCCAGTAGCCGAACCTCTCTGCCGAATTCCCCCACTGCGTTCCGCACCACCGCCGCCCGAGGCAATTCCCTCCGCGGAAAGCGAGCCGTGCCCCGGACAACGAGAAACCGCCCGGCGTTGTCGCCCGGGCGGTTTCTCCACAGCTGCTCTCCAGCCGCTTCCGGCTGCGTGCCGGTTGTCCTGTCCGTCGCGTCAGCCGGCGCCCACGAAGATGACGAACAGGAGCCAGACGACCGGGGCGGTCGGCAGCAAGGAGTCGAGGCGGTCCATGATGCCGCCGTGGCCCGGCAGCAGGGTGCCCATGTCCTTGATCCCGAGATCACGCTTGATCATGGATTCACCGAGATCGCCGAGAGTGGCGCTGACCGCGACCGCGAGGCCGAGCAGCAGGCCCTGCCACCAGGCACCTTCCTGGATCAGGAACTCCATGCACAGCGCACCCGCGACCATCGCGAAGGCCACCGCGCCGAGGAGTCCCTCGCGGGTCTTGCCGGGGCTGATGCGCGGCGCGAGCTTGGTCTTGCCGAAGCGCCAGCCGACCGCGTACGCGCCGGTGTCGCTGACGACCGTCAGCAGCAGGAACGTCAGCACCCGCTGCGGGCCGTCGTCCTCGGCGGCGAGCATCAGGGCCACGAACGTCGCGAGGAAGGGCACGTAGAACGCCGCGAAGATTCCGGCGGTGACGTCCCGCAGGTAGTTCTCGGGCGCGTCGGTCATCCGCCAGACCAGGACGGCCAGCGCGGTGAGCGACATCGCCACCCACGCGCCCTCGGCGCCCCGCACATACCCGGCGATCACCATGGCGGTGCCGCCGATCGCGAGCGGCACCAGCGGTACGCGGATGTCCTTGCGCTCCGCGAGCCGCGAGGTCAGCTCCCACAGGCCCACGACCACGGCGATCGCTATCACGCCGATGAACAGGGGCTTGTAGACGAAGAGGGAGGCGGCGATGACCACTCCGAGGCCGACACCGACCCCTATCGCGGCACGCAGATTGCGGCCCGCGCTCTTCTTCTGCGGCTTCTCTCGGTCCTGCGGGCTCTCGGGCCCGGGAGGACCGGGGAAAGAGGTGGGCATGGGCTCCTGCGGCTTTTCGTCGCGGAACAGGGGGCCGCTCAGCCGAGCAGCCCCCCGGTCGTCCCGGTGATCCCGGTCGTCCCGGATGTCCCGGGGGTCCCGGTCGTCGTCCTGGTGTCCGCCTGCGTCGGGCACGATGGGCATGGGCCGAGTCTGCGCCGCGTCGCCCGCGTCGTGCACGGGACCCGCCGGGGCGGGGGGCGCCGCCCCGCGCAGTGCGGCGGCCGGGCCCTGATCGGGTGGTCCCCAGCGACCGGCGCCGGGCGGGGCCCCCCAGGATGACTCGTTCATCAGACCTCGAGGAGCTCGGATTCCTTGTGCTTGAGCAGCTCGTCCACCTGCGCGACGTACTTCGCGGTGGTGTCGTCGAGCTCCTTCTCCGCGCGGCGCACCTCGTCCTCGCCGGACTCCTTGTCCTTGACGAGCTTGTCGAGGGTTTCCTTGGCCTTGCGGCGCACGCTGCGAATCGAGATCTTCGCGTCCTCGCCCTTGGTCTTGGCGACCTTGATGTACTCCCGGCGACGCTCCTCGGTGAGTTCGGGGAACGTCACACGGATGATGTTGCCGTCGTTGCTCGGGTTGACGCCGAGGTCGGAGTCGCGGATGGCCTGCTCGATGTTGCGCATCGCGCTCTTGTCGAACGGGGTCACCACGGCCATCCGCGGTTCGGGCACCGAGAACGACGCCAACTGGTTGATCGGCGTCATGGCGCCGTAGTAGTCCGCCACGATCTTGTTGAACATCGCCGGGTGCGCACGCCCGGTGCGAATCGCGGCGAAGTCCTCCTTGGCGACCACGACGGCCTTCTCCATCTTCTCCTCGGCCTCGAGGAGGATCTCTTCGATCACCACTTGCTCCTGGTCTTTTCGGTAAGAAGCAGAGCCTCGCCCCTGCCGCGCGTCTTCTCCTGCACGGTGTCCGACCGGCAGGCGGTTGTCCATCCCCGTACCCGGGTCTTCCCCCGGCCGGGAGTTGCCGCCCGTACAGGCCGATGCCCGTACGGAGTCTCGGCAGTTGGGGCCGTCAGGCCCGGGTGCCCTGATCGCTGACGAGCGTGCCGATCTTCTCACCCTTCACCGCGCGCGCGATGTTGCCCTCGGCGAGCAGTTCGAAGACGAGGATCGGGAGCTTGTTGTCGCGGCACAGGGTGATGGCGGTGGCATCGGCGATCTTCAGGTCGCGGGTGATGACCTCGCCGTATTCGAGGGCGTCGAACTTGACCGCGTCCGGGTTCTTCTTGGGGTCGGAGTCGTAGACCCCGTCCACACCGTTCTTGCCCATCAGCATGGCCTCTGCGTCGATCTCCAGGGCGCGCTGGGCGGCGGTGGTGTCGGTGGAGAAGTACGGCATGCCCATACCGGCGCCGAAGATGACGACCCGGCCCTTCTCGAGGTGGCGCACCGCGCGCAGGGGGATGTACGGCTCCGCGACCTGGCCCATGGTGATGGCGGTCTGGACGCGGGAGTCGATGCCCTCCTTCTCCAGGAAGTCCTGGAGGGCCAGGCAGTTCATGACTGTGCCGAGCATGCCCATGTAGTCGGAGCGTGCCCGGTCCATGCCGCGCTGCTGGAGTTCGGCGCCGCGGAAGAAGTTGCCGCCGCCGATCACGATGGCGATCTCGTATCCCTCGCGCACCACGGCGGCGATCTCGCGGGCCATGGCGTGCACGACGTCGGGGTCGACGCCCAGTCCGCCGCCGCCGGCGAATGCCTCGCCCGACAGCTTCAGCAGGAAGCGTTGCCTGCCGCCGTGAACGGCTTTGTCCGTGTCCGCGCCATCGGCACCGTGATTCATTGAGCTCTCCTCGTGCACATACGAAGAAGGCCATTGCCGTGGGTCTGGGTCAGATCCCTGTGCGGCAATGGCCTCCTCGTCACATCTGCGGCCGGCCGGTGAGCGGCCGACTGCGTACGACCCTAGCGGGGTCGCAGGTCATTCGCTGCCTTCCGGCAGGCTCAGAAGCCGACCTTGATGCGCGAGAAGCGCTTCAGGGTGACACCGGCCTCCTGGAGGATCTTCTCGACGGACTTCTTGTTGTCGAGCGCGTACGGCTGGCCGAGCAGCGTCGCCTCCTTGAAGAAGCCGTTGACGCGACCCTCGACGATCTTCGGCAGGGCAGCCTCGGGCTTGCCCTCCGCACGCGTGGTCTCCTCGGCGACACGGCGCTCGGCCTCGACGACCTCGGCCGGGACGTCGTCCTTGGCGAGGTACTTCGGGGCGAAGGCGGCGATGTGCTGCGCGACGCCCTTGGCGACCTCGGCGTTCTCCTTGTCGAGCTCGACAAGGACACCGATCTGCGGCGGAAGGTCGGGCATGGTGCGGTGCATGTACGCCAGCACGTAGCCGTCGGAGAACTGCGCGAAGCGGTCCAGGACGATCTTCTCGCCCAGCGTGGCGTTGGCCTCGTCGACGAACGCCTGGACGGTCTTGCCGGCCTCGATCTCGGACGCGAGCAGCGTCTCGAGGTCGGCCGGAGAGGTCTTCGCGACGTGCGCGGCGATCTCGTTGGCGACGGCCTGGAACTTCTCACCCTTGGCGACGAAGTCCGTCTCGCACTTCAGCTCGACAATGACACCCGAGGTGTTGTCGTCGGCGATCAGGGAGACCACGGCGCCGTTCTCGGCGGAGCGGCCCTCGCGCTTGGCGACGCCCTTCTGACCCTTGATGCGCAGCGCCTCGACGGCCTTGTCCACGCTGCCCTCGGCCTCGTCCAGGGCCTTCTTGCAGTCCATCATGCCGGCGCCGGTGAGCTCGCGGAGCTTCTTGACGTCAGCGGCGGTGTAGTTCGCCATGGTCTGTGAATCTCTTCTCGAAATCTCGACAGTCGAAAGATCTACGGGTGGACGGCGGGGGCGGCGCTCGTGGCGCCGGCCCCCGCCGTCATCAACCTGTACTGAGGTCAGGCCTGCTCGGCGTCCGCGGCCGGCTTCTCGGCCTCGGCGGCCGGGGCGGCCTCGGCAGCCGGCGCCTCGGCGGCGGGGGCCTCGGCGGGCTTCTCGGCGGCGTCCTCGGAGTCGGCCTTCTTCTCGCCCTCGAGCAGGTCGCGCTCCCACTCGGCCAGCGGCTCGGCGGCAGCCTTCTCGCCGGGCTTCTGGTCGCCGGTGGCGGCACCGGAACGGGCGATGAGGCCCTCGGCGACGGCGTCGGCGATCACGCGGGTGAGCAGGGTGACGGAGCGGATCGCGTCGTCGTTGCCCGGGATCTTGTAGTCGACCTCGTCGGGGTCACAGTTGGTGTCGAGGATCGCGACGACCGGGATGTTGAGCTTGCGCGCCTCGCCGACGGCGATGTGCTCCTTCTTGGTGTCCACGATCCAGACGGCGCTGGGCACCTTCTGCATCTCGCGGATACCGCCGAGGGTCTTCTCCAGCTTGGCCTTCTCGCGGGAGAGGACGAGGAGCTCCTTCTTGGTGAGGCCGGAGGCGGCCACATCCTCGAAGTCGATCTGCTCGAGCTCCTTCAGGCGCTGCAGGCGCTTGTAGACGGTCGAGAAGTTGGTCAGCATGCCGCCGAGCCAGCGCTGGTTCACGTAGGGCATGCCCACGCGGGTCGCCTGCTCGGCAATGGCCTCCTGGGCCTGCTTCTTCGTGCCGACGAACATGACCGAGCCGCCGTGGGCGACGGTCTCCTTGACGAACTCGTAGGCGCGGTCGATGTACGACAGCGACTGGAGCAGGTCGATGATGTAGATGCCGTTGCGCTCGGTGAAGATGAAGCGCTTCATCTTCGGGTTCCAGCGCCGGGTCTGGTGCCCGAAGTGGACGCCGCTCTCCAGCAGCTCCCGCATCGTGACGACGGCCATGGCCGTACTCCTTGTTGTACTCGGTTCCACTACGGCCGGTCGGCCGCGGTGCCTGACGCCCCTACGCGCCTGCCGAGGAGGGAACCTTGCGGAACCTTCCGAGGACCGAGGAGCGCGGCCACCGTGCTGCCCAAGAGGGACTGGTGCACTGATGGCGGGGCGTGCGAAGTCGACCCGGTGACCCGGATCGCCACAAGAAGTGTACGGGACAGCGGATGCACTGGGCGACACGCACCTTTTCGCGCCCCGGGCGAGTGACACCGTTGTCCACAGCCGGCAGGTTTTCCACAGCAACGACCCAAGATCCACACGCAACGGCGGAGTACGCCACCGTCGACACATGCAACGAAACTCCAGCTCAAGCACCACCACCACGACGACCACGGCCACGACCACGACCACGACCACGGCCGCAGCTACGGCTACGGCTACGGCCATCCGCGGATCCGGAGGACGAGGCCGCGGGAGCGGCTCGGAAGACACCCGGACCGGCACGGGGGACCTTCACGTCGACTTCCACCCTTTACCGGGCGCGTGGCCGCCTCGGATAGCGGGCGCCTGGTCGCCGCGACGGGGCACCACACCACCGTCTCTCCCCGGTCCATACACGCCGACGAAGGGGTGCGCACGAGCTCTGGAACTCACCCGTTATGGGGCCAGCTTCTTCTTTCCCGCGCGCGGGCAAAGCGTCTGGGCAGTCATAGCGGTGGGCGCTGCGCTCGTGGTGGCGAGGCCCGGAATGGGGGTGGAGGTGGGGTTGGGCCGCGCATCCGCCGCCCCCGCTCTTGTCCATGCGAAGAGCGGCGCCACGGGCGGAGCTGTGGAGCCGGCCGAACGCGTCGCTGAGGACGGCCCCCCGTCGACGCCCGCCCCACGACCGACGGACCGAGCCTGGCCGATCAACGGACCGGCGGGCTTGCAGCCCATGGTGGTGCGGGGGTGGGACCCACCTCCGTCGCCGTGGGCGGCCGGGCATCGCGGAGTGGACCTCTCGGCAGCCTCCGGGGTGCCGGTCCGCGCAGCGGCCCCGGGCAAGGTGACCTTCGCCGGGACAGTCGCCGGCCGGGGAGTCCTCACCATCGAACTCCCCCGCTCCGGCCGTCCTCCCTTGCGCACCACCTACGAGCCGGTGCGCTCGACGGTACGGAAGGGCACGCCCGTCAAGGCCGGCCAGCCGGTCGCCGTGCTCCAGCGCGGCCCCTTCCACTGCCGCGGACCCTGCCTCCACTGGGGCCTACGCCGCGGAAAGGAGTACCTGAACCCGCTGTCGCTGCTTCCTCCGTCGATGCTCCACGGCGGCCACCCGCGCCTGCTCCCGATCTTCGGCGTCCCCCTCCCGCCGGGCCGCGCTAATACCGCCAGGCCCGAGGCGGTGCACGCCTCGGAGGCCGCAGGGACGCCTACGAAAGCTGCCCTGCTGGCGGCGGTCGCCCTCATGGCGGCGGCCCTCTGGGCCGTCGGCCGCTTGCCGCGAGGTCGACGCGCGGGGCGACAGCCACAGTCGCGGCCGAGGGAGAAGAGGAGGCCGCCGGGCGGCGGCCCTGCGCCTCCGGCTGGGCCATAGGGCCTGACCAGAGTGACCAGAGCTGACCAGAGGTACGAGTGCCGCCATCGTGCGGACTCGGCGACGGCCAGCCCAATCCGGGCCTCAGGCCCGCGACCGCCCGCCGACGACGCCCAGAGCTGCGG
>NZ_JBICZL010000012.1:84577-329149 GCF_043201875.1 Streptomyces sp. NPDC048248
CGGGCTGCGGGCTGCGGGCTGCGGGCTGCGGGCTGCGGGCTGCGGGCTGCGGGCTGCGGGCTGCGGGCTGCGGGCTGCGGGCTGCGGGCTGCGGGCTGCGGGGCCAACGAATGTGGGGGTGGTGGGAGGTGGGGTGGGGCGGGGGGGAGGGCCCCAGAGGCGGCGTTTCAGCCTCGGACGCCGCGGAGGACCATCGCCACCGCCGCCTCCGTGATCTGGTCGGGGTCTTCCGCCGCGCCGAGTTCGATGCGGCGTACCGCGGCGTCGACAATGCCTTGGAGCAGCATCGCCGCGAGGCGGGGTTGCTCGTGGCCGAGGGCGGCGAGGGCTTCGACGATCATCGCGATGAGTCCGCCGTGGGCGGCTCGGATCTTCTCGCGTGCGCCTGCGTCCAGTTCGCCGGCCGAGATGGCGACGACGGCTCGGTGGCGCCGGTCGCCGACCAGCGCCAGTTGTCGGCGCACGTACGCCTCGATCTTTTCCTCGGCCGTGTCCGCGCGCGCCATCGCCGTCTCGACCTCGGCGGCCCATACGGGGAAGTCGACAGCGCACAGTTCTTCGACAACCGCGGCACGCGAGCGGAAGTACTCGTACACGGAGGAGCGCGCGAGTCCCGTGCGCTCGGCGAGGGCGGGGAAGGTCAGCGCTTCCGTTCCGCCTTCGGACAGCAAGGTGCGGGCGGCGTCCAGAAGGGCGCCGCGCTGCATCGTCCGGTGCTCGGCCACAGAGGCCGCTCGAATCCTTGGCACGCCTCCACTCTACGGACGGCGCGCCCGTCGTGGCACTCCGCGTCGCATCTCTGTGGCGAGGGTCAGCGTCCGACGTCGGCGAGTTTCGCTCTGAGCTGCAGTACGGACTTGGTGTGGATCTGGCTGACCCGGCTCTCGGTGACGCCGAGGACGTTGCCGATCTCCGCGAGGGTGAGGCCCTCGTAGTAGTAGAGGGTGACCACGGTCTTCTCGCGCTCGGGGAGGGTGTTGATGGCCCGTGCAAGCAGACGCCGCAGCTCTCGGTCCTCGGCGACCTCGACGGGGTTGTCGGCGGCCGTGTCCTCCAGCGTGTCCATCAGGCTGAGCCGTTCACCGCCCTCGCCGCCGGCATGGAGGAGTTCTTCGAGGGCGACGACGTTCGCCAGGGAGAGCTGGCTGAACACGCCATGAAGATCCTCAAGCGCGATGCCCATTTCGCGGGCGACCTCCGCCTCGGACGGAGTGCGGCGCAGTTGTGCTTCGAGGGTGGCGTAGGCGCGTTCGACGGCGCGGGCCTTCTGCCGTACGGAGCGTGGGATCCAGTCCAGGGCGCGCAGTTCGTCGATCATTGCGCCGCGGATGCGGGTGATGGCGTAGGTCTCGAACTTGATGGAGCGTTCGGGTTCGAACTTTTCGATGGCGTCGATCAGCCCGAAGACTCCGGAGGAGACGAAGTCGGCCTGCTCGACGTTGGGTGGCAGTCCTACGCTGACCCGGCCCGCTACGTATTTGACCAGGGGTGAGTAGTGCAGGATCAGCTGCTCCCGCAGTCGCCCGTCACCCGACGCCTTGTAGGAGCGCCACAACTCGTCGAGCGCAGTGGGCGCGGGGGGGCGCACGCTGCCGCGCGCGGCGGGTGGTACTGCCGCGCGGTCGGACCCGGAGGTGTGCTGGGGCATTCGTCGCCTTGAGCCGTTCTGCCGAGACGCTGGTGGGTGGGTGTCTGAAGGGGGGATTGCACGTGAGCGTAGCGTGACCGATGTGTTGCGGTGCGCGAGGATCGGGGGTTCGGGCGTGCGCAGATACGTTCCGCTAGCCGCACCTCGTCGTTACCTCGTACAGCGTGGCGACAGCCGGTCACGGGGTCGGACGCGTGTTCCCGGGGGGTGCGCGGCGGGATGCGGTGACGTGGCCCGCGGGACCCGGGCGGCCGGTTGCGCCACATCGCTATGTCCCCATGGATCGGCTCCGCATGCCGAAGCGAGGCAAACCTGGATTCTGCGGTCATTCCCCTCACCCTTTCACCCGTTCGCCCCAGGTCAAGTACCGCCTCGCCGGGAACCTGGGGTGCGCTCGGCGCGTCGCGCCAACTCCCAGCGGTCACCGCACCTTTGAACGAATCCAAGGGACTGCAGCTCGAAGAGTTTGCTTTGCGCGAGGTCGCGCGGGGTGCCTGATTCGCGTGCCAGGTGGGCGGTATCCGTGCCACCGCGGGCGGGCAGTGCTTCCAGTACGCGAGCTGCGACGGGGTCCAGCAGGTCGCGGGTGAGGGTCGGTCCGCGGCGTTCGGGGGCGAGGTCGCCGATGCTGCCGACGAGTTCGACGACGTCGTCGGGGTCGGTGACCACCACTGCTTCGCCGCGGAGGAGTTGGTGGACTCCTGCGGACAGTGCGCTGGTCACGGGGCCGGGGATGCCCATGGTGTAGCGGCCGAGTGCCGTGGCGCGTCGGGCGGTGACGAGGGAGCCGCTGCGGAGTTCGGCTTCGACGACGACGGTGCCTCGGGTGAGTGCGGCGATGACGCGGTTGCGTTGGACGAAGCGGCTGCGGGTGGGGTGGTCCCCGGGCGGTAACTCGGCCAGCAGGATTCCTTGTTCGGCGATCCGTCCGATCAATTCGGTGTGTCCTCGCGGGTAGGCGTAGTCGACTCCGGAGGCGAGTACGGCGATGGTGGGGCCGTCCGCTGCCATGGCGCCGCGGTGGGCTGCTCCGTCGACTCCGTAGGCAGCTCCGGAGACGACTGTCCAGCCGCGGTCGGCCAGGCCGGCGCCCATGGTGGCGGCGAGGTGGGCGCCGTACTCGGTGCAGGCTCGTGCGCCGACGATCGAGACCGAGCGCAGGGCCCAGAGCCGGAGGTTGGCGCGTCCGCGTACCCATAGGCCGATGGGGCGGCTGTCGCCCAGGTCGTCGAGTTGTCCGGGCCATTCGTCGTCGCCCGGGCAGAGGAATCGGCCGCCGAGTGCGGTGACGGCGGCGAGGTCGGCGGCGGGGTCTGTGCGTTCGGCGCGGAGTCTCAGACCGGCGAGCTTGTCCCGTCCGGCGCCTTTGGGCGGGTCGGCGTCAGGGGAGGACAGTGCCCGCCACAGGGCCACGGGGCCCATTTCGCGCAGCCAGCGGCCGGCGGTTTCGTCGCCTGGTTCGAGGATGCGGGTGAGTGCCGCGCGGGCTGTGCGCTGCGGCGTGTCGGGGTCGTGTCGGGGCGGCTGCTGGGCGTGTGGCGGACGGGGCGCCCGTTCCGGTGTGGTTCGGTGGGCCGCGCCTTCGTTCTCGCTGCCGCTCGGGCGGTCTCGGGTGGTGTCGTGGGCATCGTATGTGGCGAAGCCCCATGCGTCGGTCCCGCTCATCTCTCCCCCGTCCTGCGGCCGTTGTGGCTGCGTGATTTCCCGGTCCGTGTCACCGCTGCGGCAGTTGTTTGCGGGGCCGCAGCGGCTCGCGGGGTGCGCTCATGCTCCGGCGGTGGCCGTCACCGCTCCTCGTCGTACGCCGGTGCGGAGTTCCAGTGCCCAGTTGACGTCTTCGGTTGTCGGGCGGTCGCGGCCGGCGAGGTCCGCTGCTGTCCAGGCGACGCGGAGGACGCGGTCGAGGCCACGGGCTGTCAGCAGGCCGCATTCGAGGTCGCGTTCGGCTTGCGCGAGTGCGCCGGGGTGGACTTGCCAGCGGGTTCTCAGTTCGTGGCCGGGCACTTCGCTGTTGGTGCGCCAGGGGGTCTCGGCGAAGCGTGCCGCTGAGCGTTCGCGGGCGGCGCGTACGCGTTCGGCGACCGTCGCGGTGGATTCGGCGCCGCGGCCGAGGGCGATGAGTTCGGAGCGTGCGACGGGTTCCACGGCGATGCGTAGGTCGACGCGGTCCATCAGGGGTCCGGACAGGCGGGCGCGGTAGCGCCGGATCGTGGAGGGCCTGCATTCGCAGCCGCCGCCGATGGTGCCGTGCCGGCCACAGGGGCAGGGGTTGGCTGCGAGGGCGAGGAGGAAGCGGGCGGGCAGGCGCATCATGCCGGCGGCGCGGGCTACGACGACGTGTCCGGATTCCAGTGGCTGGCGCAGGGCGTCCAGGACGCGTGCGTTGCATTCGGCTGCCTCGTCGACGAAGAGGACGCCGTGGTGGGCGAGCGATACGGCGCCGGGGCGGGGCAGCCCGCTGCCGCCGCCGACGAGGCTGGCCATGGTCGCGGAGTGGTGCGGGGCGCAGTAGGGCGGGCGGTCGACGAGCGGTTGTCCTGGTGGGAGGGTGCCTGCGACCGAGTGGACGGCGGTGACCTCCAGGGATTCCTTGGGTGACAGGGGCGGCAGCAGCCCGGGGAGGCGTTCGGCGAGCATGGTTTTGCCGGCTCCGGGCGGGCCTTTGAAGAAGATGTGGTGGCGTCCTGCTGCGGCCACCTCCAGGGCGCGGCGGGCGGTGTGCTGGCCGGCGACGTCCGACAGGTCGAGGGTGCGGTCACCGGGTGGCAGGCCGGCGCCGATTCCGGTACCGGGCACGATCAGTCCGGCGAGCAGGGGGTCGGGGCGGCCTTCGCCCGGGGTGTCGTCCTCTTCGGGTACCGGTTCGTCGGTGAGGACGGCGATGAGCTGGCGCAGGCTGCGGACTCCGAGGACGGAGATGCCGGGGACGAGGGATGCCTCGGCGACGGTTCGTTCCGGTACGACGACCTGGCGGTATCCGGCGTCTGCCGCGGCCAGGACGGCGGGCAGCACGCCGCGTACGGGGCGGACCCGGCCGTCCAGGCCCAGCTCGCCGATCATCATCAGGTCGGTGAGTTCCCGTGGGTCGAGACGCTCGGCGGCGCCGAGGACGGCGCAGGCCACGGCGAGGGTCGAATCCGGAGTCAAGACATGTTTCAGGCGTACCATTACTGTCATGGCAATACAGACAAATGACGCTCGCCCCATCAGGGCTGCCCTCTACACCCGCATCAGCAACGACCCCACTGGCCGGCAGGCCGGCGTGAAGCGGCAGGAGGCCGACTGCCGCGCCCTCACCGAGGGGCTCGGGTGGGAGATCGTCACGGTTCACCGCGACAACGATCTCTCCGCTTATTCCGGCAAGCCGCGGCCTGGCTACCGGGCCCTCCTGGAAGATCTCCGCTCCGGCCGCGTCAACGCGATCGTCGCGTGGCACTCCGATCGCCTTTACCGGCGTCTCCAGGATCTGGACGAGCTGGTACAGGTCGCCCAGGAGCACGGCACGGAAATCCGCACCTGCCGGGCGGGGATCATCGACCTGAGCATGGCGTCCGGAGTACTCACCGCCGAGATTCAGGCATCTGTCGCGAAGCACGAGGTTGCCCACGCCATAGAGCGCATGGTGTCGGCGAAGGCCGAGAACCTTCGCGACGGCCTATATAGGGGAGGGCCGCGCCCGTTCGGGTACGAGGCTGACGGCGTCACCATCCGCCCTTCCGAACAGCAGCCGATCGAGGCGGCCATGGACGCGATCATCGCGGGCGACTCTCTGCGGTCGGTGTGTCGACGGTGGGAGGCCGAAGGTATCCGCACAGTGCCCCGCCGCAGGCGCTCGCCGGACGGCACCCGGAGCGAGCCCATCGACCACGAATGGAAGCCGACGGAGCTGCGGCGCATGCTGCTCCGCGCGCGCAACGCGGGCTTCACCGAGCATCACGGCCAGGTCATCGGCAGCGCAGTGTGGCCGCCGCTGGTCAGCGAGGAGAAGTGGCGCGCGGTGAAGGCGATCCTGGAGAACCCGACCCGCCGTACGACGACAGGTAACGCCCGTTCCTGGCTCGGTTCCGGCCTCTATATGTGTGGGGTGTGTCGAGACGCGCTGCGTTGCTCGACCAGCGGCGTCGGAGGGAAGACGAAAGCCGGGGTGGACGGGCGTACATGGAAGTCCGCGTACCGGTGCCGCTCGGGCGGGGCGAAGCACGTAGTTCGGGACTCGGCACACCTTGACAAATATGTCGAGCAGATCACCGTCGAGCGCCTCTCCCGTCCAGACGCGACCACCCTCCTGCGTCAACCCGAGTCGCCTGCGCCGACGGTGGATCTGCCTGCGCAAGCGAACGCCCTCCGGGCGAAGCTCGATGCGATCGCCGCGGACTATGCCGACGACCTGATGACCCGAAAGCAGATGATCGACAGCACCGCCGCAACCCGGCGACGCCTGGTCGCCCTTGAGGTGGAGATGACGGAACGCGCCTCAGTACCCGTTCTTGCGTCGCTGCCGCTGGGAACACCTTCGATTGCGGATCTGTGGCCCAAATGCAGCCTGGACCGGAAAAGGGCGATCGTTGACGCATTGATGACCGTCACCGTGAACAAGGCACACCGAGGCCGTCCGCGCGGATATAGACCGGGGGTCGACAATAACGGCTACTTCGATCCGGCCGCAGTCGAAATCGAGTGGAAACGCTGATTGCACGCACCCGCGCGATGAACGCCCACGTCAATTTCACTGTCATGCCGACTATTGACAGTGTGGACTACCCCACACCTGCCGAATTCGGACCCCTCAACACCCCTTGCTTCGCGGCACGTTGGTCAAGCTGAACCCTTGGGATCGAGAATCACCGAAAGCGGCTGAACGATCCACTGGATTCGGGCCGTGCTTCGTGCGTAGCATTTCTCGGTAGCAGCCGCGACTCCTTCGTGGATCACCCTCCTTTCTACGAGGGAGTTCTCCCGATGCCGATCCACCCCGAGCGCTCAAAACAGCGCGCAGCGATCGCCGCAAACAAACGCTGGCACCGTGACCGCCCCGAACTTGTCGAAGACGCCCAGCGTGAGCTGCGCACGCAGACCCTCGCCGACCACATCAAGCGCGTCGTGGACCTCGCCCCGTCGCTGACGGCCGAACAGCGGGACCGCCTCACCGTCCTGCTCCGCCCTGAGGGCGGCGACCGCCATGCCGCGTAATCCGAAGATCCGCCGCACGGGCGCAACAACTGCGGCCGAACGCGTCGCCGCCGCCTACCGCTGCTCCCACTGCCATTCGACGACGGGCGGCACCTGGCGGGACCGGCACGGCATCCAACACCTCGCAGTCGCGCACGACGACGGATGCCCCGTCCTGACGGGCGCCCTGCCCGACGCACCCGACGCACTGCGCGCCGCCGTCACGGCCGGATGCAGCGCCATCCTCGTCGCGTGGCCGCCGAAGGGCGGTGCGGCATGACGTTTCCCGCGCCTCTCCGGTACTTCGCCCTCGGTGCGGACGCCCACGCAGCGAAGGCCGAACTTTGGGCGACCATGACCGCCGACGAGCAAGCCACCACCGTCGCCGTCTGGAGTCAGCATCAGGACTCCGGGCACTGCTACCCCGGCGGGGAGACGACAGCGATGGCCGGTGCCGAGACGGCCCAGGAGCCCGATCTGGTCTTCCGGCCCCTCGCCGACGTGGCCGCCGACGTCGACAGCCGCGCCCCCCGACAGTTCCTCTTCGAACCGGTCATGGTCGCAGGCGACTACGGAGTTCTGTGCGCCGAGGACAAGGCAGGCAAGACGTGGGGCGGACTCGACGCGGCCGTGTCCTGCGCAGCGGGGATGCCGTGGATGGGCCAGTGGCCATGCCACGCCCCCGGCCCTGTCGTCGTCTTCTACAGCGAAGGCAGCGACGCCAAGTTTCTGCGCCGCGTCCGGGCCGTGGCCGCATCCAAGGGGCTCAGCCGAAGGCAGGCTGACGCGCTGCCCATCGTGCCCTGCTTCCGCTCCCCGCAACTCCGCAACCCCCAGCACCTCCACCTCATCCGCAAGGCTCTGGCCAGCCACCAGCCCGCACTCGTGATCATCGACCCGCTGTACCTGGCAGCTGCCGGCGCCAAGAGCTCCGACCTGTTCGGGATGGGCGAACTGCTGCTCGCGGTGCAGAAGATCATTCAGGACGCCGGGGCCAGCCTCCTCATCGCCCATCACTGGAACAAAGGCGGCAGCGGCGACGGCCACGACCGGTCCAGCGGGGTCGGTCCCGGCGCTTGGGGCCGCTTTCTCATTTCCGTGGCCGTCAAGTCATCCCGCACGGACCCGGACACCGGAGAGACGGCCGTCAAGCTCAAGTGGCAGTTCAAGGGCGACGAAATCCCGGAGACCGCCGTGATGCTGCTCCGCCGTGTCCGCGCCAAGGCCCCTCACGATCTGAACTCACCCATGCAGTACAGCGTCGAGTGCACTGATGACGACACCAGCGAGACCGATGACGGCCTGAAGCCCGCCGAGCGCAAACTTCTGGATGCTCTCCGGGCCGAACGGCGGGCGGTGACGGTGCGGGAGATCGGCGACCGCATCGCCGCGAAACACGGGACCGGCCTGCGCCGCGAAACCTGCTCGCGCGGGCTGAACCGCCTCGCCCACCTGGGGCTGGTGGATCAAATCCGCGGCTCCGGATTCGGCAAGCCCGACCAGTGGATCGCCATTGAAGAAACCGCAGGTCAATGACTCTGTGATCCGTTGTGACATCACAGTGACCGCTCACTAGTGACGTGATGTGACGGGCCCTAGAGGGCCGTCACGTCCATCACAACGGGACAGTGACGAGGAAGGACGTAAACCGTTGCCCGAAGTCCGTGATCCGCCCAACGAACCGGCAGCCACAGCATGGGCGGAAGAAAAGCCGCCCGAAACCTCGCCACCTACAGCCCTGGCCGCCCCTCGGAGGCCAAACAGGCGCCGACCGCCCCCGTGGTGCCCGACATGCCACAACTACGGCGAGATGGGCGTACACGACTTCGCGTGCGTGGTCGGCAACGCCATCACCAAGAAGAAAGCGACGAAGGAGAACTGACTATGGGCAGTCAGGACACCCACCGCGACCGCGGCCCGATGGCCGACCCTTTCGGCCCGAAGATCGCCAAAATCATCGGTGCCGCAATCAATCGCCTCACCCCCGAAGAACTCGCCGAACGCATTCGCCGCGTTCGGGAGGGTGAAGCCCCGCCAGGGACCGTCGAGCGGCTGAGCGGCGACGGGATTCGGACATTCATCTGGGCCGGAGAACCCTTGGCAACCGCCCCTACCGAGCACCCCGACTCGGCCACCACCGGAGGTAACGACAACATGCCTGACTACTCAATGGATGAGATCCCCGACTACCCGCCCCTCGCAGAGCCCGGCGACCTCGTGGCCGCCGCCTTCAAGCGGCACGCCCTCACGGGGAGGGACTGGACGAAGTTCGTCGACGGCACGCAGCGCTGGACCACCGAATGGAAAACGATGATCGGCCACCTGGAGCGTCGCGGGGGCGAAATACGCATCTCGCCGAAATGGCTTGGGAGCCCTACCGACCAGATCCAGCACGAGGCCAATCGCCTCGAAGGGCTCGGCGAGCCGGAATGGCGCCTGTGGAATGCCTGGGCGGAAGAACGTCGCCAACAGGGCTAGCTTCCCCCATTGACATTCGGGTACATTCTTCATATCTCCACGGGTTGATGGGGGGTCGCCGGGCTGAACGCTCATGGTGCGGGACCATCCGGCGATTCCTATCAGGAAATGGAGAAGCTCAACGTCACGAAAATTCTGCGGAGGCCGCAGGGTTTCGTGCGGGGGCTACCGGTCACAGCGGGCGGGGTGGCTTCCCTGGCCGTGGACCGCGAGGTCATGGTCCTCGAAAACCGGCGGAGCAGGTCGTGGCCGTCCAACGGAGCAAGCAAGCCGATTCCATCAGCATGCTCCGAAAAGGACGACATCATGACTCAGCACCATTTTCCCGCGCTCACAGAAGTGAAGCGCCAGATCCGGCGAGTGCTCGACGAGATCGGGCCGGATCTCAAGGCAGCGTCGCCTTCCCAGTACCAGGAACTCAAGCGTCTCAACGAACGGGCCGAAGAACTCGCGGGCCTCGGCGCGAAGGCATGCGGCACCGAGTCCGGCGACGGGGCCCGCCCTTATCAACTTGGCGAGGGTGTTGACCGGCGTGGCTCTTCCTCCATCGCCGAGGGCACTCGCAACTGGGCGGCCGAGACGGCCGCGAAGCTCGCCAGGACGGCCACCGACCGGGGAATCAAGGCCCTCACCTCCGGCCAGGTGGACGCGCCGCAGATGGTGCGGACCGGCCTGTTCACGATGCCGACGAACCCGGCGCGGCTCCTCGACCTGATCGTCGATCGCATCCAGATCCCCGGAAACGAATACGAGTACCTTCGGCAAACGACGCGGACCGACAACGCGGCGGCCGTCGCCGACAATGCGACGAAACCCACCAGCGTGTACACGGTGACCAGCATTCAGGACCGGGCGAGGGTCTACGCGCATCTGTCGGAAGCTGTCCCGCTGCGGATTTTCGCCGACCACAAGGACATCGAGCAGTTTCTTGCGACGGAGATGGCGCGCGGCGTGCTGGACCGCCTGGAGAGCGACATCGTAAGTGGTGCCGCCGCACAGGAGAACGTCACCGGGATTCTGAACACCGCGGGCATTGGCATCACGGCCTTCACGACGAGCCCGCTCATCACCCTTCGCAAGGCGCGGACAGCCATGGAGGCGGCACATGAGGAGCCGACCGCATGGGTGCTCCACCCGAACGACGCGGAGGTTCTTGATCTGACGACCACCGCCGACGGCGAATTTGTCGTCGACAGCTCAGGGTATGCGAATGTCTTCGGCACCATCCCCAAGGTCATCAGCACGAGCGTCCCGGCCGGCACGGCGCTCCTTGCGGATTGGCGGCAGTGCAGCTTGTACGTCCGCGAGGACACCACCCTGGACGCCGACCGCAGCGGCGTGCTCTTCGAGAAAAACCAGGTCAAGCTCCGCGCCGAGGGCCGTTTCGGCTGGGCGGTCAACAGGCCCGCAGCGTTCCGGACGATCGACCTGGCCGCGTAGAAGGTCACGTTGGCGGGGCCCTCGGAGTAGACCCGAGGGCCCGTAGCTTCTCTCCGTCTGCTTCGCGTCAAGCCGCAGTTCTCTCACGGCAAGGCGCCCTCACCCGCCCTGGGGGCCTGCGCGAAGCAGACGGGCACTACCACGCTGCTTATTCGGACGGCTGGCGATCAAACCACCGGATGCTGTAATGGAGTTGGGGTGCCAATGACGCGCCCCGATTTTATCCCTACGAGTGTTTTAGTGGCCCGCTTTGGTGTGGGTAGCGTGGCTTACATAGAACGGCCCCTATATATGGGGTTGCAGGCGGATGCCATATGCCGCATGCGCCCCACACCCCATTGGCAAGTGCCCATATCCCCTATTGGCAAATTCCCTAATAGATCATATCCTCATTACCTACACACTCAATGCGGCATTGTTGTATATAGATCAACGCACCCATGTACCAATTGCGCATATGGGCATGCAACCCATGCGCCATTACCCATGCAGCGCCATGGCAATAGCATAGTAGTTAGTGCATGCACCCAATACGCATATACACATACACCTATTGCCAACGTATGCAGTAGTAGCTAATACCCATACACCCTATGCCCATACCCCATGCATGGTGCCTAGCAGTAGCACCCCATACCCACTACCCACTACCCCATGGCGCCCACCCACCCATGCCCCCTACCCCACACCCCCTATGCCCTACCCCATACCCACTACCCATACCCCATGTGCCCATGCCCATAGGTGTATGGCATGTGTGCATAGGCAACACGGTCACATGGGTTTTCGGGTTTTGGGTTTTGGGTTTTCTCGGAATTTCGGAAACCGAATTCGTTTTTCGAAATTCATGAAACGCACCAGCCGACGACCACCATGCAACGCAACGCCACCCATAGGCCGCCTCATGGGCGCGCAAGGTGGCAGCCACGCACGGCACCGATGGGTCCCGTACGACGCCCGAGCGCGGAGACAGCCGTTACGGGCGACCCAGGGTGCACAGGTCAGCAGCCGATGGGCCCCACCCGGCACCCGCCGACCGATGGCCGACAGGAACGCAGCCGGGCCGGAAAGGGGGCCCAATGGGGCCCCGACCAGGCGGTATGTAGCAGGCAATGGGCGAGGACAGGGGAATTCGTGCAACGGCGACGCGATGCGCACGGATAAGGCGGACGGGGGCGGGTCTGACGCGTCGAACGAATTGGGCGTGGGTGACACCGCTGCCACCCCTCTCTCCCCGATGTGCAGATTTTGGGGGAGATGCTCACCCGGAGTAAATATCTCCGTACAGGAAGTGGTATCCGCCCAGCGGCCTTGAGGTCATTGAATTGCAAGGCTAGGCCCAATGCATGGAGGATGCGTATCGCCCGGTCGATTTCTTCGCTCCGGATGGTCGAGGAGTGACTGCTGCTTCCTATCGCCTGGTTCTCCCTTACGTCATAGAGCGCTAGGCACAGTCCTTCAAACTGCTTCATGGTGATGGCTGAACGCTGCTCAGTCATGGCCGCCTCCCATGTGGCTAGGAGCTCTTGATCTCAAGCTTAGCGGTGTGGTTCTGGCTTGTCCTGGCCAGAGATCAGAGGAACGAAAACCGGGCCTCGCGGGCTGCTTCCTAGGGAGTTTGACACCCTGGCTGCACCTATTCGAGCGCGCCAATGGCCGAGGTGATGAGGGCGCGCGCATCGCTGCCGTATACCGCCATCCTCGAAAGTTCGGAGAACGCTTTGACGTACAATCCGATTTCGCTGGGCTGGGAGACGGTGACTCTGGCCGACAATAATTCAACGGAGACCAGTTCATCGTCATAGGTGTGGAATGTTTCCATCGCCCATACGCCTCTGGGGCTAGCGGCAAAGGGAATCACGCCGAGGGATACGGAGGGTAGCGAGCCGACGGCAAGAAGGTGGCCGAGTTGGCCGGCCATCGTGTCGGCTTCTCCGATCTGGTATCGGAGAACGGATTCCTCGATGAGGAGAGCGAATCGATGTTCGCGCCTATGGAGGACTCGGCTTCTGTCCAGGCGGGCTTTGACGGCCTCTTCGACGTCGTTGGGGATTTCCCGGAATTCCGTGATGGAAGTGAGGAGGGCCGTCGCGTAGGCCTCAGTCTGTAGCAGCCCCGGGACCGTGTTCGACGCATAGATTCGGAACAGTCGCGTCTGCTCGAACAGTGCGTTATAGGACTCTTGCAGCCGCCGGAGACCGGTGCGCTGTTTTCTCCGCCATTCGGTCCACATCGAGTCGGCGGTACGAGAAGCGGCGACTATGTCGGCCGCCTGGCCTTCGGCGTCGCAAGCCACGCACCAGGCGCGGATGTCGTCATCTGACGGTGGGGTCTTCGCGTTCTCGATGCGCGATGTCTTCGCGGGATGCCATCCGGCGATCGACGCCAGGTCGCGTCCGGTGAGTCCGGCATCCTGGCGGATTTCTCGGAGCCTGGCGGCGACGGACTCCCGTGCAGCTTGGGCGCTGGAGATGGGGGACTTGGGCATGAGCTTTGGTTAGGTGCTCGTCAAACCTGGTATTCGTCGTGCGGTGTGGCGCGGTCCCATACGGATTCGAACGCCGCCATGCATAGCTTCACGACGGCCAGCTCGTGGCGCATTTCCCCGCCAGCAGATGCGCCGTCTCCGGTGAAGTGGTTGAACCGAACCAGTCGGTCATCGAAGAGCCAGAAGTCCGTACCGGGCAGGCACAGGTCTGCGGCCTGGCGACGGGGGAGCCACCTGACCTCTTCCCCGGCGGCGACATTCGTGAATGTGACGCTGTGCTCGAAGGCGATGTACTCCGTCACTGGCTCGCCGACGATCCTGGCGCGCCGCACGTTTACCCCTCGGGCGACCGTATCGGAGATGAGGTCGAGCCACGGGCGCCACCACGACGCACGGTCCTCAGGCTCCAGCCGGAAGCCCGCGCGCCACGCCTTGAGACCGGACTTCTCATAGTCGACGGCGTAGCTGTCGCGCATCTCCAGGTGGACAGCGGAGCGCTCGCAGCCGCCCAGCAACTCCGCGAAGCTAGGCGTGGGCCCGTTCTGCGGCATCAACAGCCTCCATGATCATGTGCGCCATGCGTGCGGGCACCCGAACGACCGCTTCGGATTCGGGGATCGGACCTACGTCAAGGCATTTCGCCTGGAGGGCTTCATCAGCCTTCCAGCCCTGGATGACGAATTCCTGGGCGGTGTCGTCGAACCAGACGGTCGGGCACTCGCCGTCGGTGCTGTTGGGGTCCTTACCGAAGAACGTTAGAGCCATTGCTGCCTCCTCTGTCGAGCCGGTTGCACCAGCTTGCACGACCCTACCCAGATGGGTGAGGGCGTCAAGAGCACGCTCATGCCCGGGAATTGGCGTGCAATCAGATGCAATCTCCTTGAGCCGGCCAACGGCGCCTCCCTACGGTCCTGAGGCATGGCGAGCACACGAGCAAAGGCGAAAGTCGGCCCTACCGCTGCCGATGCGGTCGAGGAACTGCGGGAAGCCCTGGCGGGTGCGGACATCACCTTGCCGTCTCTGGCCGTCGACCTCGGAAGCATCTACGACGTAGGCCTGGTGGACCTGGGCAGGGTGAACCCTCAGACGGCGTTGAACCTTGCGGCGGCGGTGCGCTGTGAAGGCCGCTGAGCGGCTCCCAGTGGGCACCGTGGCCCGGGACGCTGGCAAGGGCCGTGTCGGGCTTGTCATGGGCCATGAGGGGCCGTACACGCAGCTCCGGCCACTTGCTGGCGGCCGGGAGTGGGATGCCACCCCGGAAGACGTGAAGGCTGCCGAGCGCAGCCAAATTCTGTTGGCGCTCATGGAGGAGACCCCCACGCGCGCCGACCAGCGGGGAGACGACGAGACCCCGCCGTCCACACCTTGAAGCTCTCATCCTGGCCGGACAAGCGGCCGGGCCGGGCCTCCGTCGAGAGGCACACCCACCTCAGCAATAGGGGAGAACCCATGCCGCAGTCTGCCCGATCGTTACTGACCGACGAACAGTTCCGCTCTGTCTGCTCCACTGTCACGGACGCCAACCCCGGTATGGCCGAGGACATGGCGGGACGCATCGTCGAGGAGGGCATCAAGTTCGTCGTCGCGTGCGCCCGCTTCCCCGGGGTCCCCATCGCCCCGTCCCGCATCGTTGACGAGGGCTGGCATGCGCTCATCCTGCACACTCACACCTACGCAGAGCTGTGCGCCCGGTACGGCGTGTTCGTGCACCACTTCCCCGGCTACGACGCCGGCAACTTCGCCGCCGAAGGTCTCGACCGCACCCGCGCCCTAATCGGGGAGGCCGGATACTCGGCCGATCCCGAGCTGTGGTCGTCGCCGGACAGTGAGCTGGTGTCCGTCGCCGCGAAATGCCAGCACAGCCCCAGCTGCGGACCGATCCGCCCCATGCCGAAGCCCGAGTGGCCGTGAGATGGTGGCGGGCATGACCGAGGATCAAGCGCTGATGGTGCAGAAATTCGCCCGGCTCCGTGGCCTCGACGCTGAGGCTGCGCCCCTCGACGATCCAACGGGCGAATGGCGTCTCTACCGTGATGGCGCCGACGTGACGGCGCAGGTTGTGGCGGCGCTCAAGGAAGCGTTTGCCCGACCCGATCCCGCACCCGTCCGGGGTTTCATCATCCCAACGGCCGCGAGTCGCTGACCAGCGGCCTGCGGCAACTCCGGCTACCATTCCAGTCCTCCGGCCCGTCCCCTCTCGGCAAGGGGCCATCGGAGACCCCCGTGGGCGCAGCCCCCCGTTTCCGCCCACAGCGAGCAAGCCACCCCCGTCCGGGGTGGCTTGCTCTTTGCCAGGTGTCCTGGGGTATCGAATTCTGCCGCGCGTAGCCACGCGATCACCGCCCCCACTTCCGCAGCAGCCTTTCCCGAATCTCGGGGTCGCCCTGGTCCGGGTGGTCGCGGAGGAAGGCCGTCAGCGTCGCCTCAGCGACCTGATCGATGGAGCGGCTGCGCCGCGCGGTGATCGGATCGCCGTCGGAGTTGCGGTTCATCCTGTCGAGCGACTCGATGAGCTGTCGTCGCCCCTGCTTCTTGATCTTCCGGTTGCTCGTCATCGCGGCTCACTTCTCGTGAGGTCCGAGGGGGCTCCAGGCCCTACCACCATCATCTCGCTCGTCCAACCCACTCGCCGGTTCGATCCCCCAGGCCGAGGTTCTTGGGCTGGTAAACCTGTCACAAGCGTCTCTAGGCGAGGTCGAATCCGCTGCCGCCTTTGGGGACGGATGCGGGGCTGAGGCCGACGGTGAGCTTCTTCTGTGGCCATTCGGCGCCGGAGTTCACCACCGCGGCGCGTACGCGGTCCTTGGACTCGACGAGGCTCTTGTCGGGCAATCCGACCAGGGTGAAGGCGGCGACCCCTGGTTCGAGGTCGGCCTGGACCTCGACCACGACGCCTTCGACTCCGACGAGGGCCACGGAACAGGTGCGGGCGAAGCCCATCACGCCACCCCCCGTGCGTGGTCGACGACCGGGGCGCCGCGGGCGGGGAGCAGGACGCCGACGACGTCGATGCGCACGCCGCCGGGCGGCGGTCCGCCGTGCCGCTCCAGCCAGCGCTCGGCCAGCAGGCGCAGGCGCTGGGTCTTCTCGGGACGGACGGCTGCCATGGGATGCTCGTACCAGCCGGCGCGGCGGGTCTTGACCTCGCAGATCACGAGGGCGTCGCCGTCGGTGGCCACAATGTCGATCTCTCCGTCGCGGCAGCGCCAGTTGCGATCCAGGATGCGCATGCCGGCCTGGATGAGGCATCGGGTGGCGAGGTCTTCGCCGTAGCGTCCGAGGGCTCGCCGAGCGTCTGGACGCTTGGGAGGGGCTGCGTGGGATTCGGTCGCGTCGGACGTGCCTGGTGGGGGCGATGTGCGTCCGTCGGCCTCGGGGCGGCGTGTCTTGGCGGTAGAGCGGCGCCCCGGGTTGGGGCCGGGCCCGTTGCGGGTATCGGGTGCCGGGTTCGTCCGCGCCTCGCCGTTGCCTCGGCGTCGGGTCCTGGGCCGGCCTCGGTCCCGCTCCCCCG
The DNA here is from genome assembly GCF_043201875.1 of Streptomyces sp. NPDC048248. Lineage (NCBI taxonomy): Bacteria > Bacillati > Actinomycetota > Actinomycetes > Kitasatosporales > Streptomycetaceae > Streptomyces > Streptomyces sp. NPDC048248. Next base: position 101,312 of record NZ_JBICZL010000012.1, read on the forward strand.
GCGGCGTCTGGTTCCCTGGCGGTGGGCACCCGGCGGGCGTCGCTTCTCCGCCTACCGCTTCACCGCCTACCGCTCCGCCGCCGCTGCCCGGAGTCCCGCCGTCACCGGCCACTCCCCGGCCTAACGGCATCCCCCCGGGCCCGCGCCCCGACCCGTGACCGTGTCCCCCGGACCCGCGCCGTGATCCGTGACCGTGTCCCCCGGGCCCGTTCTCGTTCCGAGCCCCGCCGACCCCGTACCTACTCAACGGCCCGTACGCACTCGACGTCCCGTACGCAGTCGCCATCCGGTACGCGCTCGACGGCCCGTCCGGACCGGCTCCACATCCTGCGTCCTGTGCTCCACTGCCGGCCTGCCGGCCCGCCTGCATGGCGTTCATGCGGCACCACCTCCGGCACCGACTGTGAGGCCTTCACACTGAGCTGTTGGATCTTGGTGGATAACCCTTCAGCTGTGGATAACCCGGTCACCCACATCGGTGATCAGCGGCGCACGCGCAGCACAGCCGGCCTCCGGCAACCCGCCAGGGAGCCGACCAACCAGAAACAACGGACACCCGAACAGGCCGAGCCCAGCCCTCGGGCGGCCCTAGCCTTCGGCTCAGCCCCTCAGCTCCCCGGCAGATCGAGATCGCTCTTGTTGAGCTCCTCGATGTTCACGTCCTTGAACGTCAGTACGCGCACCTGCTTGACGAAGCGAGCCGGTCGGTACATGTCCCAGACCCAGGCGTCAGCCATCGAGACCTCGAAGAACACCTCGCCCTGTACCGAGTGCACCTGCATCTCGTAGTCATTGGTGAGGTAGAAACGTCGCTCGGTCTCGATCACGTACTTGAACAGCCCGACGACGTCGCGGTACTCCCGGTAGAGCTTCAGCTCCATCTCGGTCTCGTACTTCTCGAGGTCCTCGGCGCTCATGGCAGATCCCCTTCAGCCGTGCGTCCCCCTATTGTGCGTCAGACCCTCTCGGTCTCCAGGAGCACCGGCGCACCGGGGGGCCCTTCGTCGAGCAGCGTGCGCAGCAGCTCGGCGAGTCTGGTCGGATACACCGTCTCATGCGACGCGGACAGTTCCTCGAAAGTCCACCACCTCAGTCCCGAGACGCTGCGTCGCTCCAGGTCCGTCTGCCCCCTGGTGTCGGTCTCAGTCCGGTCCGTCCGCCCCAGGTAGTACCACTCGTCCTGCTCCCATTGACGTCCGTCGAAGGGGAATGAGCAGCGGCGTTTCCACAGGACGGGGCCGAGGGCTGCCCGGGTGATTCCGGTCTCCTCCGCGAGTTCGCGACGCGCCGCCTCTTCGCGGGTCTCCTTGCCTTCTACGCCGCCGCCCGGGGTGAACCACCAGGTCTCGGTGGGGCGGGCCGGTTCGAAGCCGTGCAGGAGCAGGATCCGGTCGTCGGGATCGAGCAGGACCACGCGGGAGACCTGGCGCACCTCGGTCTGCCGGCCTGCGACCGCCTCGTCGCGGCCGGCCGTCTCGTCCCGGTCGACTGCCTCGTCCTCGCCCTGGCCGGCTGCTGCCCCGCCCCCGGCCTTCTCGTCGCGATCAGCCACGGGTGCGGCTCTTGCGCCGGGTGAGGGGGCCGTGGGCGGCGCCGCCGAGGATCAGGACGGTGCCGGCGATGACCGCATAGGTGATGGGCCGCAGCGGGCCGGGCTGTGAGGTGCCGCCGGGCAGCTCGGAGAAGGCCTCCGGGCGGTTCATCATGCCGATGCTGCCGACCGGCCAGGCACGGGCGTCCACGCGGGCGCTGACGGCGCTGCGCGGCACGGAGCCGTGGTCGCCGTCCGTGAGGTGGACGCGGGAGTCGAGGGAGTCGCTGCGGTGGTCGCCGAGCAGGAAGAGCTGGCCGGTGGGGACCTTGGCCTTGAAGCCGGTGGGTGAGGCGGGCCCGTCGCTCTGCAGATACGGTTCCTCGACCGGAACGCCGTTGACGGTCAGGCGGCCTTCCTTGGTGCAGCAGGAGACCTTGTCGCCGCCGACGCCGACGACGCGCTTGACCATCGGCAGGTCGCCCCACACCGAGTCCTTGAAGACGACGACGTCGCCCCGGCGTATCTCGGAGCCGTCGACCCGTTCGGCCAGGACACGGGCCCCGGCCGAGATCGTCGGTGCCATCGAGTCGGTCGGAACCGTGTACGGGCGGTAGATCAGCGCCCCCCATACGAAGCCGCCCAGGAACAGCGCACAGCCGACGGCCACGGCCAGACCGGACAGCACACTGCCCGTGGTCCGGCCGCGGCCGTCGGTCCTGCGTTCCGTACTGCTGCTCATCCCAGCGCTCCCACCCCGCGGTACCGGCCCGCGTCGAAGATCTGGGACGGCACCCTACCTGGGGGTACGTTCCGTGGTCAGCCTCCTGCGGCGCCACAGCACGATCGGGACCGCCCCGACGAGCCCCAGCGCGGCCGGCGCCGCGGCCATCGACGTGTTGATCCCCGGCTGGTCGAAGGTGTCCGGGACCGGCAGCGTGGACCAGCGGTTGATGGGCCAGGCGATGGTGAAGGCGCGGCCTACGACCTCGTCCACCGAGACGGTGCCGTTGCCCTTGAGGTTCTGGTGGTAGCGGGAGTCGAGGGAGTCGTCCCGGTGATCGCCCATGACCCAGATCCGGTCCTTGGGGACGTGGATCGGGCCGAACTCCCGGTCGCCGCAGGGGGTGGCCCCGGGGAAGACGTAGGAGTCCTCCTTGAGTGCCTTGCCGTTGACCTTCACCGGGCCGGTGCCGTGGCACTCGACGGTGTCCCCACCGACCGCGATCACTCGCTTGATCAGGTCCTTCTCCTCGGCCGAGGGCATCAGACCGATGAAGCTGAGGACCTTTTGCACGGGGTTCGGCTCGGGGGTCGGTGCTTCGTTCAGCCAGCCGCCCGGGTCGTGGAAGACGACGACCTCGCCGCGCTCGGGCTTCGAGCCGAACCACGGTGTCAGTTTGTCGACCAGGACCCGGTCGCCGCGCTGCAGGGTGTCCTGCATGGAGTCGGACGGGATGGAGAACGCCTGCACCAGGAACGTTTTGATCAACAGCGCGAGGATCAGCGCGATACCGATGAGAATCGGTAGCTCTTTCCAGAAGGCGCGCGGCTTTTTCCCCGTCGTCATGCTGCCGCTCTCCTCCTCGGCCACCGACCGGTCCGTCGGTGATGACTGCTGCGCCTGCGACTGATGCACGGAACTCGTCGCCGCCCGCGGAATTTCACCGCGCCCCGCCGGCTCCTCGGGCTCTTCGGTTCCGGACCGCGCGCCGACCGCCAAGTCCCCCACATCTGCTCCTTACTCCACGCTCACGCCCGCCCGTCAACCGGTGCAGGCCCACCACTCCCATAACGAGCGGGAGTTCCGCAGGGGTCGGGAGTACGGCCAAAGTCTCGGAGGACACCCTATGTGGCGCACCGGCTCCGGACGCCCTGGCGCCCGGCGAGTCGTGCACGGTTGAGAAGGTGTCCGGCTCTTCGAGTTGCCGCCAGTGGCTGAACGGCCAGGCGATCACCACGGCGCGGCCGACGACATTTTCCTCCGAGACCGTGCCACGGTACGGCTCGTCGAGGTGGAAGCGCGAATCCGCGGAGTCGGAACGGTGGTCACCCATCACGAAGATCCGCCCGATGGGAACGTTCACGGTGAATTTCAGCGTGGAGGGCGGATTTCCGGGGTGGACGTACGGTTCGGTGAGTGGCTTGCCGTTGACCGTCACGCGGTTCTGCTTGTCGCAGCATTTGACGGTGTCGCCGCCCACGCCGACGACGCGTTTGATGAGGTCTTGTTCATCGGCGGACGGCAGCAGCCCGATGAAGGTCATGAATTCCTTGAACTGCTTCACGCCCGGTCCGTCTTCAGCGGTTTGCGCCTGCTCGCCCTTGAGCCAGCCTCCCGGGTCCTTGAAGACGACGACCTCGCCGCGCTCCGGCTTCGAGCCGAACCACGGCGTGAGTTTGTCGACCAGGACCCGGTCGCCGATTTTGATCGTCTGCTCCATGGAGCCCGACGGGATCACGAACGCCTGCACAAGGAAGGTCTTCAGCACCAGCGCGATGGCCAGCGCCACCCCGATGAGGATGGGGATTTCCTTGATGTAGGAGCGTTGCCTGCGGCGCTTGATGCGCTTCGCCTGCCGTCGTCGCTCGGCCCGTCCGCCGGTCGCCCGGTGGCCTCCACGGCCGTCTGCGGGCTCCCCGGACTCCGCGGGGGTTCCTTTGCCGTGGCGGGTTCCTGTGCTGTTCTGGTGCCCGTGACGGGGCCGCCCCCGATTACCCATGGGGGCCTGCCGGGGCCGGTATGCCGTCGAAGGCCCGCGGCCGGTCGAGGGTGGTCCAGCGACCCATGGGCCAGGTGATCCAGTCCGCCCGGCCGATCACCATGTCGACGGGGACGGTGCCGCCGCCCGCCTCACCGAGGTGGTCGCGGGAATCGCGGGATCTGGCACGGTGGTCGCCCATCACCCACAACTTCCCCTCCGGCACCTCGATGTCGAACTCCACCGAGGAAGGTGCGTTCCCCGGGTAGAGATAGCCCTCGGTCACGGGCTCACCGTTCACTTCGATCCGCCCCCGTTTGTCGCAGCAGGTCACACGGTCACCGCCGATCCCGATCACGCGCTTGACGTAGTCGGTCTCGGCGGGCCGGGCCAGGCCCAGCGCCGCGCCGGCACCGCGCAGCAGCGCCGTGACGGGATTCTCCCCCGGCTCGCTGTGAACGAAAGACCCCGTGCCGTCGAACACCACCACATCGCCGCGCCGCGGGTCGCCGCCGAAGCGGTACGCCAACTTGTTGACCAGCACCCGGTCGCCGATCCGCAGGGTGTTCTCCATGGAGGAGCTGGGGATCAGAAAGGGCTGCGCGACGAAGGCGCTGAGCAGCAGGAGGAAGGCCACGCACAGGGCGAGGAGGGTGACCGGCCGCTGCCGCATCCGGGCCGAGCGGGCCAGGAAACGCGCGGAGCGCGACCTCTGCTCCGGCCCCTGGTCGGGGGCGGGAGAGCGGTCGCGCTCCGAGAGCTGTGCGTCGTTGTCCATCGGGCCCTGAGCCTATCCGGCCGGGTCCGGACGTCGGACGTGAGCTTGGCTTTGCGTTGCCCCGGCGCAAAAAATCGCGGTCCGGGGCGGCACGACTCAGTTGTCGCGCTTCTCCTTGATCTTCGCGGCCTTGCCGCGGAGCTCACGGAGGAAGTACAGCTTGGCGCGACGGACGTCACCGCGGGTCACGACCTCGATCTTCTCGACGATCGGGGTGTGCACGGGGAAGGTGCGCTCCACGCCGACGGAGAAGCTGACCTTGCGGACCGTGAAGGTCTCGCGCACGCCGGCGCCCTGACGGCGGATGACAACGCCCTTGAACTGCTGCACACGGGAGCGGTTGCCCTCGATGACGCGGACGTGGACGTTGACGGTGTCACCCGGGCGGAAGGCCGGGACGTCGGTACGCAGCGACGCGGAGTCGACGGAGTCGAGAAGGTTCATGACCTACTGCTTTCTTCGCTGATGCCACAGGTCATCAACGGGATATCGGGATGATGTTTCGGATGCCGTTCCGTCGGGCGGGCGTCGTTCCCCCTGTGGCAGGGGCGCGCGCCGGACGCACACAGCAGCGGCCTATTGTTCCACGCCGTCACTCGTACGCCCAAATCGGCCGTCGTCACCGGCGGACCAGCCCAGCGCGGCGAGGATCGCGCGGTCGTGTTTGTCGAACGCGGCGGGGTCGGCACGCTCGATCAGGTCGGGGCGGTTGCGGTCGGTGCGGCGGAACGCCTCGTCGCGTCGCCAGCGGGCGATCTTGCCGTGGTGGCCGCTGACCAGGACATCGGGGATGCCGCGTCCGCGCCACTCCGGGGGCTTGGTGTAGACGGGGCCTTCCAGGAGGTCGGCCATAGCTCCGGGGGCGAAGGAGTCGTCCTGGTGGGAGGCGGCGTTGCCGAGGACGCCCGGCAGCAGGCGTGCGACCGCCTCGACCATGACCAGGACCGGGGCCTCGCCGCCGGCCAGGACGTAGTCGCCGATGGAGACCTCGCGGACGTCGAGGCGGGAGCCGTACTCCTCGATGACGCGGCGGTCGATGCCTTCGTAGCGGGCCGGGGTGAACACCAGCCAGGGCTTGGCGGAGAGTTCGACGGCGAGCTGCTGGGTGAAGGGCTCCCCGCTGGGGGTGGGCACGACGATCACCGGTTCGCCTTCCCCGGAGGCGAGCACCTCATCGAGCGCCTCACCCCATGGCTCGGGCTTCATGACCATGCCGGGGCCGCCGCCGTAGGGGGTGTCGTCGACGGTGTTGTGCTTGTCGTGCGCCCAGTTCCGCAGGTCGTGGATGCGGACGTCGAGCTGTCCGCGGGCACGGGCCTTGCCGACGAGGGAGACGTTCAGCGGTTCGAGGTATTCGGGGAAGATCGTGACGACGTCGAGCCGCATCAGGTGTCCTCGCGGCCGGCGGCGACCTCGGCCTGACTGTCGTCGAGGAGGCCGGGCGGCGGGTCGATGACGGCCCGCTGCTCCTCAAGGTCGATCTCCGGCACGATGTCGCTGACGAACGGGATCATGACCTCGCTGCCGTCGGGCCGCTTGACGATCAGCAGGTCCTGGTAGGGCAGGTGGGAGACCTCGGAGATGCGGCCGATGGCCGTGCCGTCGCGGGTGACGACGTCGAGGTCGACGAGCTGGTGGTCGTAGAACTCCTCGGGGTCCTCGGGGACTTCCTCGGGGTCGACCTCCGCGATCAGCAGGGTGTTGCGCAGCGCTTCGGCGGCCGTGCGGTCCTGGACGCCTTCGAAGCGCAGCAGCAGCCGGCCGCTGTGGACCCGGCCGGTCGCGATGGTGAGCGGTCCGACGGAGGAGGGTTCCGTGGCGAGGACGGCTCCGGGTGCGAGCCGCAGCTCGGGCTCGTCGGTGCGCACCTCTACGGTGACCTCGCCCTTGATGCCGTGGGCGCGGCCGATCCGTGCGACTACCAGCTGCACTATGGCTTTCCTTTTCTCATGCGGCGACGACAACGGGCCGGGGTGGGCCGTAGCCCTCCCCGGCCCGTGCCGGTGTATCGATGCTCAGCGGACCTGGTCCACGTCGACGAGGTCGACGCGGATGCCTCGGCCGCCGATGGCGCCCACGACGGTCCGCAGCGCGCGGGCGGTACGGCCGTTGCGGCCGATCACCTTGCCGAGGTCGTCGGGGTGCACCCGTACCTCGAGCACGCGCCCGCGACGCAGGGTGCGCGAAGCTACCTGCACGTCATCGGGGTTGTCGACGATGCCCTTGACGAGGTGCTCGAGGGCTTCCTCGAGCATGCTCAGGCCTCGGTCGACTCGGAGGTGGACTCGGCCTCAGCAGCCTCGTCCGCCTTCTTGTCAGCCTTCTTCGCCTTCGGGGTGATGGCCTCACCCTTGGGCTCGTCGCCGGAAGCCTTGGCGGCGGCCTCGAAGAGGGCGCGCTTGTCGGCCTTCGGCTCGGCGACCTTCATGGGCGCCGGGGCGGGCAGGCCCTTGAACTGCTGCCAGTCGCCGGTGACCTTGAGGATGGCCATGACGGGCTCGGTCGGCTGCGCGCCGACACCCAGCCAGTACTGGACACGCTCGGAGTTGACCTCGATGCGCGAGGGGTTCTGCACCGGGTGGTACAGGCCGATCTCCTCGATGGCCCGGCCGTCACGGCGGGTACGGGAGTCGGCGATGACGATGCGGTAGTGAGGCGCGCGGATCTTGCCCAGACGCTTCAGCTTGATCTTGACTGCCACGGAAGTGGTGTCTCCTGGTCTTGACGTGGTTGGGCACAACGGGATGCCACGTGGGGTTGCGGTACTCGGTATGCCCGATGGACGCGTCAGCCGGAGGAGAGAGGGGTCCTGTGCGACTGTCGAGTACAGCTAGCCATTGTGCCACACGCCCCGGGGTCAGCCGACCGCGGCCACCTCGGGGATACGGAAGGGCTTGCCGCAGCCGCCGCACACGATCGGCGCCTGGGCCAGCACCGAGGGGACGACCCGGACGTTGCGCCCGCAGTCGCAGACGGCTTTGACGCGGACGCCGCCTCCGGAGGAGCCGTGCCGGGCCGCGGGACCGCGGAAGCTGCGGGTGGTGTCGGTGGCCGTGGCGGCGGTGTGCGCCTTGAGGGCCCTGGCCAGTCGTTCGATGGTGGGGCGGTAGCGCCTTCTGGCTTCGGGGTTGAGCGTGACCAGGGAGAAGCCGCTGCTGGGATGCGGCTCGTCGACGTGGTCCAGGCCCAGCTCCTCCGCGATCGTCAGGAACCTGCGGTTGTGGTAGCGGCCTGCGCGGGAGGTGTCGCGGATGCCGCGGGCGGCGGCGATGCCGTGGACTGCCTCGTGGAGCAGCCTTTCGAAGGAGAGCTCCGCGCCACAGGCGGACGAGGACTCCCCGATGAGGGATTCGGGCGCGGCCAGATCCGGCAGCTCGGGGTGGTGCCGTTGAATATCGGCCCACGCGAGCGCCAGTTCGGCGGCGAGAACAGGCGGTGTCGTGCTCACGTCGTGACAACGAGCCGGGGAGGCCCAGTGTTCCGATTCCGGGGCATCCCAAATAATTTGCACGTACCAGTCAGTTTCTGGTCATGGGTTATGCCGAGGGCCGGGTGCGCCGATCTGCGGAGAAGGCGCCCAGCGGCTACCAAGCCGGTACGTACCCCCGCGTACGCCGCACGGCGTAGTGCGGTCGTATGCCCGGACGGCGATCACGGCCGCGATGGTACGGGTGATCTCCCGTGTCCGCGCGGCCGGGCCCGGGGGCGTGTTCTCCCGTGCGCCGTCGCGGACCGGGGCCGTATGCCCCACCGTAGGGGTACTCGGCGTGGGGTTCGGCGGCGGGAGGCGCAGGTGGCGGTCCTGCCGTGGCGAAACCCGGCGGGCCGGGGCACCCTGGAACGGCGCTCCAGGGAGCGGGCCCGGCGCATACGGGGGCGCGCGGGAGACAACACCGGCGCAACCCCTGGACGCCCGGACGGATGCGCAGTTGTCTGGAACTCGGGGGCGCACAACGCGCGAAAACGGGGGCGATCTGCACTGAACAGCTTCGGGTTCTCGGCGAATAGGGGCGCATTCGATGTCACCCACGCTCGTACGGCACGACCTTCCGAACTCCGGTCCCATGGGATCCGATGAGCTTCCCGCACCGACCGGCACCAAGGCGCGCGCCCGTGACTGGGCCGAGATCCAAGAACGCATGCTGGTGCCGCTGTACGAAGCCGCTTACGACCGTTTGGGGGTCGGTTCCGGCACCCGGCTGCTGGGGCTGGGGTGCGGTTCCGGCCTGGCGCTGCTGCTCGCCGCGGGGCGGGGGGCTCAGGTCAGCGGTGTCGATTCGGATGAGTGCCGGCTGGAGCTGGCCCGCGAGCGGCTCACGCCGGACGGTATGCCGGAGGTCACCCGGCTGGTCAGCGGCGGGCTGGAGGACGCGGCGGTGGACGAGGCGCCGTTCAATGTGGTGACGGCGTTCCATCCGGTGGGCTGTGTCAGCACCGTGCAGGGGCTCACGGATTCGCTGACGGCGGCTGCCGGGCTGGCGGAGCGCGGCAGCGCGATCGTGCTGGGCGGCTGGGGGCCGGAGGAGCGGTGTGCGACGGCCGGGGTGCTGCGGGTTGCGCAGCGGCTGGCCGAGCCGTTGCGGGCGGCGGGCGGTTGGCGGCCCAGTCGCCGGGACGATCTGGAGGACCTGGCGGAGCGTGCGGGGCTGCGGCCGGACGGTTCGGGCCGGGTGGCCTGCCCGTTCGGGTATGCGGATCTGGCGAGTGCGGTGCGTGGGTTGCTGTCGACGGGGCTGTTCGACGCGGCGCTGGAGGTCACCGAGCAGCGGCTGGTGGAGAAGGAGCTGGCGGAGGCGTTGCATCCGTATCAGCGGGCGGACCGGACGGTCTGGATGCCGAATGTGTTCCGGTATCTGATCGCGCGGACGCAGTAGCGGCCGGAGGGCCGGCGGAGGGCGCCGTCGGCCGGCTGCCGTGCATGCGCGAGCCCCCGGTCACCTGGAGGTGGCCGGGGGCTCGCGGATGACAGGGGCCGGGTCAGCCCATGAACTTCTTGAATTCCTCGGGGAGTTCGAAGTCCTTCTGGTCCTGTCCGCCCTGGGGCAGGCCCAGCGGGTTGCCGGACTGGGCGGCCTCGCGGCGGGCCGCCGCGGCCTCCTCGTCGGCCTTGCGCTTCATCGGGTTACCGCTCTTGCGCTTGCCCTTGGCCTGCTTGACCTGCTTCTTCTTCTTGGCGCCGCCGCCACCCATGCCGGGCATCCCTGGCATGCCCGGCATGCCGCCGCCCTGGGCCATCTTCGACATCATCTTGCGGGCGTCGAAGAAGCGCTCGACGAGGTTCTTGACGGCGCTGACGTCGACGCCGGAGCCCTTGGCGATACGGGCGCGGCGGGAGCCGTTGATGATCGTCGGTTCGTGGCGCTCGGCGGGGGTCATCGACTTGATGATGGCGGCCGTGCGGTCGACCTCGCGCTCGTCGAGGTTGTTGATCTGGTCCTTCATCTGCCCCATGCCGGGCAGCATGCCGAGCAGCTTGGAGATGGAGCCCATCTTGCGGACCTGCTCCATCTGGGCCAGGAAGTCGTCGAGGGTGAACTCCTTGGGGCCCTTTTGGAGCTTGGCCGCCATCTTCTCGGCCTCGGCCTGGCTGAAGGTCTGCTCGGCCTTCTCGATGAGCGAGAGCATGTCGCCCATGCCGAGGATGCGGGACGCCATGCGGTCCGGGTGGAACGCGTCGAAGTCGTCCAGCTTCTCGCCGTTGGAGGCGAACATGATCTGCTTGCCGGTGACGTGCGCGATGGAGAGCGCGGCGCCACCGCGGGCGTCGCCGTCGAGCTTGGAGAGCACCACGCCGTCGAAGCCGACGCCGTCGCGGAACGCCTCGGCGGTGTTGACGGCGTCCTGGCCGATCATCGCGTCGACGACGAAGAGGACCTCGTCGGGGCTGACCGCGTCGCGGATGTCCGCGGCCTGCTGCATCAGCTCCTGGTCGATGCCCAGGCGGCCGGCGGTGTCGACGATGACGACGTCGTGCTGCTTGCCGCGGGCGAACTCGATGGAGTCCTGGGCGACCTTGACGGGGTCGCCGACGCCGTTGCCCGGTTCGGGCGCGTAGATCGCGACGCCGGCGCGCTCGGCGACGACGGAGAGCTGGTTGACGGCGTTGGGGCGCTGGAGGTCACAGGCGACGAGCAGCGGCGCGTGGCCCTGGCCCTTGAGCCAGCGTCCGAGCTTGCCGGCGAGGGTGGTCTTACCGGCGCCCTGGAGGCCGGCCAGCATGATGACGGTCGGCGGGGTCTTGGCGAGGCGCAGCCGGCGGGTCTCGCCGCCGAGGATGCCGACGAGCTCCTCGTTGACGATTTTGATGACCTGCTGGGCGGGGTTCAGAGCCTGGGAGACCTCGGCGCCGTTCGCGCGCTCCTTGACCTGCTTGATGAAGGCGCGGACGACGGGCAGCGCGACGTCGGCCTCGAGCAGGGCGATACGGATCTCGCGCGCCGTGGCGTCGATGTCCGCCTCGGAGAGGCGGCCCTTGCCCCGGAGGTTTTTGAAGGTACTCGCCAAGCGGTCGGAAAGCGTATCGAACACGGCGGTCGTCGATCCTCGGGGTCGGGGGCGGAGGCAATCGCCTCCTAGGGTATCCGGCCCGGCAAGCGGGCCACCCCTGCCTGCCGGTAGTGGGGGCGGTGGGCGGACGCCGCAGGGGTGGCCCGGGTCACTCCAGGGCGGTCTGTACGGCGCGGGCGACGGCTGTGGCGCGGTCCGGGGGCAGGGGGTCGCCCTTGGTGTCGGTGACGTAGAACGCGTCGACGGCGTTGGCGCCGAGGGTGCTGGCGTGGGCGCTGCGGACGGTGACTCCGGCCTCCTCCAGGGCACGGCCGATGCGGTGCAGCAGGCCGTGGGCGTCCTGGGCGCGGACCTCGATGACGGTGGCGGTGCGGGAGCTGCCGGGGGCGACGGTGACGCGGGGTGGCGGGGCGAGGACGGCGCGGGAGCGCCGGGCGTAGGCGCGTTCGCGTTCCGCGAGGCGGGCGGGGATGTCGAGGGAGCCGTCCAGGGCGCGGATCAGGTCGGCGCGCAGCAGTACGGCCTGGGGCAGGGAGCCGTATTCGGCGGCGACCCGCCAGCTGAGGAGGAGGACCGGGCCCTGGCCGATGGGGTCGAGGACGCGGAGGTCGGCGGCGCGGACGGTGAGGCGGTGCAGGGCCAGTACGCCGGCCGCGGCGGGCAGGACGCCGGGTTGGTCGGGGACGGCGATGAGGAGTTCGACGCCGACCGGCTCCTGGCCGTCCTCGGGTGGTTCGGTGTTATCGGTGTCGGCCGGGGCTTCGCTGCGGGCGTGCAGGGCCAGGACGGGGCCGCCGGTGCGGCCTGCCTCTATGGCCAGCCGCTCTTCCTCGGCGGTCGGCTCGTCGGTGCCGCGGTTGTCCGGTACCTCTTCGCCCGCGAGTTGCGCGGCGACGCGTTTGACGAGGTCGGCGACGAGGCCGTCGCGCCAGGTGCTCCAGGCCGCGGGGCCGGTGGCGAGTGCGTCGGCCTCGGTCAGGGCGTGCAGCAGTTCGAGGGTGCCGGCGTTGCCGACGGCGTCGGCGACGGCCCCGACGGTGGCGGGGTCGTCCAGGTCGCGGCGGGTGGCGGTCTCGATGAGCAGCAGGTGGTGGCGGACGAGCGTGGCGATCACGGTGACGTCGCGGGTGTCGAAGCCGAGCCGGGTGGCCACGTCGCGGGCGATGGTCTCGCCGGCCACGGAGTGGTCGCCGGGCCAGCCCTTGCCGATGTCGTGCAGCAGTGCGGCGACGAGGAGCAGGTCGGGGCGGTGTACGCGGCGGGTGAGGGCGGCGGCTCGTACGGCGGTCTCGACGAGGTGGCGGTCGACGGTCCAGGTGTGCACGGCGTTGCGCTGGGGGCGGCAGCGGACGCGTTCCCAGTCGGGGAGCAGTCGGGTGATGAGGCCCTCGGCTTCGAGGGACTCCCAAACGGGCACGGTGTGGGCGCCGGCGCCCAGGAGGGTTACCAGCTGTTCGCGGGCTTCGGCGGGCCACGGCACGGGCAGGGGCCGGGCGGCGGCCGCCAGCCGGCGTACCGCGTGCATCGACAGGGGCAGGCCGGCCTGTGCGGCGGCGGCCGCGGCGCGCAGGGTCAGGACGGGGTCGCGTTCGGGGCGGGCGGTGCGGGCCAGCACGGCTTCGCCCTCGTGCTCGACGACGCCTTCGGCGAGGGGGGAGCGTTCGCCCTTGCCCGGGGTGCGGCCCGGCAGGAGGCTGCGGAGGAGGGGTTTGACGGACCGGGCGCGCAGGACCCGGCCGACCTCGCGCCAGGTGACGTCGCCGGCGTAGGAGAGGGTGCGGGCGGATTCGTAGACCTGGCGCAGCAGGGTGTCGGCGTCGAGGAGGCCGAGGGACTCGGCGACCTGGTCCTGTTCCTGGAGGGAGAGCCGGTCGGTGGCGCGGCCGGTCACCAGGTGGAGGGCGTCGCGGGTGTCGAGGAGCCGGGTGCGGGCGGCTTCCAGGCCGCCGCGTGGGGCGTCGGCGAGCCAGGAGGCGGCGACGGCCCGCAGGGCGGTGGCGTCGCGGAGTCCGCCGCGGGCCTCCTTGATGTCGGGTTCGAGGAGGTATTGCAGTTCGCCCTGCCGGTCGGCGCGTTCCTGGCACAGCTCGTGGAGTTCGGGCAGTCGCTTGGGGGCGCTCGCGCGCCAGTCGGCGTAGGCGGCCGTGCGCAGTCCGGCGGTGAGGTCGGGGTCGCCGGCCAGGTGGCGGGCGTCGAGCAGGCCGAGTTGCACCTTGAGGTCGTCGCGGGCGGCCTTGCGCGCCTCGGCGGGGGTCCGTACGGAGTGGTCGAGGTCGAGGCCGAGGTCCCAGACGGGGTACCAGAGGAGGTCTGCGAGGGCGGCGACGGCCGAGGTGTCGGCGCGGCCGTCGTGCAGCAGCAGGAGATCGAGGTCGCTGCGGGGGGAGAGTTCGCCACGGCCGTAGCCGCCGACGGCGACGAGGGCGGCGCCCTGTACGCCGGAGGTGTGGGCGGCGCCGTCGAAGAGCTCGGTGAGCCAGTCGTCGGTGAGCCGGGCGAGCGCGGCGCGGCGGTCGGGTCCGGTGGATGCGTCGTCCTGGAGGAGCCTGCGCCGGGCAGCGGGGTAGCCGCCGTCGGTGCCGGTGGCGGGGTCGGTCTCCGGGGCGGTGTGCGGGTCCGGCGCGGCGTCCGCTCCTGCCGTGTCCTCGACGCTGTCGGTCAACTCGGGTGCTCCTTGGTCGTGTTGTCCCCCGCTGCCACCGGGCCCCGTTCTTCAGTCTGGGCCGGGGCGGAGCCTGCGGCCATTCGCCGCGCGGGCCGCTCCGCCCGCGCACCGGGCGGTTCCCCCGGGAGTGACGCGGCTCCGGCTCCGGCGGCGGGTGCCGCGCGGAGGCCGGAGCCCGGGCCGCGTACCGGTATCCCGGTGTCGTGCCGGCCACGTCCCCGGGTGTGCCGGGGTCCGTGGGTCGTGCAGGTGGGTCAGAGCGCGTCGGGGCCGCGCTCGCCGGTCCGTACCCGGACCGCCTCGTCGACGGGGACGCTCCACACCTTGCCGTCGCCGATCTTGCCGGTGCGGGCCGCGTTGACCACGACCTCGACGACCTCTTCGGCGTCCGCGTCGTCGACGAGCACCTCGACGCGCACCTTGGGCACCAGGTCGACGGTGTACTCAGCGCCGCGGTACACCTCCGTGTGCCCGCGCTGGCGCCCGTATCCGCTGGCTTCGGTGACGGTCAGGCCGTGCACGCCGAATGCCTGCAGGGCGTCCTTCACCTCGTCGAGCCGGTGCGGCTTGATTACTGCCGTGATGAGCTTCACGCGTCCACCTTCTTTGTCAGGGCCTCGCCGAGTGCCGGGCCCTTCCGGGCCACCGTGCCACCGCCAGCGCCGGTGAAGTCGTACGCCGTTTCGGCGTGCGCGGCCTGGTCGACGCCGGCCATCTCCTCGTCCTCGCTGACCCGGAAGCCCATCACCAGGTCGATGACCTTGGCAAGGACGAACGAGACGACGAGGGAGTACAGCAGCACGCAGACCACACCGATCGTCTGCTTGCCGAGTTGTTCGAAACCGCCGCCGTAGAAGAGGCCCTTGGCGTCGCTCTGCACACCGCCGGTGGCGAACAGGCCGACCAGCAGGGAGCCGGCGACGCCGCCCACGAGGTGGACGCCGATGACGTCGAGCGAGTCGTCGTAGCCGAGCTTGTACTTCAGGCCGACGGCCATGGCGCACAGCACACCGGCGATGACGCCGACCGCGATGGCACCGAGGGGGCTGACGGCGCCACAGGCCGGGGTGATCGCGACGAGTCCGGCGACCGCGCCGGAGGCGGCGCCCAGAGTGGTGAAGGAGCCGTGGCGCAGCTTTTCGTACGCGAGCCAGCCGAGCATCGCGGCGGCGGTGGCGACCTGCGTGTTGACGAAGGCGACCGCGCCGATGCCGTCGTCGTTGCCGAGCCAGGAGCCGGCGTTGAAGCCGAACCAGCCGAACCACAGCAGGCCGGCGCCGAGCATCACCAGGGGAAGGCTGTGCGGCCGCATCGGGTCCTTCTTGAAGCCGATGCGCTTGCCGACGACGAGGATCACGCCGAGGGCCGCGGCACCGGCGTTGATGTGCACGGCCGTGCCGCCCGCGAAGTCGATGACGCCCAGGTCGAAGAGCCAGCCGCCCTCGGCCCACACCCAGTGGGCGACGGGGAAGTAGACGATGGTGACCCACAGGGCGATGAACAGGGCCCAGGCGGTGAACTTCACCCGGTCGGCGAGCGCACCGCTGATCAGTGCGGGCGTGATGATCGCGAACATCAGCTGGAAGACCGCGAAGACATAGACCGGGATGGTGGTGGCACCCCACAGCTCGGTCAGGCCGATCCCGCTGAGGCCGGCGTAGTCGCCGCTCCAGCCGATGAAGCCGCCGCTGTCGGTACCGAAGGCCAGTCCGAAGCCGTAGAGGACCCAAAGAATCGTCACGATGCCCAAACTGATGAAGCTCATCATCAGCATGTTGAGCACGCTCTTGACCCGGACCATGCCGCCGTAGAAGAAGGCGAGGGCCGGGGTCATGATCATCACCAGTGCGGAGCAGATCAGCATGAACCCGGTGTTGGCCGGGCTCAGTGTGACCTTGTCTGCTGCGAGCGTCAGGATGCCTGGGGGCATCGGCGTCTCCTCGTCGTCGATGCGGCCCGTGCGGGCGAAACTTTGGTGGGCCGACTTTCGCCATGAGGTTGTCGCAGCGTGGTTTCGGCCAAACCTTGTCGGTGTTTCACCGCAGTGACGAAGACGGCCCCTGTGTTACGCCCCGATGAACGGCGAGATCATTGCGCCCGCCATCCGTTCAAGGCGTCGAAACCGGTCGTCGACGACGCCGGAAAAGGGCCCGGCCACGGCTGCCACCCGCGTGACCTGGCATGGGGGAGCCGAGTCGGGCTGTACGGGGTGGTTGGCCGTGGCCGGGGTCTGGGGGCTGCTCTCAGACGGCCTCCGCCGCGGTCTCGGGCAGTTGGCGGGAGAGCTCCTCGGTCAGCTGGATCACCTCGGCGACGCCTTCGAACTCCCGGGCCGCGGTGTCCACCGTCTTGCGCAACCGGGTGTTGACCCGCTCGGAGCGGACCTGCCGGGCGAAGGGGATCGCCTGCTGTGCCATCGCGGCGCAGGCCTCCGGCTCCTTCTGCAGCAGTCGGACGGTGGCCATCCCGATCAGGTTCAGTGCATATGAACGCTGGTGCTCGGCGTCCTTGCCGAACAGTTCGACGGCGCGCTCCATGACGGGCTCGGCCAGCGAGGCGTAGGTGGGGCTGCGGCCGGCGACATACGCGAGGTCCCGGTAGGAGTGGGCGTTCTCGGCGTTCAGTTCGGCCTCGGAGAAGAAGCGGATCCAGTCCGGCTCGGGCTCGCCGGGCATGGCGTCGGAGAAGGTGTCCTCGGCCATCCGGACCGCACGCTTGACCTTGCTGGGCTGGCCCATGCCGGCGTAGGCGCGCGCCTCCATCGCATACAACATCGCCTGGGTGCGCGCGGTGGCCGTATCCCGGCTGCCGTACTGCGCGAGATGGATCAGCTCCAGGGCGTCGTCCGGCCGGCCGAGGTGGATCATCTGGCGGCTCATGCTGGAGAGGATGTACGAGCCCAGGGGACGGTCGCCGGCCTCCTTGGAGGCGTGCAGGGCCAGCACGAAGTACTTCTGCGCGGTCGGCTGGAGCCCGATGTCGTAGCTCATCCAACCGGCCAGCTCGGCGAGTTCGGCGGCGACCTTGAACAGCCGCCTGGAGACCGGCTCGGGCTGCGGCTCCTGGAGGAGGTCGGTGACCTCGTGCAGCTGGCCGACCACCGCCTTGCGGCGCAGGCCGCCTCCGCACTGCGCGTCCCACTGGCGGAACATCGCGGTCGTCGACTCCAGCAGGTCGAGCTCCGGCTGCGACAGCCGGGCGGGGCGCCTGGGACGGTCCGGCTGCGGCGCCGCGCCGCCCTGCCCCGCGGGCACCGGCACCAGCCAGCGCTGCATCGGCTCGATGAGGGTGGGGCCCGCGGCCAGCGCCAGCGAGGTGCCCAGGAAGCCGCGGCGCGCCAGCATCAGGTCGCTGCGCGAGAACTCGCTGATGAGGCTGACCGTTTGCGGTCCGGCCCAGGGCAGGTCCACCCCGGAGACGGACGGGGACTGGTGCGCCGAGCGCAGCCCCAGCTCCTCGACGCCGACCACACAGCCGAAGCGCTCCGAGAAGAGTTCGGACAGGATCCGTGGAATGGGCTCGCGGGGCTGTTCGCCGTCCAGCCAGCGGCGCACCCGGGAGGTGTCGGTGCTGATGTGGTGGGCGCCCATCTGACGCGCCCGGCGGTTGACCTGTCGTGCCAGCTCTCCCTTGGACCAACCGCTGCGCACGAACCACGAGCCCAACTGCGCGTTGGGACGTTTGACGGTGTCGGTGCCGCCTGTACCGCCGGATCCGGCGGTGCCGCCGTCGCCCACTGGAACGCCCCCACTTCGATAGTCGCCTCGTCGCGAACCACCCACAGCATGCCGCCTGTTGCGACGCCTGTCCGGGGTACATCTACCCGAGCACGGTTTCCGGCCACACCTCCGGCCGGTGCGGGATCGGTGGATTGCCACCGGCATACCCGTGCGAACGATGCCTCTCCGGGGTTCGTGCACCGAAAGTAATCCTACGATCACGCCCCTCGCGAGGGCGATCGGGGAAACGCCACCATTCGCCACCCCTTCGAATGAACTCCCCGACGGGCTCTCGCGATTGACTTGACACGGGTTGAACAGGGCCGGTTGGAGCGGAGTGCGGGAGGGTGCGCACCCCGCGCCGCACCACCCCGCGCACCCCATCGCACCAACGGCACCGCGGACCGTCGACGGAGCGTCACGACTCCACCGCCGGCTCGCCGCCTCGTAACCACAGACACGCACCACCCGTTGGAGGGGGCATGGGCTTCACGATCGCCGGCATCCGGGAGATTCGATCCGGCTCGCGGCGCCGCGCCCGCTCGTCCGAGAGCACGGCCGTGGCGGAATACACCGGGCTGTGGGGCTGGGCCGTCGTCCCGGGAGCCCGCGCGGCGCGCGCCGGCGGCGGACGTACGGACTGCTCGTGCGGGGCCGCCGCCTGCCCCTCCCCCGGTGCCCACCCGCTGGACTTCGGCCGGGAGCTGGCGGCCGGGGCGACGCTGGAGGAGGCCGCCGCGGCCTGGGCGGAGACCCCGGGTGCCGCGGTGCTGCTCCCGGTGGGCCGGTCGTTCGACATCCTCGACGTGCCGGAGGCCGCGGGCCGTGTCGCCGTGGCGCGCCTGGAGCGGATGGGGCTGCCGCTGGGCCCGGTCGCGGTCACCCCGACGGGCCGCGCGCTGTTCTTCGTCGCTCCGGGGGCCGCGGCCGAGCTGCCCGACCTGCTCTACCGGATGGGCTGGGACGACGCCGACCTCGACCTGCAGCCGTTGGGAGCCGGCGACCACATCACCGCGCCCCCTTCCGACCTCGGCGGCCACGGTCCGATGCGCTGGCTGCGCCCGCCGTGCCTGGACACCGCGGGTTGCCCACCCCAGGCCCGGCTGCTGCTGGGCACCCTCGCCTACGTGTGCAACCGCTCCGGCGCCTGATCCCGGCACCTCATTGCGCCGAGAGGCCCTCAGCCTGTCCGGGCGGCGCTGCCGACGGCCGGTGACCTGCCCGGGCCGAGATGTGCGGCGGCCCCCGGTGCCCGCTGGGAGCGGGGCCGGGGGCCGAGGACGGGCGCGGGGGCCGCGGGTGGGCGGCCGGCGCGGCGTCAGTCGAGCAGGGCGTCGACGAACGCCTCGGGCTCGAACGGCGCGAGATCGTCCGCGCCCTCGCCCAGGCCCACCAGCTTGACCGGCACGCCCAGCTCCCGCTGCACGGCGACGATGATGCCGCCCTTGGCGGTGCCGTCGAGCTTGGTGAGCACCACACCGGTGATGTCCACGACCTCGGCGAAGACCCGCGCCTGGACCAGGCCGTTCTGGCCGGTGGTGGCGTCCAGGACGAGCAGCACCTCGCCGACCGGGCCGTGCTTCTCGACGACGCGCTTGACCTTGCCGAGTTCGTCCATCAGGCCGGTCTTGGTGTGCAGCCGTCCCGCGGTGTCGATGAGGACGACATCGGCGACCTCGGCGATGCCCTCCTTCACGGCGTCATAGGCGACCGACGCCGGGTCGCCGGCCTCCGGGCCGCGGACCGTACGGGCTCCGACCCGCTCGCCCCACGTCTGGAGCTGGTCGGCGGCGGCGGCGCGGAAGGTGTCGGCCGCGCCGAGGACCACGGACTTGCCGTCGGCGATCAGGACCCGGGCGAGCTTGCCGGTGGTCGTGGTCTTGCCGGTGCCGTTGACGCCGACGACCATGACGACGCCCGGGATCTCCTCGCCGCCGTTGCCGATGGCGTTGTCGGTGTGCACCGAGCGGTCGGCATCGGTGCCGATGAGGGTGAGGAGCTCCTCGCGCAGCAGCGCGCGCAGCTCCTCGGGCGTACGGGTGCCGAGGACCTTGACCCGCTCACGGAGCCGTTCGACCAGTTCCTGGGTGGGCGCGACGCCGACGTCGGCGGTCAGCAGGGTGTCCTCGATCTCCTCCCAGGTGTCCTCGTCGAGGTGTTCGCGGGAGAGCAGGGTCAGCAGGCCCTTGCCCAGGGTGTTCTGCGAGCGGGAGAGCCGGGCGCGCAGGCGCACCAGTCGGCCCGCGGTCGGCTCGGGGACCTCGATCTCCGGGGCGGCCGGGGCCTCGGGGGCCGCGACCGGTGCCTCGGCGGCCGGCAGTCCGACCTCTTCGATGGTGCGACGCTCTTCGTCGCTTGGGGTCTCGGCCTCCTCACCGACCTGCGGCTCTGCGGGAGGCGCGGTAACGGAGGGCGTGGCAGGGGTGGCCGGCGGGGACGGCGGCAGCTGCTTCTTCTTGCGGCCGCTGACGACGAGCCCGCTGATCGCGCCGAGCACGACCACGGCGATGACTACAGCAAGGATGACGATTTCCATAACCCCTCCAGTATCAGTCACATGCCGCTTCGGGGGACTGCACGCGCCGAACCTGGATGTGCGCTGTCCGGGTTCCCGCCGTCGCCGCCGACGGCGCCCTCGTCGCAGCGGCGTACTGCGGTTGGTGGTGGCGACGGGCAACGCGTTGGCCGCGGTCGGCCGGAAGCGGACCCTGCGGGCACGGCCGGAGGGCTGCGGGGAGCAGCTCAAGCGAGCCGTCAACGCACCACCGAGGAGACCGGCACCCGTCCGCCGGTCGTCGACCCGGTGGACCTGCTGGAGCGGACGGACCGGCGGGTCGCGGACCGGCGGACCGCGGACTCCCGTGCCTGATCAGCGGAGTGCGTCTGGATTCTTCGACGAGAATGGTTCCGGCCCGTCGTCGTGGTGGGATCCAAAGGGATGTACGAGCAGAAGTTGGATCAAAGTACGATGGTCCACGGCCACGCAACGCGCGTAGAGTCCTGGCAACCAACCGGCCAGGCACCACAGCCGCTGCCTGCACCTCCTCCCCCCGGGGGGTGCCTCCCAGATCCCCCGCGCACGGAGAGACCTGCACCATGGGCACCATGTCCGCTCACGAAACCGAAGGCGCCGTCGAGACACGAGGCATCGAGCCCGTACCCGACAACGAGCGTCAAGGCCGCGTCCGCGAGCTCTTCCCCACCTGGGTCGCCGCCAACATCAGTGTGCTGTTGCTCACCATGGGCGCCTCGCTCGTGGTCAACAACGCACTGAACTTCTGGCAGGTCCTGCTGGTGGCCGTGGTCGCCGCGGCCGTCGCCTTCGGCATGGTGGGAGTCCTCTCGGTCTCCGGCAAGTGGGGCGGAGCGCCCGGCGCGATGCTCTCCCGGGCCGCCTTCGGCGTCCGGGGCAACTACTTCCCCGGCGCGATCCTGTGGGTCGCCCGCTTCGGCTGGGAGACGATCAACGCGGTCACCGGCGCGTACGCGGTGCTGACCGTGATGCGCCTGCTGTTCGGCGTCGAGAGCAACAACGTCCTCGTCGTCATCACCCTGCTCGCCTTCGTGGCGGTCACGTTCCTGGTGAGCGGCATGGGCCGCAAGGCGCTGAACGTCTGCAACAAGTACTCGACGTACCTCTTCGGCCTGTTCAGCATCATGGTGCTGGTCTACCTGGTCGCCACGATGGACTGGGAGGCGGTCTTCGCCAAGAAGGCCGGCACCACCGCCATGGTGATCGCCGGTATCGGCACGATCGCGGCCGGCGGCATCAGCTGGGTCCCCACCGGACCGGACTTCGCGCGCTACCTCCCGCACTCCGCCTCCGGCAAGAAGATCGTCGGCGCGACGGTCTCCGGCGCGGCCCTGGTGCTGCTCCCGATGGTGCTGATGGGCGGCGTGATGGCCGTCTCCAACCCGAAGCTGGCCGGTCAGAACACCGACCCGATGTCCTTCCTCGGCAACATCCTGCCGACCTGGCTCGCGGTGCCGTACCTGATCACCGCGCTGGTCGGCATGGTGCTGATCAACAGCCTCTCGATGTACTCGGCGGGCTTCACGGCCCAGACGATGGGCGTCAAGCTGCCGCGCGCCATGGCGGTCAGCATCAACGCCGTCATCAGCCTCATCGGCGGCCTGTTCATGATGCTGGTGGCCAAGGACTTCATCGGGCAGTTCATCGCCTTCCTGACGCTGCTCGCGGTCTCCTTCTCGGCCTGGATCGGCGTCTACGCCGTCGACATGGCCCGCCGGCGCAGGATGGCGGTCCGCTACGACGCCGCCTCCCTGATGGACACCGGCCGCACCAGCCGCTACTGGTACGCCGGCGGCTACTGCTGGCAGGCCATGACGGCCTGGGCGGTCGCGCTCGCCGCGGGCATCTGCTTCACCAAGGTCCAGTGGTTCACCGGCCCGCTGTCCACCACCTGGATCGGCGAGAACGGCCTGGGCTGGGCGGCCACGATCGTGATCGCCGCGGCGGTCTTCGCGGCCCTGCCCACCGCCAAGGAGAACGTCACCCCCGCCGCGTCCGGGGAGCCCACGGCGCCCCGGCAGCCGGTCGGGGCGCGCTGACCCCGGCGTTCTGCCCGGCGACTCCTTCCGCCGCCGACCTAGTGATCTGACGCAACGTCAGCTAGCGTCCCCTTCGCCCACCTCCCTGGCGAAGGGGACGTTCAGCCATGCCCGTCACGGTCCTGCGCTTCAACCTCGTCGACCCCGCCCCCACCCCCACCGCACTGTCCGCGCGCTACCGGGCCGCCGTCGAGATGGCCGCCTTCGCCGACGACCGCGGCGTCAGCATGATCCAGACCGAGGAGCACCACGCCACCGGAAACGGCTGGATGCCCTCCCCGCTCACCTTCGCGGGCGCCGTCTTCGGAGCCACCCGCCGGATCGGTGTCACCGTCTCCGCACTGATCACCCCGCTGCACGACCCACTGCGGCTGGCCGAGGACCTCGCCTGCCTCGACCTCCTCGGACACGGCCGCCTGGTGACCGTCGCCGGCCTCGGTTACCGCCCCGAGGAGTACGCCGCGCACGGCAAGGACTGGCGCCGGCGCGGCGCGCTCCAGGACGAGGTGCTGGAGACCCTGTTGTCCGCCTGGACCGGCGAACCGTTCACCTATCAGGGCCGTACGGTCCGCGTGACCCCGCAGCCGTACACACAGCCGCACCCGGTCCTGTTGATCGGCGGCAGCTCGCGCGCCGCGGCCCGTCGCGCCGCCCGCCTCGGCCTTCCCCTCTTCCCCAGCGCACACCTCCCGGAACTGGAGGCGTACTACCACGCCAAGCGCGCGGAGTTCGGTACCGACGGCTGGGTGCTGCTGCCGCCTGCGCGCACGTCCTTGCTGCATCTTTCGGAGGATCCGGACCGCACCTGGGCGGAGTACGGCTGCCATCTGCTGCACGAGGCCCGGACGTACGCGTCCTGGCAGTCCGCCGACATCCACTCCGCCGTACGCTCCGCGGCCGACGATGTCCAGGCCCTGCGCGAGGAGGGCGTCTACCGCATCGTCACCCCGGACGAGTGCGTTCAGCTCGCTCAAGAGGCGGGCACCCAGGGCTCGTTGATCCTGCATCCGCTGTGCGGCGGGATGCCCGTCGACGAGGGCTGGCGATCGCTGCATCTCTTCGCCGAGCGCGTCCTGCCCCGCATCAAGGACTGAGTCGGCGCCGGCCTCCGGCCCGCGCCTCGGGAGGCAGACCCACGAAAGCTCCCCGGGACGACGCGGAGTTCCTCGGCCGGAAAGCTCCGGAAAAGCTACTGCCCCGGCTCGCTGAGGAGCCGGGGCAGTACCCAGAACTGAGGAGAAGGACTGGCGGGGGGGGGTTAGCCCATCTCCTCCAACGCCTTGCCCTTGGTCTCCTTGACGTACCGCAGTACGAAGGGGATCGAGAGCAGAGCGAAGACCATGTAGATCACGTAGGTGCCCGACAGGTTCCAGTCGGACAGGCTCGGGAAGCTGGCCGTGATGGCCCAGTTCGCGATCCACTGCGCGCAGGCGGCGACGCCCAGCGCGGCGGCCCGGATCCGGTTCGGGAACATCTCGCCCAGGAAGACCCAGACCACGACGCCCCAGGAGAGCGCGAAGAAGAGCACGAAGGCGTGCGCGGCGACCAGCGCGACCGTTCCCTCGGTGGTCGGCAGGGTGCCGGCCGCGGTCTTGGCGGCGAATGCCCAGGCTTCGAGGCCCAGGGCGAGCGCCATGCCGACCGAGCCGATCAGCGCCAGCGGACGGCGGCCGATCTTGTCGACGAAGAACATCGCGATGACGGTGCCGATGATGTTGATGATCGACGTCGTGAAGCTGTAGAAGAACGAGCTGCTCGGGTCGATGCCGACGGACTGCCACAGCGTCGAGGAGTAGTAGAAGGCGACGTTGATGCCGACGAGCTGCTGGAAGACCGACAGACCGATACCGACCCAGACGATCGGCAGGAAGCCCATCTTGCTGCCGAGCAGATCCTTGAACGTCGACTTGTGCTCACGGCGCATCGCGTCCTGGATCTCGACGACCCGGGTGTCCAGGTTGACGGTGTGCCCCTCGACCTCCGAGAGCACCTCCTTGGCCCGGGTGATGTTGCCGACGGAGATCAGGTAGCGGGGCGACTCGGGAATCACGAAGGAGAGCAGGCCGTAGATGATGGCCGGCACGACCATCACACCCAGCATCCACTGCCATGCCTCGAAGCCCGCGAGCTTGCCGCGCTGGTCGCCGTCGGCGAGGTTGAGGATGCCCCAGTTGACGAGCTGGGAGACGGCGATGCCGACGACGATCGCGGCCTGCTGGAACGAGCCGAGACGACCGCGGTAGGCGGAGGGCGAGACCTCGGCGATGTAGGCCGGGCCGATGACCGAGGCCATACCGATCGCGATGCCGCCCAGGACCCGCCACATGGCCAGGTCCCACAGGGCGGTCGGAAGGGCGGAGCCCACGGCGCTGACCGTGAACAGCACCGCGGCGATCTGCATCACCCGGATACGGCCGATGCGGTCGGCGATCCTGCCGGCCGTGGCGGCGCCGATGGCGCAGCCGATCAGCGCGATGGCGATCACCTGGGCGAGAACGGCGGATCCGACGTCGTAACGACCGCGGATCGCCTCGACGGCACCGTTGATCACGGAGCTGTCGTAACCGAAGAGGAAGCCGCCCATCGCGGCAGCCGCGGTAATGAAGATGACATGGCCGAGGTGGTCCGGGTGGGCCTTGCGGCCTTCCGGAACCGTCGGCTGCGCGGTGCTGGTCAACGTGTACTCCAGTGGCCCGGCTGCGCTGCCGGGCGTAGGGGGCTGGCCCTACAAGTGGTGCATAGGTTGGGGGTACCCACCACTTGAAGGTAAAAGCAACGTTGCCGAGACTATGCCTTCAAGTTTCGAAGTCAATAGGGTGTAATGAATTTGTTTCCCGGTCCCGCGAGGGGCGTTTCGTTCAAGTTGTGAACAGATCCGGGCGCCGCCCGCACTTTCCGGCTCAACGCAGCCGCTGACTGATGACCTTTGACACTCCGTCACCTTGCATCGATACCCCGTAGAGCGCGTCGGCGACCTCCATGGTCCTTTTCTGGTGCGTGATCACGATCAGCTGGGAGCTCTCCTGCAGCTCCTCCATGATCCGGATCAGTCGCTGCAGATTGGTGTCGTCCAGCGCGGCCTCGACCTCGTCCATCACATAGAACGGACTGGGCCGCGCCTTGAAGATCGATACCAGCAGGGCCACGGCCGTGAGCGACCTCTCACCACCCGACAACAGCGACAGCCGCTTGACCTTCTTGCCCGGGGGCCGCGCCTCGACGTCCACGCCGGTCGTCAGCATGTTGTCCGGGTCGGTGAGGATCAGCCGTCCCTCGCCCCCCGGGAAGAGCCGGGAGAACACGCCCTCGAACTCGCGCGCGGTGTCCTGGTACGCCTCGGTGAAGACCCGCTCCACCCGCTCGTCGACCTCCTTGATCACCTGCAGCAGGTCCGCTCGCGTCTTCTTCAAGTCTTCAAGCTGTTCGCTGAGGAACTGGTGCCGCTCCTCCAGGGCCGCGAACTCCTCAAGAGCCAGCGGGTTCACCTTCCCGAGCTGCTGATACGCCCGCTCGGCCGCCCGCAACCGCTTCTCCTGCTCGGCCCGGACGTACGGCACCGGCTGGTTGCGCGGGTGCTCCGGATCCTCCGGCAGCACCTCGCCCTCGGCGGGCGGCGACGGAGCGACCATCTGGTCCGGGCCGTACTCCGCCATCAGCCCGGCCGGCTCCACCCCCAGCTCCTCCAGTGCCTTGGTCTCCAGCTGCTCGATCCGCATCCGCTTCTCGGCGCCCAGCACCTCGCCCCGGTGCATCGAGTCCGTCAGCTTGTCCAGCTCGGACTTCAGCTCCCGGCCCTGGTTGCGCTCGGCGACCAGCGCCTGTTCGCGCTCGGCCTTGGCGCGCTCCGCGGCGACCCGCTCCTCCTCCGCCCTGACGACCGACACCTCGACGTGCGCCAACAGCTGCCGCGCGCCGGAGGCGACCGCCCCGGCCACCTCGGCCTCGTGCCGCAGCCGGGCACGCCGCTGCTCGGCCCGCGCCCGCGCCTCGCGCTCCGCGCGCGCCCCCCGGTCCAGCGCGTCCGCCCGCCCGGCGAGCGCCTTCACCCGCTCCTCGTGCGTACGCGCCTGGAGCCTGGCCTCCATCTCCGTCTGCCGTGCATTGGCCCCGTCGGCGGCGAGACGGTCCCGTACGGAGGTGTCGGGCTCCTCATCGGTCACGCCCGGCGCCTCCTCGGCCACCGCAAGCCGTTCGGCCAGCTCCTCGGCCTCCTCGGTGGCCCGTTGCAGCGCCTCCTCGGCCCTGGCGGCCGCCGCACCGGACCGCTCCGCCTCGCCCGCCGCCGCCCGTGCCTGGCCGCCGAGCCGCCCAAGATCCCCGGCGATCTTGGACTTCTCCCGGTCCGCCGCGCGCCGCCGGTCCCCCAGCTCCTCGACCAGGGCGGCACACTCCGTACGCCGTTCCTGCGCGGCCCGCTGCGCCCCTGCCAGCTCCTCACAGCGGCCCGCCAGCTCCTCCAGCTCGGCCGCGGCCTCGTCGACGGAGGCCTGCACCTCGAGCAGGCTCGGCGCACCGGCCGAACCGCCGTGGGCGAAATGCGCCCCGAGAAGATCGCCCTCGCCGGTCACGGCGATCAGCTCCGGGCGCGCGGCCACCAGGTCCTCGGCATCCTCCAGCGTCCCGACCACCACCACGTCCCGCAGCAACCGCCCCACAGCGGCCGTCAACTCCCGCGGTCCTCCGACCAGTTCGGCGGCACCTACCGGCTCGGAACGCGGGCCCGGCACGCGGTGAGCGGCCGGCGGGGGGATACGGCCGGCAGCGCCCACGTCGCCCGACGGCCCGGCAGGCGCACGACCCGCCGCAGCCTCACCAGGCGCCTCAGATGCTTGGGGCCCCTCGGCCGCATCATCCGCCCCCGTCGCCTGCGGGCCGATGACCGCACGCCCAGCCAGGCCGCCGCCCTGTCCCTGCCCCGCCTCGTCCGGGTCCGGAACGCCCGGCGGCCGCGCCGGACCGGGCACCCGCGGCACCCCTCCCGAAGCCGCGCGCACGGCATCGACAGACGCTGCCGCACCACCCGCCTCATCTCTCTGCCCCTCGCCCCCGGCCCCCGGGGAGGACCCCACCGGCTGCCCGTCCGCCGTCCCCGCGGTCGCGCGCGCCGCGAGCTGCTCGGTGTCCGCCACAGCCCCCAGCACCATCGCCGCCCGCCCCGCGTCCTGCTTGCGCAGCAGCCGGATGGCCTCGGCGGCGGTGGCGGCGTCGGTCACGGCGATCGCGTCCGCCGCCGCGCCGAGCGCCGCCGCCACCGGGATCTCGAAACCGGGAGTGACCTGCAGCAGTTCCGCCGCGGGACCGAGCACCCCGGTCAGCCGGTCCGCAGCGGCCAGGAGCGCACCCGACCCGTCCTTCCGACGCAGCCCGAGGGCCAGCGCGTCGTGCCGGGCTGCTGTCGCGGCGCGCTTGCGCTCCGCCCCGGTCAGCGCCTCCCGAGCGGCGGTCAGCGTGCTCTCCGCCTCCACCAGCTCCTGCCGGGCCGCGTCATGGCGGGCCGCGATCGCCTCGTCGTCCGCGTCCAGGCCGTCGACCTCGGCCTTGAGCTGCTCGTACGCCTCCTGTGCTGCGGCCGCCCGCTCCCGCGCGCCGTCGCTGGCCTCGGCGAGCCGGCCGATCTCCGCCTGGGCCGAGGCCGCCCGGCCACGCGCGGCGGTGACCTGGCCGCTCAACCGTGCCAGGCCCTCGCGGCGGTCGGCGATCGCGCGGGCCAGGTCCCGCAGCCGCCTTTCCTCCTCCGCCAACTGCCGCTCCAGCCCGGCGCGGTGCTCGACGGTGTCCTCCAGCGCCCGGCTCGCCGCTTCCAGGGCGGCCTCCAGCTCGGCCTCCTGTTCCCGGATGCGGGCGGCCTCGCGCTCCATGTCCTCGGGGTCGCGCCCGCGCCGCTCGTCCGGCGGGGCCGCAGCGGCGCTCTTGACGCGCGCCTCGGCCAGGGAGATCGTGCCGCGCACCCGCTCGGCGAGCTGGGAGAGTTCGTACCAGGTCTGCTGTGCGCGCTGCACCCGCGGCGTCAGCGAGCGGACCTCTTCCTCCAGCACCGCCTCTCGCTGCTGGGCCGCGCGCAGCCGGGCCTCCGCGGCGTCCTTGCGCTCCTTCAGCGCCGCCTCGTCGGCGATTTCGGCGCGCAGGGCGGTGCGCATGGTGACGAGGTCGTCGGCGAGCAGCCGCAGCCGGGCGTCACGCAGGTCGGCCTGGATGACGGCCGCCCGCCGCGCGACGGCGGCCTGCCGCCCCAGCGGCTTGAGCTGGCGCCGCAGCTCGTCGGTGAGGTCCTGTACGCGAGCGAGGTTGGCCTGCATCGAGTCCAGCTTGCGAAGCGCCTTCTCCTTGCGCCGACGGTGCTTGAGGACGCCCGCCGCCTCCTCGATGAAGGCCCGGCGGCCCATGGGGTCGGCGTGCAGTACGGAGTCGAGCTGCCCCTGACCGACGATGACGTGCATCTCGCGGCCGATGCCGGAGTCCGACAGCAGTTCCTGGATGTCCAGCAACCGGCAGGTGTCGCCGTTGATCTGGTACTCGCTGCCGCCGTTGCGGAACATGATCCGGGTGATGGTGACTTCGGCGTACTCGATGGGCAGCGCACCGTCGGAGTTGTCGATGGTGAGCGAGACCTCGGCCCGGCCCAGCGGCAGCCGGCCGGTCGTGCCGGCGAAGATGACGTCCTCCATCTTGCCGCCGCGCAGCGACTTGGCCCCCTGCTCGCCCATCACCCAGGACAGCGCATCCACGACATTGGACTTGCCGGAGCCATTGGGCCCCACGACGCAGGTGATGCCGGGCTCGAACCGGAGCGTCGTGGCGGAGGCGAAGGACTTGAAGCCTCGCAGGGTCAGACTCTTGAGGTGCACGCCTTTGGACTCTACCGGCCACCTGTCCGGGAACGGCCCCAACATTCCGTCCCTGGTGCCGCGGCCCTGCGCCACCGGCCGGCCCGGTACGGGCCCCGGGTATACGGACGGCGTTCACTTTCGGTTTCACCGGTCAAGGCGCAGGGCACATCATGCGGTAAGAGAGACGCCGCGCGGCTGGTGCGGCCGCTGGGAAAACAGATGGCGGGGGAATGACGAAGGGACGCCGAAGCGTCCCTTGCAGATCTTGAACAGAGCGGTGCGTCAAGCGGCTGTCGAGCAGCCCGACCGGCCCTTGGGTTGAGGTCAGGTGAGCGCGGGCTCCGCCTGGGGTACGTCGATGTCGAGCATCGAGTCGTCGTGCCGTGCGGCAGCTGCCAGCCTGTCGTTCTGGGCCTGCATCCGAATGAGCTCGGATTCCAGGTCCTGGACGCGCTGCTGAAGCCGTCGCATCTCGGAGTGGACTCGGGGGTCGGAACCGCCGACGTAACCGAGAAGCGCCTTTGCCATGATGGATGGTCCTCCACAATGAGTGACCGACCGAAGCGGTGTGGGTCGTGAGGGATTCGCACCCGCGGTGCTTGTCATTACTGGTGCACTCAATGCCAAACAGCTAAGGTGCGCGGGGATTCCAGAGTCTCACCAAAAGGTTTGAGGGTCAACACGATCACACCCCGTATCGTCGGGCACCTGAGAGTGCGCGGCCGTGAAGGCGCTGCGCCGACTCTCCAGAAAGGTCCCGCGGGGCGTGGAGATCATCCGTACAGCGGCAGCCTTGCACGGGTCGGCCGAGTTGGCAACCACCAGGCGTTATCTCCTGTGAGCTGCTGACAAAGGCCGGCCTCGTGATCTCTGCCGCGGGCCCCGCGGTGCCGCTTCCGGGGCACGCTCAGCGAATCGCGAAGGTGTCGTAACCGCCCCGCGGCGTGTCCCATATCTCAGTGACTCCGTCGACCCTGCCGGGCGTGTCTCCGGTCCGCAGCCATTCCAGCAACTGATCGCATCGGTCCCTGGGCCCCTCGGCGACCACCTGGACACGGCCGTCGCCGAGATTGAGCGCGAATCCGACGAGGTCACCGATGCGCAGCGCGTTCGCGCGGGTGAACCAGCGGAACCCGACGCCTTGGACTTGACCGCGCACCCAGGCGGTCAGACGGACATCTTCGTTCATGTGTGCACGTTAACCGGCCAATTGCTCAGTGGCCGCATTGGCCCCTTGCGTCATGGCGTACAGTCCCCCGACAACGAAACTCACCCGTTCGGGTGAACCATGTTGTGCTGAGGACGGAAGGAAGACAGCGGATGGGCCGCCATCGACGCTCTGCTCCCCCCACGCCCGAAGCCCTGCGCACACCGCCTGTTGACACCCCGACAGCCGCGTCCGTCGCTCCGGCCTCGGCCCGGCATCGCGGTCGGCGTGCGGTGCGGGCAGGCCGGAGGGCGCCCGTGCGCACCGGTCTGCTCGGTGCCTCCGCCGCCATGGCGATGGGAGCTGTCGCGGTCGCCTCCGGACTGATCCCCGGCAGCGGCCAGTTCGAGGTGGGCTCGGACGCCGACGGCGAGCGGATACGTGCCCGCGCGCTGCAGGACACCGACCAGCAGGGCCGCACCGCGACGCCCACGGACCGCGGCAGCGACGCGGCCAGCCGCAGCGGCGCTCGCCCGAAGGCTCCGGAGACCGACCGGCCGTCGTCCGCCGCGGCCCCTTCGACCTCCCCCTCCCCCAGCCGGACGGCCTCGTCGCCGAGCGGCAAGACCCGCTCGCAGCAGCCGGCGCGGAACACCGACCGGAGCACCTCCGCGGCGCCGAAGCTCTCGGCGACGCCGTCGAAGACCTCGGACGGGACCTCGTCCGCCGAGGCCCAGGTGCTGTCGCTGGTCAACGAGGAGCGCGCCCAGGCGGGCTGCTCCCCGGTGACCGCGGACAAGGAACTGGGCACGCTGGCCCAGCGCTTCAGCGACGACATGGCCGCGCGCGGCTTCTTCGACCACACCGATCCGGACGGCGACACCCCCTGGGACCGCGCCCGGCAGATGGGCATAAGCGATCTCGGCGGCGAGAACATCGCCCGTGGTCAGGCCGACGCGCAGGCCGTGATGGACTCCTGGATGGACAGTCCGGGCCACCGCGCCAACATCCTCAACTGCGACTACAAGACCCTCGGTGTCGGCGTCCACGTCGGCCCCGGCGGCCCGTGGTGGACACAGGACTTCGGCTTCTGAGGCGTCGGGACCGGCAGGGCCTTTGCCCGGCCGGTCCTGTCGTGCCCGCTCAGCCGATACGGGTCGGACGCGGCGGGCGCTGGCAGCGAGGGCAGAAGTAGCTGGAGCGGTTCATCCAGGGGCGGCGGCGGATCCCGGTGCCGCAGCGGCGGCAGGGCTCGTCCTCGCGGCCGTAGGCGTCCAAGGAGCGTTCGAAGTAGCCGGACTCTCCGTTGACGTTGACGTAGAGGCTGTCGAAGCTGGTCCCGCCGACGGCGAGCGCGGCGTTCATCACGTCCCGCACATGACCGAGCAGCTCCGCCGTGCGGGGCCGGGTGAAGGTGGCGGTCGGCCGCTCGTAGTGCAGCCGGGAGCGCCACAGCGCCTCGTCCGCATAGATGTTGCCGACGCCGCTGATCAGGGACTGGTCCAGCAGCGCGCGTTTGACGGTGGTCCGGCGGCGGCGCAGCGCGTCGTGGAAGGCGGCGTCGTCGAAGGCGGGATCGAGCGGGTCCCGGGCGATGTGCGCGATCACGTCCGGAAGGTGGTCGGGGTTGCCGGGCACGGTGTCGTGCAGCGAGAGTCCGCCGAAGGTCCGCTGGTCGACGAAGCGGAGCTCGGTGTCGGCTGCCTCCGTGCCGGCGGGGGACGTCTCCGGGGTGAAGCGGATCCGGATCCGCAGATGCTTCTCGTCCGGGGCGTCCTCGGGCTGGACCAGCAGCTGGCCGCTCATCCCGAGGTGGGCGAGGATCGCCAGGCCGTGGGTGACGGACGGCGTGATCATCGGGGTGATGCCCTCGGCCGCGGTCTGTGCGGCCGGGCCGCCGCCGGTCACCGGAAGCCAGAGGTATTTGCCGCGGCGGCGCGCCTCCCCGAGGCGCAGGCCTTTCAGGCGTGCCGCGAAGTCGGTCGCGCCCGCGGTGTGCCGGCGGATCGCACGGGGGTGCAGGACCTCGACGGTGTCGATCGTGCGGCCGCTGACCCAGCGCTGGAGTCCGCGGCGTACGACCTCGACCTCGGGCAGCTCGGGCAAGACGGCTCCTCGGGAAAGGCTTCTGACCCTGTCCGAGGCGGCGGGGCCGTCCGGACAGGGTCAGAAGGGGGAATTCAGTGTGCCGACGACGGGGTGTCGTCGGAAGCCGGAGCAAGGTCCTCGGCCGACGGCGGCGTACCGTCGCCGGAAGCCTCCTTGGCCTTGGCCGCTTCGTCCGCCGCGGCGCGAATCGCACGCCACGCGGACTCCGCCGCCTGCTGCTCGGCTTCCTTCTTGCTGCGGCCGGTGCCGGTGCCGTACGAGACACCACCGACGCGGGCAGCAGCAGTAAAGGTCTTCTCGTGGTCGGGGCCGGTCTCACTGACCAGGTACTCCGGGACGCCGAGACCCTCGGTCGCGGTGAGTTCCTGGAGGCTGGTCTTCCAGTCGAGGCCCGCGCCCAGACTGGAGGACTTCTCGATGAGCGGGTCGAAGAGCCGGTGTACCAGCTCGCCGGCCGCTTCGAGGCCCTGGTCGAGATAGACCGCGCCGATCACCGCTTCAAGGGTGTCGGCGAGGATGGAAGCCTTGTCCCGGCCGCCCGTGCCCTCTTCGCCCTTGCCGAGGCGGATGAAGGCGCCGAGGTCGAGGCCGCGGCCCACCTCGGCAAGCGCACGAGAGTTGACCACCGCGGCCCGCAGTTTGGCCAGCTGGCCTTCCGGCAGATCGGGGTGGATGCGGTACAGCGTGTCCGTGACCACCAGGCCGAGCACCGAATCCCCGAGGAATTCGAGCCGCTCGTTGGTGGGCAGACCGCCGTTCTCGTACGCGTACGAACGGTGCGTCAGTGCACGCACCAGAAGGGCGGACTCGAGCTTGTACCCGAGCCGCCCTTCCAGAAGCGTGTGGGACGAGGCTGTGTCCGCCGGTGTCGGTTCCTCCCCGCGCTGGCGAGGGGACGAATTGGCGTCTGACATGGAGCCTGTCACCAGCCGCTCAGACCTCGAGGACCTGGCGCTTGTTGTAGGTGCCGCAGCTCGGGCACGCGATGTGCTGCTGCTTCGGCTCGTGGCAGCGCTCGCACGCCACCAGGGTGGGGACCGCAGCCTTCCACTGCGACCGGCGGTGGCGCGTGTTGCTGCGCGACATCTTCCGCTTCGGAACAGCCACGGCTACTTCTCCTGCTTCTCGTCGACGTGCGCTGATCGAGGCGCGTCGCCGCTCATGTTGTCCTTCTCGCCGTCCTGGTTGGTCCCGGCGAGTCCCTGCAGTGCCGCCCAACGAATGTCGACGGCGTCGTGATGGTGGTCCGGGTCGTCCGCGAGCCGCACTCCGCACTCGGAGCACAGGCCGGGGCAGTCGTCCTGGCACACCGGCTGCAGCGGCAGTGCGAGCACCACCGCGTCCCGCAGCACGGGTTCGAGGTCGAACATGTCGTCCTCGAGGAAGAGGGTGTCCTCCTCGTCCTCGGCGTCGTCGCCGGATTCCGCGGGGCGGGTCCGGGCGTCGGCGTCGGGGTAGGAGAACATCTCCTGGAAGTCCGCGTCGAGCTCTCGCTCCAGCGGCTCCAGACACCTTACGCACTCCCCCTTCACGGTTGCACGGGCGGTGCCTGTGACAAGCACCCCGTCCATGACCGATTCCAGGCGGAGGTCGAGTTCGATCGGCGCGCCCTCGGGCACTCCGATGACCTCATTGCCGAGATCCCGGGGGGCCTCGGCAGTGCGGGAGAGCCGCTTGAGCGTGCCGGGACGACGACCCAGCTCGCGTGTATCGAACACGAGCGGGGAACGGTGGTCGAGGCGGGCGTTGATGGCTTCCTGCTTTCTGTACTGCGGAACGAGCCGCCCGATTTCCCGGATCGGAACCCGGGCAGCAAAGATCGCGGACGTACGCGCGACCGAACAGCCAGGATACTTGACGGGCCCCGTTTGACCCAATCCGCTGCCTGCCGCCCGCCGGACCTCTACTGACGCCCCTCTTCGTACTCCCGGAGCTGATCGAGGTTGATCATGCTGGTGTCGAAGAGGCTGGTCTCGTCGAGGGCGCCGGGCTGGGCGCTCTGGTCCTGCGGGGCGTGCTGCGGCTGCTGGGGCACCTGCTGCTGGAGGTAGCCGGTATTCGGGTCGTAGCCCTGCTGCTGCCAGCCGTAGCCGTACGGATCCTGCTGCTGGACGTACTGGGCCTGCTGGTAGCCGTAGACGTCCTGCTGCTGGTAGCCCGGGTCCTGGTAGTAGCCCTGCTGGGGTTGGAGGGGCTGCTGGTGGTCCTGGTACTGCTGGTGCTCCGGGTGCAGCTGGTGGTCCTGGTGCTGCTGGGGCTCGGGGATGTGCGGCGGCGCCTGGGGCTGCGGCGGGGTCTGGGCCGGCGCCTGCTCCGCGCCGATGCCCGCCAGACCGGCCAGATAGTCGGCGTCGGCCTGCGGCTGCCCGGACTGCGGGTCTCCCTGGGCCGCCATGTGGGCACCCAGCTCGTCGATCGCCCGCGCGCCCTGGAGCTTGTCGCGACCGCGCCCGACGGCTTCCAGCGTCTTGGTCAGCACGGCCTGGAAGGCGCCGAACTTGGCGTCCACGTAGGCGTCGGCACGCTGCCTGAGGGTCTCGGGGTCGGAGCTTCGCTCCGGGGCGCGGGTGCCGTCCTCCTCGGGGTGGCCGGGCTCGTAGGAGCCCGGGTCGCGGCCGAGCAGCTTTTCGCGGCCGCGGTCGACGGACCCGATGGTCTTGGTGAGCACGACCTCGAAGTTCGCGAGCTTGCTGTCGACGTAGTCGTCGGCCTCGGCGCGGATCTCCTCCGCCTCCCGGCGGGCCTCCGCGAGGATCCGGTCCGCCTCTTCCTGGGACTGCCGGGCGACCTCGGTGTCGGAGATCAGGGAGCCGCGGTGGGCGTGTGCGGACTCGATGATCCGCTCCGCCTCGGCGCGTGCCTCCTCGACCAGCTGCTCGCGGCCACCGATCAGCTCCTGCGCCTGCGCGAGGGAGCCGGGCAGTGCGGCGCGCACCTCCTCCAGCATGGCGAGCAGCTCCGCGCGGTTGACCACGCAGGAGGCCGACATGGGCATGGACCGGGCGCTGCCGACGGTCTCGACGATGTCGTCGAGCTTCTTCTGCACGTCCACCTTGGACTCGCCACTCTCTGAAGGGATGGAACGACGGAACGGGACGACTGTACGGCCACGAGCCCTCGGCCCGACACCTGCTGACGTCTCATCAGCCGTGCGGGGCGCTCACCGCGCCCCGCGCCGCGTCACTGCTTCTTCTTCAGGCGTTCGGTGAGGGCTTCATAGACGAACTGCGGGACCAGGTGGGCGACGTCGCCGCCCCAGGCCGCGACCTCCTTGACCAGGCTGGAGGAGAGGAAGCTGTAGGTGGGGTTGGTGGGGACGAAGAGCGTCTCGACACCGGAGAGCCCGTTGTTCATCTGGGCCATCTGGAGTTCGTAGTCGAAGTCGCTGACGGCGCGCAGTCCCTTGACGATCGCGGGGATGTCGCGCTGCTTGCAGAAGTCGACGAGCAGGCCGTGGAAGGCCTCGACCTCGACGTTGCCGTACTCGGCGGTGGCCCGGCGGATCAGGTCGATCCGCTCCTCGACGGTGAACAGCCCCTGCTTGGACTGATTGATCATCACGGCGACGTGAACCACGTCGTACAGCTTGGAGGCACGGGCGATGATGTCCAGGTGCCCGTTGGTGATGGGGTCGAACGACCCCGGACAGACGGCGCGGCGCAACTCGTTTTCCTCGCTCTCCGAACTGGTCATGACACGCTGTTTGACGTCGACTCGGTGGACGCCGAAGCGGCGCGACCGTACCAAAGCGTCCCCTCGCCGTAGCGACGGGCCTTGATCGCTTCGAAACCGTCCGGCCAGGGGAAGGTGCCGCCTCTGGTGCTCCGCTCCACGGTGACGAGTGCCTCCTCCGCAAGCCACCCCTGACCACGGAGTGTGAGCAGGATCTCGCGGAGATCCGCGTCCGTCACGGCGTACGGAGGGTCCAGGAACACGATGTCGTACGGGTCCCCCGGGGCGGGAGTCGCGGCGGTCTGCTCGGCCTTGCCGACCCGTACCTCGACGCCGGGAAGGCCGACCGCACGGACGTTGTCCCGGATGGTGCGGGCGGCTCCGGCATCGGCCTCGACGAGCAGGACGTGCGCTGCGCCGCGGGAGAGGGCTTCCAGGCCGACCGCGCCGGAGCCGCCGTAGAGGTCGAGGACCCGGGCGCCGGCCATCGGTCCGTCGAGTGACTCCCAGGTGGAGAACAGGCCCTCGCGTGCCCGGTCGGAGGTGGGGCGGGTGCCGTTTCCCGGTGGTACGGCCAAGCGGCGGCCGCCGGCCG
The DNA here is from genome assembly GCF_043201875.1 of Streptomyces sp. NPDC048248. NCBI lineage: Bacteria > Bacillati > Actinomycetota > Actinomycetes > Kitasatosporales > Streptomycetaceae > Streptomyces > Streptomyces sp. NPDC048248. Next base: position 138,136 of record NZ_JBICZL010000012.1, read on the forward strand.
TACCGGCGATCACGCGGGTCATGGGGCCCGTCCTTACGTTGTGCGGGTCGGTGTGCGGAGCCCGGGGGCTCCCGTCCTCCCACGATATGGCGTCGGCTACCGCCCGGCGCCCGTCCGGGCCGCCCCGTGCCCGCGGGAGCGGTGATCGATCTCACGCGGGCGGCGACCGGTCGGACCCGCGCACGGGCGCGGGAGCGCGTCAGCCCTTGTCGAGGTACTGCTCGCGGTCGTCGTCCAGGAGGGCGGACAGCGCGATCCGCAGCTCCGGATAGCCGGCGAGCTCGGAATCATCGGTGACCAGCGTGGTGGCCTCCTCCCTGGCGGCCGCGATGACCTCCTCGTCCTCGATCACGGTCAGCATCCGCAGCGAGGTCCGCACACCGGACTGCGCCTGTCCCAGGACGTCGCCCTCACGCCGCTGCTCCAGGTCGATACGGGAGAGCTCGAAGCCGTCGAGGGTGCCGGCCACGGCGGCGAGCCGGGCGCGGGCCGGGGCGGCCTCGGGCATCTCGGTCACCAGCAGGCACAGTCCTGGTGCGGATCCCCGGCCCACGCGGCCGCGCAGCTGATGCAGCTGGGAGACGCCGAAGCGGTCGGCGTCCATGATCACCATCGCGGTGGCGTTCGGGACGTTCACGCCGACCTCGATGACGGTCGTGGCGACCAGTACGTCCAGCTCGCCGGCGGCGAACCGGCGCATCACGTCGTCCTTGTCGTCCGGTGCCATGCGGCCGTGCAGCACCGCCACCCGCAGGCCCTGGAGGGGGCCCTTGGCGAGCTGCTCGGCGACCTCCAGGACCGCGAGCGGCGGCCGCTTCTCCTCGGCGTCCTCCGCGGTCCCCTGCTGGGCGGCGGTCCCCTTTTCTCCCTTGGCCCCCTTCTTGGCGCCCTTGGGGGTGTCCTCCTCGTCACCGATGCGCGGGCACACCACGTAGGCCTGGTGGCCGCCCTCGACCTCCTCGCGGACGCGCTCCCAGGCCCGTGCGAGGAAGTGCGGCTTGTCCTGGGCGGGCACCACATGGCTGGCGATGGGTGAACGTCCGGCGGGGAGTTGGTCCAGGACGGAGGTCTCCAGATCACCGAAGACGGTCATGGCGACCGTGCGGGGAATGGGCGTCGCCGTCATCACCAGCAGGTGCGGAGGCTGCTTGCCCTTGTTGCGCAGGGCGTCGCGCTGCTCGACGCCGAAGCGGTGCTGTTCGTCGACGACGACCAGGCCGAGGTCGTGGAACTGCACCTTGTCCTCGATCAGGGCATGGGTGCCGATGACGATGCCGGCTTCGCCGGTGACCAGGTCGAGCAGTGCCTGGCGCCGGGCCGCGACCCCCATCGAGCCGGTCAGCAGCACCGCTTTGGTGCCCTGGTCGGCGCCGCCGAGCATGCCGCCCTCGGCCAGTTCGCCCATCATCTCGGTGATCGAGCGGTGGTGCTGCTGCGCGAGGACCTCGGTGGGCGCGAGCATCGCGGCCTGGCCGCCGGAGTCCACCACGGCGAGCATGGCGCGCAGCGCGACCATGGTGTTGTGCGTGACCGTGAAGTGGTCGGTGACGTAGGCGTGGTCGGGGTGGGCGACGCTGATGCACTGGACGGGGCGGCGTCCGACGCGTTCCACGGCCTGGACGGTGCGCCGGAAGCGGCGGTCGTCCGCGGGCCAGGAGGCGCTCCGGCCGGGGTCCGCGCGGAACGGCGGGTGTGTGTCCGGCAGCGCCAGGAGTACGTCGTGGGCATCCCCATCCCCGGAGGGCCGCAGGCGTGCGTGGCCGCCCAGTGAGCGCACGAGCCAGGCGAGGTCGTCGGCCAGCCGGCAGGGGGCGGCGCGGAACGCCACGGGCTCCTCGTCCTGCGCGTCGCCGGGCTCCTTCGGCACGAGGGTGCCCGCGGTGTCCATCAGTCCTTGGAGCAGGGCGTGCCGGTCCTTGAGCGGGGCGTTGCGGTAGGCGGCCGGGACCGCGGGCGCGCCCGGCAGCACGGGGCCGTGCGGCGCCGCTGCCTGCCGGTCGCCGGCCAGCGCGCACCCGAGGTGATAGGGGTCGAGCGGACGGTCCTCACCGCCGTCCAGGTCGACCGGGGCGGCCGGGGGGATCGACCATGTGGGCCGACCGCCGGCGGCGTGGAGATCTGCCCGCAGTTCGCGCGTCGTCAGCACGCGAGTCCTGGGTCGGTGCCCGGTGGTCGAGTGTCCGGGGGTCGGGTGTCGGGGCGCGGGCTCAAGAGCGTCCTCGGCCGCGACGATCCAGAGGTGCTCGTCGTCGCATTCGACGGAGCTGCCGTCGGACAGCACCAAACGCCACACGTCCCGTTCGCCCTGCGGGAAGACGCCGTCCACCACGGCGAGCTCGCCGCTCGGCACCACCACCTCGCGGCCGACCGCCATCTCCCCCATGGGACGGAACCCCTGGGGCGTCAGCACCAGGGCGTCCAGCGGCTGGGCCTTGCCCGAGCCCACCTCGCCCTGCAGCAGGCGGTGCATGGGATGGTCCGTCGCCAGGTCGTCGAAGATCTCCCGGCTGACCTTCTGCTGGCCTTCGGTGAGGGTGAAGGGCAGCTTGGCGTCGAAGGCGTCCAGGATGCCGTCCGCGACCAACGTCCGCGGGACTGCGGGGAGTTGGGTCTCCGCCAGGCGGCGCCGGGCGAGAGCGACCTGGAGGACGAAGGCCTCGTCCCACTTCAGCCGGGCCCGCGCGTCGGCGATGTCGGCCTTGCTGCGCGGGCGGTGGATCTTCAGCAGCGCCTCGGTGAGCGGCACGAGGGTGCGGCCCTCGCGCAGCGCCTCCGGCAGCGGGTCGACGGCGTCCTGCGCGCTGGGCAGCACCGCGTCGACCGCCTTGGCGAGCTTCCAGGACGCCATCTGCTGGCAGGCCGGGTAGATGGGCATGAGCTGCTGGGCGAAGGCATCGACGGCACCGGCGTCGGCGTCGGCGTCGGAGTCGGAGTCGGTGTCGCGGTCGAGGAGTTCGTATTCCGGGTGGGCGAGCTGGAGTTTGCGGTTGAAGACCGAGACCTTGCCGGCGAACATGGCCCGGCGGCCCGGGGTCAACTCCTTGTGCGGCTTGTGAATGCCCTTGCCGAAGAAGACCAGCTGCAAACGGCCGCTGCCGTCGGTGAGGGTGACCTCCAGGCGCTGCCCTCTGCCGTGGTTGAACTTCAGCACCCTGGCGTCCGCGACCTGGGCGACGACGGTGACGTGTTCGTCCAGCGGCAGGTCCGCGAGCCGGGTCAGCTCACCGCGCTCGGCATAGCGCCGGGGGTAGTGGTGCAACAGGTCCCCGACCGTGTGCAGGTCGAGATGCTCGGCCATCACCTTCGCGGTGGTGCCACCGAGGATTTTCTTCAGGGGTTCGTCGAGCGCTGCCACGCCGTCCATTGCACACCACACCACTGACAACGGGCGACAATCGCCGCCTTGCCGCCTCGGCTGTTCGGCGGCGTCCTTCACCTTTCACCGCCCGGCGCGAAGAAGTGAGGAAGTTCGGCTTCCCCGCGCCCCGCTCGGCTCGTTCGGGCTTTCCGGCGCCGGGCAGGCGCTATTCGACGCCGATGAGCAGCGGAGCCGCGTACTGCCCGCCCTCGTAGACGACGGTGTCCACGGCGAGATGCCGCTCGCGCACATGCCGCTCCAGCCGCTCCCCGAGCGCCTCGGGGGCCTCGGCCCCCAGGACGAGGGTCACCATCTCCCCGCCCGCGGAGAGCATCCGGTCGAGCACCGTCATCGCGATCTGTGCCAGGTCGGCTCCGATGACCGCGACATCGCCGTCGATCAGGCCGAGGACGTCCCCGGCCTGGCAGACGCCCGCCATCGTCCAGGACTGCCGCTCGGCGACGGCCAGCTCGGCGTAGCGGGTGGCCCCCGCGGCGGACGTCATCGCCACCGCGTCCTCGTCGAAGCTGCGGCCCGGCTCGTGCACGGCCAGCGCCGCGAGGCCCTGGACGGCGGAGCGGGTGGGGATCAGCGCGACGCGTACGCCCTCGGTGCGGGCCTCCTCCGCCGCCGCGGCTGCGGTGTGCCGCAGGTCGGCGTCGTTGGGCAGCAGCAGCACCTCGCGGGCGTGCGCCTGGCGGATGGCCTGGACGAGTTCACCGCTGGCCGGCGGCTCCCCCGGACGCACGGACACCGTGGTGGCGCCGGCCTCCGCGCAGAGGCCGGCCAGTCCGTCACCGGGCACCACCGCGACGACCGCCCGGGCGGCCATCACGGGCTCCTTGACCCGGGAGGCGCCGCCGAAGTGGGTGATGCGGATGCGGTAGGGGCGACCGGCCTCGATGCCGGCTTCGACGGCGGCGCCCGCGTCGTCGACGTGCACATGGACGTTCCACAGGCCGTCGCCGCCGACCACCACGAGCGAGTCGCCGAGGTCGTCGAGCCGGGTGCGCAGACGTGCGACGGCGCTGTCGTCGGCCTCCAGGAGGTAGATCACCTCGAATGCGGGCCCGCCGTCGTCAGGAGCCGCGCAGCCGCCGGCGCCCCCTGCGTCGGGCACCTCGCAACCGGCCGCTTCCGGGAGCGGGGCGTCGGCCCGTACGACGACGGGCGCGGCGGACACCTCTCCCGACAGGGCATCGGCGAGGGCTCCCAGTACGGCGACCAGGCCGCAGCCGCCGGCGTCCACGACGCCGGCCCGGCCCAGGACCGCGAGCTGCCCCGGGGTGGCCCGCAGCGCGGCGCGGGCGCCTTCGTGGGCGGCCCGTGCGATGTCCGCGGCGTCGCCGTCGGCCCGCTCCGCGGCGTCTGCGGCGGCCGTCGCGACGGTCAGTACGGTGCCTTCGACCGGGTGCGCGACCGCCTCGTACGTCGAGGCCGCGGCCCGGCGCAGGGCCTTGCGCAGCGCCTCGGGTGAGGTGTCAGGTCCCTTGCCCCCGGTGGTGTCCGCGGCAGCGAGGACTTCCGTCATGCCGCGCAGCAGCTGGGCGAGGATGGTGCCGGAGTTGCCTCGGGCGCCGATCAGCGCGCCGTGTGCCATGGCGCCGATGGCGTCGGCGAGACGGGGCGCGGTGCCGGTGGAGGCGTGCCCGTCGAAGGCGGCTTCCACCGCGCGGGCGGCGGATTCGAGGGTGAGATAGAGGTTGGTGCCGGTGTCACCGTCGGCGACCGGGTACACATTGATCGCGTCGATGCGCTCGCGTTCCCGGCCGAGGGACTCCAGGGCCAGCCCGCACCAGGCGCGTACCGCGGTGGCGTCGAGCGGGTACGGCACGTTCGTCCTCCTGAGTCACGGGATGCACCGCACAGTAGCCGCGCTCCGCCTGGGAGGCCGGGGCGGGGCCCGGGGCGCTCATGGTAGTTTCGTTGTACGCGAGCGGTCGTTGTATGCTGCTCCGGTTGCCCGATGGAAATCGGGCCATTCCTCTCCTGGCGAAGCCGGTCGGTCAATGCACTCGGCTCGTCGGGATTTCACCGTAAGTGCATCTGAAGTCTTTGGAGTGACCCGTGGCTGCCAACTGCGACGTCTGTGGCAAGGGGCCGGGCTTCGGCAAGAGTGTCTCGCACTCGCATCGCCGTACCAACCGTCGTTGGAACCCCAACATCCAGACGGTGCGTGCAGTGATCGGGCGCACGCCGAAGCGGCTGAACGCCTGCACCTCGTGCATCAAGGCCGGCAAGGTCTCGCGCTGACGTCTTAGCCGTAGCGCAGCCCAGCCGGTTGCTTGGGAAAGCCGGTCCATCGAGAGATGGACCGGCTTTTGCCTTTCCCGGTGCGGGCGCACGCCGGGAGCGCCCGCACCGTTCCGCGCCCGGCCGTCAGTGCGCGTCGCGGGTGCGCCAGCCGTGGTCGACGGGGCCGATGCCCGCGCCCAGCCGGAAGCCGGCCGCGATGGCGCCGGTGACGTAGTCCTTGGCGGCTGCGACCGCCTGCGGGACGGTCTCTCCCTTGGCGAGCTGCGAGGCGATGGCCGCGGCGAGGGTGCAGCCGGTGCCGTGGGTGTGCCGGTTGTCGTGGCGAGGCGCGCGCAGCCAGTGCTCCTCGGTTCCGTCGGTGAGCAGGTCCACGGCGCTGCCGCCGTCCTCCTGCCCAGGGCCGGGCGGCAGGTGTCCGCCCTTGATGAGGGCCCAGCGCGGCCCGAGCTCCAGGATCGCGGTGGCCGCCTGCCTCATGTCGGCCTCCTGCGCGACCTGGACGCCGGTCAGCTGGGCGACCTCGTCGAGATTGGGCGTGGCGACCGTGGCCGTCGGCAGCAGTGCGGTGCGCACGGCGTCGAGGGCGCTTTCGGCCAGCAGCGCGTCGCCGTGCTTGGAGACCCCGACGGGGTCGACGACGACCGGCACCCGCAAGGCGGCGAGAAGTTCCGCCACGGTCTCGACCAGCACGGCCGAGGAGAGCATTCCGGTCTTCACCGCCTGGACGCCGATGTCGTCGACGACGCTGCGGAACTGCGCCCGTACCGCCTCGGCGGGCAACTCCCACGCGCCTTGGACGCCGAGCGAGTTCTGCGCGGTGACGGCGGTGAGCGCGCTCATGCCGTGGGCGCCCAGCGCCATCATCGTCTTGAGGTCGGCCTGGATTCCCGCGCCGCCGCCCGAGTCGGAACCGGCGACGGTCAGGACGCGTGGAGGTATCTGCATGCCGTCGAATCTACTCGGCGGCATACCGCCGCCCGACGGCCGCCCGGAGGGCCGGACGCCGCCGCGGCGGCGGGCTACTCGGCTTCCCCGTTGTCGCCGAAGTGGTCCCAGCCGGCCTTCGCCCAAGGTGCGCCGTCCACCGTCACCTGGGGCAGCGCGGAGGGGTTGAGCACCTCTCCGATGACCTTCCACCGGGCGGGCAGCTTCACATCGGGCGGGAAGGTGGCCACGATCGCGTGGTCCTCACCGCCGTTGAGCACCCACTGCATCGGGTCCACACCGCAGGCCGTGCCGATGTCGGACATCTGCGAGGGGATGTCGATCTGGGCGGAGCGCAGGTCGATCCGGACCTTGCTGGCCTCGGCGATGTGCCCGAGGTCCGCGACCAGTCCGTCGCTGACGTCCGTCATGGCGGTGGCGCCGAGTCCGGCGGCCGCGGGGCCCGCGTGGTACGGCGGTTCCGGCCTGCGGTGGGCCTCCACGAACGCCCGCGGTGAACGGAACCCGCGCGAGAGGACGGCGTGCCCGGCGGCGGACCAGCCGAGCCAGCCGGTCACCGCGACGACATCGCCGGGCTGGGCGCCGGCCCGCGTGACCGGCTCCTGGTTGCGCAGATCGCCGAGCGCGGTGATGGCCACGGTGATGGTGTCGCCGCGTACGACGTCGCCGCCGACCACAGCGGCGCCCGCCACCTGGCATTCGTCGCGCAGCCCGTCCATCAGCTCGGAGGCCCAGGTCGCGGGAAGTTCCGCGGGGACGACCAGGCCGAGGAGGATCGCGGTGGGCACCGCACCCATCGCCGCGATGTCGGCGAGGTTCTGCGCGGCCGCCTTGCGGCCGACGTCGTAGGCGGTGGACCAGTCGCGGCGGAAGTGCCGGCCCTCCAGGAGGATGTCGGTGCTGGCCACGACCCTTCGGTCGGGCGCGGTGACCACCGCGGCGTCGTCTCCCGGCCCGATCCGTACGGCCGGAGTGGTGGTGAGCCGGGAGGTGAGCTCCCTGATCAGCCCGAACTCCCCCAACTCGCCCACGGTGCCCTTCATGCTGTTGCCCTTCCCACGCGTACGGACGGTCCGTACTCCGCTGACGCCGGTGCCGCACTTGCCGTGTTCACCGCGCGGGTCTCCCCGCTCCGCTCGGTGACGCGGTACCGTGGCGTCCCTTCTTCCCACATGATCCTCGTAGCCGCCGCCCTGGAGGTCCCGTGGTACAGGCGTACATCCTGATCCAGACCGAGGTCGGCAAGGCCTCGGCGGTGGCAGAAGTGATCGCGCGGATCCACGGCGTGCTCCAGGCCGAGGATGTGACCGGTCCCTACGACGTCATCGTGCGCGCGCAGGCCGACACGGTCGACGAGCTGGGTCGCATGGTGGTCGCCAAGGTCCAGCAAGTGGAGGGCATCACGCGCACCCTGACCTGCCCGGTCGTCCATATCTAGCTCCCCCGTATGCTCGGCCGGGTGATCTCTTCGCGCCGCCGGTATGTGGCTTGGCCCCTGCTCACCGTCCTGTTCGCGGCGGTGGGCTGTTCCTCTTCGGACGTCTCCGTCCCCTCCCCCGAGGGTGAGGCCGCGCGGCACTGCAAGGCCCTGCACAAGGAGTTGCCCTCGGCTGTGAACGGCCTGGAGCGCGGTACCGCGGAGCCCGTCTCCGACTTCACTGCCATCTGGGGCGATCCTGCCGTGCAATTGCGGTGCGGTGTGCCGAAGCCCGACGTGTTGACGTACGGGAGTGAACATTACAACCCTCGCGCCGACGCCGCGGAAGTCGACGGCGTCGAATGGCTCTTCGAGAAGCAGGCCGACGGATATCGCTTCACGACGGTGTTGCGAAAGGCTTTCGTCGAGGTGACCGTTCCGGGAAAGTACGCCCCCGAGGTGAATGTGCTCACCGCGTTCGCGCCCGCCGTGAAGAAGAGCATCCCCAAGGGCGTGTAGGCCGGCGCCCTGACGGCGCCGGCACCGCGATCAGCGCAGGCCCGTGGAACGCTGCAGCGCCGCCTGGATGAGCCGGTCGATCAGCTCCGGGTAGCTCACACCGCTCTCCTGCCACATCCGCGGGTACATCGAGATGGGCGTGAAGCCGGGGAGCGTGTTGATCTCGTTGATCACGAACTCGCCGTTGTCCTGGAGGAAGAAGTCCGCGCGGACCAGGCCCTCGCAGGAGGCCGCCTCGAAAGCCGCGACCGCCAGCTCCTGGACCCGGGCGGTCTCCTCGGCGCTCAGCGGCGCCGGCACGATACCGGCGGCGGAGTCGATGTACTTCGCCTCGAAGTCGTAGAAGTCGTGCGCGGTGACCGGCGGGATCTCGGCCGGCACGCTGGCCCGCGGGCCGTCCTCGAACTCCAGCACCCCGCACTCGATCTCGCGGCCGCGCAGCAGCGACTCCACGAGGATCTTGGGATCGTGGCGCCGTGCCTCCTCGATGGCGTCGTCCAGGCCGGAGAGGTCGTCGACCTTGGTGATGCCCATCGACGAACCGGCACGGGCGGGCTTGACGAACAGCGGCCAGCCGTGTTCCCCGGCGAAGTCGATGATCTTCTTGCGGGCGGCGGCGGGGTCCTGCTCCCACTCCCGCGGGCGGACGACCTCGTACGGGCCGACCGGCAGCCCGAAGGAGGCGAACACCCTCTTCATGTAGTCCTTGTCCTGGCCGACCGCGGAGGCGAGCACGCCCGAGCCGACATAGGGCACTCCGGAGAGCTCCAGCAGCCCCTGGAGGGTGCCGTCCTCGCCGTACGGACCGTGCAGCACGGGGAAGACCACGTCGACCTCGCCCAGCGCCTTGGGCACCGAACCGGGCTCGCTGTAGACGATCTCGCGGTTGGTCGGGTCGACCGGGAGCACGACGCCGCCCTCGGTGGACTCGGCCAGCTCGGCCACATTGGGCAGCCGACGGTCCGAGATGGCCATCCGCGCGGGGTCGTCGGCGGTCAGCGCCCAGCGGCCGTCGGACGTGATGCCGATGGGCAGCACGTCGTACTTCTCACGGTCGATGGCGGCCAGCACGGCTCCGGCGGTGACCACGGAGATGGCGTGCTCGGAGCTGCGTCCGCCGAACACGACGGCGACGCGGGGCTTGTGGGAGAAGGTCTCGCTGCTCATATCGGGTCGAGGGTACCTGCTGACCGGCCCGGAGTCAGTGCTGCGGCGGCCGTTGGTGGCGCCGTGCCGCCGGCCGGGGGGCCAGGAGGGTGGGAACGCCGCTCCTCGGCTGCCCCTCCCGTGCGCTCCCCTGTCCATTCCGGACCGACGGCTCAGTGCCGCTCCGGCTTGGCGGTGCGCGACATCAGGTCCTTGAGAGCCACCATCGGCGGCTTGCCCTCGTGGACGATGTCCACGACGGTCTCGGTGAGCGGCATGTCGACGCCGTGCCTGCGGGCCAGGTCCAGCACGGACTCACAGGACTTGACGCCTTCCGCGGTCTGCTTGGTGACCGCGATGGTCTCCTCCAGCGTCATCCCCCGGCCGAGGTTCATGCCGAAGGTGTTGTTGCGCGACAGCGGCGAGGAGCAGGTGGCGACGAGGTCACCCATCCCGGCCAGGCCGGCGAAGGTGTGCGCGTCGGCGCCCATCGCCAGACCGAGTCGGGTGGTCTCGGCGAGGCCGCGAGTGATCAAGGAGGCCTTGGCGTTGTCGCCCAGGCCCATGCCGTTGGCGATGCCCACGGCCAGCGCGATGACGTTCTTCACCGCGCCGCCCAGTTCGCAGCCGACCACGTCGGTGTTGGTGTACGGGCGGAAGTACGGGGTGTGGCAGGCGGTCTGCAGACGGCGGGCGACCGCTTCGTCGACGCACGCGACGACGGCGGCGGCGGGCTGCCGGGCGGCGATCTCCTTGGACAGGTTGGGCCCGGTCAGTACCGCGACGCGCTCCGGCGGGACCTTGGCGACCTCTTCGATGACCTCGCTCATGCGCTTGGCGGTGCCCAGTTCGACGCCCTTCATCAGGGAGACCAGGACTGTGTCGGCGGGCAGCAGGGGCGCCCATTCGGCGAGGTTGGCACGCAGCGTCTGGGACGGCACGGCGAGCACGGTGAACTCCGCGCCGCGGGCCGCTTCAGCCGGGTCGGTGGTCGCCCGTACCGACTCAGGAAGCTCGACGCCGGGCAGGTAGTCCGGGTTGGTGCGGCCGTTGTTGACGGCGTCGACGAGGGCCGCGCGGCGTGCCCACAGGGTCACCTCGCATCCCGCGTCGGCGAGCACCATCGCGAATGCGGTGCCCCAGGACCCCGTGCCGTAGACGGCGCAGCGCGTCACTTGCCTTCATCCTCCTGTGCCTGCTGGGTGCTTCGGTTCTGCGATCCGGCGGGCGGTTCGGCGGCGCTCGCCGGCGTCGCGGCCCGCACTCCCCCGGCGGCTTCCGCTGCCCCGGCCTCCGCCGCGGTGGCGGCCTTGGCGGCCGCGCGGGCGGCCCGCCGCTCCCGGGCGATCGCCTTGCGGTGGTCGTACACCTCGGCGGGGACCGGCTCGCCGCGGATCTCGGCCAGCTGCTGGGTGACCGCGGCCATGATCGTCTCCGTGACGGCGCGCAGCACCTCGGCGGTGGGCTCCTGGCCGTAGAACTCGCTCAGGTCGACGGGCGGTCCCGCCTTCACCCGCAGCGTCTTGCGCGGCAGGAGCCGGAGCTTGTTCTCCTTGGCGTACGGCGGCATGGCGTCGTTGGCGCCCCACTGGGCGACGGGGATGACCGGCGCCTTGGTCAGCAAAGCGACCCGGGCGGCACCGGTCTTGCCCTGCATGGGCCACATCTCGGGGTCGCGGGTGAGGGTGCCTTCCGGGTAGAAGGCGACGCATTCGCCCCGGTCGATCGCGGTGACGGCGGCCCGGAAGGCCGTCGCGGCGTCGGTGGTTTCCCGGTAGACCGGGATCTGGCCGGTGCCGCGCATCATCACACCGACAAAGCCGCTCTTGAAGAGTCCGGCCTTGGCGAGGAATCGCGGGACCCTCCCGGTGTTGTACTGATAGTGCGCATAGGAGAGCGGGTCGAGATACGAGTTGTGGTTGACCGCGGTGATAAATCCGCCGTCGGCCGGAATGTGCTCCATTCCCTGCCAGTCCCGCTTGAACAGAACCAAGAGCGGCGGTTTGCAGATGACCGCGGCCAAGCGGTACCAGAAGCCGATTCTGCGGCGGGACACTGGGACACCCTCCTTGTGGGACTGCTGCGCTGCTGCGAGCCGGCAGCCGCACAAGTGTCGCCCCAGGTACCCGCTATGTCGAGAACACCGTAACCCCGCCGCTCCCGAACGGCGGCGGCAGCGGGTCAGAATGATGCCGATGCGAAGAGACGGAGCGGATGTGGGCTGGAGTCTGGTGGTGCCGTTGAAACCGCTGGTGCGAGCCAAGAGCAGGCTCTCCCGGGCCACCGGGGAGGAGTTTCGGCCCCGGCTGGCGCTCGCCTTCGCCCTGGACACCGTCACCGCGGCGCTGGCCTGCACGGACGTCCGCGATGTGGCGGTTGTCACGGACGATCCGCTGGCCGGTGAGCGGCTCGCGGCCCTGGGGGCGCGCGTCCTGCCCGACACCCCGGCCCGGGGCCTCAACGCCGCGCTGGCACACGGCGCCGCCGCCGTACGGGCGCGTCGGCCCGGCGCCGCCGTGGCCGCCCTGAACGCCGATCTGCCCGCGTTGCGCCCCGCCGAGCTGGAACTGGTGCTCCATTCCGCCGCGCTATTTCCGCGCGCATTTCTCGCAGATGCCGCGAATATCGGAACAACGCTTCTGACCGCGACTTCCGGGAAGGAATTGGAACCGGCATTCGGAGGGCCATCCCGGGCACGTCACCTCGCATCCGGGGCGCGGGAGATCGTCGCGGCGGGGGTGCCGTCGGTCCGTCGGGACGTGGACACCGGCGAGGATCTGCGCGCCGCACTGGCGCTGGGCGTGGGCCCCCACACCGCGCGTCAGACCTCGCAGCTGGGGGGCGGGGCGGCCACCGGGGCGGACGGCACGGCCGTGGCCGACGGGCAGCCGCCGTCGCGGCTCAGAACGTCTGGAGCGTGACGAGGACGACGCGTCGTCCGTCCCCTTCGCCCGCGACGTCGATACGGACCCGCTGGCCGGGCCGGAGCAGCCGCAGGCCGCCGGCGTCGAAGGCCGCCGCGTCGAAGGGCAGCGGGGTCCCGTCGTCCAGCAGCACGCTGCCGGAGTGGGTCTCGGAGTCGTAGGTGTACGCGGTGGCCTGCATGGGCCAAAGCCTAGACGCCGGGCCCGCCACGGGCCCCGCCCGGCCCCCGAACGCACCGCGGGCCGGGCTCCCCGAAGGGAGACCGGCCCGACGCGTGGCGTCGCCGCTGCCGCATTACCGCTTGCGGGCGGTGGTCTTCTTGGCGGTGGTCTTGCGCGCCGTGGTCTTCTTGGCGGGGGCCTTCTTCGCCGTCGCCTTCTTGGCGGGGGCGGTCTTCTTGGCGGTGGCCTTCTTCGTGGCCGTGGCCTTCTTGGCCGGGGTCGCCTTCTTGGCGGTGGTCTTCTTCGCCGTGGCCTTCTTCGCCGTGGTCTTCTTGGCGGGGGCCTTCTTCGCCGTCGCCTTCTTCGCGGTGGCGGTGGTCTTCTTCGCCGTGGTCGCCTTCTTCGTGGCGGCCTTCTTGGCGGTGGCCTTCTTGGCCGCGGCCTTCTTGACCGTCGTACGGGTGGAAGTTCCACCCGAGAGGCTGCCCTTGGGGGCCTTCTTGACGGCCACGTCGTTCTTGGGGAGCTTCTTCGAGCCGCTGACCAGGTCCTTGAAGCCCTGTCCGGCGCGGAAACGCGGCACCGAGGTCTTCTTGACCCGGACGCGCTCACCCGTCTGCGGGTTGCGGGCGTAGCGGGCCGGACGGTCGACCTTCTCGAACGAGCCGAATCCGGTGACCGAAACGCGGTCGCCGGAGACAACGGAACGAACGATTGCGTCCAGAACCGCGTCCACGGCGTCCGCGGCGTTCTGACGGCCGCCGAGCTTGTCGGCAATGGCTTCTACGAGCTGCGCCTTGTTCACGTCTTCCCCTTCGGAGACATTGCTGGAACGAAAGTGTCCAAGCTTTTTCGCACGTTAGGCAGATATATACCGCAAATCAAACACGAAACGGGCTAATCACCCTTGTGCCGCAACGAACTCGACCTTCACGGACTTCCGTCGGGGCGCACATCTTCGGGATAACGACCTTCGTCGAGGTCTGCCATGAACCACTCCAGACGCCTTGCCGCGTCCGCAAGATCGTGTTTAGCCGCGGCCGTGATGACGAGCAGCTTCCGGGTCAGCGCCATCCGTACGCCCTCCGGGACTTGCAGTGTCCGCACTCTTGCGTGTGCGACCTTGAGGCGGTCGGCGACGTCACCGTAGAGCTCGAGTTGGTCGTCGCGTTCCATGCGCTAATTGTGCCATCTGCGGCGAGTTGTCGCTTCACGGGGCCTCAACAGCCGCCTCCACAAGCGGATGCGCCCCCTGCCAACTGCACAGGGGGCGCATCGTACGCAATAACGCTTTGAGCCAAAAACCCGAGGTCAGACCTCTACCGTACGCGGCTTGAACGACGGCCTGTTCGCCTCGTACTCCACGATGGACGACTCCTCCCGAAGGGTGAGGCTGATGTCGTCCAGCCCCTCCAGCAGCCGCCAGCGGGCGTTCGCGTCCAACTCGAAGTCGGCGCTGACGCCCTCGGCGCGCACCTGCCGGTCGACCAGGTCCACCGTCACCTCGGCGGTCGGGTCGGCCTCCAGCAGCTTCTGCAGCGTGTCGACGGTCTCCTGCGGCAGGACCACCGTCAGCAGCCCGTTCTTGAGGGAGTTACCCCGGAAGATGTCCGCGAAGCGCGAGGAGATGACGGCCTTGAAGCCGTAGTTCTGCAGGGCCCAGACGGCGTGCTCACGCGAGGAGCCGGTACCGAAGTCGGGGCCGGCGACCAGCACCGTGGCGCCCTTGTACTGCTCCTGGTTGAGGACGAACCCGGGGTCCTTGCGCCAGGCCTCGAACAGCCCGTCCTCGAAACCGTCGCGGGTGACCTTCTTCAGCCAGTGCGCGGGAATGATCTGGTCGGTGTCCACGTTGCTGCGGCGCAGCGGGACGGCCCGGCCGGTGTGGGTGGTGAAAGCTTCCATGGTTCTCAGACTCCCGCGGGCACAGAGACGTCGGCGTCGGACAGGTCGGCCGGTGAGGCCAGATGGCCGAGAACCGCCGTTGCGGCGGCGACCTGCGGCGAGACCAGGTGTGTACGCCCGCCCTTGCCCTGCCGGCCCTCGAAGTTGCGGTTGGAGGTGGACGCGGCGCGCTCACCGGGGGCCAGCTGGTCGGGGTTCATACCCAGGCACATCGAGCAGCCCGCGTGCCGCCATTCGGCCCCGGCCGCGGTGAAGACCTTGTCCAGGCCCTCGGCCACGGCCTGGAGGGAGACCCGGACCGAGCCGGGAACGACCAGCATCCGCATTCCCTCGGCGACCGAACGGCCCTGCAGGATCTCAGCGGCGGCGCGCAGGTCCTCGATGCGGCCGTTGGTGCACGAACCTACGAAGACGGTGTCCACCTTGATCTCGCGCAGCGGCTGACCCGCCGTCAACCCCATGTATTCCAGGGCCTTTTCAGCGGCGTAGCGCTCCGAGGCGTCCTCGTACGAAGCCGGGTCGGGGACGTTCGCCGAAAGCGGCGCACCCTGGCCGGGGTTGGTGCCCCAGGTGACGAACGGCGCCAGCGCGGAGGCGTCGATGACGACCTCGGCGTCGAAGACCGCGTCGTCGTCGCTGCGCAGCGTCTCCCAGTACGAGACCGCCGCGTCCCAGTCCGCATCCTTGGGAGCGTGGTCGCGCCCCTGCAGGTAGTCGAAGGTGGTCCGGTCGGGGGCGATCATGCCGGCCCGGGCGCCCGCCTCGATCGACATGTTGCAGATGGTCATCCGGGCTTCCATCGACAGTTTCTCGATGGCCGAGCCGCGGTATTCCAGGACGTATCCCTGGCCGCCGCCGGTGCCGATCTTCGCGATGATCGCCAGGATCAGGTCCTTGGCCGTCACGCCGTCGGGCAGCTCACCGTCGACGGTGATGGCCATGGTCTTGAAGGGGGCCAGCGGCAGCGTCTGGGTGGCCAGGACGTGCTCGACCTGGCTGGTGCCGATACCGAACGCCAGGGCACCGAAGGCGCCGTGGGTGGAGGTGTGGCTGTCACCGCAGACCACGGTGGTGCCGGGCTGGGTCAGTCCCAACTGCGGTCCCACGACGTGGACAACACCCTGCTCGACGTCGCCGAGCGGGTGCAGCCGGACGCCGAATTCCGCGCAGTTCTTGCGCAGCGTCTCCAGCTGGGTACGCGAGACCGGGTCGGCGATCGGCTTGTCGATGTCGAGGGTGGGGGTGTTGTGGTCCTCGGTGGCGATGGTGAGGTCCGTGCGGCGCACCTGGCGACCGGCCTTGCGCAGGCCGTCGAACGCCTGCGGGCTGGTGACCTCGTGCAGCAGGTGGAGATCGATGAAGAGGAGGTCGGGCTCGCCTTCCGCGCGCCGGACGACATGGTCGTCCCAGACCTTCTCCGCGAGTGTCCGTCCCATCGCTTTCCCTCCGGCCGGCCGCATTGCCGGCCTAACTCGACTGTGCGCGTGCTGCCCGCAACCCCTTGCCGGGCCTTACGCCGGGCCCTGGTCGAGGGCCACACCTACAGATTGACGACTTCCCCGGAAAATTGAACTTGCGTTTCACACTGTGAGACGCGAGTATCGTTGCATGGACAACTCTAGCGGCGTCGGCGTTCTCGACAAGGCAGCTCTGGTATTGAGCGCTCTGGAGTCCGGTCCGGCCACCCTCGCCGGGCTGGTCGCGGCGACCGGGCTTGCACGACCCACGGCACACAGACTGGCCGTGGCTCTGGAACACCACCGGATGGTGGCGAGGGACATGCAGGGCCGGTTCATCCTCGGTCCGCGGCTCTCCGAGCTCGCGGCGGCAGCAGGCGAGGACCGCCTGCTGGCGACGGCCGGACCGGTGCTCACCCACCTGCGCGATGTGACGGGCGAGAGCGCCCAGCTCTATCGCCGGCAGGGCGACATGCGTATTTGCGTGGCAGCGGCGGAACGGCTGTCCGGACTGCGGGACACCGTTCCGGTCGGCTCCACGCTCCCGATGAAGGCGGGCTCCGCCGCGCAGATCCTGATGGCCTGGGAGGAGCCCGAGCGGCTGCACCGCGGCCTGCAGGGCGCGCGCTTCACGGCCACGGCGCTCTCGGGCGTACGGCGCCGCGGCTGGGCCCAGTCGATCGGCGAGCGCGAACCGGGCGTCGCGTCGGTCTCCGCGCCCGTACGGGGCCCCTCGAACCGCGTGGTGGCCTCCGTGTCGGTCTCCGGCCCGATCGAGCGGCTGACCCGCCACCCGGGCCGGATGCACGCCCAGGCGGTCATCGACGCCGCTGCGCGCCTCTCCGAGGGACTGCGCCGCAGCAGCTGAACCCACGGCCGGGCCCTGTCCGGCCGGCCCCCACGGGCCGGCTCGACAGGGCCCGGGCGCGTCCGCTCAGGCGGCCAGCCGGTCGGCGGCCTGTACCCCGTCCCGCAGCGGGACGACGCCATGGGCCTTGCCCAGTCCGTGGGGCGGCATGTCGCCGTAGATCGACTCGTAGGACCCCTCGGGCACCACATAGGTCTCGTGCCAGATGCCCACGTGCTGCTTGCTGTCGCGGGCGTGGCGGTTGAACTTGGCCCAGGCGGGCCGGTGCAGCTTGTCCGGCGCCGCGGCGTAGGCGAGCAACTTCTCCTTGGACTCCCAGTACTGGACGACGTAGTAGGTCCTGGGCGACCCGGACAGCAGCTGGTGGCCGAGCAGCCCCGCGGAGGGGTCGCGCGACAATTCCCGCAGCATCCGCGGCATGGCGAGGAAGACGGGCAGCCATCGGTGCACCGCCCAGAAGTGGTTGATCCGCATCCCGATGTGAAAGACCACGACATCGCCGCGTGCGGCCGCCGTGCTCCGGCCGGGTTGGGTCCTGCTGCGCATGACGACTCCCTGGCTTATTGGATAGTGGAGCTATCCGGTGGTTGGATAGTGACACTCTCCCAGCAGGAGGACAAGGGATGCGACTTTCCGAACTCAGCGCACGCAGCGGTATCCCCACCGCCACGATCAAGTACTACCTGCGCGAGCAACTCCTGCCGCAGGGACGGCGGATCACCGCGACGCAGGCCGAGTACGACGAGTCCCATCTGCGCCGGCTACGGCTGGTGCGCGCCCTGACCCAGGTCGGCAAGGTCCCGGTGGCGGCCGCCCGTGAGGTCCTCGCGGCCGTCGACGACGAGAGCCTGAGCCGCACCATCCGGCTCGGCGCGGCCCTGTGGGCGCTGCCGCAGCCCCCGGAGGCCGACCCCGAGGATCCGGCGACGACACAGGCGGACGAGGAGGCCCGGCACCTGCTGGGCGAACTCGGCTGGGACAACGCCCTGGAGATCGGCCCGCTCTCCCCCGCCTACCGCACCCTGGTCACCGCGATGGCGAGCCTGCAGCAACTGGGGTACGTCACCGGTGTCGCCGAACTCACCCCGTACGCACGGAAGATGGAGGAGGTGGCGGGCCACGATCTCGATGTCCTCGAAGCACTGCCGGAGGAGGTCGAGCAGGTCGAGGCGGCCGTCGCCGCGGCGGTGCTCTACGAGCCGGTGCTGCTCAGCCTGCGCAGGCTGGCCCAGGAGGAACTGGCCACCCGCCGCTACGGGCTGTGAGCCGAACGCTCGGGAAGGGCCGCCGCGAATGACAAAGGCCCCCGCCGAAGCGAGGGCCTTGCCGTTCACGTACCCCCGACCGGATTCGAACCGGCGCTACCGCCTTGAGAGGGCGGCGTGCTAGGCCGCTACACAACGGGGGCCTGTTTTCTTGCAGTTGAGTCGTGCCCTGAGGACACTCTGCGCTGGGCTACCAGGACTCGAACCTAGACTAACGGAACCAGAAACCGTCGTGCTGCCAATTACACCATAGCCCATGGTGGTTTAGACCAGTACCCCCGACCGGATTCGAACCGGCGCTACCGCCTTGAGAGGGCGGCGTGCTAGGCCGCTACACAACGGGGGCCCTAGCGATCCTTGCGTCGTTGCATCCGGGAGCGACCCGAAGGAAACGGAGAGAAAGGATCTGTACCCCCGACCGGATTCGAACCGGCGCTACCGCCTTGAGAGGGCGGCGTGCTAGGCCGCTACACAACGGGGGCCTGATACTGCGATCAAGAAAACTTCCGCGCTTGCGAAGAAGACTTCTTGCTGGGCTACCAGGACTCGAACCTAGACTAACGGAACCAGAAACCGTCGTGCTGCCAATTACACCATAGCCCACCAAAACTCAACCCCCGAGCGGGGGTTTGTTTGGTTTACGCTGTCCGGCCGGGCCTTTCGGCCCTCTCGGGCGGCGCAGGAAGAACATTACCCGATGGGAGACGGCGCACCAAAACCGATAAGCCCGCGCAGCAGGTCGGGCAGTTCCGCCAGACTCGCGATGCGGCGCACACCGTCGGGCAGGTCAGCGCCGGTGCCCGCGCGGTCCAGCCACACGGCGGCCAGACCGGCGTCCCGGGCGCCGAGCGCGTCGATGTCGAGCTTGTCGCCGACGTAGACGACCTCGGCGGGTGCCAGGCGGAGCGTCTCGCAGGCCACCAGGAAGGCCTCGGGCGCCGGTTTGGCGTGTCCCAGGGTGTCGGCGCACAGCACGGCTTCGAAGCGGGCGCGGATGCCCAGGGTGGTCAGCTTGCGCTCCTGGTTGGCCGTCGAGGAGTTGGAGAGCACGGCCTGGCGGACCAGTGGGGCGAGCGTTTCCAGGACCGGTCCGGCGTCCGGGAAGAGGGTCCAGGCCGCTTCGTACCGGGCGACGTAGCGGCCGAACCAGGCGTCCGCTTCGGCGTCGGAGAGCGGGGCGCCCAGGAACGTCCGGGCGCGGCCACGGCGGTGGTCGAGGAAACCGACCTCCCCGGCCAGGAAGCGGCCGAACTCGCTCTCCATGGCCGCGCGCCACCGCTCCAGGGCCGACTCCGCGCCGCCGTAGGTCTCCAGCAGGCCCTCAGCATGGAAGTGCCGCAGGGCGCCGGCGCGGTCGGAGCCGGTGTAGTCGAAGAGGGTGTCGTCGACGTCCCACAGGACGGCGTGGACGGGCATGGCGGTCTCCTCAGGATGTCCTGCCCATTGTGACGTTCGGGCTTCGCACGCGCCGCGTGTTTTTCCGGTGATCGCCCCGGCCGGGGAACGGCCGAGGGGGCGACCGCCGGATCGGCGGTCGCCCCCTGCGGGCGTCGGAACCTCAGGCGGTCAGCTTGGCCAGCGCCGCGTCGATACGGGCCAGGGTGCGCTCCTTGCCCAGGATCTCCAGGGACTCGAAGAGCGGCAGGCCGACCGTGCGGCCGGTGACGGCGACCCGGACCGGGGCCTGCGCCTTACCGAGCTTGAGGCCGTGCTCCTCACCGGCGGCCAGGACGGCCTCCTTGAGGGACTCGGGGCTGGACCAGTCCGCGCCCTCGAGCTTCTCGCGGGCCGTCCTCAGCAGGGCGTCGGAGCCCTCCTTCATCGCCTTGCTCCAGGACGCCTCGTCCTCCACCGGGGTGTCGAGGAAGAGGAAGTCGACATTGGGGGTGATGTCGGAGAGGACCGTCAGGCGGGTCTGCGCGTGCGGGGCGATGGCCTCGAACCGGGCGCGGTCGAACTTCTCCGGCGCCCAGGGGGCGTGCGGGGCCTGCAGCCAGGGCTCGCAGGCGGCGATGAAGTCCTTGACGTCCAGCATGCGCAGGTGCGTGCCGTTGATGGCCTCGCACTTCTTGAGGTCGAAGCGCGCCGGGTTGGCGTTGACGGCCTCGATGTCGAAGGCCGCGACCATCTCGTCCATGGTGAAGATGTCGCGGTCCTCGGACAGCGACCAGCCCAGCAGGGAGAGGTAGTTGAGCAGTCCCGCGGGGAGGAACCCGCGCTCGCGGTAGAGGTTGAGGGACGCCTGCGGGTCGCGCTTGGAGAGCTTCTTGTTGCCCTCGCCCATGACGTAGGGGAGGTGGCCGAAGGCGGGGGTCTCCTTGGCCACACCCAGCTCGATCAGCGCCTTGTAGAGGGCGATCTGCCGGGGGGTGGAGGAGAGCAGGTCCTCGCCGCGCAGGACGTGGGTGATCTCCATCAGCGCGTCGTCGACAGGGTTGACGAGCGTGTAGAGCGGCGCGCCGTTGGCACGGACGATGCCGTAGTCCGGGACGTTCTCCGGGGTGAAGGTCAGCTCGCCGCGGACCAGGTCGGTGAAGGTGATCGGCTCGTCCGGCATCCGGAAGCGGACGATCGAGGTGCGGCCCTCGGCCTCGTAGGCGGCCTTCTGCTCGGTGGTCACCACGCGGCACTTGCCGTCGTAGCCGGAGGGCTTGCCGGCCTTGCGGGCGGCGTCGCGGCGGGCGTCCAGCTCCTCGGTGGTGCAGTAGCAGCGGTAGGCGTGCCCGGCGGTGAGGAGCTTGTCGGCGATGTCCTTGTAGAGGTCCATCCGCTGCGACTGGCGGTAGGGGGCGTGCGGGCCGCCTACCTCCGGTCCCTCGTCCCAGTCGAAGCCCAGCCAGCGCATGGCGTCCAGCAGCTGGCCGTAGGACTCCTCGGAGTCGCGGGCCGCGTCGGTGTCCTCGATACGGAAGACGAGGGTGCCCTGGTGGTGCCGGGCGAAGGCCCAGTTGAACAGGGCGGTGCGGACCAGGCCCACGTGGGGGTTGCCGGTCGGGGAGGGACAGAAACGTACGCGGACGGGGGAGCCGGGGGTCGCGTTAGCCACGCTTGATCACCTTGTTGGTGAGAGTGCCGATGCCTTCGATGGTGACGGCGACCTCGTCGCCGACGTTGAGCGGGCCGACCCCGGCCGGGGTGCCCGTGAGGACGACGTCGCCGGGGAGCAGCGTCATCGCCTCGGTGATGTGGACGATGAGGTCCTCGACGGGGCGGACCATCTCGCTGGTGCGGCCGAGCTGGCGCTGTTCGCCGTTGACGGTGCACTGGACGGCGAGGCCGCCGCTGATGTCGGAGAGGTCCAGGCCGGTCTCGACCCAGGGGCCGAGCGGGCAGGAGCTGTCGAAGCCCTTGGCCCGCGCCCACTGCTTCTCCCGCTGCTGGACGTCCCGCGCGGTGATGTCGTTGGCGCAGGTGTAGCCGAGGATGACGTCCTTGACGCGCTCGCGCGGCACCTCGCGGCACATGCGGCCGATGACGACCGCGAGCTCCGCTTCGTGGTGCACCTCCTGGGAGAAGGAGGGGTACGCGACGGGGTCGCCGGGGCCGACCACCGAGGTGGAGGGCTTGAAGAAGGTGACCGGCGCGTCCGGGACGGTGTTGCCCAGCTCGGCGGCGTGGTCGGCGTAGTTGCGCCCGATCGCCACGACCTTGTTGGGCAGTACCGGCGGCAGGAGGCGGACCTTGTCGAGGGGGACCTTCTGGCCCGAGCGCTCGAATTCCGCGAAGGGATGCCCCTTGATGACGTCGAGTTCGTCGCCTTCGACGACGCCGAAGCCGACGTTGCCGTCGATGGAGAATCTGGCGATGCGCACGGGTTGCCGCTGCCCCTCATTGATCATTGGCCGGAGTTGACACTCCAGGCTATCGCGGGGGCGCGGCCGGTCCGCCGCGTTACGAGGCCGGGGCGCTCTGCTCGGGCGCGTCCATCAGGACGGTGCGGCGGGGGTTGGCGGTCTGGGCAGGCAGTTCGAGACCGTGTTCCGGCGCCTGGAGGGCCTCGGTGCCGAGCTCGTCGGCGTCCTTGAGGTGGGCCAGGGTGGTGCGCCGCGGGTTGGCTATGTTGCGGAACATCATCGTGGTCTTCACTGCGTCACGCCTCGCGTTGGTGAGATGGGGCCGGACCGCTTCGGGAAGGCAAAGCGGTGTCGCCTTGTCGTTTCAGGCAACTGTGTAAAGCGTCAGGCTAAGCGCGCTATTCCCCGTGACACGCTGCGAATCTCGATGATCTCCCTGTGAGTTTGCTCACGAAGTGTGTGACAAATGCCGCATTTCCCATGATCAACAACCATGGGCGAAAGGGACATTGGCGTATTGAAGCGCACGTTCCGCTCCCGATCACCGCACCTGGGACAGGGCCCGTGGGGGAACGACTCGCGGGCAAAAGTCCGTTATCTGGGGCGCAATCCTCTACGTGTCGTCACACGTTCCGTACATTGCGTCACCCATGTCACAGCCATTGGCTCCGCTCTTGTTGGAGATCCTGCACTGTGCTGGAATTCCACGGACCGCCGCACGTTTCAGCCGGCGCGCAGGGCGTTGAGAACAACGCCGCGCGGTGGTGCCGCTCTCTCGGCCAGAGAGGGCAGCCCGCCGGTCACTCACGACCGCCATGGGGGACTTAGCGGTCCCCTACGACTCGACACCGTCCCGCCGTTCACGCGGAGGGACGCCTGGTCCAGAGGTTGCGACGCTAGTGCAGGGACGTTTCAAGAGGGATGGCAGCGCTGCGGCGGACCCGGAGCTGCGCGGCGGGACCGACCGCGCCTCCTCGCCCCAGCGCGCCCAGGGCAACAAGCCGGTGGGCGGCAGCAACGTGCCGTCCGGCCGCAACAGCCAGGCGCCGGGCGACGGCTCCACGGAGAGCCCGACGCCCAAGCTGCCCAAGGGCAGTGGGCCGGGCAACCGCATGGCGCTACGCAATTGGCGCATCAGCACCCGCCTGGTCTCCCTGCTGGCGCTCCCTGTCGTCGCCGCCACCACCCTCGGCGGCATGCGCATCACCAGTTCGCTGGAGAACATCGACCAGCTCGACAAGATGCAGCTGCTCACCGAGATGACGCGGCAGGCGACCGAGCTCGCCGACGCACTCCAGGTGGAGCGGGACAAGTCGGCCGGTCCGCTGGCCGGCAGCGGCAACACCAAGGACGACGCGAACGTCGTCGCCCCGCGTGAGGCGACCGACCGCGCCAAGATCTCGTTCAACCAGGCCACCGGCGACATCCAGGGCGAGGACGCCACGATGGCCGGTGTCCGGGCCACCGTCCTGGAGATCGGTCGCCAGCTCAACACCCTCAACGAGATCCGCAGCAACGCCTACGAGGACGACGACAACACCGCGCGGACGGTCAACAGCTACAACCAGCTGATCACCTCGCTGCTGTCGCTCTCCCAGGACATGGCGCAGGCGACCAGCAGCCCCGAGATGATCCGCAGTACCCGTGCGCTGGCGGCGTTCTCGTCCGCCAAGGAGTACGCGTCGATCCAGCGGGCCATGGTCAGCGCCGGACTCGCCCACAAGGGCGGCCCCGAGCTCTCCGCCAACGACCGGGTCGCCGGCCACACCGCGGAGGAGAACGAGAAGGCCGCCCGGGACCGCTTCTCGCAGATCTACACCAACAACGCCGGCGCGCTCACCCGCGGCCTGGACGGCAACAACGACGAGATCAAGGCCGCGGTCGCGTTCGCGCACCGCGCCTTCGCAAGCGGCAGCGGCATCCGCAGCCAGGAGTACAAGTACCTCGACTGGTACGACTCCGACACCGTCAAGATCGACGAGATGTCGCGCATCGAGACGACGCTGCTGTCCGAGATGGAGCAGAAGTCCCGCGAGCTGCGCAACGACGCCACGCAGGACGCCATCCTCAACGGTGCGCTGATCCTGCTCGTCCTCGGTGTCTCGCTGGTCGGCGCCTTCGTCGTGGCCCGGTCCATGGTCCGCTCGCTGCGCCGGCTGCAGGACACCGCGCAGAAGGTCGCCCAGGACCGGCTGCCCGAGCTGGTCAAGCAGCTCTCCGACGCCGACCCGCAGGACGTGGACACCTCCGTCGAGTCCGTCGGTGTGCACAGCCGGGACGAGATCGGACGGGTGGCCGCGGCGTTCGACGACGTCCACCGCGAGGCCGTCCGGCTGGCGTCCGAGCAGGCGCTGCTGCGGGGCAACGTCAACGCGATGTTCACCAACCTCTCGCGCCGCAGCCAGGGCCTGATCCAGCGCCAGCTGTCGCTGATCTCCGAGCTGGAGTCCCGCGAGGCCGACCCGGACCAGCTGTCCTCCCTCTTCAAGCTCGACCACCTCGCCACGCGTATGCGCCGGAACGGTGAGAACCTCCTCGTCCTCGCGGGTGAGGAGCCCGGGCGCCGGTGGACGCGGCCGGTTCCGCTGGTCGACGTCCTGCGTGCCGCCGCCTCCGAGGTGGAGCAGTACGAGCGGATCGAGCTGAACGCCGTACCGCAGACCGAGGTCGCCGGCCGGGTCGTCAACGACCTCGTGCACCTCCTCGCCGAGCTGCTGGAGAACGCCACGTCGTTCTCCTCGCCGCAGACCAAGGTCAAGGTGACCGGCCACGCGCTGCCCGACGGGCGGGTGCTGGTCGAGATCCACGACACCGGTATCGGGCTGTCGCCCGAGGACCTTTCGGCGATCAACGAGCGGCTCGCAAGCCCGCCCACCGTGGATGTCTCGGTGTCGCGGCGGATGGGTCTGTTCGTGGTCGGCCGGCTGTCGCTGCGTCACGGCATCCGTATCCAGCTGCGCCCCTCCGACTCCGGCGGCACCACCGCGCTGGTCATGCTTCCGGTCGATGTCGCCCAGGGCGGCAAGAAGCCGGCACCCAGCAGCGCCAAGAGCAGTTCGTCCGACGTCGGTGGCGCACCCTCCAGCCGACTCGCCGGCCTCCAGCCGCGCGGTCAGGTCGGTGCGGGCCCCGGCCCCGGCGGGCGCCCCGCGCTGCCAGGTCGAGGCGGCCCCGGTGGCGGCGCGCCCAACGCCTTCGGTGCCCAGGCACCGGCAGGACGCGGCCAGGCCCCCGGCGCTCCGGCGCAGGGCGGCGGCTCCCGTCCGCCCGCCGGGCGCCCCGGCGGCGGCGACGGCCGTCCCTCTCTTCCCACCCGTGGCGCCGAGAACGCGCAGTCCCCGACCGTGGCGCCGCCCACCGGCGCGCCCCGGCGTGAGGACCGGCCGCAGCTGCCGCCGCGGGGACCCGCGGCGGAGCTGACCGGCGGTTCCGGTCCGGCCGGCGGTTCCGGCGACCAGAGCGATCCGGGCAACCAGCAGGGCACCACGAGCTGGGGTGCGCGCCGCGAGCGCGGCGCCGCCGACGACTGGCCGCTGGCCCCGCGCGACGCCCAGGACCGGCCGCGTGGTCACGAGGACCCGGAGACCTCCGGCAGCTTCGACCGGCCCGCCCCCGCCGGCGGCCCCGGCGACACCGCGGCGTTCGCCCGCCCCGACTTCGACGGCCCGCCGCCCGGCGCGGACGGCCCCCAGGGTGGACGCGAGCAGTCCGGCACCGGCGGCTACGGCCGCGGTGCGGGCAGCGGGTCCGCGGACACCGGCCAGTACGACACCGACCGGTCCCCGCAGCCCGACAGCGACACCGGGCAGTACGAGACCGGGCAGTTCCGGCAGGTCGACAGCGACACCGGCCAGTACGACACCGGGCAGTTCCCGCAGCCCGACAGCGACACCGGCCAGTACGACACCGGCCGGTTCCCTCAGCAGGACGCCGCGCGCGGTGCGTACGGCGAGGACTCCAGGGGCACCGGTCAGTACCCGTCGCGTCAGGACAGCGGTGCGCCGGCCCCCGACGTGCTCGGCAGCGGGGACGCGGGCCCCGGTGACGGCCGTACGCCGATCTTCGACACCATCGAGTCGAACTGGTTCAGCCACCCGGCAGCTGCCGCGGCCGGTGTGCCGCCGCAGCAGAGCGACGAGGCCGCGACGCCGCGTCTGCCGCGCCGCGGGTCCGCGCAGGACAACGCCGGGCGCGACGACACCGGGCGCACCGGCGCTCCGGCCAACGGCGCCCGCAACGGTGCGATGGCCGGCGGCGGCGCGGCCGAGAGCACGCCGCAGTGGCGTACCTCGCCGAACGATGAGCGATGGCGGCAGGCGGAGCAGGTCCGTCAGCCCGCCGCGGGCGGAGTCACCACCTCCGGACTGCCCCGGCGTGTCCCGCGCGCGAATCTCGTCGCGGGCACCGCGCAACAGCAGCAGTCCACCCAGACCGGTCCGCAGGTCTCGCGTGCGCCCAGTGACGTGCGCGGGCGGCTGACCAATCTCCGTCGGGGCATCCAGCAGGGCCGGCAGGCCGGAGGGACTTCCTCCACCGGCAATCACCACATTGTCGACCCCACTCACCAGCAGGAGCGTTAGTTGAGTCCGATGAGCCAGGCGGCGCAGAATCTGAACTGGTTGATCACCAACTTCGTGGACAACACCCCTGGGGTGTCCCACACGGTGGTGGTCTCCGCGGACGGGCTGCTCCTCGCGATGTCCGAGGGCTTCCCTCGTGACAGGGCCGACCAGTTGGCGGCGGTGGCCTCCGGCCTCACCTCGCTGACGGCCGGCGCTTCCCGCATCTTCGAGGGCGGGAGCGTCAACCAGACCGTGGTGGAGATGGAACGCGGTTTCCTCTTCATCATGTCCGTCTCCGACGGCTCCTCGCTGGCCGTTCTCGCACACCCCGAGTGCGACATCGGCCTCGTCGGTTACGAGATGGCCCTGCTGGTCGACCGCGCAGGCACCGTCCTGACGCCCGATCTGCGGGCCGAACTGCAGGGCAGCCTGCTGCACTGAGGCGGTCCCCAGCGTCTCGCCGCACACCGCCCACCGCCCACTACGCCGCACCCCCCACCGGCCCAACCCGACAACATCCGTTGTCCCGCCCGGAGGATCAATGACCCCGCCACCTGCCACTTCCGGCCCGTACGGCGCCTACAGCCAGGCGCCGTACGGGAGCGAAGGTGATCAGCCGCTGGTGCGTCCGTACGCCATGACCGGAGGCCGGACCAGGCCGCGCTACCAGCTCGCCATAGAGGCGCTGGTCAGCACGACCGCCGACCCCTCCCAGCTGCCCGGGCTGCTGCCCGAGCACCAGCGCATCTGCCACCTGTGCCGTGAGGTCAAGTCGGTGGCGGAGGTCTCGGCGCTGCTGCACATACCGCTGGGTGTGGCACGGATTCTCGTGGCGGACCTGGCAGAGGCCGGGATGGTGGCGATCCATCAGCCCGGCGGCAGCGGCGAGGCCGGTGGCACGCCGGACGTGACCTTGCTGGAGAGGGTGCTCAGTGGACTTCGCAAGCTCTGACGGCGGCTCCCAGGGCCGCGCGACGACCTCCGCCAAGATCGTGGTGGCGGGCGGCTTCGGCGTGGGCAAGACCACGTTCGTCGGTGCGGTCTCGGAAATCAACCCCCTGCGCACGGAAGCCGTGATGACTTCCGCGTCGGCGGGTGTCGACGACCTCAGCCACGTCCAGGACAAGACCACGACGACCGTGGCGATGGACTTCGGACGTATCACCCTGGACCAGGACCTGATCCTGTACCTCTTCGGTACGCCCGGTCAGGACCGCTTCTGGTTCATGTGGGACGACCTGGTCCGTGGTGCGATCGGCGCCGTCGTGCTGGTGGACACCCGCCGGCTCGCCGACTGCTTCCCGGCCGTCGACTACTTCGAGAACAGCGGCCTGCCCTTCGTGGTCGCGCTCAACGGCTTCGAGGGGCACCAGCCCCACACGCCGGAGGAGGTCCGCGAGGCACTGCAGATCGGCCCCGGGACACCGATCATCACCACCGACGCCCGGCACCGCAGCGAGGCCAAGAGCGCGCTCATCACGCTCGTCGAGCACGCCCTGATGGCCCGCCTGAAGTAGTCGCCGACGACGGCCCGCTGCGCCACGGCGCGGGCCGTCGGGCCCTCGGCTCCGGGCGGGCGCGTTCCCCCGCCCCGGGCCGGTTCCCCTTTGCCGCGAGTGGATCTGTGTCCTTCGACACGCCCGCGGAAGGCGTTCATAACGTTTCGACAGTGAATCAGGGCGCTTTCGACACCCCTCGCGCATGCCTGGCTTCGCTGTGCGCACATTTCGCTTGGCTTTTGGCGGGGCTCGCCCTTAACGCCCCTTTTATCTCGCGCATTTCCGTGCCCTCCCCAGCTTTAGCCAGTGTTTGGAGGGCACCGCCCTGACGTGCTGAAATTCGCTGAACTCCGGAGTAGTAACGCTCAGAAGAAACGGCACAGCAGGTCAGGTGCCGGCGCCGAGAGGTTGTTGGTCGAGTGAGGCGAAGCAAGTCGAGCCCCGAGCCGCAGGAACCGCGGCGGGGCAACTTCACCCCGCCGCCGCGAGGTGGCGTACCGGCTTTCGACGCGCCCGAGGATACGGTCGCGACGCCTCCGGTCAGTGGTGGGAAATGGTCCCCCGGCAACTGGCGGGTCGCCACCCGCCTGAACGCAATCCTGCTGATCCCCGTCCTGGTCGCGCTGGTATTCGGCGGCCTCCGGGTGAACAGCTCCTTCGCCACCTGGCAGGACGCGAAGGACGCGGAGGACACCGCGAAGCTCGTGCGGGCCGCCCTCTCCTACGGCAACGCCCTGATCGACGAGCGTGACCGCACCGCCGAGCCCCTTTTGAAGGGCCAGCGGAACGACCCGGTCGTCGAGGAGGCGCGCAACACCACCGACGACGCCGCGGACGCGTTCCGCAAGGCCGTCACGGCGATGCCGGACAAGGAGGGCCTCAAGCGCCGCCTCGCGGCGTTCGAGAAGGCCGAGCCCAAGCTGGAGGGTCTGCGCAAGGCCGCGTACACCTCGAAGCTGCGCGGCGCGCAGACCGAAGAGGGTTACGTCCAGATCCAGCACCCGCTGATGGAGTTTGCGAACGAACTCGGTCTGGGCACCGGCAACATCACGTCGTACGGCCGCACCGTCTACGCCGTCTCGCTGGCCAAGGCCGCCGTGTCGCTGCAGCGGGCCATCGGCTCCCACCTCCTGATCGACCCGGCGGCCCCGCAGGGCGGCCGGGAGCACAAGCTCCAGCTGACCGCGTTCGCGTCGTACCGCTACCTGGAGGGCATCGCCATCGGCGAGTACACCTCCGGTGGTACGCCCGAGGATGTGGCGCGGCTGAACCAGGACGCGGCCGCGCTGAAGAAGTCGGCGCAGCAGAAGGTCGCCCGGGCCAAGGAGCAGGCGCGAGCCGCGGGCCAGCCGTTCCGCACCCCGCCGTCCATCGACTCCATGTCCACCGCGATCGCCTCCGGCGCCGCACCCGAGCGACTGGGCCTCAAGGGCGTCACCTCCGAGACCTGGTTTGCTGCTGCGACGGCCAAGTTCGACATGTACCGGTCGATCGAGAGCGACCTGGCGGACAAGGCCGTGAACGAGGCGGCGCACATCTCCGCCGACGCCAGGCGGTCCACCTTCACCGACTCCGGCATCGTGCTGGCGGCGCTGATCATCGCCTTCCTCGTGGCCGGCATGATGGCCCGCCGGATGAGCCGCAACATGCGCCAGCTGCGCAACGCCGCCTTCGGTATCGCCGAGCAGCGGCTGCCGATGTTGGTCGACCAGCTCTCGCGTACCGACCCGGGCCGGGTGGACACGCGGGTCCAGCCGATCGACATCTCCACCACGGACGAGATCGGCGAGGTCGCCCGCGCCTTCGACCAGGTGCACCGCGAGGCCGTCCGGCTCGCCGCCGAGCAGGCGCTGCTGCGGGGCAACGTCAACGCGATCTTCACCAACCTCTCGCAGCGCAACCAGGGCCTCATCGAGCGCCAGCTGACGCTGATCACCGACCTGGAGAACAACGAGGCGGATCCGGATCAGCTGGAGAACCTCTTCAAGATGGACCACCTCGCCACGCGTATGCGGCGCAACGGCGAGAACCTCCTGATCCTCGCGGGCGAGGAGCCCGGCCGCCGCTGGAACCAGCCGGTGCCGCTGATCGACGTCCTGCGGGCGGCGACCTCCGAGGTGGAGTCGTACGAGCGAATAGAACTCACCGGCGTCCCCGAGAGCGAGATCCACGGCACCGCCGTGACCGACCTCGTGCACCTGCTCTCCGAGCTGCTGGAGAACGCCACCACGTTCTCCTCCCCGCAGACGAAGGTGCGGGTCGCCGCGACGCGGCTGCCGGACGGCCGCGTGATGATCGAGATCCATGACAAGGGCATCGGGCTCACTCCCGAGGACTTCGCGGACATCAACCACAAGCTGGCCAATCCGCCGAGCGTGGACGCCGCGATCTCCCAGCGCATGGGCCTGTTCGTGGTCGGCCGGCTGGCCGACCGGCACGGCATCCGGGTGCAGCTGCGCCCCTCCGGCGAGCAGGCGGGCACCACCTCGCTCGTCATGCTGCCCGAGGCGATCACCCATGGTGGTGGCGGCGAGGAGCAGTACGACGACGACTTCACGGTGTCGCGGATCGTGCCCGAGCATCAGCAGACGGCGTACGAGAGCAGCCCCCGCACCGCCGCGGAGCTGGGCTTCGACGACCACGGCTACGGCCAGTCAGCGGACGCCGCGGACCTGGACCCGGTGGGCCGCTCGCTGTTCCGTGAGGAGCGCCGTGCGGCACTGGAAGCGCAGGCAGGCGGCGAGCAGCAGGCCGAGCGCCCGCCCTTCCCGGGCGACCGGCAGTCCTTCGGTGGCTACCAGGACTACCCCGACCAGGCATATGCGGAAGCCGATCAACCGCTCTACGACGATCGGTCCTTCGGTGCCGATGCCTTCCAGCAGCCGGGCATCTCGGAGACAACTGGCCAGCAGCCGTACGTCTCGCACGATTCCGCCCGCCAGGACGACTGGTCCGAACGCCCCGCGTACAACAGCTACTTCGGGACCGAAGCGGAATCTGACCGGAATGCAACTGCGGCTCCCGCAGATGCGTCCGAGCGCGTAACATTCGAGCGTCCGGGCCCCTTCACGAGTGACTCCCGCTCGCGGACCGACGCCGGCCTTCCGCGCCGCGGAGGCGGCTCGCCGCAGGCTCAGCAGGAGTGGCAGCAGCACGAGGAGCCGGCGGCGCCCCCGCAACAGCGGAGCACGCCGGAGAACGGCCAGGACGGCTCCGCATGGCGCACGTCCAACGACGAGCGCTGGGAGCGCGCGGAGCGGCTGCGTGAGCCGGCGGCGGGCGGAATCACTTCTTCCGGCCTCCCCCGGCGGGTGCCCAAGGCCAACCTGGTCGAGGGCGCAGCGGAGCAGACCCCGCAGGGTGGCCCCCAGGTCTCCCGCGCCCCGGAGGACGTCCGCGGCAGGCTGAGCAATCTCCGCCGCGGTGTCCAGCAGGGACGCAGCGCCGGTTCCGATACCTCCGGAGCCCCCCAGAATGACCAGCAGGGCTTCGGCCCCGGCAGCACCTACGATCAGGAGCGTTAGTGTGAGCCCGATGAGCCAGGCGGCGCAGAATCTGAACTGGTTGATCACCAACTTCGTGGACAACACCCCTGGGGTGTCCCACACGGTCGTGGTCTCCGCGGACGGTCTCCTCCTCGCCATGTCCGAGGGCTTCCCTCGTGACAGAGCCGATCAGTTGGCGGCGGTGGCCTCCGGCCTCACCTCGCTGACGGCCGGCGCTTCCCGCATCTTCGAGGGCGGGAGCGTCAACCAGACCGTGGTGGAGATGGAACGCGGTTTCCTCTTCATCATGTCCGTCTCCGACGGCTCCTCGCTGGCCGTTCTCGCACACCCCGAGTGCGACATCGGTCTCGTGGGTTACGAGATGGCCCTGCTGGTCGACCGCGCAGGCAGTGTTCTCACGCCGGACCTGCGGGCCGAACTGCAGGGCAGCCTGCTCAACTAGCAGACAGGCAGTGCGTTTCCCGCCACCGCGCCATAGGGTGCGGTGGCGCGACCGGCGTCAGACAGGCAAGTTGGAGGAGGAGACGTGGCAACGCCCCCGAGCGGATACCCGTACGGTTCCGGACAGCAGTCCGAGCCCCAGGGCGAGACCCATAACAACCGCTTCAACTTCCCGTCTGCGCCGAGCCGCCGGCCGCAGCGGCCCCAGTCGCCGCATCCGCAGCAGCAACAGCAGCCCCGGCCCTACGGCTCCCAGCCGTACGAGCCGCCGGTGTACGACCAGCCGCAGCCGCCCCGCATCCAGCCGGTGCAGCCCCAGCGGCGCCAGCCCGAGCCGTCCGCCCCCACCGGGGGCGCGCACAACCCGCTCGTGCGGCCGTACGCCATGACCGGAGGCCGGACCAGGCCGCGCTACCAGCTCGCCATCGAGGCGCTGGTCAGCACGACCGCCGACCCCTCCAAGCTGCAGGGGCAACTGCCGGAGCACCAGCGCATCTGCCACCTCTGCCGCGAGATCAAGTCAGTTGCCGAGATCTCCGCTCTCCTCTCCATCCCCCTCGGCGTCGCCCGGATCCTCGTCGCCGACCTGGCAGAGGCCGGACTCGTCGCCATCCACCAGCCCGGCGGGGACGAGTCCGCCGGCGGACAGCCAGATGTGACACTGCTCGAAAGGGTGCTCAGTGGACTTCGCAAGCTCTAGCGGTGCAGCCCGCTCCACCACCTCCGCGAAAATCGTGGTGGCGGGCGGCTTCGGCGTGGGCAAGACCACGTTCGTCGGGGCCGTCTCAGAGATCAACCCGCTGCGCACCGAAGCCGTGATGACCTCCGCCTCGGCGGGCATCGACGACCTCACGCACGCGCCGGACAAGACCACGACGACCGTGGCGATGGACTTCGGACGTATCACCCTGGACCAGGACCTGATCCTGTACCTCTTCGGTACGCCCGGTCAGGACCGCTTCTGGTTCATGTGGGACGACCTCGTGCGCGGTGCGATCGGCGCCGTCGTGCTGGTGGACACCCGCCGGCTCGCCGACTGCTTCCCGGCCGTCGACTACTTCGAGAACAGCGGCCTGCCGTTCGTCATCGCCCTCAACGGCTTCGACGGTCACCAGCCGTACACGCCGGACGAGGTGCGTGAGGCGCTGCAGATCGGTCCTGACGCGCCGATCATCATCACCGACGCCCGGCACCGCAGCGAGGCCAAGAGCGCGCTCATCACGCTCGTCGAGCACGCCTTGATGGCCCGCCTGCGCTAGCCCATGTACGGGCTCCCCGTGCCCGTACGTGTCGCTTCACGACGAAAGGCCCCCACGCCGGTCCGGTGCGGGGGCCTTCGTCATGCGCGCGGGCGGGGGCACGGCTTGGGCGCGGGCGTGGCCGTTGGCGTGGGCACGGCACGGGCGGGGGCGGGGCCGCTTGGCGCGCGACCGCCGTGGGTAGCCCCCCGGTGGGGGGACCGCCACCCCGTACGGACCCGGCGCCCACCTCCCGTAGGGGCGCAGGCGCGCCTGGCACGCCCACCACGGAGCCGTCGGCGTCCGCCACGGAGCTGCTGGGGGCGCCACGGAGTCGCCGGACACGTACCGCAGGCGGTTACGGAGCCGCCGGCCACTCCCCCTGCGGAGCCGCCGGGCGTCCGCCACAGAGCTGCTGCGCGCGCCAAGGAGCCGCCGGGCACGTTCCGTCGCAAGCCGGCACGGAGCCGCTGCCGCCCCTGAGTCCCCGGTCCCACCACCGAGCCCCGCTCCCCGCCACGGAGCCCCCGATCCGCCGCTCAGTCGCCAGGCGCACCCCGCCGCAAGCCCGCCCGTCCCCCTCCCTCGCGTGCCTCCCCGCATGTCCTCCGACGCCGCCGCCGCAGCACACACCGGAGGAAACTCCGCGAAGGCTGAACACGGCGCGGGCGAGCAGAGCATGGCGAACACGGCCGGTAGTCGTCCGTAGCCACCCTCCCCCGTGCGGCCGGGATCGCGGCAGGGCCCGCACGCATGAAGCGTGCGGGCCCCTCTCTCAGCGGTCCATCAGCTCAGCCGCCCGCTCAGCGCCGTTCGGGACATTCCTTCCAGGCGAAGTGGTACAGCGTGTTGATGCTGCCGTCCGTGGAGTCCATGGCCATGTAGCTCGTGGCCCTGGGGTCCGCGGCCTTGGCGTCGACCCGCAGCTCGGTGTTGATGTTGAAGTAGCGCTCCTCGCCGCATGGCGCGTAGACCAGCGACTCCACATCGGTCTCGTCCGACGCCTGCCAGTTGGTGTCGTAGGGACCGGTGAAGGTGTGGCTCTTGCGGGCCGTCTCCGTCTGGCCCTGGAAGTAGTAACTCGCCTGTTCCAGGCCCTTGGCGCCGGTGGCCAGCGATGCGTAGCCGCGGTAGTCGGCTTTGGCGATCGCGTAGGTGAAGCCTTGCGGCACATGGACGTTCAGCGCGATCTGACAGTTCTTGCGGGAGTCGGTGGGTCTGCTTCCGGCCCCCGCCTGGGCGAGGTATTCGCTGTAGGTGACGGTGAACGCGGTGTTGTCGGGCGCGATGGCCACTGCCGCGCTGCCGGGCCGGCAGCCCGAGCCGTTGACGGTGGCGACGGTGATGGTGATCTTTCCGGTCGGCGGTTCGTCACCGATCCGTGCCGATGTGGGGGATGCCGATCCGGCGAGGAGCAACGATGCGACCGCGACACCAGCACTGAGGGTGCTGAGCATGGGCATTTCCTTCCGGTCGTCCTAGGGCCCGTCGTCCGGGAACCAGGAGAGGATGACCAGCGCATGCCAGCACGGGGATCTTCCGTTGAACAGCTGTTCGCCCACGGGTTGGGGCGAACCTACGCCTTGATCCGGCCGCCGACGGCACCCTGTGCCACCGTCGGGCGGCTAGGGCGCCCACGGACGTCGAAAGGTCCCGCACCCGCCCGGGTACGGGACCTTTCGACGTCGGTCAGCGGCTCAGCGCTGCCAGCTGGTGGCGCCGTGGAAGCCGTTCTGCCGCTCCAGGCGGCGCCAGCGGGCGGCGGTGGCGCGCGGGCCGACCGGGGCTGCGGCCGGCTGATGGGCGGCGCGGGCCAGGAGTACGGCGGTCAGGGCGGCCAGCTCTTCCTCGCTGGCCTGGCCCTTCTCCACGCGGATGGGGTCGGTGAGGCGGTCGGCAGAATTCACGGTGTCTTCTTCTCCGTCGTCGCGGTGGCGCGTGGCCGGGTGCGGGTGCGGTGGGACTACTGGGGCGGGTTGCCGTGCTTACGGGCGGGCAGGTCCGCGTGCTTGGTGCGGAGCATGTCCAGGGAGCGGATCAGCGTGTGCCGCGTCTCGGCGGGGTCGATGACGTCGTCGACCAGGCCGCGCTCGGCCGCGTAGTACGGGTGCATCAGCTCGGACTTGTACTCCTTGACCATGCGCACCCGCATGGCCTCGGGGTCGTCCGCCTCGCCGATCTGCTTGCGGAAGATGACGTTGGCCGCGCCCTCGGCGCCCATCACGGCGATCTCGTTGGTGGGCCAGGCGTAGGTCAGGTCGGCGCCGATGGACTGCGAGTCCATGACGATGTAGGCGCCGCCGTAGGCCTTGCGCAGCACGATGGAGATGCGCGGCACGGTGGCGTTGCAGTACGCGTACAGCAGCTTGGCGCCGTGGCGGATGATGCCGCCGTGCTCCTGGTCGACGCCGGGCAGGAAGCCGGGGACGTCCAGGAGGGTGATGATCGGGATGTTGAAGGCGTCGCAGAGCTGGACGAAGCGGGCGGCCTTCTCGGACGCCTCGATGTCCAGGACACCGGCCAGCGACTGCGGCTGGTTGGCGACGATGCCCACCACGCGGCCGTTCAGCCGGGACAGCGCGCAGATGATGTTGGTCGCCCAGCGCTCGTGGACCTCGAGGTATTCGCCGTCGTCGACGATCTCCTCGATGACCTTGCGCATGTCGTAGGGGCGGTTGCCGTCGGCCGGGACGAGGTCCAGCAGGGCGTCGCCGGAGCGGTCGGCGGGGTCCTCGCACTCGACCGTCGGCGGGTTCTCGCGGTTGTTGGCCGGCAGCAGGGAGAGGAGGTAGCGGACCTCCTCCAGGCAGGTCACCTCGTCGTCGTAGGCGAAGTGGGCCACACCGGAGGTCTCGGCGTGCACGTCGGCACCGCCCAGTCCGTTCTGGGTGATCTCCTCACCGGTGACCGCGCGGACGACGTCCGGGCCGGTGATGAACATCTGCGAGGTCTCGCGGACCATGAACACGAAGTCCGTCAGGGCGGGGCTGTAGGCGGCGCCGCCCGCGCAGGGGCCGAGCATCACCGAGATCTGCGGGATGACACCCGAGGCCTTGGTGTTGCGCTGGAAGATGCCGCCGTAGCCGGCGAGCGCCGAGACGCCTTCCTGGATACGGGCGCCGGCGCCGTCGTTGAGCGACACCAGGGGCGCGCCGGCCTGGATGGCCATGTCCATGATCTTGTGGATCTTGGTGGCGTGGGCCTCGCCCAGCGCGCCGCCGAAGATCCGGAAGTCGTGGGCGTAGACGAACACGGTCCGGCCGTGGACGGTGCCCCAGCCGGTGATCACACCGTCGGTGTAGGGCTTCTTCGCCTCCAGGCCGAAGCCGGTGGCCCGGTGCCGCCGCAGCGGCTCGACCTCGTTGAACGAACCCTCGTCCAGCAGCAGCTCGATCCGCTCGCGGGCCGTCAGCTTGCCCTTCGCACGCTGAGCTTCGGTGGCACGCTCGCTGGGGCCTCGCCGAGCCTGCTCGCGGATGGCATGCAGTTCGGCGACGCGCCCGCGGGCGTCGTTGGAGCCGGCGGGCACATCTTCGACAGTGGTCATGCATCGACGGTACGTGGGTCGGGGCCCGAGGACCGATGTCGGTTTCGTACAACGTCAAGTGCGATTTGGTGGGCAAGCAGCACAGATTCGTCCTGTGGGCTGCCTGCGCCCGAGGCTCCATACGGGTGGTTGGGCGCTGCCGGATCTGTGAGAGCCCGACAAACGAGCGGCCGGAGGTGCCCGGCGCGGGCGGGTCAGGGCAGGGCGACGGTGCAGCTGTGGGTGGCGCAGCCGGTGCCGGGGGTGACGCGCAGTCGCAGGGTGCGCCCGGTCGCCAGGACCGCTACGGAGGGGTCGTGCTCCAGGACCGCGCGTACCGGCCGGTTCCAGGTGATCTCCACCAAATCGCCGGTGCGTTCCGGAGCGGACACGCACAGTCGTGCCGTCCGGGCGTGTCCGCGCGGGTGGGCCGCCCCGCCGGGCGTGGCCCGGCGCTCGCGGAGGAGGACGCTCGCCGGGCCGCTGCTGGTGAGGGGGCCCGCGCTGCCGGCCCGCCAGAAGTTGGCGGCGATCACTCCGAGGGAGGCGACGGCGACGGCCTGGCGGTCGCCGTCGTTGGCCAGCAGGGTCAGCCAGTGCCGGTCGGCGGCGCGGGCGGCGAGGGTACGCGGTCCGGCGCCCGGCATGAGGAGGTAGGCGTAGCCGGCGTCGGTGGGGTCGGTGCCGTGGTCGTGCCAGAGGGTGAGGTAGCGGCGGGTGAGCGGCTCCGGGGAGGAGCCGGTGTTGATGTCGTGCCAGGAGCCGGTGCGGGCCTCGCGGAGCGCTTTCAGTGGCGCGCCGCCGGGGAAGACGTAGCCGCCGTGGCCGGCGAGGTGGGCCCAGTGGGCGCGTCTGAAGCTGGTGGTCGCGCCGAGCGCGCCGGGCTGTCGTACGCCGTCGACGGTGAGGGCGGCGGTGCCCGTCTCCCCCAGGGCGCGGTTGTCGACGATGGTCTCGGCGGGGACGCCGTCGGTGGCGGTGATGCCGGCACCGAGGCAGATGACGGTGTCCGCGAGGCAGAACCACGACTTCTTGGCGGTGAGGGTGGAGGCGAGGCCGCGTACGCCCTGTCCGATGGCGGCGAATTCGCCGTCGGTGGTGCCGCCGACCCAGCGTGCGGCGGGTTTCGGTTCGCCCCAGCCGCCGCCTTCGTTGTCGGCGAGCGGTGTGGTGGAGACGGTGGTGCCGGGGAGGCGGTAGGGGTCGACGGTGGGCCAGAAGGCGTCGGTGTACTGGTCGCCGCCGAAGTCGGCGCCCCACCAATAGAGCATTCCGGCGCCGGTGTGCCAGCCGCGTGGGTTCTCCCCGTTGCCGTTCTCGTAGTACGTGATCCGGTCCGAGGACATGGCCAGGCCCGCGGCCCATCCGGGGCGGCGGTGCACGGCGCGGTCCATGGCCGGGAAGAGGCGGTGGCCGACGGGTTCGGGGGCGGCGGGTGTGTCGCTGTCCGCGATGGCGCCGATCCGGGCGAGGTCGGCGACGGTGTACTGGCGGTCGGTGCGTACCGGCAGCGTGCGGTCGCGCTCGATCCAGCCTTTGACCATGGCGTTCCAGCGGGTGCGTTCGGCGGCGCTCGCGCCCTGGCCGAGCAGGGCGACGGCGGCGATCAGCGCGTGGCCGTGGAAGTGGTCGCTGCGCATGATGCGTCGTTCGTCGTTGCGCAGATATCCGCGGCTGACGGCGCGTCCGTTGACGCTGTCCATCATCAGGCCGTTGTGGAGCAGCGGTGCGTACGCGTGCTCGACGCTGTCGAAGATGACCTGGCGTGCGGGGTCGGTGACCTCCCAGTCCGAGCCGCGGAGCAGGGTGAACAGCCGGCCGAGTCCGTCGAGCAGGACGTAGCCGTAGGTGCCCGAGTAGGCGACCCAGGTGTGCTGGACGAAGGAGCCGTCGGCGTAGAGGCCGTCGCCCTTGGTGACGTAGGGGAAGACCGGGGAGAGGGCGTCGCGGGCGAGCGCGATCTTGGCGGGGGCGCGGCCGAGGACGCCGCGGAGCGCGACGACGCGGCAGAGGTCGACGCGGTTGGCGCCGGTGCTGGTGCCGGTGTAGTCGCCGAGCGCGGTGTCGGGCACGAAGTGGTCGACCGCGGCGAGGAAGCGGGCGCGCATGTCGTCGGTGAGTCCGCCCTCGGGCAGGCGCTCGTCAAGGATGGCGACGGTGTCCAGGAGGAGTCTGGGGCTGCCGATCTGCCACTCCCACCAGTTTCCGTAGCGGGTGGTGGTGGGGTTGTAGACGGTGGTGGCGAGGTGGTCGAGGCCGGTGATGATGTCGGCCGCCAGGCCGGCGTCGCCGGTGAGGCCGGTGCCGGGCTGGGCGTAGGCCTCGGCCATGGTGTTCAGCCGGTGGTAGCTCCGCGTGATGCCGGCGGGCGGGTCGTAGGCACAGTCCGGCCAGAGCGATCCGGCGGCCGGCCGCATGCCGGCGCGGAAGGTGGCGGCGAGGGTGCCGGTCTCCCGGAGGGCGGCGGCGTAGGGCGGGGCGGTGGGGTCGAAGCCGGTGCCGAGGGTGAGGTCGACCCAGCGGCCGCGCAGGTCGGCATAGGTGTCCGCGGGGGCGGCTCGTGCAGCCGCGGAGGCGGCGCCGGCGCCGAGCCCGAGGCCGAGCGCGCTAGCCGTCGAGGCGGTGAGGAATCCCCTGCGGGACCAGGCGGACGAGGCGGGCTCGGTCGGCACGGGCGGTCCTCTCGTTGACGTCAACCGGCTTGTGGCGCAGTTCACTTGAGGGCGTGCGGATGGTCTAGCACGGCGTCGCGCGCAGCGGCAATGACCGTGCGGGGGCCATTCACCACACTCCCCGGATGCACAGAGGTTGAAACTTGAACTAAAAGTGCTACGCTCAATCTCGTTGAACGTTAAACAACAACTCGAGGAGGAGCCATGGCTCTGTTCACCCGCAAGCGCACCGAGTCCGCCGACCGCACCGCGACCGCCGTGCTCCCGGCGGACCCCGCGCTGACCGCGCTGACCGGCGACTACGCGATCGACCCCGCCCACAGCAGCATCGGCTTCACCGTCCGCCACGCGATGGTCACCAACGTCCGCGGCGCGTTCGCCGGGCATGAGGGCACCCTGCACCTCGACGGCGCCGACCCGGCCCGCTCCACCGCCTCCCTCGACGTCACGATCGCGAGCATCGACACCGGGATCGCCGACCGCGACGCCCACCTGCGCGGCGCCGACTTCTTCGACGCCGAGACGTTCCCGCTGATGACCTTCCGCAGCACCGCCGCCGAGCGGCTGGACGGCGACCGCTACCGCATCACCGGCGACCTGACCCTCAAGGACGTCACCAGGCCGCTCACCATCGGCCTGGAGTTCCACGGCGCGGCCACCGACGTCTACGGCGCCGAGCGGGTCGGCTTCGAGGGCAGCGCCGAGATACTGCGCTCCGACTGGGGCCTGACCTGGAACGCGGCGCTGGAGACCGGCGGCGTGATGGTCAGCGACAAGGTCAAGCTCACCTTCGACATCTCCGCGGTCAAGGCGGCCCCGCAGGACTGAGGCCGCAGCGGTCCAGGACGCGACGACGGCCCCGCGCCGGCCCCTCCCCCGAGGGCCGTGCGGGGCCGCGGTCATGCCGTCCCTGCGGTGAGTTACTCCTGCGGTTCGACGCCGGCCCGCAGCAGGCCGTACGCGTAGGCGTCGTCCAGCGCCTGCCAGGACGCGGCGATGACGTTCTCCGCGACGCCGACCGTGGACCATTCGGCCCGGCCGTCGCTGGTGGAGACCAGTACGCGGGTGATCGAGCCGGTGCCCTGGGTGCCCTCCAGGATGCGGACCTTGTAGTCCACCAGCTCCATGTGGGCCAGCTGCGGGTAGATCCGCTCCAGGCCGACCCGCAGCGCCCGGTCCAGCGCGTTGACCGGTCCGTTGCCCTCCGCGGTGGTGACGATCCGCTCGCCCTTCGCCCACAGCTTCACGGTCGCCTCGTTGGCGTGCGTACCGTCCGGCCGGTCCTCGACGATCGCCCGCCAGGACTCGACCCGGAAGTAGCTGGGCCGCCGTCCGTCGACCTCGGCGCGCAGCAGCAGTTCGAAGGACGCGTCGGCGGCCTCGTAGGTGTAGCCCGCGAGCTCGCGTTCCTTGACCCGCTCGACGACGCGGCCGACCACCTCGCGGTCGCCGCTCAGGTCGATGCCGAGCTCCTTGCCCTTCAGCTCGATGGAGGCCCGGCCGGCCATGTCGGAGACCAGCATCCGCATGGAGTTGCCGACCAGCGCGGGGTCGATGTGCTGGTACAGGTCCGGGTCGACCTTGATGGCGGACGCGTGCAGTCCGGCCTTGTGGGCGAAGGCGGAGACGCCGACGTAGGGCTGGTGGGTGGAGGGGGTGAGGTTGACGACCTCGGCGATGGCGTGCGAGATCCGGGTGGTCTCGGCCAGCTTGCCCTCGGGCAGGACCCGGCGTCCGTACTTCAGCTCCAGCGCCGCGACGACCGGGAAGAGGTTGGAGTTGCCCACCCGCTCGCCGTAGCCGTTGGCGGTGCACTGGACGTGCGTGGCACCGGCGTCGACGGCGGCCAGGGTGTTCGCCACGGCACAGCCGGTGTCGTCCTGGGCGTGGATGCCCAGACGCGCCCCGGTGTCCGCGAGGACCGTCCGCACCACGGCCGTGATCTGCGCGGGAAGCATGCCGCCGTTGGTGTCGCAGAGCACCACGACATCGGCGCCCGCCTCACTGGCGGTCCGCACTACCTGCTTGGCGTAGGCGGGGTCCAGTGCGTAGCCGTCGAAGAAGTGCTCGCAGTCCAGGAAGACCCGGCGGCCCTGGGACCGCAGATACGCGACGGTGTCCCGCACCATCGCCAGGTTCTCCTCCGGCGTGGTGCGCAGGGCGAGCTCGACATGCCCGACGTGGGACTTGGCGACGAGCGTGATGACCGGGGCCTGGGATTCCAGGAGCCCGGCGACCTGCGGGTCGTCCTCGACGCGTACGCCGGCCTTGCGGGTGGCGCCGAAGGCGACCAGCTCTGCGTGGCGGAAGTCGATCTCCTCGCGGGCGCGCTGGAAGAACTCGGTGTCCCGGGGGTTGGCGCCGGGCCAGCCGCCCTCGATGAACCCCACGCCGAAGTCGTCCAGGTGCCGGGCGATGGTCAGCTTGTCGGCGACGGTGAGGTTGATGCCCTCGCGCTGGGCGCCGTCGCGCAGCGTCGTGTCGAAGACGTGGAAGGTGTCGGACACCGGGCCGTCGGACCGGGGGCTCGGGGACGGTGAGGGTTCGTGTGCGTCCGTCATGCTGGTCTGGCTCCTGTCGGGATCTCGGTCTACCGGAATGACCGGCTCCACCGTCCCTCCATGATCCCTCGCGCTCCGCCTCCGGTGACGGGTGGGCCGGAAACGAAAAAACCTCTCGCGGGTGCGAGAGGTCTGCGCGCGGGTCTGGGACGACGATGGCCGCGCCGTACTCGGTTCGTACGGGGCGGTCACTGCGGACCGGCGCGCCTGCTGCCAATAATCATGGCGAACGAGAGCACGGGGGCAGTCTGGCACGGGGGTGCGCCGCGGGGGTAACCGGTCTCACGATGCGGGCGGCGTTGTCCGGCGGCGGCTCCCCGAAGGGGCCGCCACCGGGCCCGCCGTGTCCGGAGCCGGCGGCTCATCCGCTCCGGACACGGCGGTCACTCACCCGGTCGTCTTCCCCTCGGGCAGCTCAGACCTTGGCTTCGCTCGCCGAGCCGGAACCGGCCGCCCGCGCGCCCGCCCCGGCAACCTCGTCCTTGCCGACCCGGTGCAGGTCGATGGTGCGCGTCTCGCGCATCGTGACGTAGACGATCAGCGAGACTGCGGCGCAGCCGGCGACGTACCAGTAGTAGCCGGACTCGATGCCACCCTCCTTGAACCACAGGGCGACGTACTCCGCGGTGCCGCCGAACAGGGCGTTGGCGATGGCGTACGGCAGGGCGACGCCCAGTGCGCGGATGCCGGTCGGGAACAGCTCGGCCTTCACACAGGCGTTGATCGAGGTGTAGCCGGTGACGATGACCAGGGCCAGCAGCGACAGGCCCAGCGCGGGCCAGAAGCTGCCGGCATGCTGCAGCAGCGTCATGATCGGCACGGTCAGGAACGTCGAGCCGACCGCGAAGGTGATCAGCAGCGGGCGGCGGCCGATCCGGTCGGAGAGCTTGCCCGCGAGCGGCTGGAGGCACATGAAGACGAACAGCGCGCAGAAGCTGACCAGCGACGCGGTCGGCTTCTCCATACCGGCGCTGTTGGAGAGGTACTTGGTGAGGTAGGTCGTGTACGTGTAGTACGCGACCGTGCCGCCCATGGTCAGCGCGATGACCAGGAACGCCTCGCGCTTGTGGGCGAGCAGCGCCTTGATCGTGCCGCGGTCCGGGTCGGTCCTTGCGCTGTCGTCCTCGGCGTAGACCTCGGTCTCCAGCATGTTGCGGCGCAGGTAGAAGACAATGCCGGCGCCCAGTGCGCCGACGATGAACGGGATACGCCAGGCCCAGCTGTGCAGCGCGTCCTCGGACAGGGTGCGCTGGAGCCCGATCTGCAGACCGAGTCCGAGCAGCTGCCCCGCGGTCATGGACACGTACTGGAAGCTGGAGGCGAAGCCCCGCTGACCGGGCGCCGAGGCCTCGGTGAGGTACGTCGCGCTGGCCGCGTACTCGCCGCCGACGGAGAGCCCTTGCAGCATCCGGGCGACCAGCAGGACCGCCACACCGCCGTAGCCCGCGACCGCGTAGGTCGGCGCGACGGCGATCAGGATCGCCGAGGCGGACATCAGCGTGACGGTCAGCGTGAGCGCCGCCTTACGGCCCTTGCGGTCCCCCACCCGGCCCAGCACCCAGCCGCCCACCGGCCGCATGAAGAAGCCCACCGCGAAGATCCCCATGGTGTTCATGAGGTTCGCGGTGTCATTCCCCTCGGGAAAGAACGAATCCGCGAAATACACCGCAAAGCTGGCATAAACAAACCAGTCAAACCACTCGACCATGTTGCCGGCCGAGCCGACCCAGATCTTTTTCCATTGCTCTCGTCCCATAGCCGCTCACGGTCTCCGACCCCGGGTCACACGGCAAGAGGCACCGGGGCAACGATCGCGATTACTTGCGTACGTTGTGGTCACGGGGTGGCCGGACCCGGAACCCGCTACGAGATCCGCGTCCTTGCCGCGCAGTCGAACGGCATAGGGTTTTTTCATGAACGACCGCATCGCAGACCTTGTGCAACAGATCCGCACGGGTGACCACGCTCAACGCCACGCAGCGGAAGAGCAGTTGACGGCTCTCGGCACTCCCGCGGTGGAGTACCTGCTACCCCTGTTCGAAGGTGCGAAGCCACCCCACGCGGCGCGTGCCGCTCGCTGCCTCACCGAGGTCGGTGAGCCCGCACTGGACGCGTTGCGGGATATCCGCCGCCACGGGCCGGGCCGACTGCGCCGCCCCGCACTGCACGCCCTCACAGAAGTGGGCGGCGGCGACGCGCTGAGCCCCGAGGACCGGCTGGCCGTCGAGCGACTGATCCGGATCAAGCTGATTGACGAAGAGAAGATCCGGCTGCCCGCCGGAAGCTGGATCGCCATCCCCGCCGATCAGGTCCCCGGCGCCGTCCGCGCCTTGGGCCTGCACGACCTCCGCCCCGCGACGTTGGCAATGGGCATCTCGGCCGCGCACAGCCATCACCAGGACGCGGTGACATACCGGGTACCGGACGGTGCGAAGAAAACCGCCTACCGAATCTTCATCACACCGGATATCGAGGGCTGGCGCCTGATATACGGCCGTCAGTTCCTCCACGACAGCAATGGCGTCGATATCGCCATCCAACTCAGCGCACAATGCGAACAAGCGCATTTCTTCGACATCGACGACGGCAACGACTCTCGCGTCTGGTGGGTTGCCGAAAACGGTGAAACCCGTCGCGGATACAGCAATCACTGGCACCCCGAAGGGGTCGGCGATCCGCTGCCGTTCGAGACCGGCTCTTCCATCTCCTGGGCCTGGGACGAGGAGGAGGATCCGGAAGACTGGGAAGAGGACGAGGAAGAGTCCGCAGAAGAAGCAGAGGAGGAAGAGGTGGTTCTGGAGACCGATCCGCACGAAGTGGCCATGAAGAT
Source organism: Streptomyces sp. NPDC048248 (assembly GCF_043201875.1). Classification (NCBI taxonomy): domain Bacteria; kingdom Bacillati; phylum Actinomycetota; class Actinomycetes; order Kitasatosporales; family Streptomycetaceae; genus Streptomyces; species Streptomyces sp. NPDC048248. The sequence goes on from NZ_JBICZL010000012.1 coordinate 182,987, forward strand.
CTCCGCCCATCCTGCTGAGCTGAGGAACGTCACGCTTCACGACCATGGCTGGCTGGCCACCACCCAGGCCGACTGCCCCAACTCCCGCTTCAAAGGAGCACTTTCACTCTGAGCGGGAGTTTCCGTGAGCCCCGAGGAGCGCCTTTACGGCACTCCCGGCATCAGGAAAGCTGACTCAGCAGGTCACCCTTCCAGACGCCTTCAAGGAAGCTGACGTGCCTGTTGAATTCGGCGGCCATGGCAGCTTCCTTCCTACTTCTGGTTTGCTCGACTCGCGCCTTGTATTCCTTCTCGATGATTTCAACCAGCGCGCTCTTGACCGCAGCTTCGTCCTTTTTGGCGAGCTTGGCCAGCTCACCTGCCGCACGCGTCGTATTTTCTCCAAATCGATCCTGGAGACGACGTACGATTTCCTCTTCGGCCTGCTGGCGAGTCAGCCCCGGAACTTGTGCGACCACTTCCTTCCGTTCGGCGCGGACACTATCCCTGAGATCCAGGCCGAATTCGTCTGTGCGATACGTCGTGCTGTAGTAGACCGGAACATTCTCGCCGAGCCGCGCCAGCTCATTGGCGCATCGTGCGTGCCCTTCGCCCTCGCCACACGGCTCTCGCTCCGTGTACAGCCCCAGAGGCTTGTAGCGCGGCTCCTTCCCGTCTTTCCCCTCGTCATCTCCCGTTTTGCCATTGGCTCGGTCAAGCCAATCGAGAAGATGCCTCTCGGAGTGCCGGGGGGAGACTTTCGGGTCGCCCGAAGGCACTGAGGAGTCGATGACGTACGTGATGCCGTCCGGTCCTGACACCTCAAGCACCGCGAAGTTCTTGCCCGTGAAGTCAGGCATATGCTTCTGTGCCCCGGCGGACGCCGCCCGAGTGTCTCCTTCCTTCAGGAGACTCTCCAGATAGTTCTTCCCATACTTCTCGTGCCCCTTTGCACCGAGAGACCTCTCCGCATTTTTTGCGTTGCTGTCCCTGGTGCCGGCTGCCGCAGGCTGCTCGCCCTCCGCACGGTACGGATGCGTGACCGCCAGAGGATTACGCCCCACCGAGTGTTGCTCGTGGACCCCGAGGCTGAGCCGGGCGAGGGACGACACCACAGCCATCTGCTCACCGCGCTCGAGCTGACCGAATCCGGGCAGGGCATCGCTGAGGCTCTGCCGCGAGAACACGACCGGTCCGTTCGGAGTGCCATCGGGCCTCGGCTCGCCGACCGCATCGCGCAATACGTTGGCCAGACTCCACGTCCGTCTGCAATCCACCTGACCGGCCCACAACATCCCCCGAACCACGAATGGTTACCCACAGCCATATGCACCCCCGAGCTTAACTCCGGAGGGCCGAGAGACAGACACAGCCCCCCGGAATGGCAGGAACATTCCGCGGCCCGGCCCTCCAACTGAGCGGTGTCCCGGCCACTGTGGTGTGACCCCTACCGCGACCGCCCTGTCATGGCACTCCACGAGTACCTTCAGCGCGGCAGCCTCACCCGGTGTCGTACCGTCAGGGCTGCCGGAGACGCGCCATCACCCCGGCCCGTTTCATGCCCGGGTGATGCGAGAAAAGAGAGAGAAGCGACATGTCAGAACCGCAACCGCAAGAAGGCCAACGCCCGATTCCCACCACCGCCGACGAGGCGCTGGAAATCGGGCGGGGTCATTTTCCGAGCGTCTGGCCGGACGGAGAAGAACCCACGCTGCATGTCCATGAGTTCGACATCGGCTATGTGGTGTACCCCGTATTCCCTCCCCGTGAGGACCCCACCGCATATCCGCGCGATCCGGGCGGCTCCCACATCGTGATCTCCAAGGCGGACGGGGAGGTCAGCGCGCTGCCCAACTATCCGCCCGAGCAGGCGGTCGAGCTGTACCGCAGCCATTTCCGCCGGGATGCCTGAGGCCACGACGAACCGGTCGCGCGCCGGGGCCCCTTCGTCGACGGAGCCCCGGCGCGGCTTGCTGTGATGAGTCGCACCGCAATGGCGCGGTCCGCATGGATGCTCCGGGCGCAGGGCGGGCCCCCGGGTACACAACAGGCGCGGCCCGGCGAGGGGCAGCGCAGGGGTCAGCCCTGCGAGACGGACAGCGACTCGTCCAGGAACTCCCGTACATGGCCGCGTACTTCCTCGCGGTCGGTTCCCGGCAGGCCGACGACGAGCTGGGAGCCGAAGCCGTCGAGCAGGGCGCGGGTGCGGGTGGCGAAGCGTTCGGCGTTGACGGGGCGGAACTCGCCCTTCGAGATGCCCTCGACGAGCAGGGCCACCAGGTCGCGGTGCCAGGCCAACTCCAGTTCGAGTTGGCGTTCGCGGGTTTCGTCGTCGGCGTTCTGCGAGCGGTTCCAGACCTCGAGCCACAGGGTCCAGCGCGGGTCGCGATGGCCTTCGGGGAGGTAGAGGTCGACGAGGGCGTCGAGGCGTTCGCGGGCCGGGACGCGGCGGGAGAGAGCGGCCCGGCGCTCGGCGCCGAGCTGCTCCTCGCTCCACTGCAGGGTCTGGAGCAGCAGCTCGTCCTTCGTACCGAAGTAGTACAGGATGTGGCCGCTGCTCATGCCGACCTCGCGGCCGAGCCCCGCCATGGTCAGCCGGTCCAGGCCCTCCGCGGCGATGGTGGTCATCGCGGCGGCGAGGACCTGTTCGCGGGGCTGGGTGAGCCGCCGCCGGGGGCGGCGCACGGGACCGGACACGGTGACCTCCGGGGTCGGCGGGGCCTGCTGGGTCAGACCTTGGGCTGCTGCTGGGTGATGCAGTGGATACCGCCACCCGCTGCGAAGATCGTACGGGCGTCCACAAGGGTCACGGTGCGGTCGGGGAAGAGCCGGCGGAAGATCCCTGCGGCGTGCTCGTCGCGGGGGTCGTCGAAGCCGCAGAGCACCACCCCGTCGTTGCAGAGGAAATGGTTGATGTAGGAGTAGTCGACGAGCTCGCCGTCCTCCTCGATGACGGTGGGCGCGGGGACCTCGACGACCTCCAGCTGCCTGCCGCGGGCGTCCGTCGCGGAGCGCAGCAGCTTGGCGATCTCGGCGCAGATCGCGTGGTCGGGGTGGTCGGGGTCGGGCTGGGTGTGGACGAGGACGACGCCGGGGCGGGCGAACGCGGCGACGATGTCGACATGGCCTCGGGTGCCGAACTGGCCGTAGTCGGCGGCCAGACCGCGCGGCAGCCAGATCGCCTTGGTGGTGCCGAGGTGGGCGTGGATCTCGGCCTCGACCTCCTCGGCGGTGCGGTCGGGGTTGCGGCCCGGGTCGAGCTGGACGGTCTCGGTGAGCAGCACGGTGCCCTCGCCGTCGACGTGGATGCCGCCGCCCTCGTTGACGAGCGGGGTGGCGTAGCGGCGGGCGCCGGCGAGGGCGGCGACCTGCTCGCCTATCTTCGCGTCGTGCTCCCAGCGGGCCCATTCCTGGGCGCCCCAGCCGTTGAACACCCAGTCTGCGGCGGCGAGCCGGCCGTTGCCGTCGGTGAGGAAGGTGGGGCCGATGTCGCGCATCCAGGCGTCGTCGAGCGGCCGCTCGACGAGCTCGATGTCCGGGCCGAGCAGGGCGCGGGCGCTCTCGGTCTGGCCGGGTCCGGCGACGACGGTGACGGGCTCGAAGCGGCGTACGGCGCGGGCCACAGCGGCCCAGGCCCGGCGCGCCTCGGCCAGCGTCTCGCCGCCCTCTTCGCCGAAGGTGAAGTTGGGGCCGGGCCAGGCCATCCAGGTGCGCTCGTGCCGGGCCCACTCCGGGGGCATGCGGAAGCCGTCGGCGGCGGGGGTGTTCATGCGGGGGTCCTCACGGGTCGCGGTGACGGTTGGTGTGGGGGTGGCCGAGTGATGAGCCCGAGGCCACCGGGCAGCGGTCGCGCCGGGCGCACCCCCGGTGGGTACCGGGGGCGCGGAGGGCGGGCGGCCGGTGTGCGGGTGCGCGCCGGCGGTGCCTGCCTTAAAGGAAGTACAGGCGGGACAGCGAGACGGTGTCGGCCGGATCCGAGCGCATCGGGTCGCCGTCCAGGGTGACAAGTCCGCTGTGCCCGTCGACCTGTACCTGTCCGACACGGGAGTTGTGGACGAGGTCGCCAGGGCCGATGCCGCGGGTGCCGCGGACGGCGACGCGTCGGCGGCGGGTGGGCATGCCGTCGTTGCCGCCCTCGGCCGCGGCGCGGGCGACGAAGGCGACCGAGATCTCGGCGGGGGTGGCGCCGTGCGCGCCGAACTGCGGGCCGAGCACCAGGGGTTCGCAGGTGTCGGTGGCGGCGTTCGGATCGCCGGTGACGCCGTAGGCCGGGAAGCCGGACTTCAGCACCAGTTGCGGCTTGGCGCCGAAGAACTGCGGCTTCCACAGCACGATGTCGGCCATCTTGCCGACCTCGATCGACCCGATCTCGTGCGAAAGGCCGTGGGCGATCGCGGGGTTGATGGTCAGCTTGGCGACATAGCGCAGCACGCGCGCGTTGTCGTCGTGGGCGCCGTCGCCCTGCATGGGTCCGAGCTCGGCCTTCATCTTCCCGGCCATCGCGAAGGTACGGCGTACGGTCTCGCCCGCGCGGCCCATGCCCTGGGCGTCGGAGGAGGTGATGCCGATCGCCCCGAGGTCGTGCAGCACGTCCTCGGCGCCCATCGTCCCGGCCCGGATGCGGTCCCGCGCCATCGCGGCGTCGCCCGGCAGGTCGGTCTTCAGGTCGTGGACCGAGACGATCATGCCGTAGTGCTCGGCGACCGCGTCCCGTCCGAAGGGGAGGGTGGGGTTGGTGGAGGAGCCGATGACGTTGGGGACGCCGGCCATCTTCAGGACGTTGGGGACGTGTCCGCCGCCGCAGCCCTCGATGTGGAAGGCGTGGATGGTCCGGCCGTCGAGGACGCGCAGGGTGTCCTCGACGGAGAGGCATTCGTTGAGGCCGTCGCTGTGCAGGGCGACCTGGACGTCGTGTTCCTCGGCGACGCGCAGCGCGGTGTCGAGAGCGCGGGTGTGGGCGCCCATGTCCTCGTGGACCTTGAAGCCGCAGGCGCCGCCCTCGGCGAGCGCCTCGACCAGCGGGGCCTCGCCCGAGGAGGAGCCGCGGCCGAGGAAGCCGATGTTGACCGGCCAGGCATCGAAGGCGCTGAAGGCATGGCCGAGCGCCCAGGGGGAGTTGACGCCGACGCCCCAGACCGGCCCGAATTCCTGACCGATGATGGTGGTCACGCCGGAGGCGAGCGAGGCCTCCATGACGCGCGGCGACAGCAGGTGGACGTGGGTGTCGACGGCGCCCGCGGTGGCGATCATGCCTTCGCCGGAGACGATCGAGGTACCGGTGCCGACGACGACGTCGACGCCGTCGAGGGTGTCGGGGTTGCCGGCCCGCCCTATGGCGTGGATGCGGCCCTCGCGGATGCCGATGGACACCTTGCGGATGCCCTGGACCGCGTCGATGACCAGCACGTTGCTGATCACGACGTCGCACGTCTCGCGGAGCGAGGTGGCCTTGAGGTGCAGTCCGTCGCGGGCGGTCTTGCCGAATCCGGCGAGGAATTCGTCGCCGGGCTTCTGGGCGTCGGACTCGACGCGGACGACGAGTCCGGAGTCGCCGAGAACGACGCGGTCGCCGGCCCGCGGGCCGTGCACCGACGCGTACTCGTGGGGATCGATGCTGCCGGTCATGTCTGCTCCTCCGCTCCCAGGTAGCCGCAGGCGGCCGCCCGCCGCAGCGCTTCCGTCTTCGCGCCCGGCGCGTCCAGCGGCCCGTCGACGAGACCGGCGAAGCCGATCGCGATCCGGTCGCCGCCGATCGGCACCAGCCCGACCTCCGCGGCGCCGCCCGGGTCGAACCGCACGGACGAGCCGGCCGGTACGCACAGCCGCATGCCGTAGGCGGCACCGCGGTCGAAGTCCAGCCGGGGGTTGGCCTCGAAGAAGTGGAAGTGGGAGGTGACGCTGACCGGCACGGTCGCGGTGTTGCGCACGGTCAGCCGGAGCGCCGGCTCGGGCTCGGGGTCGGCCGGCCCTGGCAGCACCGCGCCGGGCACGGCCGTCTCCGCCCGCACGTCAGCGGGCACCGGGGCGCCGCCGTGGATCGGGTCGCTGACCACCGCGAGCCGGGAGCCGTCGTCGAAGACGGCCTCGACATGCACCTCGGTGACCACATCGGCCACCCCCGGCAGCACGTCGTCCGGGCCGAGCACGCCGCGTGCCGCCTCGATGGCCTGAGCGAGGCGGCGCCCGTCCCGCGCCGCCTCGCAGACTGTGTCCGCGATGAGCGCGGTCGCCTCGGGCACGTTCAGCTTCAGTCCGCGGGCCCGGCGCGTGCGCGCCAGCTCGGCCGCGTTGAACAGCAGCAGCCGGTCGCGTTCCGTCGGGGTCAGCCGCATTCCGTCACCTCCAGCTCGATTAGAGCAACACTCTAACCCGTGATCCGTCAAGCCGAAAGCATTGACCTCGGGCGTGGTGATGAGTCACATTGAGCGCTGCTCTAATTTATGCCGCGCTCGAAGCGCAGGCCCGGAGCCCTCACACACATCACACAGAGAAACGGGCGCTTCGAGACGCGCCCCGAGCACCGCTCACCCACCTGTTGTCCGGCCTCTCAGGGGAGCCCTCATGCCGATCGAACAACGCGGAGTCGACACCATTCCGGACGAGGAACGCACCAGCGGACCCCGCGACCTCGTCTCCATCCTGCTCGGCTCGAACCTCGCCCTCGGCGTAGTGATCTTCGGCTGGCTCCCGGTCTCCTTCGGCCTGGGTTTCTGGCCGTCGGTGAGCTCACTCGTCCTGGGCACCGTCCTCGGCACCGTGCTGACCGCGCCCCTCGCGCTGGTGTCGCTGCGCACCGGTACCAACCTCTCCACCAGCAGTGGAGCCCACTTCGGTGTCCGCGGCCGGCTGATCGGTTCGGTGATCGGGCTGCTGCTCTCGCTCGGCTACACCGCCCTGACCCTGTGGGTCGGCGGTGACGCGGTGGTCGGCACCCTCTCCCGGCTCCTCGGCCTGCCCGACAGCGGCTTCACCTACGCGGCCGTGTACGCCGTGCTCGCCGCGTGCACTGCGCTGGGCGCCGTCTACGGCTACCGGCTGCTGCTGCGGCTGAGCCGGGTCCTGGCCATCGGGATGAGCGCGCTGCTGGCCATCGGCCTGATCGCCTACGCCCCGGACTTCACCACCGCCGCACCGGCGGCCCCGGAGTACCTGCTCGGCGGCTTCTGGCCGACCTGGCTGCTGGCCGTGGTCTCGGCCGGGCTCAGCGGCCCGATCGCCTTCATCACCCTGCTCGGCGACTACACCCGCTACATCTCGCCCCGCCGGCACAGTTCGCGCAAGGTCTTCTGGTCCACCTGTCTGGGCCTGGTCGCCGGCCTGCTGGTGCCCCAGCTCTTCGGTACGTTCACCGCCGTAGCGGTGGGCGCGGGCGAGGACTACGCGGGTCCACTCGTCGCCGGGGCGCCGTTCTGGTTCCTCGCCCCGCTGTTCCTGGCCGCCTCCGCCGGTTCCGTCGGCAACGCCGGACTGATGCTGTACTCGATGGGCCTGGACCTGGACGCGATCCTGCCGCGCGCCAGCCGCACCCAGGCCACGTACGTCGTCGCGGCCCTCGCCACGGTCTTCGTCTTCCTCGGCCACTTCGCCTGGGCTGCGCAGGACGCCATGACGTCCTTCGTGCTGCTGCTGACGGCGGTCGGCACACCGTGGGCGGTGATCACCGTCATCGGCTTCCTGCGCTGCCGGGGAGAGTACGACCCGGACGCGCTTCAGGTCTTCAACCGCCGTACGCGCGGCGGGCGTTACTGGTTCCGTGCGGGCTGGAACCCGCGTGCCACGGCCGCCTGGGCCGCGGGCTCGCTGATCGGTGTGGCCGCCGTGGACACCCCGCTCTACACCGGCCCGCTGGTCGCCTGGACCGGCGGGATCGACTTCAGCTTCCTGCTGTCCGCTGGCGTCGCCGGCACCCTGTGCCTGCTGCTTTCGAGGCGGGAGCACCTCGCGCCGACGGCGGAGGTCGCGGCGGAAACGCGGACGGCGGAGGACGAGCCGGACAGCGAGCCGGACGCCGCCGTGGCCCCGGCGGGCCAGGGGTAACCACCCGGCGGTCGCGCACCGCACGCGAAGGGCCGCCCGGCAGATCATCCTGCGCCGGGCGGCCCTTGTGCGTCCTGGCTCAGCCGAGCGGGTGCATCCACCCGTGGGTGTCGGCGCCGGCGCCGGTCTGGATGTCCAGCAGCGCCTTGCGGAGCTTCATGGTGACCTCGCCCGGCTCCCCGTCCGCGATCGTCCAGGAGGCGCGGGTGGACTTCACCGAGCCCACCGGCGTGATGACCGCGGCGGTGCCGCACGCGAAGACCTCGGTGAGCGCGCCGTCCTCGGCCGCCGCCTTCCAGTCGCTGACGGAGATCCGGCCCTCGGCGACCTCGTATCCCAGGTCGGCGGCGATGCTCAGCAGCGAGTCACGGGTGATGCCGGGCAGCAGCGAGCCGGTCAGCTCGGGGGTGATGATGCGGTTGCCGAACACGAAGTAGAGGTTCATGCCCCCCATCTCCTCGATCCAGCGACGCTCGATCGCGTCCAGCCACACCACCTGGTCGCAGCCGTGCTCGGCGGCCTGGGCCTGGGCGACCAGGGAAGCGGCGTAGTTGCCGCCGGTCTTGGCCGCGCCGGTACCCCCCGGGGTGGCCCGGACGTACTCCTCCGACAGCCACACCGAGACCGGCTTCACACCGCCGGGGAAGTAGGCACCGGCCGGGGAGGCGATGACGATGAAGAGGTACTCGTTGGCCGGCTTGACGCCGAGACCCACCTCGGTGGCGAACATGAACGGACGCAGGTAGAGCGACTCCTCGCCGGCGGCCGGCACCCACGCCTTGTCCTGCGTGACCAGTGCGTCACAGGCGGCGATGAAGGTGTCGACGGGCAGCTCGGGCATGCCCAGGCGGCGCGCGGAGGACTGGAAGCGGCGGGCGTTGGCGTCCGGCCGGAAGGTGGCGACGGTGCCGTCGGGCTGGCGGTACGCCTTCAGGCCCTCGAAGATCGTCTGCGCGTAGTGCAGCGTCATGTTCGCCGGGTCGATGGACAGCGGCGCGTAGGGCACGAGCTCGGCGTCGTGCCAGCCGCGTCCCTCGGTCCACTTGATCGTCACCATGTGGTCGGTGAAGTAGCGGCCGAAGCCGGGGCCGGCCAGGATCCGCTCCCGCTCCGCATCGGACAGCGGGTGCGAGGAGGGCTTGAGCTCGATCGTGGGCGTCGTCATGAATGCGTGTCCTTCACTGCGTGTTCCGAATACCGCGGTCACCGGGCCGGCCCTCCGGCCGGGGGGCTGAGGGGTCCAGGAGGCACCCCCTGGGTTGTGCGGTACCGGTGCGGTTGTGAGGGCCGCGCTCACGACGTGCACAGGACGTACCCGGGTGGTTACTGGGACGTCCGAGTTTCCTCGCGGACAGCGGCCCCACGTCCGATTATCGCTCGTAGGGCTCCGCGGGGGGAAAACGTGTGCGCGGTCCGGGTCCGATGGTCGCACCCAACCGGGCGGTAGCCCAGGCCGGGACAACGCGACGGCGCCGGGACCCGTGGTCCCGGCGCCGTGCGTGATGCGGATCGGTGCGCTGCGGGATCAGCCCGCTACGCGCGCGGCGAGCACGTCGCCGATCTCGTCGGTGGTGCGGGCCGTGCCGTCCCGGGCCTCCAGGTCGGCCGCGACGGCCTCCTCGATACGGGCGGCCTCGGCGTCGAAGCCGAGGTGGCGCAGCAGCAGCGAGACCGAGAGGATCGTCGCCGTCGGGTCGGCCTTGCCGGTGCCCGCGATGTCCGGCGCGGAGCCGTGCACCGGCTCGAACATCGAGGGGAACTCGCCGGTCGGGTTGATGTTCCCGGATGCGGCCAGGCCGATACCGCCGGTGACGGCCGCGGCGAGGTCGGTGAGGATGTCGCCGAAGAGGTTGTCGGTGACGATCACGTCGAACCGCTCGGGCTGGGTGACGAAGAAGATCGTCGCCGCGTCGACGTGCAGGTAGTCGGTGGTGACCTCGGGGTACTCCTGGCCGACCTTGTCGAAGATGTTCTTCCACATGTGTCCGGCGTAGACCAGGACGTTGTTCTTGTGGACCAGCGTCAGCTTCTTGCGGGGGCGGTTGTTGGCCCGCTCGTAGGCGTCCCGGACCACGCGCTCGACGCCGTAGGCGGTGTTGAGGCTGACCTCGGTGGCGACCTCGGCGGGGGTGCCGGTGCGCAGGCTGCCGCCGTTGCCGGTGTACGGGCCCTCGGTGCCCTCGCGGACCACGACGAAGTCGATGTCGGGGCGGCCGGCGAGCGGCGTGGTGGTGTTCGGGAAGAGCTTCGAGGGGCGCAGGTTGACGAAGTGGTCGAACGCGAAGCGGAGCTTGAGCAGCAGACCGCGCTCCAGCACACCGGAGGGTACGGAGGGGTCGCCGATCGCGCCGAGCAGGATCGCGTCGTGGTTCTTGAGGGACGCCAGTTCCTCGTCCGGGAGCGTGTCGCCGGTCGCGTGCCATCGCTTGGCACCAAGGTCGTACTCCTTGGTTTCCAACTTGACGTCCTGCGGGAGGACAGCGGTCAGGACCTTCAGGCCCTGGGCCACGACTTCCTGGCCGATACCGTCACCGGGGATCACTGCGAGGCGAATGCTGCGAGACATGTCTGGACCCTACTCTCCGTCCCATTGATTGACACGTAACGTCCGTCATACGGACACATGGGGAACCGGTCAACCGGCGTTCACCCGGGCGCCCCGCTCCCGCAGGGTCGCGCTGGGACATTCGGGGGCATGACTGGTACTTCCCGGGGGGCCGGCCCCCTGCCCTCGCACACCCCTCGCGTCGGGATTCCGGAGCGGCTCGCGGCCCGGATGAGCATGCCCGAGCAGCACGAGTACCTCCGTACGAAGCTGACCCGGCGGGGGCTGCTGCGGAGTTCGGCCGCCACCGCGGGCGTCATCGCGGGCTCCGGTCTGCTGTCCGGTTCCGCGCAGGCCGGCTCCCCCGTTCTCCTGCCGTCGCCGGCCGCCGCGGCGGTGGACGGGTCGATGGTCGCGCCGTTCGGGCGGCATCTGGCCTTCGGCGCCGATCCCCGCAGCCAGATGCGGGTGGGCTGGCAGGTGCCGCTCGCGGTGCGCCGGCCGTATCTGCGGGTGGGCCTGAAGCCGTGGGACCTGGGGCGCAAGGTCGAGGCCGAGGTGCGTGACCTGCACACGCCGTCGCTCTCCGCGAAGCTGCCGGCGGTGCAGCAGTTCTACCTGCATGCGGCGCTGGACGGCCTGCGGCCCGGCACCACGTACTACTACGGCGTCGGGCACGACGGATTCGACCCGGCCGACCCGCGGCACTTCTCGACCGTCGGCACCTTCCGGACCGCCCCGGCACGCGCCGAGCCGTTCGTCTTCACCGCCTTCGGTGACCAGGGCGTGAGCTACGACGCCCTCGCCAACGACCAGTTGATCCTGGGTCAGAACCCGGCGTTCCACCTCCACGCGGGCGACATCTGCTACGCGGACTCCGACGGCCAGGGCACGGAGCACGACACCTATGACGCGCGGGTGTGGGACCAGTTCCTGGCCCAGACCGAGTCGGTGGCCAAGTCCGTGCCGTGGATGGTGACGACCGGCAACCACGACATGGAGGCCTGGTACTCCCCGCACGGCTACGGCGGCCAGAACGCCCGCTGGACGCTGCCGGGCAACGGTCCGGACGCCCGCAACGCCCCGGGCGTCTACTCCTTCACCTACGGCAATGTCGCGGTCGTCGCGCTGGACGCCAACGACGTGTCCTACGAGATCCCCGCCAACCAGGGCTACACCGGCGGTGCGCAGACCCGCTGGCTGGACCGCCGGCTCGGGGAGCTGCGGGCCGCCGACGGCATCGACTTCGTCGTGGTCTTCTTCCACCACTGCGCGTTCTCCACCACCAGCTCGCACGCCTCGGACGGCGGGGTGCGGGACGCCTGGCTGCCGCTCTTCGACAAGCACCGCGTCGATCTGGTCGTCAACGGCCACAATCACGTCTACGAGCGGACGGACGCCCTCAGGAGCGGCCGGGTGGCCAAGAAGGTGCCGCCGGGCGAGAGCGTCGACGCGGCCCGCGAGGGCATCGTCTACGTCACCGCGGGCGGCGCGGGCAAGGCGCTGTACGACTTCCCCGTACCGGACAGCTATGAGGGGCACGAGCACCACCTCGACGAGGTCGAGACCTACCACTGGACCAAGGACCGGACGAAGGCGAAGGACACCGTGGCCTGGTCGCGGGTGCGCTACACCGGGTTCTCGTTCATCGCCGTCGCCGTCGAGCCGGGACGCCACCCCCGGATGAAGGTCACCGCACTGGCCGAATCCGGCGAGCGCGTCGATCACTTCGAGGTGACCCGCTCGCGCGGGCGGTGAGGCGGGCACAGGTCGGCATGGCGGCCCGCCGCCGCTGACGGGCGGCGGGCCGAAGTGCTGACGAGCTGACGAGCTGACGAGCTGACGAGCGAGCGGAATCAGTGCCCGGTGGAGCCGCCGTTGTCGCGGCGGTCGAGCGCCCGCTGGAGGGCGGCTGCCGCGTTCCTGCGGTCGGCCTCGTTGGTCGTACGGGCGGAGTGACGGGTCCTGCGGACAGCAGTCTCGGCCATGATTCACGTCTCCAATGCCAAAGAGCCCCGAGAAAGGTGGGATGCGTCGATCCAGAAGCGGCCGTCAGGGGCGGGGGCCTCGGCGCGGCAGGGATCACCTGCGCTCGCGCACCGGGCCGCATCCGCCTTCGCTCGATGGAGCGATACGTTCGGCTCCTACAAAGCTAGGACAGCTCGGCCGTGATGTCTGCACAATTACTTGGGCTTCCTACTATCTGAGACGGCCACCCCCGCGAACAGCCTCTTTCGGGGGCGTACGGCAGCCCCCGGCGGCCCGGACCCGGACCACACACACGACGGACCGCCCCGGGCCTGGAGAGGCCCGGGGCGGTCCGTGCGGTGCTGCGGCGTGCGACGCCGCGGACGGGCGTCAGCCCATGTGCGGGTAGCGGTAGTCCGTCGGGGGCACCAGCGTCTCCTTGATGGAGCGGGTGGACGTCCAGCGCATCAGGTTCTGCTTGGCGCCGGCCTTGTCGTTGGTGCCGGACGCGCGGCCGCCACCGAAGGGCTGCTGGCCGACGACGGCGCCGGTGGGCTTGTCGTTGATGTAGAAGTTGCCCGCGGCGAAGCGCAGCTTCTCGCAGGTCGCAGCGGCAGCGGCACGGTCCTGGGCGATGACGCAGCCGGTCAGGCCGTAAGCGGAAGCGGACTCCATCTGCTCCAGCATCGCGTCGTACTCGGCGTCCTCGTAGACGTAGACACCCAGGATCGGGCCGAAGTACTCCTCCTTGAAGATCTCGTTCTCCGGATCGGTGGAGACCAGGACCGTCGGGCGGACGAAGTAGCCCTCACTGTCGTCGTACGTGCCGCCGGCGACGACCTCGACGCTCGGGTCGGCCTTGGCGCGGTCGATCGCCGCCTTGTTCTTGGCGAACGAACGCTCGTCGATGACGGCGGACATGAAGTTCGTCAGGTCGGACACGTCGCCCATGGTCAGGGAGTCGACCTCGGCCGCGAACTCTTCCTTGAGGCCGGAGTTCCACAGGGAGGCCGGGACGTACGCGCGGGAGGCCGCGGAGCACTTCTGGCCCTGGAACTCGAAGGCGCCACGGGTCATGGCGGTCTTCAGCACGGCGCGGTCCGCCGACGGGTGGCCGACGATGAAGTCCTTGCCGCCGGTCTCGCCGACGAGGCGCGGGTAGGTCTTGTACTTCTCGATGTTGTTGCCGACCGTCTTCCACAGGTACTGGAAGGTCTTGGTCGAACCCGTGAAGTGGATGCCCGCCAGGTCGGGGTGGTTCAGGGCCACCTCGGAGACGTCCTTGCCGTCGCCGGTGACGAGGTTGATGACGCCCTTGGGCAGTCCGGCCTCCTCCAGCACCTGCATGAGCAGCACGGCGGCGAGCGTCTGCGTCGGGGACGGCTTCCAGACGACGACGTTGCCCATGAGGGCGGGCGCGGTCGGGAGGTTGCCGGCGATCGCGGTGAAGTTGAACGGCGTGATCGCGTAGACGAAGCCCTCGAGGGGGCGGTGGTCCGAGCGGTTCCACACGCCGGGGGAGTTCACCGGCGGCTGCTCGGCCAGGATCTGGCGTGCGAAGTGCACGTTGAAGCGCCAGAAGTCGATGAGCTCGCACGGCGTGTCGATCTCGGCCTGCTGGGCGGTCTTGGACTGGCCCAGCATGGTGGCCGCTGCCAGCGTCTCGCGCCAGGGGCCGGAGAGCAGGTCGGCGGCCTTGAGGATGATCGCGGCGCGGTCGTCGAAGGCCATCTCGCGCCAGGCCGGGGCGGCGGCCAGGGCGGCGTCGACGGCGTCCTGGGCGTCCTTGTCCGTGGCGTTGGCGTACGTGCCGAGCTTCGCCGCGTGGTTGTGGGGCTGCACGACGTCGAAGCGCTCGCCACCGCCCAGCCGCCGCTCGCCACCGATGGTCATCGGCAGGTCGATCGGGTTTCCGGCCAGCTCCTTGAGCTTGGCCTCCAGGCGGGAACGCTCCGGGGTGCCGGGGGCGTAGGTGTTGACCGGCTCGTTAACCGGCACGGGGACCTGGGTCACAGCGTCCATAGCGGCCGTGTCTCCTTCGATTTCGCTCGTCGGTTTCGTACGTCGGTAAAGCTGCGGCCGTGGCCGCGTGGGTGGGCGGCTGCGGGCTCTGCTGTCCGGGGGTCGCCCCGGGCTTCCAGCATCCACCCCTGCCCGCCGCCGCGGGGGGATCAGCCGCGGGTCGCGAGCGATCGCAGGAAGAACGCCATGTTCGCCGGGCGCTCCGCGAGCCGCCGCATGAAGTATCCGTACCAGTCCGTGCCATAGGGGACATACACCCGCATGCGGTGTCCCTCGGCGACCAGTCGCGTCTGCTCGGCCTCCCGGATGCCGTAGAGCATCTGGTATTCGAAGTCGGCCGGCTTGCGTCCGTTGCGGTGCGCGAGCTCCTGGGCGATGGCGACCATCCGCGGGTCGTGCGACCCGATCATGGGATAGCCCTTCCCGGCCATCAGAATCTTCAGGCAGCGCACGTACGCCTTGTCGACCTCCCGCTTGTCCTGGAAGGCGACGGTCGCGGGCTCCTTGTACGCGCCCTTGACCAGCCGCACCCGGGAGCCTTCCCCGGCGAGCGCGTGACAGTCGTCCTCGGTACGGAAGAGGTAGGACTGCAGCACCGCACCCGTCCGGGGGAAGCGCTCACGCAGCTCGGCGAGGATCGCGAGCGTGGAGTCGACGGTGGTGTGGTCCTCCATGTCGAGGGTCACCGTCGTGCCGGCCTCGGCGGCGGCTTCGACCACCGGAGTGACGTTTTTGAGGGCCAGCTCGTGTCCACCGGGCAGGGCCTGGCCGAAGGCGGAGAGCTTGACGGACATCTCGGCCCGCTCGCCGAGTCCCTGCTCGGTCAGCGCCTCGGTCAGGTGCAGGTAGGCGTCGCGGTTGCGCAGCGCCTCCACGGGGTCCGTGATGTCCTCGCCGAGGTGGTCGAGAGTGACCTCCATACCGCGCGCGGCAAGGGTCCGGACGGCCGCCATGGACTCGTCCAGACGCTCGCCTGCGACGAAACGGTTCACCACGGGGCGGGTGACCGGAGCGGCCGCGACGATGCGGCGGATGCTGTCGCTGCGCGCTGCGGCGAGAAGCACGGGACCCAGCATGGGGCACCTCCACGATTCAGGATGACGAATGCCGGGCGGGCGCCGGGCTGGCGGGCAACGGCAAGATGAGCCACCTGAAACTTAAGGATCTCGCCATCTTCCTGCCATCGACAGCTGTCACGCCTTCGTGGTCGGGATCTCAGACAGATGTATGAGAATGGGAGCGGGAAGGGGCGGGATGCCCCTCGCGAGGCGTAAGAGGTGGGACAGGCGGGACGGACGAGAGGGGTAGGAGGGGCGAGAGCGCCGTCGATGTTCCGGTGCGATCGGTGGTACCAGTGGTGACGGCTGAGGCGACGGAAAGAGGGGCCTGGCGGCGGATGCGAGGCGACTACCAGCAGCTCGTGGACGAGATCTCGTCGGCGCTCAGCGCCCCGGCGACGCTGGAGGACCGGGACTTCGGGCTGATCGCCTTCGGCGCCCACGAGGGCGACGACGACGAGGTGATGGACCCGGTACGCACCCGGTCGATCCTCCAGCGGCGGTCGTCCGCGGCGGTCCGGGCGTGGTTCGAGGCGTTCGGTATCGCCCGCGCCAAGACCGCCCTGCGCATCCCGCCGGACCCGGCAGCGGGCGTCTTCAAGGGCCGGATCTGTCTGCCGGTGCGGCATCGCGGCATCGTGCACGGCTACGTCTGGCTGCTGGACGACGGGCACCTCACCGACCTCGCGCTCGGCGGCGAGGGCACGCCGCCCGACCCCCGGATCGCCCAGGCCATGGAGACCGCCGCACGGATCGGCGCCCTGCTGGCGGACGAGGCCCGGGCCGGATCCGAACTGGGCGATCTGCTGCGGGAGTTGCTGTACTCCGCGCCGGGCGGCCGGGCGGCCGCGGCCGCCGCCCTGGACGACGCCCTCCGGGACAGCCTGCGGTTCACACCCGGCGTCCCGCTCACGCTGGTCGCCGTGCTGCCGTGGGACACCACGGATACCGACGCGGCACCCCTGCCGAGCCTGCCCGGACTCCTCGCAGCCTGCGCGCTGCCCGCGGGCGCCGGGCTTCCCGACGCCGGGGGCGCGGCCCCTTCCGCCGCCGCGGCCACGGTCGCGCAGCCCCGCGACGGCCGCCCGGAAGGGCGGGGCACCGGGTCCGAAGGCGCCACGGGCGGCGCGGCGGCCGGCCGCACCCCATCGACGGCGCCAGCGCCGGTACTGGCCGCGCTGGTACGGCTCCGCTCGCCCAACTCCCTCACCCCGGCGCACACCGTGGCGGAGCATCTGCTGCGCTCGCCCCGGGCGAGCGCGGCTCGGGCAGCCGCGGGCCGGCCGGGCGGCGACGACGGCCGGACGAAGCGGGACACCGCGCGCAACGGCGCTGCGGCCGCCGGGTCGGGCGCGGCCGGTATCGGCACCGCCACGCAGGAGTTGACCGATCTGCCCGCCGCCTGGCGGGAAGCCCTCGACGCGGCCCGCGCGGCCCGCGCCGAGCCGCGCCTGGGTGCCGTCGCCCAGTGGGACACCCTCGGCGCGTATCGCCTGCTGACGGCCTTGCCGGACGCGACGGCCGACCCGGCCGTCAGGCCGCTGCTCGCCCCGGCCCACACCGAACTCGCCCGGACCGCCGAGGCGTTCCTCGACTGCGCGGGTCAGGCCGGGCGGACCGCGCAGCTGCTGGGCATCCACCGCCAGACCCTCTACTACCGCCTGGGCCGGGTGGAGAAGCTCACCGGCCTCGATCTCGCCGAGGGCGAGGACCGTCTGCTGCTGCACATGGCGCTCAAGTCGGCACGTCTGTAAGGGCGTCGGCCCGGACGGAGCCTCTCGGCGGCTACTCCCCTGCGGGCCGCGGTCGCCCGAGCACCTGACCGGCGGTGACCCGGCTCAGTGCGTCGGCCAGGTCGCGGCCGGTGGGCATCGCGTCCGGCGTGAGCAGCGACTGCACCATCAGGCCGGTGAGCAGCGCCTGATAGAAGGAGCCGACGACCTGGGCGGCCTCCGCGTCGACCTCGGTGTCCGGCACCCCTTCGAAGACCGCGACGAGTCCCTCGCCGCCCTCCGGTTGGGCCTCCCCAATCGCCGCGCGCAGCCCCTCGTCGCGCGGCAGCAGTCCCAGCACCTCGACCTGCGAGGCGATGAACTCCCTTTCGGTGGCGATGTGTCGCAGGATCCGGTCCCAGACCGCCGCGAACCGCTCCAGGGGTTCGGCGTCCGGGGCCGCCACGGCGTCGAGCGTGGAGGCCTCCGCCACTCCGGCGCCCCACTCCTCGATGGACGCGATGAGCGCCTTGCGCATCAGGGCGTCCTTGGAGCCGTAGTGATAGCCGATGGAGGCGAGGTTGGCGCCGGACGCGGCCACGATGTCGCGGGCGGTGGTGCGGGCGTACCCCTTCTCCACCAGGCACCGCTTGGCGCCCTCCAGAAGATCTTCGCGGTGTCCCATACGGGCAGCCTACCGGGGCGCCATACGCTCGTACCAGACGGTTGTATTAAACGCACGTACAGGTGCGGTGGGCGAGCGGGATGCCTCCACGGGAGGTTGCCGGCGGAGGCCGGGAATGCCGCCCGGCCTCCGCCGCTCCCCCGGTCGAGACGCCCCCAGGGATCACCGGAGCCGATCGGGCCCAGGCCCCTTCTTGCCGCCCTTGGGGTGCTGCAGGCCGTCGTCGAACTCCAGCTCCTCCTTGCGGATCTCGGTGTTGATGTCCTGCTGCTCGGTCACCCGCTCGGTCTCCAGGTGAACGCGCTCGACCGGTACGGTCCGCTTGCTGATCACGGCCTGTTCCTCGTGCAGGACGACCTCCACCTCACCGTCGCCGAGCTTCGACGTGGTGCTTCCGGCCTCGCGCTCCTCGTCGGTGATGCGCTCGCGGACCATGCGCACTTCCTCGTGGGACACCGGGACCGTCCGGTGCACCTCCTCGGTGACCACGTGCTTGCGCAGATGCGCCCGGCCGCTCTCGTGCTCCTCGGTGCCGATCTGCATCTGCTCCTCGGAGAGCACGATCTCCTCCATCTGCTCCTTGCTCATGGCGTCCCCCTCGTCACGCCCGCGCGACGTGGCCATCGACCCGGCACCCGCCCCGGCCATCGGGCGATCCGTGCGTGCCGGCGGCTCGGTCACCAGCTTGTTGCGCTCGCCCTCCATCGGACGGCCCTGCGGACTCTCCCCCATGGACTTGCCCCGCGCGCCGGCGCTCATCCCGGCCTCGGGGCCTGCGGTCATGACGGTGTCGGAACGCGAGGTGTCGCCGCCCGCGGCGGGCCCGCCGGCGCCTGGCCTGGTCAGTCCGTAGTGGCGATAGAGCTCGGCCTCCTCGGAGGGATCGAGATGGCCTTCGGCGTCGATCCGCGGCGCTTCCTTGATCCGGTCCTTGGTATGCGGCACGCGCAGTTCGCCCTCGGTCCGCCGCGCCCCGGCGAGCGGCACGAACGTCTCCTTCATCCCGAAGAGCCCGGTACGCACCGTGATCCACTCGGGGGCGTTGGTGGCGTCGTCGCGGTAGACCTGCTGGACCGTGCCGACCTTGGCGCCCTCCTCGTCGACCACATGCAGACCTGTCAGGTCCTGAGGGGTGTCACCCAGGGGTGCATTCATGGCGTCTCGTCTCCTTCCGCACGCGTCGGCGGGGGCGCGCGCAGTTCCCATTGCGCGACGCGAAGACCCCCTCAGCGAGTCGGGACGTGCGGTGCCCGGCGGGCTCCGTCGGCCCCTGGACGGTGTTGGAGGGCCCCGCACCTTCGACACCGGATACGCCATTCGGGTGAATGGTTGGTCCTGTCATCCATAGCGGGCGGGCGGAGAGATATTCACCGGACCGGAGTACACCCCGACACGCACACGGGCCCGGACTCCGCCGAAGCGGGGCCCGGGCCCGTCGAGCTGCTGGATCCGGCGGATCAGCCGCCGAGGTTCACCGCACGCACGGAGGTCGCACCGATCTCCTCCGCGATCTCGGTGAGCACACTCGCCGGGATCGTGTCGTCGATGGTCAGCGCGACCAGCGCCTCGCCACCGACATCGGCACGGGAGACCTGCATGTTGCCGATGTTGATACCGGCCTCGCCCAGGATCCGGCCGACGGTGCCCACGACACCCGGACGGTCGCTGTAGCGCAGGAACGCCATGTGGTCGGCGAGCGCCAGGTCGATGGAGTGCTCACCGACCGCGACGATCTTCTGGGTGTTCTTGTGGCCGGACAGCGTGCCGGAGATCGAGATCTCGTCGCCACCGGCGAGGGTGCCGCGCACGGTCACCACATTGCGGTGCTCGGGCGACTCGCTGCTGGTCGTCAGCCGCACCTCGACGCCGCGCTCCTGCGCGAACAGCGGGGCGTTGACGTACGACACCGTCTCGTCGACGACGTCCTCGAACACGCCCTTGAGCGCGGACAGCTCCAGCACCTTGACGTCGTGCTGGGTGATCTCGCCGTAGACCTCGACGTCGAGCCGCAGCGCGACCTCGCCGGCCAGCGCGGTGAAGATCCGGCCGAGGCGCTCGGCCAGCGGCAGACCCGGCTTGACGTCCTCGGCGATCACGCCGCCCTGGACGTTGACCGCGTCCGGCACCAGTTCGCCGGCGAGCGCCAGGCGCACCGACCTGGCGACCGAGATACCGGCCTTCTCCTGTGCCTCGCCCGTCGACGCGCCGAGGTGCGGGGTGGCGACGACCTGGTCGAACTCGAAGAGCGGCGAGTCGGTGCAGGGCTCGGACGCGTAGACGTCCAGGCCGGCGCCGGCGACCCGGCCCTCCTTCAGGGCGGTGGCCAGCGCCGCCTCGTCCACGATCCCGCCACGCGCGGCGTTGACGATGCGGACCGAAGGCTTGACCTTGTGGAGCGCCTCGTCGCCGATCAGACCGACCGTCTCGGGGGTCTTGGGGAGGTGGACGGTGATGAAGTCCGCGACCTCCAGCAGCTCGTCGAGGGTGAGGAGCTTGACGCCCATCTGCGCGGCGCGGGCCGGCTGGATGTAGGGGTCGTAGGCGACGACCTTCATGCCGAAGGCGGACATCCGCTGGGCGACCAGCACGCCGATCCGGCCCAGGCCGACCACGCCGAGGGTCTTCTCGCTCAGCTCGACGCCGGTGTACTTGCTGCGCTTCCACTCGCCGTTCTTCAGGGCGGTGTTGGCCTGCGGGATGTTACGGGCCGTGGCGACCAGCAGACCGCAGGCGAGCTCGGCCGCGGTGACGATGTTGGAGGTCGGGGCGTTGACGACCATCACGCCGGCCTTGGTGGCGGCGGGCACGTCGACGTTGTCCAGGCCCACGCCCGCACGGGCGACGACCTTCAGCTTCCCCGCGGCCGCGATGGCCTCGGCGTCGACCTTCGTCGCGCTGCGCACGAGGATGGCATCGACATCGGCGATCGCGGGCAGCAGCTCGGCGCGGTCCGCGCCGTTGCAGTGCCGGATCTCGAAGTCCGGACCGAGAGCGTCGACGGTGGCGGGCGACAGTTCTTCGGCGATCAGTACGACAGGTTTCGAGCTCACGTGGTCTTCAGTCCTCACTAGTCCTTCGCGGACGGCCGTCCCGACGGCCGAAGGCGGTGAAGGGGGCAGCCGCGTGGAAGACGCACGACGCTGTGAGCCTGACGCGCTTGTGGTTTGAGTGTAGTGGCGGTTCGGGGCACGTCCTGCGCCTCGGCGTCAGGATCACCCATGCGTGTTCGACGCGGTGGACAAGGCGGTGGCGCCTCATGGACGAGGGGGCCGCGAGGTGCGTCGCGGCCCCCTGTCCCACGGGCTCACGCCTCGTCGTCGACCCAGCTCATCAGCTTGCGCAGCTGCTTGCCCGTGGTCTCCAGGAGGTGGTCCTCGTCGGCCTTCTTGTACTCGTTGTACTTCGGCAGACCGGCGTTGTACTCCGCCATCCAGTTGTTGGCGAAGGTGCCGTCCTGGATCTCGGCGAGCACCTTCTTCATCTCGGCCTTGGTGTTCTCGTTCACGATCCGCGGGCCGGTGATGTAGTCACCCCACTCGGCGGTCTCCGAGACCGACCAACGCATCTTCTCCAGGCCGCCCTCGTACATGAGGTCCACGATCAGCTTGAGCTCGTGCAGGCACTCGAAGTACGCGATCTCGGGCTGGTAGCCCGCCTCGACCAGCGTCTCGAAACCGGCCTTGACCAGCGCCGAGGCGCCACCGCACAGGACCGCCTGCTCACCGAACAGGTCGGTCTCGGTCTCCTCGGTGAACGTGGTCTTGATGACGCCGGCACGGGTGCCACCGATGCCCTTGGCGTACGACAGCGCCAGCGCGAAGCCCTTGCCCGTCGCGTCCTGCTCCACCGCAGCGATGCACGGCACACCACGGCCTTCCTCGTACTGACGGCGCACGAGGTGACCGGGGCCCTTGGGGGCGACCATGCACACGTCGACACCGGCCGGGGCCTTGATGAAGCCGTAGCGCACGTTCAGACCGTGGCCGAAGAACAGCGCGTCGCCGTCCTTGAGGTTGTCCTTGATGGACTCCTCGTAGACCTTGGCCTGGATCGGGTCCGGCACCAGGATCATGATGACGTCGGCCTCGGCCGCCGCCTCGGCGGGCGTCACCACACGCAGGCCCTGCTCCTCGGCCTTGGCCTTGGACTTCGACCCCTCATGCAGACCGACGCGCACATCGACGCCCGAGTCGCGCAGCGACAGCGCGTGGGCGTGGCCCTGGCTGCCGTAGCCGATCACCGCGACCTTGCGGTTCTGGATGATGGACAGGTCGGCATCGTCGTCGTAGAACAGCTCGGCCACTTCGGGTATCTCCTTGGATCTAGCTGGTTGCCCACACAGTACGTCGGGCGGGGTGAGGAAGGTTCGCGGGTCTCGCCATGCGAGCGGCGGGGCGGCGCCGTGTCACTCGGACACGACGCCGTGCGGTCCACCAGGGGGGACCGTGGGTCAGGCCGAACGGTCCAGGGCACGCAGCGAGCGGTCGGTGATGGACCGGGCGCCACGCCCTATCGCGATGGTGCCGGACTGCACCAATTCCTTGATGCCGAACGGCTCCAGCATCTTCAGCATCGCCTCCAGCTTGTCGCTGGAGCCGGTGGCCTCGATGGTGACGGCCTCCGGGGAGACGTCGACCGTCTTGGCGCGGAAGAGCTGGACGATCTCGACGATCTGCGAGCGGGTCTCGTTGTCGGCGCGGACCTTGGCGAGGACCAGTTCCCGCTGGATCGCGGAGCCCGGCTCCAGCTCGACGATCTTCAGAACGTTGACGAGCTTGTTGAGCTGCTTGGTGACCTGTTCGAGCGGCAGCGACTCGACGGTGACCACGATGGTGATGCGGGAGATGTCGGGGTGCTCGGTGACACCGACCGCGAGGGAGTCGATATTGAAGCCGCGGCGGGAGAACAGGGCGGCGATCCGGGCCAGGATGCCGGGGGTGTTCTCCACCAGGACGGAGAGCGTGTGCTTGGACATGGTCGGTCTTCTCTCTTCTTCCGTGCGTCCGTGACGTCCTGGGATCAGTCGTCTTCGTTGTCGCCGAAGTCGGGACGCACGCCCCGGGCGGCCATGACCTCGTCGTTGGACGTGCCGGCGGCGACCATCGGCCACACCTGCGCGTCCTCGTGGACGATGAAATCGACCACGACCGGGCGGTCGTTGATCGCGTTGGCCTTGGCGATGACCGCGTCCAGCTCGGCCGGGTCCTCGCAGCGCATCGCGACACAGCCCATGGCCTCGGACAGCTTCACGAAGTCCGGGACGCGGGTGCCGCCGCTGGACTTGCCCGCCGTCACGAGCCCGTCGGACTCCGGGCCGGAGTGCAGCACGGTGTTGGAGTAGCGCTGGTTGTAGAACAGGGTCTGCCACTGGCGGACCATGCCCAGCGCACCGTTGTTGATGATCGCGACCTTGATCGGGATGTTGTTCAGCGCGCAGGTGACCAGTTCCTGATTGGTCATCTGGAAGCAGCCGTCACCGTCGATCGCCCAGACCGTCCGCTCCGGCTGCCCGGCCTTGGCGCCCATCGCGGCCGGCACGGCGTAGCCCATGGTCCCGGCGCCGCCGGAGTTCAGCCACGTCGAGGGCTTTTCGTAGTCGATGAAGTGGGCGGCCCACATCTGGTGCTGGCCCACGCCCGCCGCGTAGATCGTGTCGTCCGGGGCGAGCCGGCCGATCCGCTCGATGACCTGCTGCGGCGACAGGCTGCCGTCCTCGGGCAGGTCGTAACCCAGCGGGTAGGTCTCCCGCCAGCGGTTGAGGTCCTTCCACCAGGCGGTGTAGTCGCCCTTGTGGCCGGCGTCGTACTCGGCCTTGACGGCCACGATCAGGTCGGCGATGACCTCGCGGGCGTCACCGACGATCGGCACGTCCGCGGCGCGGTTCTTGCCGATCTCCGCCGGGTCGATGTCGGCGTGCACGACCTTCGCGAACGGCGCGAAGGAGTCCAGCTTGCCCGTGACCCGGTCGTCGAAGCGGGCGCCGAGCGTGATCAGCAGGTCCGACTTCTGCAGCGCGGTGACGGCGGTGACCGCGCCGTGCATGCCGGGCATGCCGACGTGCTGCGGGTGGCTGTCGGGGAAGGAGCCCAGCGCCATCAGGGTGGTCGTCACCGGCGCGCCGGTCAGCTCGGCCAGCACCCGCAGCTCGGCGGTGGCGCCGGCCTTCATGACGCCGCCGCCGACATAGAGCACCGGGCGCTTGGACTCGACGATCAGCCGGGCCGCCTCGCGGATCTGCTTGGCGTGCGGCTTGGTCACCGGGCGGTAGCCGGGCAGGTCGGTGTGCGGCGGCCAGACGAAGGTGGTCTGCGCCTGCAGCGCGTCCTTGGCGATGTCGACCAGGACCGGACCCGGGCGGCCGGTGGCGGCGATGTGGAACGCCTCGGCGATCGTCCGCGGGATCTCGGCCGGGTCGGTGACCAGGAAGTTGTGCTTGGTGATCGGCATCGTGATGCCGCAGATGTCCGCCTCCTGGAAGGCGTCCGTGCCGATCGCCTTCGAGGCGACCTGGCCGGTGATCGCGACCAGCGGGACGGAGTCCATGTGGGCGTCGGCGATCGGCGTGACGAGGTTCGTGGCACCGGGGCCTGACGTCGCCATGCACACCCCGACCCTGCCGGTGGCCTGCGCGTAGCCCGTGGCCGCGTGACCGGCGCCCTGCTCGTGGCGCACCAGGACGTGCCGCACCTTCGAGGAGTCCATCATCGGGTCGTACGCCGGGAGGATCGCACCGCCGGGGATACCGAACACGGTGTCGGCCCCGACCTCCTCCAGCGAACGAATGAGGGACTGCGCACCCGTGACGTGCTCGACGGTGGTGGGCTGCTGCGCCCCGCCGGAGTTACGGGCCCGCGGCTGCGGATGGTGGGCCCCGGAGGCCTGCTCGGTCATCTGCGTCTCTTCTCGAAGCTGAGGGTTTTGACGGGATTTGTGAGGTTGCTGTGCAACAAAAAACCCCCCGTGCCAGGTGGCAAGCGAGGGGAGCGCGTCGGTGCGGTAGCTGGGGCTTCGTCAGGGCCCAGCGTCAGCCGACGCGCTGTCCAAGTACGAGAATTCGGGTGCGCATGGCACTGACCCTCCCCCCGGCGCGCCATGAGTGTCAAGTGGGTGGGACGGAGGTCTCACTATTTGAGCGCAATGGCGGATGGGCGAGGGTATCCGGCCCTGCGGCACCGCCCCGCCGAACCGGCAGACCGGTGCCGCTGAGGACCACCGCCCGGTCCTCTCCGGGGACGTCCGGTACGGGATAGCCGCCGACCGTCAGGGCACGCCGCAGCCGGTGCTCGTCCAGCGGCCCGGAGAAGGCCATGCCCTGGCCGTGTGTGCAGCCCATGGAGCGCAGGGCGAGGACCTGTTCGGGAAGATCGACGCCGTCCGCGACGGACTGCATCCCCAGGTCCGCGGCGATCCGCAGCAGACCAGCGGTGATCTTGTGCAGCCGGGCGGACTCCACGACGCCGTCGACCAGCCCCCGGTCCAGTCTCAGGACGTCCACGGGGAGCCTGCGCAGTGCGCTGATGGCGGCGTATCCGCTGCCGAAGCCGTCCAGGGCGATCCGGACGCCGAGCCTCCGCAGCGCGGCAAGCCGGCGCTCCAGTTCGTCCAGCGGGATACGGGGGTCACTTTCGGACAGTTCCAGGACGAGCGCGCCCGAGGGCAGGCCGTGCCGGGTGAGCAGTGCCTCGATGGTCTTGGGGGGCAGGCCCGTCCGGTCGTCGTCCAGCAGCCGGCGGGCGGAGAGCCGAACGGCCACCGGGACCGAATGCCCGGCGCGGTGCCGCGCCGCGGCCTGCTCGACGGCCTCCTGCAGCTGCCAGCGGCCCAGCTCGGCGGTGCGCTCGCCGTCCTCGGCGAGCCGGCCGCGCTCGCCGGATCTGAGGAGTTCGGCGGGGGTGAAGAGGATGCCCTGCGCGGAGCGCCAGCGGGCGTGCGCGGCGACGGCGGTCACCCGCCCGGTGGCCAGTTCCACCACCGGCTGGTGCAGCAGCGCGAATTCGCCTTCGTGCAGCGCCGTACGGAGCTTGGTGGCGAGTTCGGCGCGGGGTGTCACCTCGGTCTGCATGTGTGGGGCGTAGAGCTCCACGCGGCCCTTGCCGGCCTGTTTGGCGCGGTACATCGCGAGGTCGGCGTTGCGCAGCAGGCCGGCCGGGGTGACGCCGGGCTCGGCGAAGGCGACGCCGATGCTGGCCGCGACGCGGACGTCGCGGTTCTCGATGCGGTAGGGCTCGGAGAGCTTGATGCGCAGCCGGTCGGCGATCTCCAGGACGCGCAGCTCACGGGCGGCGTGATCATGGGTGCCGTCGCCCGTGATGAGCGCGGCGAACTCGTCGCCGCCCAGCCGCGCCGCTATGTCCCCCGAGCGCACGGACTCGCCCAGCCTGCGGGCGGCCTGGATCAGCAGTTCGTCGCCCGCCTGGTGCCCGATGGTGTCGTTGACCTGCTTGAAGCCGTCGAGGTCGATGTAGAGGACTGCGGTGTCGTGGTCGGTGGAGCGGCGGCCGGTGACGGCCTTGCTGACGCGTTCGGTGAACAGCGCCCGGTTGGGCAGGTCGGTGAGCGCGTCGTGCGAGGCGTTGTGCTGGAGCTGGGCCTGCAGGCGGACGCGTTCGGTGACGTCGCGGGAGTTGAAGATCAGGCCGCCGTGGTGGCGGTTGACGGTGGACTCGACGTTGAGCCAGCCGTCTCCGCCGGATCGCTGCTCGCCGGCACGGAAGCGGCACTCGATGCGGGTGGTCGGTTCGACCTCCGGCGGCGCGGCGAGGAATCTGCGGACCTCGTGCACCACCCGGCCCAGGTCCTCGGGGTGGATCAGGGAGGCGAGCTCGGAGCCGACCAGTTCCTCGGCGTCGCGGCCGTAGACACCCGCCGCGGCGGGGCTCACATAGCGCAGGACGCCGGTGGGGGCGGCGATCATGATGACGTCGCTGGAGCCCTGGACGAGGGAGCGGAAGTGGTTCTCCTTCTGCGCCAGCTCCTGGGTGAGCGTGATGTTGTCGAGCAGCATGATGCCCTGGCGGACGACGAGGGCGAGGACGACCGTGCAGCCCGTGAAGAGCACCACGCGGTCGATGCGCCGCCCGTCGAGGACGTTGGTCAGGATGCCCAACGTGCAGACGGCGGCGGCGAGATACGGGGTCAGCGCGGCGAGCGACCCCGCGATGGGGCGGCTGCCGGAGGGCTGGGCACGGCGCGCCGCGCGCTTGAAGTCGTCACCGGCGAACTCCGAGGGCGTCCGGCGGGCGACCCATGGCGCGTACGCGAGGAGTATCGACCCGGCGAACCAGCCGGCGTCCAGGATCTGGCCGGAGCGGTAGTGGTCGCGCAGCAGCGGTGAGCTGAACAGTGCGTCGCACAGCACCGTCAACGCCAGTGCGGCGATGGCGGTGTTGACGGCTGAGCGGTGCACGGAGGAGCGCCGGAAGTGGAGCGCGAGCACCATGCTGACCAGCACGATGTCCAGCAGCGGGTAGGCGAGCGACAGGGCGCTCTCGGCGACGCTCCGGCCCTGGAAGTGGGTGGTGTGGGCGAGCGCGAGGCTCCACGAGAGGGTGAGCAGGGAGCCACCGATGAGCCAGGCGTCCAGGCTGAGGCAGACCCAGCCCGCTCTGGTCACCGGGCGCTTGGCGAGGACCAGCAGGCCGACGATGGCGGGCGGCGCGAACAGCAGGAAACAGAAGTCGGCGAGGGAGGGGCTGGGAACTCGCGCCTCCAGGACGACCTCATACCAGCCCCATACGCCGTTGCCGATGCCGGCCATGCCCGAGGAGACGGCGAACAGCACCCAGGCAGGGCGGAAGCGGCTCTCGCGCTTGCGGGCGTACAGACCGCAGGAGACGGCCGCCACCAGGGCGGCGACGCTCAGCCCGAAGTCCCCCATGAAGACGGCGACTTCGCGTGATCCCCAGCCGAACGCGGCACCGACGGCATAGCCGCCGCAGACTCCGGCAAGGGCGATCTGGGGGACCACGCTCGGTGGGCCGCCGGCCTGTGCCGGCGGCCTGGAGAGCACCGCTCCCGGGGCGCTCACCGCGCTCTCCCTGCCGTCCGTCCGCAGCGGCGTCGTGCCCGGCGGACCCGAGGGTCCCGCATTCTCTCCGTGGGTGCTTGTGGATCGCGCGTCTCGCGAATCAACCATCGGCCGTACATCGCCCGTCGCCCCCCTCGAGTTCCGGATCCTTCGCTCGGCGCCGCATACGCACCGACGTCGTCCCCGCTCGGGACGATACACCAGTTCCGTCACTCAGGGACATAGTCTCTCTACGGAGCGTGACTACCTGCGGGATTGCGGATACACCCTGCAGTCGTACGGCCTCGGAGAGCTACCCGCAACCGTTCCCCTCAGCCGTGGCGACCACGTTCCGCACGGCCTCTCCGGCCGCGAAAAGCGTCAACTGCTCGCGCAGGAGCCGCTTCGCACGGGGCAGGAAGGCAGAGCTGGGGCCACCGACGTGTGGAGTGATGAGTACGCCCGGAGCGTGCCACAGCGGGTGGCCGGCCGGCAGCGGTTCCGGATCGGTGACGTCGAGTGCCGCCCGGAGCCTGCCCGACTCCAGCTCGGCGAGCAGCGCCGCGGTGTCGACGATCCCGCCGCGTGCGATGTTCACCAGCAGTGCGCCGTCCTTCATCCGCGCCAGGAAATCGCGTCCGACCAGGCCACGGGTCTCTTCCGTGAGCGGGGTGGCCAGCACGACGACGTCCGCGTCGGGCAGGAGGGCGTACAACGAGGAGAGTGGATGCACGGGGCCGCGCAAAGTCTCACGTGCGGTGCGCGCGACGCGCGCCACCCGCGCACACTCGAAAGGAGTGAGCCGGTCCTCGATGGCACTGCCGATCGAACCGTAGCCCACAATGAGGACCGACTTGTCAGCGAGCGCCGGCTGGAAGCCCTGCCGCCACTCCCCCGCGTCCTGGCCCCGTACGAAGTCGGGGATGCCGCGCAGCGCCGCCAGCGTCAGGGTGAGGGCGAGTTCGGCGGTGCTGGCGTCGTGCAGCCCGCGGGCGTTGCACAGGCGGGCGCCGGACGGCATCTGCGGCAGCGCGGGCAGCATGTGCTCGATTCCCGCCGTCAGTGTCTGCACGACCTCGACCCGGTTCATCGTCGGCAGCGGGTCCAGGCAGCGCGCGGCGCTCTTCATGTAGGGGACGGCGTAGAAGACGCACCGGGCGGGGTCGGCCGGATAGTCGGGTCCGGCGTCCCAGTGGACGTAGTGGAGCCCCTCGGGGAGGCCCTCGATCTCGTCGGGCGGGATGGGGAGCCATACGTCGTTCGCGCCGCTGCGCTGTTCTGCGGAAGCCATGGCCAGAGGCTATGCGAAGAGGCGTTCGCCTCAGACGTTAGTTTGGACAGGCCCTTGACCGGGGGCGAGGGGACGGAGGCACGACCAGGTGGAGCGCAGGACAATCGGTGCGGTGGCGCTCGAAGTGGGTGCTATCGGGCTCGGCTGTATGCCGATGAGCTGGGGATACAGCGAGTCGCAGCGCAGCGGGGAGGGCTCGCTGCGGGCCGTGCACGCCGCGCTCGACCGGGGCTGCAGCCTGCTCGACACCGCTGACATGTACGGGCCTTTCACCAATGAGCTGCTGGTGGGGCGGGCACTGAAGGAGCGGCGCCAGGACGCGTTCGTGTCGACCAAGTGCGGTCTGCTGGTCGGCGAGCAGCACATCGTCGCCAATGGGCGGCCCGGCTATGTGAAGCGGGCCTGCGACGCGTCGCTGCGGCGGTTGCAGACCGACTGCATCGATCTCTACCAGTTGCACCGGGCCGATCCCGAGGTGCCCGTGGAGGAGACCTGGGGGGCGATGGCGGAATTGGTGGCGGCCGGAAAGGTGCGGTCGCTGGGGTTGTGCGCGGTGGGCGCGCGGGCGGTACGGCCGACCCGTGCGGCCCGGCAGTCGATGGCCGGCGGCGGGGTGCGCGCCGGCTCGCGGATGCATGACGGCACGCTGCGCCAACTGGAGCGCATGCAGCAGGTCTTCCCGGTGAGCAGCGTGGAGGCGGAGCTGTCGGTGTGGTCACCGGAGGCGCTGGAGGCGCTGCTGCCCTGGTGCGAGTCGCGGGGGGTCGGTTTCCTGGCGGCGATGCCGCTGGGCAGCGGCTATCTGACCGGCACCCTCACCCCGGGGCAGGGCTTCGAACCGGAGGACCTGCGGGCCCGCCACCCCCGTTTCACCGCCGAGATGATGGCGGCGAACCAGCCGGTGGTGGCCGGGCTGCGGCGGGTCGGCGCCCGGCACGGCGCGACGCCGGGGCAGGTGGCGCTGGCGTGGGTGCTGGCGCAGGGACGCCATGTCGTACCGGTGCCGGGCACGAAGAAGGAGCGGTGGGCGGCGCAGAACGCCAAGGCCGCCGATCTGGTGCTCGGCCCCGAGGACTTGGCGGAGATCGCGACGCTGCCGCCGGCCCGGGGGTCCTGGTACTGAGCACGGCGGGGCCCGACGGGGGATCGCCGTACCCGCGGCTCCCCCGTGCGGCCCCGCGGCCCGCCTCCCGGCCGGGTCGCGCCGCTCCGGCTGTCGGCAGATCATGGCTGGTGGAGGTGGGCCCGGAAGCCAGAAGGCGCGGCGGTGGGGCGCGCGATGTGGTGTCCTTGTCCACGCCCTGCCGACGAGAGGACCCCTGCCGTGCAACGCCGTTCCCAGACCGCCGTGTTGGCCGCCGCTTCGCTGCTCCTGGCGGCGGGCTGCTCGTCGGGTGGTGAGAAGTCCGAGAACGGCGGGGGTGCCTCCTCCGCCCCGCCCCGGAGCCCCGGCGCCTCCGCGCCGCCCTCGCCGAGCGCGTCACCGGCGCCGTCGGTGGCCGCCAAGGGGTCGGTGAAGGTGACCGCCACGCTGACCACCGGCCTGGAGTCACCGTGGGGCGTGGCGCCGCTGCCCGGTGGTGATCTGCTGGTCGCCTCCCGGGACTCCGGCAAGATCGTCAAGGTGGCGGCGGACGGCGGGAAGAAGACCGAGCTGGGTTCGGTGCCGGGGGTGGAGCCCGGCGGCGAGGGCGGCCTGCTGGGAATCGCGGTGTCCTCGACGTTCGGCGCTGATCACCAGGTGTACGCGTACTTCACCACCGCGTCCGACAACCGCATCGCGCGGATGATCTACGACGAGAAGCGGCCCGCGGGCAATCAGCTCGGCGCCCCGGACACGATCTTCAAGGGCATTCCCAAGGGGCAGATCCACAACGGCGGGCGGATCGCGTTCGGCCCGGACAAGATGCTCTACGCAGGTACGGGCGAGACCGGCGACACCGGGCTGGCGCAGGACAAGGACTCTCCGGGCGGCAAGATCCTTCGGATGACGCCGGACGGCGAGCCCGCGCACGGCAATCCCCAGGCGGATTCGGTGGTCTACGACTACGGCCACCGCAATGTGCAGGGGCTGGCCTGGGACGGCGACAAGCGGCTGTGGGCATCGGAATTCGGGCAGGACACCTGGGACGAACTCAATCTCATCGAGCCGGGCAAGAACTACGGCTGGCCGGGGGTGGAGGGCAAGGGCAAGGGCGACGCGGGATCGGAGTTCGTGGATCCGATCGCCCAGTGGAAGACCGCGGACGCCTCGCCCAGCGGCATCGCCTACGCCAAGGGCTCGATCTGGATGGCGGGGCTGCGCGGTGAACGGCTGTGGCGGATCCCGTTGGACGGGAAGAAGGCGGCGGCGCAGCCGCAGGCGTTCCTCGACGGCGAATACGGGCGGCTGCGGACCGTCGTGGCGGCCGGGGACGGCGGGTTGTGGCTGGTCACCAGCAACACCGACGGGCGGGGTGAGCCGAACGAGGGCGATGACCGGATTCTCCACCTCAAGGTGAGCTGATCCCTTTTCGCCGGGCCTGCCTACACTCGGAGCGGGGGACGGGCCACGTCGCGAGGGGACACGGTGTTCAACGTCGTCGAGGAACTGTTCGCACCCGGCCGCAAGCACACGGACGAGTAGCGGCGGAAGATGTCGCTCGTCGTCGACGACGTGGGGGACGGCGACCCCGGGGAGGGGCCGATAGACCTCGCCTCCGGCACGGTCGTCGTCCGCGCGCCGCGGAGCCGGGAGGCCCCGGACGACGCGAGCTGATCTCGTCCCGGAGGCCGCGGCCCCCGGTGGCGTGTGGGTCCGGGGCCGCTACTGCGCGGCCGCGGCGCCGTCCCGTGCCGGCTCGCCGAACAGCCGCAGCCGGTGGGCCACCGCCCCCGCCTCGCCGCGGCCGGATACGCCGAGCTTGGCGAGGATGTTGGAGACGTGCACGCTGGCGGTCTTCGGGGAGATGAAGAGGGCGTCGGCTATCTGGCGGTTGCTGCGGCCGTCGGCGACCAGGCGCAGCACGTCCCGTTCGCGGGGGGTCAGGCCGAGTGATTCCGCGGGCACGGCGCCGGTGGGTGCTCCGGCCGGCGCGGCGTCGTTCCGTGCGGCGTCCGGTGCCGTGGCCGTGGCAAGCCCCGGGAGCGGCACTCTGGCGCGCTGGGCGAGGAGTTCGAGTTCGTCGGCCAGCGGGCGGGCGCCCAGCTTTCCCGCGGCGGTGTGTGCCTGGGCGAGCAGGAGGACGGCGGCCTCCCGGGGCGTACGGCCCTGCAGGCCGGCGGTGGCCCGCTCGGTGCCGTGCAGCAGGGACTCGGCCCAGCGGTAGCAGGCCCAGGCGAGTTCGTGCGGGCGCTCCAGGGGTTCGTAGGCGGCGACCGTCTCGGCCCAGGCGTCCGGCGCCTCCCGGCCTTCGGCGCGCAGCAGTTCGGCGTCGACCGCGAGGCCGTGGGCGCGGCACACGGGGGACAGCCGGGGCAGTTTCTTGGCGGCGTCCCGGATCCTGGCGAGGATGTCGGCCCGGCCCGGCTCGGCGGCGGGCAGGCCGCGCGCGTCGGACTCGGCGGCGGTTGCGGACCACAGCAGCGGCCAGGCGTAGCGCTGGATGCCGGGCGGGAAGCCGGTGTCCAGGGTCTGCCGGAGGATGGCGCGGGCGTCGAGGACGCGGCCCTGGCGGGCGGCGATGCGCAGGGCGTGGCGGGCCATGGGGACGACGTGTTGCGGCTGGGGGTCGTGGGTGCCGTAGTGCTCTTGGGCGACTGCGAGCTCCCGCTCGGCGTCGGCCAGCTCGCCCCGGTCCAGGGCGAGGGAGGCGAGGCGGTTGGCGGCCAGTGCGAGCGGCCGTGCGCTCTGGGCGAGGTTGCGGGCCTCGGCCGCGGCCCGGCCCGCCTCCTCCCAGCGTCCGAGGGACTGCAGCGATTCGGCGCGGTTGCCGGCCACCCAGCTGGTGCTGTCCTTGAGGCCGTAGTGGGTGGTCAGTTCGAGGCCGCGGTCGGTGACCTCGACGGCTTCGCGGGAGCGGCCGACGCCTTCCAGCAGGGACGGGAGGTTGACATGGCCGCGCCCGATGACGGCGAAGTAGCCGCGGTCGACGGCGAGGTCGAGTGCGGTACGGAAGTCGGCGAGGCCGTCCTCGACCTCCCCGGATTCGATCCGCAGGCCGGCCAGGGTCAGCCGGGAGTTCAGCTCGGCCTCTTCGTCGCCGACCGACTTGGCGAGTTCCACGGCGCGTTCGGCCTTGGCGAACGCGCCGGGGCCCGGTTCGTGGAGCACCGCCCAGCTGGCGACATGGGCCATCACGGCGGCGTGGACGGAGGACGGCGGCAGGCCGCGCATCAGCTCCTGGGCGGTGCCCAGGTCCTCCCAGCCGTCGCCGCGACCGGTGCGCTGGACGAGCCGGGAGCGCTGCACCAGGAACCAGGCGGTGCGAAGTGGGTCGCCCCTGCTCGCGCCGTGCTGAGAGCTTCCGGGAGCGTCGCCGCTCTCGCGCAGTGAGCGCAGGGCGCGCTTGGTGATGGTGAAGGCGCGCTCGCTGTCGCCGGAGAGCCGGGCGGCAACGGCGATCTCGGCGAGCAGGTCGAGGAACCGCAGAGCATCGTCGTCGCAGCCGCAGGCCGGGTACGCCTCGGCGTAGTCGACCGGACGCACCGCGCCGCGGACCTCCTTGGGGGCGTCGTCCCACAACTCCAGGGCGCGGTCGAGCAGCCGGAGCTGTTCGGCGTAGGCGTGGCGGCGGCGGGCCTGGACGGAGGCGGCGAGGACGGCGGGCAGCGCCTTGGCGGGGTCGTGGGCTTTGTACCAGTAGCTGGCCAGGCGGGCGGCGCAGACGTCGGAGCGGACGAGTGAGGGGTCGGCTTCGAGGGCCTGGGCGTAGCGGCGGTTGAGGCGGGTGCGTTCGCCGGGCAGCAGGTCGTCGACGACGGCCTCGCGGACGAGGGCGTGCCGGAAGCGGTAGCCGGTGCCGTCCTGGGTCGGTACCAGGGTGTTGCTGCCGACGGCGATCCGCAGTGCCTCGATGAGGTCGTCCTCGGGCATCTGGCAGACAGCGGCGAGGAGTTCGTGTTCCACGGTGGAGCCGCCCTCGGCGGCGATGCGGACCACGCGCTGGGCGTGCTCCGGCAGCGCCTCGACCCGGACCAGCAGCAGATCGCGCAGTGGGTCGCTGAGGCCGTGCAGACAGCCGTCGGCGATGCTTCGGGCGAGCTCCTCGACGAAGAAGGCGTTGCCCTCGGAGCGTGCGAAGACCCGGTCGACGGTGGCTTCTTCCGGGTCGCTGCCGTTGATTCCGGCGATCTGGGAGCGGACCTCCGCCCGGTTGAAGCGGGCCAGCTCCACCCGGCGGACCGTGCGCATCCGGTCGATCTCGGCGAGGAAGGGGCGCAGCGGGTGGCGGCGGTGGATGTCGTCGGAGCGGTAGGTGGCGACGAGGAGGACGTTGGCGTCGTGCAGGGCGCGCAGGAGGTAGGCGAGCAGTTCGCGGGTGGAGCGGTCGGCCCAGTGGAGGTCCTCGATGACGATCACGATGACGCGGTCGCGGTCGCGGTCGCGGTTTCCCTCGCGGGTGCGGCGTGCGGCGAGCCGCTCCAGCAGGCGGGCGGTCAGCTCGAACAGGCGGGCGCGGCCGGTCTCCTCGTCGTGGGTCTCGGCGGTGTCCCCCAACTCGGGCAGGATGCGGGCGAGTTCACCCTCCTGTCCGGCGACGGCCGCGGCGAGTTCGTCGCGCAGGTGCCAGTTGAGGATGTGCAGGATCGCGGAGAACGGCGCGTAGGGCAGCCCCTCGGAGCCGATCTCGATGCAGCCGCCCGTCGCGACGAGTGCGCCCTGTGCGCGGGCGCTGTCGGTGAATTCCTCGATGAGCCGGGTCTTGCCGACCCCGGCCTCGCCGCCGATCAGCAGGGCCTGGGGCTCGCCGGATGCCCTGGCGTGGGCGAGCGCGTCGCCCAGCGCGGCGAGTTCGGCCGAGCGGCCGACGAACACGGGACTGACGGACCTGGTCTCCACGTCGCCGAGCATGGCACACGGGTCCGACAATCCGGCACCGTATTTCGGCAGGCGAAACGCCCGGCCCGGTGCGCGGAGCACCTGGGGCCGGGCGTGCGGTGGCCGGGTCGGCCGGGAGCGGGTGGGCACCTGCGGCCCGGGTCAGGCGGCGGCGCGGCGGACGCGCGTGCGCCGGCCCCGCTTGCCCCTCACCCGCCCTTCGGTTTCGTTCGGTCCGGAGCGGGCGGCGGCGCCGTGTCCGGCGCGCTGCCCTTCGGTCGCCTGGCGTACCAGGCGCTGCCGGTCGGCTTCGCGGCGCAGTTCCTCGTAGCGGACGCGGATCTCGAGTTCGGAGGTGTACACGGTGTCTCCCTGGCGTGGTGAGGCGGTGCCCCGACGGCCTGTCGCTCGTCGGTGGCCCCAAGCCTCGTCGCCAAGGGGGGTCCGCCACATCGGGAGGGTGCCCGATCTCCGTGCCCGCGCGTCCTTAGATTCCAGCGCCGAGGGGCGGGGGCTCCTTAGGAACCGGCCCCCGCGCCCGCGAGCGGCTTAGCCATAAGAAACGGCTTCTTACTGGCCGGGGGCGGCACCCTTAGGAATGCTCGGCATGCTGCCGAACAGGTCGAGGTACATGCCTCCGGAGATAAGGATGCCGAGGACGCCGAGCGCCAGTCCGCCCCAGGCCACGGCCCGCACCCAGGTGCTGCGCGGCCGGGTCAGCACCACGGCGGCGACGATCACGGCGAGCAGCGCGAAGACGCCGTTCACCAGGGCGGTGGTGTGCCACGGGGTGCCGTAGACGGCGGAGATCTGGTCGGTGGCCTTGCCCGACTGGAGTTTGATCTGCCCCATCAGGGTCTGCCGCTCGGCCATCAGCGTGCCCAGCCAGGTGCCGGTCACGGAGGCGAGGCCGAGGCCCGCGGCGACGACGGCACCGGCGCCGGCGGCGACCGCCGCGGTGCCCACGGGCGCGGTGCGCTCCTCGTGCGCGTCCTCCCGGGCGTCGAGCGCGTCGAGGTCGCTGTCGTCGTCGTGCTCGGTCAGGACGTCGGTCTTCTCGCCGGCGTCGGCGGTGTCCGCGGTGCTCTTGGTACGTGTGTCGACCTTGGTGTCCTTGGCGGCCTCACCGGTCACGTCGGTACCGGCTGCCTCCGTGGTCCCATCGGCCGCCGCGGCGGCCTGGGCCGGCACGGTCTCGTCGTCGGTTCGCTTGTCGGTCGTCCTGGTCGTTCCCATGGTCGCGACCGTAGGGGCCGCGTCTGAGAGTCCGATGAGAACCGCCGGTCCTGTCGGCCGACCTGCGCTCGCAGCGACCCGCGGCCCGCTGGCGCGCTAGGCCCTGACCAGGGGTTTTTCGGTCTCCCTCGGGCTTGGCAAGGAAACCGGATCGAGTGGTTCCGGCGGCGGTTCGATGCTGAGGCGGGGCAGCCGGCGATCCAGCCAGACGGGCAGCCACCAGTTGGCGCCGCCGAGCATGTGCATCAGGGCGGGAACCAGCAGGGTACGCAGGACGAAGGCGTCCAGGGCGACGGCGGCGGCGAGGCCGATACCGAACATCGCGATGATCCGGTCGCCGCTGAGCACGAACGCGCCGAACACCGCGATCATGATGACCGCCGCGGAGTTGATCACGCGGCTCGTCTCGGCCAGCCCGACGCGCACCGCCCGGCGGTTGTCACGCGTCAGCTGCCACTCCTCGTACATCCGGCTGACCAGGAACACCTGGTAGTCCATGGAGAGGCCGAAGAGCACCGACACCATGATGACCGGCAGGAAGGGTTCGATGGGGCCCGCGCTGCCCAGACCCAGCAGTTCGCTCCCCCAGCCCCATTGAAAGATCGCGACGACGATCCCGAAGGACGAGGCGACGGCCGCGACGTTCATCACCGCGGCCTTGAGCGGAATGCCGATACTGCGGAAGGCCAGCAGCAGCAGGACCGAGCCGAGGCCGATCACCACGCCGACGAAGAGGGGCAGCTTGCCGACGATGACGGTCGCGAAGTCGTCGTAGCTCGCGGTGACACCGCCGACATGGACATCCATCGTCGTCGCGCCCTCGGCTTCGGGCAGCACCTCGCCGCGCAGCCGTTCCACCAGGTCGGAGGTCTGCTGGGACTGCGGCGAGCTGGTCGGCACCACGGTGATCACGCCGGTGCTGCCGCTGCCGTCGTACTCCGGGCCGCCGACCCGGTCGACCCCGGGGGTGGTGCGCAGCTCGTCCGGCAGTCTGTCGAAGGCCAGCCGGTCCTTGGCGCCGTCGAGCGAGCCGACGAGCGTCAGCGGACCGTTGACCCCGGGGCCGAAGCCGCTCCCGGAGCCGCCGTCGCCCGCCAGCAGGTCGTATGCCTTCCGGGTGGTGGACGTGGCGGGGTTGTTGCCCTGGTCGGAGGTGCCCAGGTGCAGGCCGAAGGTGGGCAGGGCGAGGACCAGCATGACCGCGGCCGCCACCGCGCCGAGCAACTTGGGGTGCCGCTCGACGAAGCCGGACCAGCGGGCGGCGAAGCCGGTGGGGTGCTCGGGCCGCGGCCCGTGCTCGGCCAGCTGCCGTCGTTCGCGGCGGCTGAGCGCCCGGGCCCCGATCACTCCGAGGAGCGCGGGCAGCAGGGTGATGGACGCGGCGACGGTCAGCAGGACGGTGAGCGAGGCGGCGAGCGCGACACCGTTGAGGAAGTTCAGCTGCAGGATCAGCATGCCGAGGAGGGCGATGCAGACGGTGGCGCCGGCGAAGACGACGGCCCGCCCGGACACCGAGATGGCCCGTTCGGCCGCGTCCTGGACGGACAGGCCCTCCCGGAGACCCTTGCGGTGCCGGGTGACGATGAACAGGGCGTAGTCGATACCGACGCCCAGGCCGATCAGCATGCCGAGCATCGGTGCGAAGTCCGCGACGGTCATGGCATGGCTGAGCAGGGTGATGCCGGCCGAGGCGGTGCCGACGGCGGCGAGCGCGGTGATGATCGGCAGGAAGGTCGCGGCGAGCGACCCGAAGGCAAGGAAGAGCACCACGGCGGCGGCGCCCAGCCCGATGATCTCCGCCAGCTGGGCCTCCGGGGCCTCGGTCAGAGCGACGCCGGCGCCGCCCACCTCGACCTGGAGACCGTCGCCCGACGCGGCCTGCGCGGTGTCGACGACCTTTTCGACCTGGGCGGCGTCCAGCCGGTCGGTGGGGACGTCGAAGACGACGGAGGCGTAGGCAGTGTGCCCGTCCTGGCTGATCTGCTGCTCACCCTGCGGCCCGTAGGGCCCCTGGACGGTGGCGACGCCCGGCAGCCCGGCGATCTCGTCGAGGGTGTGCGCCATCTTCTTCTCGACCGCGCCGGCGCGGACCGTTCCGGAGTCGGTGTGCCACACGAGGGTGTCGCTGTCGCCGGAGCGGTCGGGGAACGCCTGAGCCATCAGGGCGGTGGCCTGCCCGGATTCGGTTCCGGGGACGTCGTAGTTGTTGGAGTAGGCGGACCCCGCCACCCCCGCCGCCGCGGCGACCCCCGCGAGGGCGGCGAGCCAGAGCACGATCACGACGATGCGGCGCCTGAGACACCACCGAGCCAGAGCGGTCACGGACCTCGTCTGCTTCCCGGGGTTGTGCGTCGATAACTCCCGGGTGACGGGTGGTGCCGAGCGCGTGATGAACGGGGGCTCGGCGGGCCCTGGCCCCGGAGGGTGTCCGGGAGGTCTCATCGCGGTGACGAAAGAGTGGCGGCCCGCCTCTCTTGCAGGGTGACAGCCCGAAAAGATCCTTTGTCCCCTTTGTGGACTTCCCCACAAAGGGGACAGGACGGGGAACTCCGTCGCGGGTCAGCCCGTGACCGACTCCTTGCCGTTCTCGATGTGGCCCATCAGCCGGCGGTGGAAGGCACCGTCCTCGGCGATCTCCAGGGCCAGGTCGTACCACCCGTGCGCGTCCGCCGTGGCGTGCGCGACGGTGCGGGTGCTGCCCGCCTTGACCTTGAGCGTGCGGGGCGAGCTGTCGGCGTAGGCCAGCGGCGCGAGGGTGACGGTGAGGTCCGTGACGCCCCGGTTGACGACGGTCAGATGGATCTCGCGCCGGCCGGCGTCGATCCAGGAGCTGACCTTGACGGCCGCCGCGGCGCCCGTTCCCGTGCCGGCGAACTCCCGGCGGAAGCCGTTCGGCCCGGTCACCGTGAAGCGGTAGGCGCCGTCCTTGACCGGCACCGCCCACTCCGCGGCCCCCGCCACGTCACGGTGCTGCGGCGCGTCGTACTCCTTCGCGTACGGATAGAGGGCCAGGTGCGCGGCGGCCTTCCCGGTGTTGCGTACCGCCAGGCGGAAGAGCGAGGCTCCCGCGTCGAAGCCTCCGTCCGCGTCCGGCTGGTACGGCAGCGCGCGGGCCGGCCGGCTGCCGTGCTCCTGCTGCGGCAGCGCCTGCCGCAGCGGCGGGCGCGGCGCCCACCGCCCGCTGAAGGCCGGGATCTCGCCCGGCTGCTCCACCGACGGCTGCCGGTGGCCGCGGGAGAAGTCGAAGGCGCTGGTCAGGTCCCCGCAGACGGTCCGCCGCCAGGGGGAGATCTGCGGCTCCTCGATGCCGGTCCACCGCTCCAGGAACCGGGTGATCGAGGTGTGGTCGAAGACCTGCGAGCAGGCGTATCCGCCGACCGTCCAGGGCGAGATGACGATCATCGGCACGCGGATGCCGAGCCCGGTCGGCCTGCCGTCCCAGAACTCCCCGTCCGTACCGGCCGGCGGTACCGGCGGCGGCACATGGTCGAAGAAGCCGTCGTTCTCGTCGTACGTCAGGAAGAGCGCGGTGTGCCGCCACACGTCGGGGTTCTTGCCGAGCGCGTCCAGGACCTTGTAGACGATGGTGGCGCTCTCGACGGGTGAGGACGAGCCGGGGTGCTCGGAGTCTGCGGCCGACGGGACGATGTAGGAGACCTCCGGCAGCTCGCCGGAGGCGACGTCGGCGGCGAAGGCGGTCGCCGTCGTGTCCGGCTCACCGCGCCGCAGTGCGCGCTCGAAGAGGCTCCGCTCGGCGCGGCTCAGCCCCCGCACACCTTCCTCCAGCAGCCCCTGGAGCCGTGCGCGCTCGGCCGCGTCGGCGCCGGCCACCTTCCCGTAGAAGGCGGTCATGTTCACCGCGCCGTCCACCTTGGCGAGCGCCTTCTTCGCGACCGCCTTGAA
Source organism: Streptomyces sp. NPDC048248 (assembly GCF_043201875.1). Taxonomy (NCBI): domain Bacteria; kingdom Bacillati; phylum Actinomycetota; class Actinomycetes; order Kitasatosporales; family Streptomycetaceae; genus Streptomyces; species Streptomyces sp. NPDC048248. The sequence continues at coordinate 223,388 of NZ_JBICZL010000012.1, forward strand.
GGTCGCGTAGAACTCCAGGTTGTTGTCGGTGAAGTTGTCCCACTCCTGGTAGACGCGCCAGCTGCGGCCGGCCTTCTCCAGGCGCTCGGCGTACGTCGTCCAGGTGTAGCCGGTGTGGGTGTCCTCCTCGTAGGCGTCGTTGCCCACCGCGCGCTTGCCGGTGCCCGGCTCGAAGCCGGTCCAGCCGCTCACGAGGTGGTTGCGGTTGGGGCTGGTGGAGGAGTGGATGGCGGAGTGGTAGGCGTCGCAGACGGTGAAGGTGTCGGCGAGTTCGTAGTGCAGAGGGACGTCCTGCCGGTCGTAATACGCCATGGTCGCGGCGGTCTTGGCGGTGACCCAGTTGTTCATCCAGCCGCCGTTCCACGCCTTGGCACCGCCGTCCCACCCGTGGTCCAGCGCCCCGATGTACTGGAGCTCCTTCTTCTGGGCGGCGGCCGCGGCCCGCACCGGGAAGGGCAGCACCGTGCCGAGACCGAGCAGCCCCGGCTGCTCGTACACACCGGCGCCGGAGGGCAGCTCGATCGCGTTGCGGTCGGCGAAGCCGCGGACCCCGCGGAGCATGCCGAAGTAGTGGTCGAAGGAACGATTCTCCTGCATCAGCACCACGACATGTCTGATGTCGCCGAGCCCGCCTCTCCCCCGCGCCGGCCGCGCCGCGTCGGCCGCCAGGGCCTGCTGCAGCGACGGCGGCAGCAGCGACCCGGCCATCGCGGCGCCCGCCGCCGCGCCCACTCCCAGCACCCGCCTACGAGATACCTCCGGTGCCACGCCCGACCTCCCACTCGACAGCCCTGCCCGAAGCCCCGTCACCAATGGTCGCCGTGCAGGCCATTGAGGGGGCGCGAGGGGACGGTAGTGGACGGTTGTGGACCGCGATAGGTACCCGGGTGACAACTTTGGGAACAGATGACCCGCGGGGCGACACACCTGGCGGCGGCCCCGCTCGCCTGCGACGCGGAAAATGCGTTGCCGGCGCACGGGCGGCACGTAAGGCTGCCCGCCATGTCGGAAAACAGTGCGGGCGGCGCCCACGGGGTGGCCGCCCTCTTCTCCGGGGGGCGGCTGACCGCCATCCCCCGCAAGGCCGCCCGCCGCGAGCAGTTGCTCGTCCACCTCACCGAGACCCTGTTCGAGCGGGACCGGGAGTACGGCGAGCGGGAGGTCAACGAGACGCTGTGCACGGTCCACGAGGACTGTTCGGCGCTGCGCCGCTATCTGGTCATCGCCGGACTGCTCTCCCGGAACAGGGATGGCAGCTGCTACAAGCGGGTCCACTGAGGGGTGCGCCGGGGCGGCTGCGGCCGGCCTGTCGAGGGGGCAGGCAGGGCAGCCAGGGGTGGAGTCGTAGGTGGCCGGCGCTCCGAAAGCCCGCTCCCCAGGGGCACTCGGGCCGCGGGATCACCGTTCCCAATCGTTACCCGGGACTAATGGTGCGTGTGACGCCTTCTGCGGCATAAGTGTTCTGCCGAGCCTTGACCGCCCCCTGAGGCGGCAGGAAGCTGAGCCGCCCCCCACGGCAACCCACCTCCTTCACCGTTGGACTGCCCATGCGCCCACTTGTCTCCGCAGGTCTGCTCGCTGCCCCCGTCGCCGTGGCCCTGCTCCTCGCCCCGTCCGCCCACGCCACTCCCGGCGATAACGGCACCGTGAAGATCCACGATGCCACCACGGGAGAGGAGCTTCGCAAGAACGAACCTCACGTGTGCACCTTCTACCTCGACGCCTTCGGCTTCGACAGCGGCCAGGAAGTCGACTGGCGCATCGAGGCGTGGGCCCCGACCGCAGAGGTCAAGGGCGCGACCGTGAAAACCGGTTCGCTGACGCTCGGCAGCCACGGGCACGGCCGCACGCCGGACCAGTCGCTGCCCGACGGCCACTACAAGCTTTTCTGGAACTTCGACGGCGAGCACGGCCGGGCCAAGCACAAGGTCTTCTGGACCGACTGCGAGGACGACGGCCCGAGCGGCACGCCGTCGCCGTCCGCGACCCCGTCCGGCTCGTCCCGGCCGACCGCCACACCCACCGCGTCCGCTCCCGCCGGCACCGTTCCCTCGTCGTCCGGATCGCCCACGGCCTCCGCGCCGGCCGGCGACCTCGCCGAGACCGGCAACGGCGCACCCGTCGGGCTGCTGGCCTCCGCGGCCGCCGCACTCGTCGCTGCCGGGGGCTACCTGGTGGTCCGCCGCCGCAAGGCACAGCAGCACTGACCTCGCGACGTCGGCTCAGCATGCCCCCGCGTTCAGTACGAGCGCGGGGGCACGGCCGCGTGCGGACCCGACCGGGCGCGCGCTCCGCTCCGACACCGCCGACCCGCCCGCCGCTCGCGCCGGATGCGGCACGCAGGCCCCAACGCCCGTCACTGCGCGACCACTTGACAACGGCGTTGGTCTGAACCATTTTGTGCGCAGAAGCGGTGGCCACCGTCTCGTGCAGTTCTCCCTGCGTTTCCCTTCGGCACCGGAGACAGCCATGCCACGCACAGAGCGCACCAGACCCTCCCGTCACAGACGCGTCTTCACCGCATCGCTTGCGGCCCTCGCCGCCGTGGTGCTGGGCGCCGCCGGCGTCCAGGCCACCGCGGCCCCGGCGAGCGCCGCCGCCCTGGCCGACGTCAACGTCGCGAAGAACGCCGGATACGAGTCCGGGCTCAGCAACTGGACCTGCTCCGGGGCGAGCGGGGCGTCCGTCAGCAGCCCCGTCCGCAGCGGGACGAGCGCCCTGAAGGCCACCCCGACCGCGTCGGACCACGCCAAGTGCTCCCAGACCGTCGCGGTCAAGCCCGGCGCGACGTACCGGTTGAGCGCCTACGTCCAGGGCTCGTATGCCTACCTGGGCGTATCCGGAACCGGCACCACGGATGTCTCGACCTGGACGCCGGGCAGCACCGGCTGGCAGCAGCTCGCCACCAGCTTCACCACCGGCCCCGGCACCACCTCGGTGACCGTCTACACCCACGGCTGGTACGGGCAGGCCGCCTACCACGCGGACGACCTCAGCGTCTTCGGCCCGGACGGCGGAGGCGGCACCGACCCCGACCCGGAGACCCCGTCTGTTCCCGCCGGTCTCACCGTCGGCGCCGTGACCTCCTCCTCCGTCGCCCTGTCCTGGAACGCGGTCGCCGGAGCAACCGGATACACCGTCTACCGCGACGGCGCCAAGGCGCAGGCCGTGAGCGGCACCTCGGCCACCGTCACCGGCCTGACCGCCGCCACCGGCTACCGATTCCAGGTCTCCGCCACCAACGCGGCGGGCGAATCGGCACGTTCGGCGGAGATCACCGCCACCACCTCCCCCTCCGGCGGAAACCCCGACCCGTCCGTCCCCAAGCACGCGGTCACCGGCTACTGGCAGAACTTCAACAACGGCGCGACAGTCCAGAAGATCAGTGACGTGCCGGGGCAGTACGACATCATCGCCGTGGCCTTCGCCGACGCGACCACCACACCCGGCGCGGTGACCTTCAACCTCGACTCCGCGGGCCTGGGCGGCTACACCGTCGACCAGTTCAAGGCAGACATCAAGACCAAGCAGGCAGCCGGCAAGTCCGTCATCATCTCCGTCGGCGGCGAGAAGGGCACCGTCTCCGTCAACGACGCGGCCTCCGCGAACAACTTCGCCAACAGTCTTTACAGCCTGATGCAGCAGTACGGCTTCGACGGCGTCGACATCGACCTGGAGAACGGGCTCAACCCGACCTACATGACGCAGGCCCTGCGCGCCCTGTCGCAGAAGGCGGGCAGTGAGCTCGTCATCACGATGGCCCCGCAGACCATCGACATGCAGTCCACCTCAGGCGGCTACTTCCGTACGGCGCTGAACGTCAAGGACATCCTCACCGTCGTCAACATGCAGTACTACAACAGCGGTTCGATGCTCGGCTGCGACGGCAAGGTCTACTCCCAGGGCACCGTCGACTTCCTCACCGCGCTTGCCTGCATCCAGCTCGAAGGCGGCCTCGACCCCTCACAGGTGGGTCTGGGCCTTCCCGCATCGACCCGTGGCGCGGGCAGCGGCTATGTCTCCCCCGCGGTCGTCAACGCCGCCCTGGACTGCCTGACCCGCGGCACCGGTTGCGGATCCTTCAAGCCCGCCAGGACCTATCCGGGGCTGCGCGGCGCTATGACCTGGTCCACCAACTGGGACGCGGCGAGCGGCAACGCGTGGTCGAACGCGGTCGGCCCGCACGTCCACGGTCTGCCGTAGCCGGTACGCACACCGGCCGCCGCGCCGGTTCCGCGTTCGCCGGCACCCCACATGCCGGCGAACGCACGCCGCACAGAGCGGCCGGGCCTACGCAGCGGTCAACACCGGTGCCAGTTCACGCAGTTGGCTCAGCCCCAGGTCTCCCGGAGGCGACAGCGGCTGGATCGCCACATGATCGGCGCCCGCCGCGTGGTGCTGGCGTACCCGCCGCTGAATCGCCTCCACATCACCCCAGGCCACGACCGCGTCGACCAGCCGATCGCTGCCGCCACCGGCGAAGTCCTCGTCCCCGAAGCCCAGTCGGCGCAGGCTGTTCACATAGTTGGGAAGCGTGAGATAGAAGCGGGTGTGGTGCTCACGCGCCAGCGCGCGAGCCGCCGCGGGGTCGGTCTCCAGCAGCACGGCCTGCTCGGGGGCGAGCAGCGGCCCGGACCCGAGGACCTCGCGGGCCTGCGCGGTGTGTTCGGGCGTGACGAAGTAGGTGTGCGCCCCCGCGGCTCGCTTCCCGGACAGCTCCAGCATCTTGGGCCCCAGAGCGGCCAGCACCCGCGGCGGCGGCCCGTCGGGCAACGGCGCGTCGTACTCCGTGGCGTCCATGCCCTCCAGATACGACCGCATGGCCGCAAGCGGCTTCGCGTAGACATGCCCGCGCTGGTCGACCTGCGGCGCGTGACTGGCTCCCAGCCCGAGGACGAACCGCCCGGGGTACGCCTCGGCGAGGGTGTTGGCCGCGGCGTTCATCGCCGTCGCGTCGCGCCCCCAGATGTTCGCGATGCCGGTGGCGACGACCATCCGCCGCGTCGCCGCCAGCAGCAGTCCCGCGTGCGTCAGCGCCTCTTTGGTCGCGCGCCCCTCCCCGAACCACAGAGCGCCGTACCCCAGCCCCTCGATCTCCGCCGCCGCCTCCCGGGCCACCTCGGCCGTCACCCGGCCGAGCCCCGCGTGCCAGACCCCGACCCGGCCGAGTCGTGCGGCGAGAGTGTGCTGCTGCATCGTGCGTCCTCCACTGTGCGGTCAAGATCGTTGCACTCGTATCAGCACGGGACTCCGCTCGGGCATTCCTGGCGTACGGCCCCTCCTCCGCATGCTCAAAGTCCCCGAAACGGCTCGATGCGGCCCCCGCGACGGGGACCGCATCGAGTACGCCGCTGCGCGGCAGCCGGAGGTCAGCCTTCGACGCCCAGCTTCTCCAGGATCAGCTCGCGCACACGCGCCGCGTCCGCCTGGCCGCGGGTGGCCTTCATGACCGCGCCGACCAGGGCGCCCGCCGCGGCGACCTTGCCGCCGCGGATCTTGTCGGCGATGGCGGCGTTGCCCGCGATCGCCTCGTCGACGGCGGTGCCCAGCGCGCCCTCGTCGGAGACGACCTTCAGGCCGCGCTTCTCGACGACGGTGTCCGGGTCGCCCTCGCCTGCCAGCACACCCTCGATGGTCTGGCGGGCCAGCTTGTCGTTGAGGGAGCCCTCGGCGACCAGTGCGGCGACCCGGGCGACCTGCTCGGGGGTGATCGGCAGGGTGGCCAGGTCCACGCCGTCCTCGTTGGCACGGCGGGCCAGTTCGCCCATCCACCACTTACGGGCCGAGGCGGAGTCCGCGCCGGCGTCGACGGTGGCGGTGATCAGGTCGACCGCGCCGGCGTTGAGGATCGACTGCATGTCGTGCTCGGAGATGCCCCACTCCTCGCGCAGCCGGTTGCGGCGCACGCGCGGCAGTTCCGGCAGCGCGGCCCGCAGTTCCTCGACCCACGCGCGCTCGGGGGCCACCGGCACCAGGTCCGGCTCGGGGAAGTAGCGGTAGTCCTCGGCGTTGTCCTTGATGCGGCCGGCGGTGGTGGAGCCGTCCTCCTCGTGGAAGTGCCGGGTCTCCTGCACGATCGTGCCGCCGGAGGAGAGCACCGCCGCGTGGCGCTGGATCTCGAAGCGGGCGGCGCGTTCCACCGAACGCAGCGAGTTGACGTTCTTGGTCTCCGAGCGGGTGCCGAACTTCTCGGTGCCCTGGGGACGCAGCGACAGGTTCACGTCGCAGCGCATCTGGCCCTGCTCCATACGGGCCTCGGAGACGCCCAGCGCCTTGATGAGCTCGCGCAGCTCGGCGACGTACGCCTTGGCGACCTCGGGGGCCCGCTCGCCCGCGCCCTCGATGGGCTTGGTGACGATCTCGATGAGCGGGATACCGGCGCGGTTGTAGTCCAGGAGGGAGTGCGAGGCACCGTGGATACGGCCCGTCGCGCCACCGACGTGCGTGGACTTGCCGGTGTCCTCCTCCATGTGGGCGCGCTCGATCTGAACGCGGAAGACCTCGCCGTCCTCCAGCTGTACGTCGAGGTAGCCGTCGAAGGCGATCGGCTCGTCGTACTGGGAGGTCTGGAAGTTCTTCGGCATGTCCGGATAGAAGTAGTTCTTCCGGGCGAAGCGGCACCACTCGGCGATCGAGCAGTTCAGGGCCAGGCCGATCTTCACGGCGGATTCGACGCCGATCGCGTTGACGACCGGCAGCGAGCCGGGCAGGCCCAGGCAGGTGGGGCAGGTCTGCGAGTTGGCGTCGGCGCCCAGGGTGGTGGAGCACCCGCAGAACATCTTGGTCTTGGTGCCGAGTTCGACGTGCACCTCAAGACCCATCACGGGGTCGTAGGTGGCCAACGCGTCCTCGTACGACACCAGTTCGGTGACTGTCACGGTGAAACTTTCCCTCTCAGCCCAGCAGGACGTCGTCGTCGCCCAGACGCTTCAGTTCGCGATAGAGGATCGCAAGGCCCGTGACGATCGCGGCGGCCGAGACGGCGGCGTCGACCAGGCGGAGCGTGTCGCTCTCCTTGCGGGCCAGCTTGGCCTGCTTGGCGACGCTGATGACGCCGAACGCGGTGCTGCCGATCGACAGGTACAGGCCGCCCTTGGACTTCTTGAAGTTCTTGGCCTTCTTGGTCATGGCGTTCGCGCTCACAGTGAAGGTGCCTCCTCGAGCAGTGGGTGGCCCCACTTGGCGGTGAACGCGGCCTCGACCGCGGCACCGACCTTGTAGAGCCTGTCGTCGGCCATAGCAGGGGCGATGATCTGCAGACCCACCGGCAGCCCGTCCTCGGGAGCCAGTCCGCAGGGCAGCGACATGGCCGCGTTGCCTGCCAGGTTGGTGGGGATGGTGCACAGGTCCGCGAGGTACATCGCCATCGGGTCGTCGGCGCGCTCGCCGATCGGGAAGGCGGTGGTGGGCGTGGTCGGCGAGATGATGACGTCGACCTGCTCGAAGGCCTTCTCGAAGTCGCGCGTGATCAGCGTCCGCACCTTCTGGGCGGAGCCGTAGTACGCGTCGTAGTAGCCGGAGCTGAGCGCATACGTGCCGAGGATGATGCGGCGCTTGACCTCGTCGCCGAAGCCGGCCTCACGGGTGAGGGCGGTGACGTCCTCGGCGGACTTCGTGCCGTCGTCGCCGACCCGCAGGCCGTAGCGCATGGCGTCGAAGCGGGCCAGGTTGGACGACGCCTCGGACGGCGCGATCAGGTAGTACGCGGCGAGCGCCAGGTCGAAGGACGGGCAGTCCAGCTCGACGATCTCGGCGCCCAGCTCCTTCATCAGCGCGACGGACTCGTCGAACCGCTGGAGCACACCGGCCTGGTAGCCCTCCCCACGGAACTGCTTGACCACACCGACGCGCATGCCGCGGACCTCGCCGCTGCGGGCCGCCTCGACGACCGGCGGGACCGGCGCGTCGATGGAGGTGGAGTCCAGCGGGTCGTGGCCGGCGATGACCTCGTGGAGCAGCGCCGCGTCCAGGACCGTACGGGCACAGGGCCCGCCCTGGTCGAGGGAGGACGAGAAGGCGACCATGCCGTAGCGGGAGACGCCGCCGTAGGTGGGCTTGACGCCGACCGTGCCGGTGACGGCGGCGGGCTGACGGATGGAGCCGCCGGTGTCCGTGCCGATGGCGAGCGGGGCTTCGTACGAGGCGAGGGCGGCGGCGGAGCCGCCACCGGAGCCGCCGGGGATGCGGGTGAGGTCCCAGGGGTTGCCGGTCGGGCCGTAGGCGCTGTTCTCGGTGGAGGACCCCATGGCGAACTCGTCCATGTTGGTCTTGCCGAGGATGACGACGTCGGCGGCCTTGAGCTTCTTGGTCAGCGTCGCGTCGTACGGCGGGATCCAGCCTTCGAGGATCTTCGAGCCGACGGTGGTGGGGACACCTTCCGTCGTGAAGATGTCCTTGAGCGCGAGCGGGACGCCGGCCAGCGGGCCGAGCTTCTCGCCGCGGGCCTTCTTCTCGTCCACGGCGCGGGCCTGGGCGAGCGCGCCCTCGCGGTCGATGTGCAGGAAGGCGTTCACCTTCTCGTCGACGGCCTCGATGCGCGCCAGGTGGGCCTCGGTCACCTCGACGGCGGTGACCGCGCCGGAGGCGATCTTGTCCGCGATCTCGGCGGCGGTGAGCTTGATCAGGTCGGCCATGTCGGTCACTCCTCCCCCAGGATCTGCGGCACCTTGAAACGCTGCTGCTCCTGGGCCGGGGCGCCGGAGAGCGCCTGCTCGGGGGCCAGCGACGGACGGACCTCGTCCGCGCGCATGACATTGGTCAGGGGCAGCGGGTGGGAGGTCGGCGGTACGTCTTGGTCGGCGACCTCGGAGACGCGGGCGACCGCGCCGATGATGTCGTCGAGCTGTCCGGCGAAGTGGTCGAGCTCTTCGTCCTTCAGCTCCAGACGTGCCAGCCGGGCGAGGTGGGCGACCTCCTCGCGCGTGATGCCAGGCATGCAGCGATCCTCTGGTGTTCTTGGCGGAGTGTTTCTATGGACTTTTTCGGCCCAATCCTATGGCGTCGGTGACAGCTCCCGCGAAACGCTTCTCCGCGGGCCGCCGCCGGGTCCCTGCCACGCTCCCGCCGGCGGGTCGCGGAAGACCCGCAAGCAGGCCGCAAGGGGCTGAAGAGGGCGGAAGACGGCAGAGGGCGGCGGACGGCCGCGAGGGCGAAGGGCGACGGCGGAGGGACCGCGCCGGGGCACCGCCGTCCGGGCCGGGACGCGGCCGGCCCCCGGGCGCGCCGGCGGCCCCTGACCACCGATCCGACCCCGTGGCCCAGGCCCGGCGGCCGTGGCCCAGGCCCGGCGGCCGTGGCCCGGCTGCCCCGCCCGGCGCGGCTCCGTTCGCCCCCTACGAGCCCTCGGCGGGCGGCGGGGGCTCGGCGACCGGGGCCTCGGCGCGGGACGACTCGGCTGCCTCAGTCGGCTCGGCGGGTTCTGCGGGGTCGGCCGGCTCGACGGGAGTCGGCGCGCGGTCGGGAGCGGGGGCGGACACGGCGGCCCCGGGCCCGGACTCCGGCCAGGACTCGGCAGCCGTCCCGGCGTCGGGCGCGGCGGGCGCGGCGCCAGGCAGGGCTTCTGCCTCGCTCCGGGCCCCGGACGCACCCCCGGCCTCCGGCTCGGGCTCAGGGGCAGCCTGCTCCCGTTCGGCATGCCCGTCCGTGGGCCCGCCCGCCTCGTCGGGCACGTCGGGTTCATCGGGCACTTCCGGCCCGTCCGGCTCATCCGGCTCGGAGCTGAGGGGGCCGTGCGGAGTCGCCTCCTGTCCGCTCGGCGCGTGGTCGGGCGGCGGCGACTGCGGTGTGCCGGGCTCCGTGGGCCCGTGAGGTGCGTCGTGGTTCCCCGGCGGGCGCCGGGGAACCGGGGGCGGGAGTGCCGGGGGCTGTGCGGGGGTGTCGGAGCGTGGACACGGGACGGCCGATGGCCGGGTCAGTTCAGGACCTGTCCGGAAGGGCTCTCTGCTGCCTTCTCCGCCGCCAGGGCGGCCGTCTCCGACTCGCGGTGCCAGCCGTGCTCACCGCGGGCCCTCAGCCATGCCGTGGTCTCGTCCGGTGGCATCGCCGCGGCCACCAGCCAGCCCTGGACGGCGTCACAGCCGAGGTCGCGCAATCGCTCCCAGGTCTCGTCGTCCTCGACGCCCTCCGCGACGACCACCAGGCCGAGCGAGTGCGCGAGGTCGAGGGTGCAGCGGACGATCTCGGCGTCCTCGTTGTCCACGGCCAGCCGCGCCACGAACGAGCGGTCGATCTTGAGTTCGCTGACCGGCAGGCGCCTGAGGTGGACGAGGGAGGAGTAGCCGGTGCCGAAGTCGTCGAGGGACATCTTCACGCCGTGAGCGGTCAGCCCGGCGAGGGTGTCGGCAGCCCGCTGCGGATCTTCCAGCAGGACGTGCTCGGTTATCTCCAGCTGGAGCGAGCCGGGTGGGACCCGGTGGCGGGCGAGGCGCGCGGCGACCGCTCCGGCGAAGCCCGGGGAGTGCACGTCGCGGGGTGAGACGTTGACGGCGACGGGCACCTCCAGGCCCATCGCGCGCCAGCGCGCCACCTGGGCGAGCGCTGTCTCCAGGACGTACTCCGTCAGCCGTGGCATCAGGCCGGAGGACTCGGCGATGGCGATGAATTCGTCCGGTGGCACTCTGCCGCGGTCCGGGTGCACCCAGCGGACCAGTGCCTCCAGGCCCGCGACATGGCCGTCGAAGCCGACCTTGGGCTGGTAGTGCAACTCGACGTCGCCGGCGTCCAGGGCGCGGCGCAGGTCGCCCAACAGGCCGAGCCGGTCGGGGGTGTTGCCGTCGCGCTTGGCTTCGTAGAGCTCCACGCCGCTGCGGTCGCGCTTGGCCTGGTACATCGCCACATCCGCGCGGCGCAGCAGCCCTTCGGCGTCGAGGGCGTGGTCGGGGAAGACGGCGACGCCGGCGCTGGCTTCCAGCACGAGCGTCAGGCCGTCGAGGTCCAGCGGGGACCCGAGGGCGGCGACGAGGTTGCGCGCCACCCGCTGGGAGCTGGTGAGGGAGTCGGTGGTCGGCAGCAGGACGGCGAACTCGTCGCCGCCGAGCCGGGCCGCCTCGGCGCCGCGCGGCAGGGCGTGCCGCAGTCGGTCGGCGATCTGCAGCAGCAGGCGGTCACCGGCGAGGTGGCCGAGGGTGTCGTTGACGGAGCGGAAGCGGTCCAGGTCGATGAGGACCAGCGCCGAGCGGGCGCCGACCCGTTCGGCCTCGTCCAGCGCGGTCCAGGTGCGCTCCAGCAGCCACTGGCGGTTGGGCAGACCGGTGAGTGGATCGCGCAACTGCTCCTCGGCGCGGGCCCTGGCGATCCAGAGCGTGGAGTCCAGGGCGATGAGCGGGACGGCGAACAGGGGCAGCAGGAGCGGTGCGTGGACGGCGCAGATGGCGATCAGCGGGGAGATCCCGAGCAGCGCGACGCCGACGAGGGCCTGCCGGACAACGGCCGTCCGGGCGATGGTGGGCAGTCCGCCGGTGTGCGGCGTCAGGGTGAGCCACAACAGCCCCCGGCTGACGAGGAGATAGCCGCCGGCCGCGGTGACGACCTCCGGAAGCACCGACAGGTCCCAGGCGTCCGGCGTCCAGGGCTGCCGGACGCTGGAGACGACACCGAAAGCGGCCAGGCCGAGCGCCGCTGCGCCGATGCCGAGGAGGTCGACGGCGCCGTGCACCACGGCCTGTCGCCAGCGGTGCCGGCGGGCGGCGCCGACGAGCACGACGACGGCGAGGCTGACCAGGACCGCGGGCAGCCAGCCGTAGAGGAGCAGGACGGCGATGGCGAGGGCCGCGCCGGAGCCCGTGCCGCCCCACCAGCGATCGCGGCCGAGGGCGACCAGGTGGCCCACGATGACGCCGGTCAGGACCGCCAGCGACCAGCCGACGGAGCCTCCCGGGAAGAGCGCCTCACCGTCGCCGAGAGTCCGGACCACACCCGTGACGAGCGCGAGGCCCGCCACGGTGACGAGGGTCGCGGGCAGCGCGGGCACGACGAGCCGGCGCAGCCGCGACGCCGGAGCGGCGCTGTCGGTCGGTTTCATTCCGATACCTCTCACAGCCGGCTGTGCCCGCGCCACGGCAGGCGCACATCCCAACAGTAGGCCGCGGAAGGCCGCCGCGGGCAGCGATCGGCAGTGGTTGCCCGAATGCGACCTGGCCTCCCGGATCAATCTGATATGCGCCGATGGGCTGACTCCTCACTCCTCCTCAGGCGGAGTGACAGCTACCGCTCGTGCTGCGTCGGGGCCCTGCTCCAGCAGCACGGCGAAGCCGTCATCATCCAGCACTGGGACCTTCAACTGCATCGCTTTGTCGTACTTCGAACCGGGGTTGTCTCCGACCACCACGAAACCGGTCTTCTTCGAAACGGATCCGGTCACCTTCGCTCCGAGACTCTGGAGGGCCTCTTTCGCGCCATCTCTGGTGTGTGACTGAAGTGTGCCCGTTACGACGACGGTGACGCCTTCCAGGGGGCGTGGGCCTTCCTCACCCGATTGCTCCTCTTCCATCCGGACGCCCGCGGCCCGCCAGCTCTCGATGATTTGCTGGTGCCACTCCTCCGCGAACCACTGCTTCAACGAGGCGGCGATGGTCGCCCCGACGCCGTCGACGGCGGCCAACTCCTCCTCGCTCGCGTCCCGGATGCGGTCCAGCGAGCGGAATTCGCGGGCCAGCGCCTCCGCAGCCACCGGGCCCACATGCCGGATCGAGAGCCCTGTGATGATGCGGGCGAGCGGACGCTCCTTGGCGGCCTGGATGTTCTCCAGCATGGCGAGGGCATTCTTCTTCGGCTCGCCCTTTTGGTTGGCAAAGAAGGTGACGACCTTCTCCTCGCCGGTCTTCGGGTCGCGCTTGGGCAGACCGGAGTCCGGGTCGAGGACATAGGACTTGATGGGCAGCAGCTGTTCGATGGAGAGGCTGAACAGGTCGCCCTCGTCCCTCAGCGGCGGCTCGGCGGGCTCCAGCGGCTGGCTGAGAGCGGTGGCCGCCACATAGCCGAAGTTCTCGATGTCCAGGCACTTGCGGCCGGCCAGATAGAACAGCCGCTCGCGGATCTGGGCGGGGCAGGACCGGGCGTTGGGGCACCGCAGGTCGATATCGCCTTCCTTGGCAGGCTGCAGGACCGTCCCGCACTCGGGGCACTCGGCCGGCATCACGAACTCCCGCTCGGTGCCGTCCCGCAGGTCGACGACCGGGCCGAGGATCTCGGGGATGACGTCTCCGGCCTTGCGCAGCACGACGGTGTCGCCGATGAAGACGCCCTTGGCCTTGACCACGTCCTGGTTGTGCAGGGTCGCGAACTCCACCTCGGAGCCCGCGACCGTCACCGGCTCGACGACCGCGTACGGGGTGACCCGACCGGTGCGGCCGACGCCGACCCGGATGTCCACCAGCTTGGTGTTGACCTCCTCCGGCGGGTACTTCCAGGCGATCGCCCAGCGCGGGGCACGCGAGGTCGAGCCGAGCCGCCCCTGGAGCCGGATTTCGTCGAGCTTGACGACCACGCCGTCGATCTCGTGCTCGACGGCCGTGCGGCGGGTGTCGGCGTCGCCGTAGTGGGCGATGAACTCGCGTACCGCTTCGAGGGAGTCGACCACCCGGTTGTGGGCGGCGGTGGGCAGGCCCCATTCGTGCAGCAGGTCGTAGCCCTGCGACTGGCGGTCGATGTCGAGGCCCTCGCGGGCCCCGGTGCCGTGCACGACCATGTGCAGCGGGCGGCCGGCGGTGACCTTGGGGTCCTTCTGGCGGAGCGAACCGGCCGCGGCGTTGCGCGGGTTGGCGAACGGCGGCTTGCCCTCGGCCACCAGGCGTTCGTTGAGTTCGAGGAATTTCTCCATCGGGAAGTAGACCTCCCCGCGGACCTCGACCAGCTCCGGGATCCGCTCGCCCTTGAGGCGGTGCGGGATCTCGGCGATGGTGCGGACGTTGGGGGTGATGTCCTCGCCGGTGCGGCCGTCGCCGCGGGTGGCGGCCCGGGTCAGCCTGCCGTGCTCGTAGGTGAGGTTGACCGCGAGGCCGTCGACCTTCAGCTCGCACAGGAAGTGGTACCCGGCGCTCTTCGGATCGCCGCCCAGCTCTCCGGCGAGCCGCTCGGCCCAGGCCGCCAACTCGTCGTTGTCGAAGGCGTTGTCGAGGGAGAGCATCCGCTCGCGGTGCTCGACCTCGGTGAACTCCGTGGCGTACGCCCCGGCGACCTTCTGGGTGGGCGAGTCCGGGGTGCGCAGCTGCGGGTATTCGTCCTCCACGGCCTCCAAGGAGCGCAGCAGCTTGTCGAACTCCGAGTCGCTGACGACCGGGGCGTCCTTCACGTAGTAACGGAAGCGATGCTCCTCGATCTGCTCAGCGAGCTGCGCGTGCTTCTCCCGAGCCGCCGCGGGCACCTCGGATACCGCTGCGTGCTGTTCGCCAGCCACCGTCTTGTCCTCCCGTGGTCCTTGAGTGCCGTCACTCAGGGTTGTCTGCGAGCGATCTCGCCGCCCGGACGCAGTGGGCGAGGGCCGAGCGGGCATATCCGGGCGAAGCGCCCGCCAGTCCGCACGACGGGGTGACGACCACGGACTCCGCGAGGGTGTCCGGTGCCAGCCCCAGCCTGCGCCACAGCGTCCTGACACCCATGACGCTACCGGCAGGGTCTGACAATCGGGTGTCCACGCCGGGCACGACGCCGGCGAACAGTGCCGTACCGCCCTCGACCGCCTCTCCGATCGCCTCCTCCTCACGCTCGGTGAGCAGCGAGAAATCGAACGAGACGCCCGTGGCTCCGGCCCGCCGCAGCAGCCCGAAGGGCACCTCGGGGGCGCACGAGTGGACGACCACGGGGCCGCCGTCCGCGGCGCCGATGAGGTCGCGCAGGGCGCCTTCGACCACCACCCGGTCGACGGCCCGGTGGGTGCGGTAGCCGCTCGCGGACCGTACCCGCCCCTGGAGCACCGCCGTGAGCGACGGCTCGTCCAGTTGCAGGACGACCTGGGCGCCCGGCACCCGCCGCCGCACGTCCGCGACGTGCTCGCGCAGACCTTCCGTCAGGGACTCCGCGAGGTAGCGGCAGGCGCCGGGGTCGCTGAGTGCCGCCTCGCCGTTGCGCAGTTCCAGCGAGGTCGCCAGCGTCCACGGGCCGACGGCCGAGATCTTCAGCGGCCCTTCGTAGCCCTGGGTGAACTCCTCCAGGGCGTCGAGGTCTTCACCGAGCCAGGATCCGGCGCGCCGGGTGTCGCGCCCTGGTCGGTCGCTGATCCGCCAGCCGCTGGGCTCGACGTGGGCGTAGACCTCGACGAGCATGCCGATGGTCCGGCCGATCATGTCGGCGCCTGGGCCTCGGGCCGGCAGTTCGGGCAGGTGGGGGAAGGTCTCGACGGACCCGGTGACGGTTTTCGCCGCTTCGCGCGCGTCACCGCCCGGCATCGACCCGATGCCGGTCGCCGCGCCCGCGGCCCACTTGTACGTGCTGTTCTCGCTCACCCGGGAAGGGTATGCGGCGGGGTGAGGCCGGCAGGGCAGGCGGGGGTGGGAGAGATCGGGCGGGCGAGGGTGGGAGAGACAGGGCGGGCGGGGGTGGGAGAGGCAGGGCAGCAGGCGGGGTGTCAGTCGCGGGTGCGGATGCCCAGCAGGGCGACGGCAGCCGCGGCGGCCAGGGCGGCGGCAGTCAGTACGAAGGCGATGCCGGCGCCCTCGTATCCGCCGCCCGCCGCGGTGAGCACCGCGCCCATCCCGGCGATGCCGACCAGCGAGCCGACCTGCCGGTTGGCGTTGAGGGTGGCGCTGCCGATGTCGGCGTGCTCGCGGCCCGCGGCCTCCATCAGGACGCCGGTCAGGGCGGGGGAGCTGACGCCGCCGCCGATGTTGGCGACGGCGAGGACGACCGCGATCACCCAGTAGGGCAGGCCGGGCGCGAGGATCGCGACGAGCACGGCGTAACCGGCGGCGGAGAGGCCGAGGGAGGCGGTGAGCGCGGTGCGGTCGCCGAGTCGTGGCCCGATCCGGGCGTAGAGGATGTTGCCGAACGGGAGGACCAGGACCGCGGGCAGCATCTGCAGTCCGGCGGCCACCGGGGTGGCGCCCCGCGCGGTCTGGAGGAAGAGTCCGAGGACGAACAGCGTGCCGTAGAAGGCGAAGTTGAAGAGGAAGCCGACGAGGTTGGCCGCGGAGAAGCTGCTGTCCGCGAAGAGGGAGACGGGCAGCACGGGATGTCGCGCGGACCGTTCCCGTACCGCGAATCCGGCGCCCGCCAGCGCGGTGACCGCGAAGGCGCCCAGCACCCACGGATCGCTCCAGCCCTTGTCCGGCCCCTCGATGAGTCCGTAGCTGAGCGAGCCCAGGGTGAGCAGGCCCAGGAGGTGGCCGGTGCCGCCGAGCGCGGAGGGGCGCGCCGGTACGGCGGCGATGAAGCGGCGGGTGAGGAGCAGGCCGGCGAGGCCGATGGGGAGGTTGACGAGGAAGATGCTGCGCCAGCCGAGGGTGCCGACCAGGAGGCCGCCGATGGTCGGCGCGAGGCCGACGGAGGTGGAGACGATCGCGGACCAGACCCCGAGGATCCTGGCCCGGCGGCCCGGCTCGGGGAAGGCGTGCATCAGCAGCGACAGCGAGCTGGGCATGAAGAGCGCGGCGCCCGCGCCCTGGGCGACGCGGGCCGCCACCAGGACGCCGCCGCCGGGTGCCGCGGCGCCCAGGAGGGACGCGGCGGTGAAGACGGCGAGGCCGACGAGGTAGATCCTGCGGGCCCCGAACCGTTTGGCGAGCGAGCCGGCGAGCATCAGGAGCGAGGCGAAGGCGAGGACGTAGCCGTCGACGACCCAGGTGAGGCCGGACATGGTGAGGCCGAGCCGGGCGCGCAGGTCGCCCGCGGCGACGTTCATGATGCCGGTGTCCAGGCTGGCCATCACGAATCCGAGTGCCAGTACGAGGAGTTGGGCTCCGCCGCGGGGCTCCCCGCGGGGCCGCCGGGCTGCCGCGCCGTGCCGTTCATTCGCCGGCGCGTGCGGCACCGCGTTGTCGGTGATCATGAGATTTAGTTAAAGCTGTAGCTATCACCGAAGGCAATGGTTACAGCTATAACTTTGCGCAATGCAGACGCTTCACCGGGCGCGCACGAAAGGCCGGAGCCCCGGAGGGATGCTCCGGGGCCCCGGTCGGGTCGCCGGTGGGCGACGGGCGTCAGCCCGCCCGCCCCAGCGCCTTCAACAGGTCGTCGCGGAGCGCGGACCGCTCCCCGTCCGAGAGGTGGTCGAGCGGCGACTCGGTGCCCATCCGCCGCAGCAGGTCGAGCCGCAACTCCCGTCCCGCCTCGGTCAGTACGAGCTGCTTGGCGCGCCCGTCCAGCGGGTGCGGCTGCCGCACGACCATGCCCTGCTTCTCCAGCTTGGAGATGACGTAGGTGACGTTCGGCGGCTCGCAGCACAGCGCCGCGGCCAGCTCCCGCGCCGTCCGGGGCTCCCCGAGCTCCTCCAGCGCCTTGGCCTGCGTCGGTGTGAGGTCCAGCTCGGCGATCCGGCCGCGCTGATGGGCGTCGAGCCGGCGGCTCAGCTCGGTGACGAGACCCCGGATCTCCCGGAACCCGCACCCCGCCGCCGCGGTCGACTTCGCTTCAGTGGTCACCTGTGCAGCGTACGTCGCCGCGCCCGGAAACCACCGGGCCGTACGACGGCGGCGGGGCTCAGCGGCCCGGCCGCACCGACACGTCGTTGATCTCCGCGTCCCGCGGCAGGTCGATGGCGGCGAGGACCGTCGAGGCGACCGACTCCGGGTCGATCCAGCGGGACGGGTCGTACTCCTTGCCCTCCTGCTGGTGGGTGCTCTCCTGCATGGGCGTGGCGGTGCGCCCCGGGTAGACCGAGGTCACCCGGACGGCGTTGCCGTGCTCCTCCGCCCGGAGCGAGTCGGCCAGCGCCTTCAGCCCGTGCTTGCTCGCGGCGTACGCGCCCCACTGCGCGTTGGCGTGCAGCCCCGCGCCGGAGTTGACGAAGACGACGTGCCCCTGGGCGAGCCGCACCATCGGCAGCATCAGCCGGGTGATCTCGGCGGGCGCGACGAGGTTGGCCGCGAGCTGCCGCTGCCACGCCTTGGCGGGAAGGTCGCCGACCGCACCGAGTTCGATGACGCCGGCGATGTGCTGGAGCGAGTCGAGCCGGTCCGGCAGCGGCTGCTGACCGAAGGCCCAGGACAGCCGCTCGGGGGTGGCCAGGTCGCCCACGAGCATCTTGGCGCCGGGGAACTGCTCGGCGAGCTCCTTGGCCCGGACCGCGTTCCGCGCCAGCAACCACAGCTCCTCGCCACGCGCGGCGAGCCGCCGTGCGACCGCCGCTCCGATTCCCGACCCTGCGCCCGTGATCAAGTGCGTACCCATGCCACCGATCCTAACGAGGCATACGGGCGCGGCGGGGGCCGCGCCCGGCGCGGACGACCGCGGCGGCCTCAGCCCTGTACGCCCGCCTTCTCCTCCAGGTAGGCCAGGGCGCCGACGCCGTCCTCCGCGAAGAAGACGAGGTCGGTGAGCGGGATCGGCAGGAAGCCCTCCGCGTCCATCCGCAGGAACTGCTGCTTCAACCCGTCGTAGAAACCGGCCGCGTTGAGCAGCACGACCGGCTTGGTGTGCAGCCCGTGCTTGCGCAGTTCCAGGATCTCGGTGGCCTCGTCGAGCGTGCCCGTGCCGCCGACCATGACGACGACGGCATCGGCGCGGGCCAGCAGCTGCGCCTTGCGCTCGGCGAGGTCCTTGGTGACGACCATCTCGTCCGCGCCCTCGTACGCCTTGTGCGCGAGGAACTCCACGGAGACGCCGACCAGCTTCCCGCCCGCCGCGCGCACACCGTCGGCCATCACCTTCATCAGGCCGGTGTCCGAGCCGCCCCAGACGAGCGTGTGGCCGCCCTTGCCGAGCAGCGTGGCGAATTCGCGGGAGGGGGTGACGTAGCGCTCGTCGAGGTCGGCGGCGGAACAGAAGACGCAGATGTTCATACGCCGAACCCTACGAGTCGCGCGGGGGCCGCGGTACGGGCACCGGAGGGGTGCTGTACCGCGCCCCCTGCGGCGCCCGTCGCGCAGGCGGCCCGCGGAGGGCCAGGCCCGGGGTCGCCGGTCCTGGCAGGATCCAAGGGAAGGCCCTAGATCAGGCCCTGGTCCAGCATCGCGTCGGCCACCCGCTCGAAGCCGGCGATGTTCGCGCCCGCCACGTAGTCGCCGGGCAGTCCGAACCGCTCGGCGGTCTCGTAGCAGGTGTCGTGGATGGTGCGCATGATCGTCGCGAGTTCGCCCTCGGTCCGTTCGAGGGCCCAGGACTCCCGTGCGGAGTTCTGCCGCATCTCCAGCGCGCTGGTGGCGACGCCGCCCGCGTTGGCGGCCTTGCCCGGCCCGAAGGCCACGCCGGCCTCCTTCAGGAGCGTCACCGCCTCCGGGGTGGTCGGCATGTTGGCGCCTTCGGAGACCGCCTTGACGCCGTTGCGGAGCAGGACCCGGGCCGCGTCCGCGTCCAGCTCGTTCTGGGTGGCCGAGGGCAGCGCCACCTCGCACGGCACGTCCCACACCCGCCCACCGGGCACGTACGTGGCCGACACTCCCCGGCGCTCGGCGTAGTCGCTGATCCGGCCGCGCTCGACCTCCTTGATCTGCTTGAGCAGGTCGAGGTCGATACCCTTCTCGTCGACGACGTAGCCGCCCGAGTCCGAACACGTCAGGACATTGCCGCCGAGGGCCTGGACCTTCTCGATCGTGTAGATGGCCACATTGCCGGAGCCGGAGACGACGACCTGCTGGCCGTCGAGCTCCTCGCCGCGTCGCTTGAGCATCTCCTCGGTGAAGAGCACGTTGCCGTAACCGGTGGCCTGCGTGCGACCCGTGGAACCGCCCCAGGCCAGGCCCTTGCCGGTCAGGACGCCGGCCTCCCAGCGGTTGGTGATCCGCCGGTACTGCCCGAAGAGGTAGCCGATCTCACGGCCGCCGACGCCGATGTCCCCCGCGGGGACGTCGGTGTGCTCGCCGAGGTGCCGGTGCAGTTCGGTCATGAACGACTGGCAGAACCGCATCACCTCGGAGTCCGACCGGCCGTGCGGGTCGAAGTCGCTGCCGCCCTTGCCGCCGCCGATGTTCAGGCCGGTGAGGGCGTTCTTGAAGATCTGCTCGAAGCCGAGGAACTTCACGATTCCGAGGTTCACGGACGCGTGGAAGCGCAGTCCGCCCTTGTACGGCCCGAGCGCGCTGTTGAACTCCACCCGGAAGCCGCGGTTGACGTGCACCTTTCCGGAATCGTCCTGCCAGGGCACCCGGAACATGATCTGCCGCTCCGGCTCGCAGAGCCGCTCCAGGACCCTCGCCTCGGCGAACTCCGGCCGGGCGGTCAGCACGGGGGCCAGGGTCTCCAGGACCTCAAGAGCCGCCTGGTGGAATTCCGGCTCGCCGGGGTTGCGTCGCACCAGCTCCGCGTGCAGGGAGGACGGCCCGGTGGACACCGTTCGGCGGCCGGTCTCAGCTTGAACAGTCGACATTGACTTGCGTTCCCTTCGTGGCCCTACGAAAGGCCGCCCGCGGCCCGGATTGCCGAGGCATCCGGCGCGACGGCCCTCTGACGTCTGGTCGCTGGGCCGACCATACTTGCCGGTCCTCGACCCGCGAACGAGGGCAGGCACCCCCACCGAATGGCATGTTCATGCGGTGACAAGATGGGCCGTCCCTGCCATCGATCAGCCAAAGGGCCCGCCCACAGTGAGTCACCAGCCGCCGCAGACACCCCCGTACGGCCAGCCACAGCCACCGACCGGGATGCCGCTTCACGGCAGCGCCCCGCAGCCGCCGGCTCCCGGCGGGCCCCGTGGCCGCCCCGGAATCATCGTTGCCGTCGTCGCCGTTGTGGTGCTCATCACGGGTGGTCTCGTGGCGTGGTGGCTGCTCGGCTCCGAGGAGTCACCACGCGACGGCGCCGCGGCGCGCGGCCTCAGCGCGCCGAAAGTGGTGAAATCAGCCGCTACCGACCTCCTCTATGACAAGAACGCCACGCAACAGCTGTACCCGGCGGCGAAGCAGGACGCCTCGAAATACCCGGAGTTCAAGGGCCTGACGCAGGTCGACTCCGTCTACGTGCCGAAGGACGCGCCCGCCGACCGGCTGGCGGTGCACACCGCCGCGGGGGCGGTGTCCGACCCCGCTCAGCGAATCGAGGCCGCCTTCGGGCCCAACCGGATGGCCGCCGGGCCGAAGACCTTCTCCCTGCCGTCCGCGGAGGCGCGGGACGGGCTGCTGCGCTGCGGCGTCGTCGCCGGGGACGGCGACTACCTGCCGCTGTGCGTGTGGGCCGACAGCGGTTCGGTCGGTGAGGTGCTGCCGTTGGGCGAGGCGCCCACCTCCCTCAGGAAGGTCGACCTGAACGCGTTCGCACACCGGGCCGGCGACTTCTACCGCGCCATGCGGGGCGGCTCCGCGGGTTGAGCGGGCCCTCGTGCGCCCTTTCCCCGGTCTCAGCCGCGGGCCGGGGAAAGGGCGTCGAGGATCCGTTCCGCGACGGCGTCCGGGGTGCGCCCGTCGGAGCGCACCACCGTCCGGGCCACCTCTTCGTAGAGCGGCCGGCGCTCCGACATCAACCCCCGCCAGCGGGTACGGAGGTTGACGGCGAGCAGCGGCCGGGAGGCGTCCCCCGCCATCCGGCGCACCGCCTCGTCGGCGTCCACCTCCAGGAAGACCACCGAGAGGCCCGCAAGCAGCTTGCGGGTGCCGGTGTCGAGGATCGCGCCGCCGCCGAGGGCGAGCACACCGGTGTGGCTCTCCAGGGCGACGCGTACGGCTCGCCGCTCCAGGTCGCGGAAGTACGGCTCACCCTCGTCGGCGAAGATCCGCGCGATCGGTTTGCCCACCGCCGCGACGACGTCCGCGTCGGTGTCCCGGAAGGTGGTGCCCAGCCGTTCGGCCAGCGCCCGCCCCGCCGTGGTCTTGCCGGCGCCCATCGGGCCGACGAGCACCGCCGCCGGGCCGGGTCCGGTCGCCTGCGCGTCCCCGGTCACCGGACGGCCAGGTTGTCGAGGTAGCTGCGGACGTTGCGACGGGTCTCCGGCACGCTGTCGCCACCGAACTTCTCCACCACCGCATCCGCCAGCACCAAAGCCACCATCGCCTCGGCCACGATCCCGGCCGCCGGCACCGCGCAGACATCCGAGCGCTGATGATGCGCCTTGGTCGCCTCGCCCGTGCTCACGTCCACGGTGGCCAGCGCCCGCGGCACCGTCGCGATCGGCTTCATAGCGGCGCGCACCCGCAGCAGTTCACCCGTCGTCAGGCCGCCCTCGGTGCCACCGGAGCGGCCGGAGGTGCGCCGGATGCCGTCGTCCGTCGACACGATCTCGTCGTGTGCCTTGGAGCCCGGCACCCGCGCCAGATCGAAACCGTCGCCGACCTCGACACCCTTGATGGCCTGGATGCCCATCAGGGCGGCGGCCAGGCGGGCGTCCAGACGGCGGTCCCAGTGCACGTGCGAGCCCAGCCCGACCGGCACGCCGTACGCCAGCACCTCGACGACGCCACCGAGGGTGTCGCCGTCCTTGTGGGCCTGGTCGATCTCCGCGACCATCGCCTTGCTCGCATCCGCGTCCAGGCAGCGCACCGGATCCGCGTCCAGCCTCTCCACGTCCGAGGGCTCGGGGACGACGCCGTACGGCGCCTTCGCCGCCGCCAGCTCCACGACATGCGAGACGATCTCGATGCCGGCCGTCTCCTTGAGGAAGGAACGCGCCACCGCGCCCAGCGCCACTCGCGCCGCGGTCTCGCGGGCGGAGGCGCGCTCCAGGATCGGGCGGGCCTCGTCGAAGCCGTACTTCTGCATGCCGGCGAGGTCGGCGTGGCCGGGACGGGGGCGGGTCAGCGGCGCGTTACGCGCGAGCGCGGCCAGCTCCTCCTCATCCACCGGATCGGCCGCCATCACCTGCTCCCACTTGGGCCACTCGGTGTTGCCCACCATGACCGCCACCGGCGAACCCAGCGACAGGCCGTGCCGCACCCCGCCCAGGAACGTGATCTCGTCCCGCTCGAACTTCATCCGGGCACCACGGCCATACCCCAGCCGCCGCCTGGCCAACGCATCCGCCACCAACTCCGTGGTGATCGGGACGCCGGCCGGAAGGCCCTCCAGCGTCGCCACCAATGCGGGGCCGTGCGACTCCCCCGCCGTCAGCCAGCGCAACCTGCTCAACGTGCCACCCCGGTCCCGAAGTCCCTTTCGCCGTGCAGCCATTGGACGGTGTCGTACAGGTCTTCCGCGGTCATCGCGGCGAGCATCGCGTTGCGCTCCTGCGCGGCCTCGCCAGCCGGGTGGTAGAGCTGCCGTCCCATCTCCCGGGCCACCAGCTGCGTCTTCGCGGTGCGCTCGATGCGGACGGCGGCGTACTTCTCCAGCCGCTGCACCACGTCGTCGGCCGGCCCGTCGAGCAGGTCACCGAGGGCCACCGCGTCCTCCAGTGCCTGGCAGGCGCCCTGCGCGGCGTATTGCAGCATCGGGTGGGCCGCGTCGCCGAGCAGCGCGACCCGGCCGTCGGTCCAGGTGTCGGCCGGGTCCCGGTCGCACAGCACCCAGGACTTCCAGTCCTCCCCCAGCTCCAGCAGCCGCCGGGCGACTTCGCCCAGGTCCGGGAACTCGCCGAGCACCCGGTCGCGTGCGGCGGGCACGCCGGCCACCGCCTCGGTGGCGCCGTCGTCGCGGGTCGCGGCGAGGTTGAGGAACTCGCCGCCGCCGATGGGGTAGTGGACGAAGTGCCACTTGGGTCCTGCCCACAGCGTGACGGTGTTCCAGCGCAGCTCTTCGGGGACGCGTTCCATCGGGATGACGGAGCGGTAGATCGTGTGGCCGGAGACCCGCGGTTCGCCGTCGCCCAGAAGCTGCGCGCGGACGGTGGAGCGGATGCCGTCGGCCCCGATGAGGGCGTCGCCGGTGACCCGTTCGCCGGTGTCGAGCACGGCCGTGGCCGAGCCGGCGTCCTGTTCGTAGCGCAGGACCCTGCTGTTCGCGCGCAGTGTGATGGCGGGGTGCGTCCGGCATGCCTCCAGCAGCGGCGCGAACAGGCAGGTGCGGTGCACCACGGCGTAGGGGTTCCGGAAGCGAGCGCGGTAGGCGCCGGTGAGCGGCATCGACTGCACCCGGCGGTCGGTGGTGCCGTCCATGAAGCGCAACTCGTCGATGAAGACGGCGCGTTCGCGGACCGCGTCACCCACGCCGAGCCGGTCCAGGGCGTGGAAGGCGTTGGGGCCGAGCTGGATGCCGGCGCCGAGTTCGGTGAAGTCCCAGCGCTCCAGGACGGTCACCCGGTGTCCGTGCCGCGCCGTGGCCAGCGCCGCAGCGAGGCCGCCCACGCCGCCCCCGGCGATGAGTATCTTCGCCATGTCATGCCTTTCGTTGCGTAGTCGTCCGCGCGCCGTGTTCCTCCGGGTGTCCCGGAACGGCTGCGCGGGGCGCGGCGGACGCGGTGAACTCGTGTGGATACGCGGTGTGTTCCGCGAAGCAGCGCCGCAGTGCCGTGTGGAATCCGGGGAAGGTCTTGGTGACGCAGCCCGGGTCGTCGAGGGTGAGTCCGGGGGCCCGCAGGCCGAGGACGGAGAAGGCCATCGCGATCCGGTGGTCGCGGTGGCAGGTGATCGGGGCCGCCCGCACCCGGCCGGGGTGCACGGTGATCCGGTCCGGCCCGGTCTCGGCGGTGATGCCCAGCGCCCGCAGGTTTCCGGCGACCGCCTCGATGCGGTCGGACTCCTTGAGGCGGGCGTGCCCGATGCCGCGGACGGTGATGGGGGCGTCCGCGAGCGGGGCGATGGCCGCCAGGGTCATGAAGGTGTCGGAGATCTCGCCCATGTCGACGGTGAAGCCGCCGCGCAGGGGGCCGGCGCCGGTGACGGTGGTGGCATGCTCCGCGATGTCCACCCGGGCACCCGTCCTGCGCAGGACGTCGACGAAGCGCAGGTCGCCCTGGAGGCTGCCGCGGCCGAGGCCGGGGACGGTGACGGTGCGTCCGGTGACGGCGGCCGCGGCGAAGAAGTACGAGGCGGTGGAGGCGTCCGGCTCGATGCGCAGCGCCGTGGCGCGGTAGCGGCCGGGGCGGACGGTGAACGTGCCGGCGGCGTCCTCGGTGTCCCCGGTGACGTCGGCACCGAAGTGCCGCATCAGGGCCAGCGTCAGGTCGATGTAGGGGCGGCTGACCAGTCCGGTCACCCGCAGCGTCAGCGGGGTGCGCAGCAGCGGCGCGGCGAGCAGCAGTCCGCTGAGGTACTGGCTGCTGAGGGAGCCGTCGAGGGACAGCTCGCCCCCGTCCGTACCGGCGGCGTCGACGGTCAGCGGCAGTCCACCGCCCGGCGCGAGGGTGACCTTCGCGCCGAGCTCGCGCAGGGCGTCGGCGAGCGGGCGCAGCGGGCGGGCCCGCAGTTGGGCGCTGCCGTCGAAGGTGTAGCGTCCGGTGCCCGCCGCCGCGAACGGCGGCAGGAAGCGGGCGGCGGTGCCGGCGTCCGCGCACCGGATGTGTCCGCCGACGGCCGGTCCGCGGCCGATGCCGCCGACGCCCCAGGCGCCGTCCTGCTCGTCGGTGGTGATCCGTGCGCCCAGTGCGGTGAGCGCGTCGCGGAAGGCGACGGTGTCGTCGCTGACCAGCGGGGCGTGGAGGGTGGAGTGGCCATCGGCGGCCGCGGCGAGGAGCAGTGCCCGGTTGGTGATGCTCTTGGATCCGGGGAGGACGACCTTCATCGTGCGGCCCTCCGGTCGCGGGCGCGCACCCGGGCGAGGGAGGCGCGGGCGGCCGCGGCGACCCTGACCGCGGTGAGTCCGTAGCTCTCGTAGAGGGCGCGGTAGGGCGCGGAGGCGCCGAACCGGTCCAGGCCCATGGTCTCCCCGGCGTCGCCGACCAGGGCGTGCCAGCCCAGGACCGAACCGGCTTCGACGGAGACCCGGGCGGTGACGTCGGGCGGGAGCACCTCGTCGCGGTAGTGGCTGCTCTGTTCGCCGAACCACTCCAGGCAGGGCAGGGAGACCACGCGGGCGGCGATGTTCTCGGCGTGCAGCAGGCGTTGGGCCTCCAGGGCGATGTGCACCTCGCTGCCGGTGCCGAGCAGGAGGACGTCCGGGGTGGTGGGGGTGCCGTCCGCGGTGCGGGCCTCGGCGAGGACGTAGCCGCCACGGGCCGCACCGGCGGCCGGTGCGAGGCCGCTGCCGGGCGCGCGGTCCAGGACCGGCAGATTCTGCCGGGTGAGGCAGAGCCCGGCGGGGCGGTCGGTGTGCTCCAGGACGGTGCGCCAGGCGACGGCGGTCTCGTTGGCGTCGGCCGGGCGGACCACGTCGAGCCCGGGGATGCCCCGCAGGGACCACAGGTGCTCGACGGGCTGGTGGGTGGGACCGTCCTCGCCGAGACCGATGGAGTCGTGGGTCCATACGTAGGTGACGGGCAGGCGCATCATGGCGGCGAGCCGGACGGCGGGGCGCATGTAGTCGGAGAAGACCAGGAAGGTGCCGCCGTAGGGGCGGGTGCCGCCGTGTAGGGCGATGCCGTTGAGTACGGCGCCCATGGCGTGTTCGCGGATGCCGAAGTGCAGGGTGCGCCCGTAGCGGTGGCCGGGGAAGGCGGCGGTGGCCAACTCCTCGGGTATGAAGGAGGGTTCGCCGGCCATCGTGGTGTTGTTGGATTCGGCGAGGTCGGCGGAGCCTCCCCACAGCTCGGGAAGTGTCCCGGCCAGCGCGCTGAGGACGGCGCCGGATGCCTTGCGGGTGGCCATCTCCTGGCCGGGGGTGAATTCCGGCACGTCGTCCGACCAGCCGGGCGGCAGGGTGCGGGCGGTGATCCGGTCGTATGCGGCGGCCCGCCGGGGGAAAGCGGACCGCCAGTCCTGGTGGCGCTTCTCCCATGCGGCGCGGTCCGCGCGGGCGCGGACGGTGACCTGGCGGGCCCGTTCGAGCACGTCGGCGGGCACCTGGAAGGAGCGGGCGGGGTCGAGCCCCATGGCGGCCTTGGTGGCGGCCGCCTCGTCGGCGCCGAGCGCGGCGCCGTGGATCTTACCGGTGTTCTGCTTGCCCGGGGAGGGCCAGCCGATGACGGTGCGCAGCGCGACGAGCGAGGGGCGGCCGGTCTCCGTGCGTGCGGCGCTCAGCGCCGTGTACAGCGCTGGTACGTCCTCGCGGTAGCCGCCCGGCGTCGTCCAGTCCACGCGCTGGACGTGCCAGCCGTAGGCGGCGAACCGGGCGAGGACGTCCTCGGACTGGGCGATCTGCGTGTCGTCCTCGATGGAGATGCGGTTGTCGTCGTAGAGGACGACGAGGTTGCCCAGCTTCTGGTGGCCGGCGAGGGAGCAGACCTCGTGGCTGAGTCCTTCGGCCAGGTCGCCATCGGAGGCGAAGGCCCAGATGGTGTGGTCGAAGGGGCTGTCACCCTCCGGGGTGTCCGGGTCGAACAGTCCGCGTTCGCGGCGCGCGGCCATCGCCATGCCGACCGCGTTGCCCAGCCCCTGGCCGAGCGGCCCGGTGGAGGTCTCCACACCCGGGGTGTGGCCGTATTCGGGGTGTGCGGGCGTCAGACTGCCTTCGGTACGCAGGGACTTGAGGTCCTCCAGCGTGAGCCCGTAACCCGAGAGGTAGAGCTGGGTGTAGAGGGTGAGGGCGGCGTGTCCGCAGGAGAGCACGAAGCGGTCGCGGCCGGCCCATGCGGGGTCGGCGGGGTCGTGCCGCAGCAGCCGCTGGAAGAGCAGATACGCGGCCGGGGCGAGGCTCATGGCGGTGCCCGGGTGGCCGTGGCCGGCCCGCTCGACGGCGTCGACGGCCAGGCCTCGGGCGATGTCCACAGCGCGGCGGTCGAGTGCGGTCCACTCCAGCGGGGCGGGAGCGGCGGGGGCCGGGTTCGGGGCGGGGGGAGCGGTGGTCATCAGGCGGCTCGCTTCCGGTCGAGTACGAGGTCGTGTCCGACGACGAACGCCGACTCGTCGGAGCAGAGCCAGACGACGGAGTCGGCGACCTCGTCGGCGGTGGCGTGCTCCTGGCCGGCCGGCCGGGGCCCGGTGGCGCCCGTCTCCTCGGTGGGGCCGGGGCTGATGGCGTTGATGCGGATGCCGTCGGCGATGTACTCCCCGGCGGCGGCGCGGGTGAGGGTCGTCAGCGCGGCCTTGGAGGCGGCGTACGCGCCGAGGCCGGGGCGGACGCCGTTGCTGAGGAGGTTGCAGGCGGTGTTGACGATGACGCCGCCCCGGTGCTCCTTCATGTAGGCGATCTCGTGCTTCATGGACGTCCACACACCGGTGAGGTTGTGGGCGAGCAGCTCGGTCCAGACGGTCTCGCAGGTGTCGGCGACCGATCGGGCGGGGCCGGTGACGGTGACGTTGTTGAAGGCGATGTCGAGTCCGCCGCAGCGCTCCACCGTGACCGCCACCATGTGGGCGGCGGCGTCCTTTCCGTCGCGGGTCACATCGGTGACGATGCTCTCGGCGCGGCCGCCTTCGGCGCGGATCGTGCGCACCGTGGCGTCCAGTTTCCGGGCGTCGGTGCCGGCGACCACCACGGTGGCACCCTGGCGGGCGAAGGCGAGTGCGCCGGCCCGGCCGATTGCGTCATCGCCGCCGGCGACGAGCGCGACCTTGCCCTCGAATCGTGCAGGCATTGTCCTTCTCCTGTTTCCGCTGGGCCGGCGTCAGCCGCCGGTGTGCGTGGTATGAACTCTCGCCGTGGGACGCCTTTCCGGACAACGACGACGACGGCACTTCGTCAAAAGCGCGTTACTTGATCAGATCGGCCCGCCGGGGGCGCCGGAATTCCCCGGTGCGCCGCGGCGGGCCGGGTGCGGGGAATCCCGGAGTCCGGGATTCCCCACGGGTCATGACGGGGCGTAGGCGAGCCCGAGGCCCATCAGGTCGGGGATGGTGTGGACGCCCTCGGTGGCCGCCTCGACGTCGAATCGGTGCACCACGGTGGGCGGATAGCCGATGAGGTCGGCGGCCCGGGTGGGCAGCGGGATGCTCGCGGCCGCCTCCGATTCCCACAGGAAGACCGCGCCCCAGCCCCCGCCGCCGGCCTCCGACATCCAGAATTTCAGCCGGAGACCGGGGACGTGGGAATAGCGTTCCACCGCCTCCGTCCGCAGGAATTCCCGCAGTGTTTCCGGGGTCTGATCCGATTCCGCGAGATCCCACCAGGCGATGACCGCTTTCATGAGGCGGTCACCTCCTCGGTCCGCAGGACGTCCTGGAGGAGTCCGCCGACGATACGGAGGCCGTCCTCGGTCAGCACGGATTCGGAGTGGAATTGCATCGACGCGAATCCCTGGCCGCGCAGGGCGTGGATCTCACCGGATTCCGGGTCCCGGCTGACCTCCACCACTCCGGCGCGGGCGGTCTCCGCCTTGTCCTCGGTGCTGTGGGCCGCGAAGGTGTTGTAGAAGCCGACCCGCACCCGGGAGCCGAACAGGTCGATGGCGCGCTGCGCGCCCTGGTTGGGCACCTCGCGGCGGACCAGGTCGAAGCCCAGCAGCGTGCTGAGGACCTGGTGGCTGAGGCAGACCGCGAGGAACGGCCGTTGCTCGTCGAGGAGTTGGCTGATCGCCGTGCGCAGATGGGCGATCTTGGGGTGGCGGGCGTCCCGGGGGTCGCCGGGGCCGGGCCCCATGACGACCAGGTCGTAGCCGTCGAAGCCGTACGGCTCGTCGAAGCGGCGCACGGTCACTTCCAGCCCCATCGACCGCAGTTGGTGGTCGATCATGGAGGTGAAGGTGTCCTCCGCGTCGACGACGAGGACCCGTCGCCCGGTGAGGCCGGCGACGGCGTTGACCGCGCGTTCCTCCTCCCCGGCCAGCCAGAAGCCGGCGATGGTGGCGTTGCGTTCGGCGAGCGCGGCACGCACCGTCGCGTGGCCGCCGAACCGTCCCCGCCCCGGTTCGGCGAGCGCGGCGAGCAGTCCGGCGGCCTTGGCGCGGGTCTCGGCGACCTCGGAGAGCGGGTCGGAGTGGCGTACGAGGGTCGCCCCGACGCCGATCCTGAGCCGCCCGCCCCGGTCGATCTCCGCGGTTCGGATCAAGATCGCCGAGTCCAGGGTGCGGGCGCCGTCCGCGTCCCGTCCGATGAGGGCGGCGATGCCGCTGTAGTAGCCGCGTCCCTCCGGTTCGTAGCGGGCCAGCACCCGGGCGGCGCTCTCCAGGGGGCTGCCGGTGACGGTGGGGGCGAAGAGCGTCTCGTGCAGGATCTCGCGCACGTCCCGGGTGGTGTGGCCCTCGATGAAGTACTCGGTGTGCGCGAGCCGCGCCATCTCCCGCAGGTACGGCCCCACGACCCGGCCGCCGCTCTCACAGATCCGGGCCATCATCTTCAGCTCTTCGTCGACGACCATGTACAGCTCGTCGGCTTCCTTGCGGTCGGCAAGGAAGTCCATGACCTCGGGCAGGCTGGGCCCG
The DNA here is from genome assembly GCF_043201875.1 of Streptomyces sp. NPDC048248. Taxonomy (NCBI): domain Bacteria; kingdom Bacillati; phylum Actinomycetota; class Actinomycetes; order Kitasatosporales; family Streptomycetaceae; genus Streptomyces; species Streptomyces sp. NPDC048248. The sequence goes on from NZ_JBICZL010000012.1 coordinate 253,728, forward strand.
GCGGGCGGGTAGCGGTAGGTGCCGCTGATCGGGTTCATCACGGCCTTGCCGCCGTGCACGCTGATGTGCCGCTCGGGCGAGGCGCCCACGAAGGTGCGCTCGCCGGTGTGCACGAGGAACGTCCAGTACGCGCCGGCCTCCCGCTCCAGCAGGCGCCGGTAGAAGGTCAGCGCGCTGTGCGGGCCGTAGCCGGTGATGTCGGCGACGAAGGACCGCTTGATGACGAAGTTCGCGCCCTCGCCGGTTCCGATCTCCTCCGCGATGACCCGGCGGACGGTGTCGGCGTAGGCGTCGTCGTCGACGTCGAAGTCGCCGTCGGCCAGCTCGATCGGGGCGTCGGGGATCCGGGACAGCACCTCGGCGACCGCCACCGTCTGCTGCTCCTCGATGGCGAGGGTGAGCAGCGGCGCGCCGTCGTCGGGGGCCTCGAAGCCCCGCTCGGCGAGCTGGCGGTAGGGGACGACGGCGAGCACTTCCTGGCGCCGGCCGGTGTCCGCCGGCCGGTCCGGCAGGGGGATGTCGGCGATGGTGCCGGCCTCCGACGCCGTTCCGGTGAAGACCTCCAGCAGGCCGCGGCCGGTTGCCTCGGGACGGTGCAGCAAGGCGAACGCCGGTGGCCCGGCGGCCAGGACGCGCGCCAGCAGGTCGTCAGTCATGGGCCCCCCTTTCGAGTTGGGTGACGATCTCTTTGGTGGTGGCGACGGCGGCGCAGCGCCGCGCCGCGTACTCCAGCGCCATCCGGTGGTCGGCGGCCGAGAAGTCGGCCACCGCGTCCGCGGCGAGGAACGGCTGGATGTCGCGGGTGAAGGCGTCGACGGCGCTCATCAGCACTCCGACGTGCGCGTACACCCCGCACACCACGAGCTGGTCGCGGCCCGACTCCCTCATGCGGTCGAGCAGGGGGGACTTGTGGAAGGCGCTGTAGCGCCATTTGGTGAAGACCCAGTCGCCGGGCCGCGGGGTCAGCGGCTCGACCACGGTGCGGTCCTCGGGCCCCGGGGTCATGCCGGATCCCCAGAAGTCCCGTAGCAGACCGCGCTGTTGCTCGGTCATGCCGCCCGGCTGTGCGGTGTAGGCGACCGGCATGCCCAGTTCGGCGGCGCGCTCGCGCAGCAGGGCCGCGTGGTGGACCAGCGCGTCGCGGACCGTCTCGGGGAACGGCCGCAGGAAGTAGCGCTGCATGTCGTGGACGAGCAGGACGGCCCGGTCGGGGTCCGCCGTCCAGCCGACGGTGTTCTCGGGCAGATCGCCGGGGCCCGGCATCGGGTAGGGCTCGATCGGGGGGATTCCCGCCATGTTTTCCTCCAGGGGCTCCATGGCCGCGGGTCAGACGCCGAGCGCGGCGCCGCCGTCGACGGTGAGGTCGTGCATGGTGATGTGGGCGGCCTGGTCGGAGAGCAGGAAGGCCACCGCGTCCGCCACGTCCTCGGGGCGGGCGATCTTGCCCAGGGGGATGCCCACGCGGTACGCCTCGGGCCGGCCGTCGATGGTGCCCCGCGGGCCGGACTCGTCCTGCCACATCGAGCTGAGCATCGGCGTCTCCGTGGAGCCGGGGGCGACCAGGTTGCAGCGGATGCCCTCCTTGGCCACCTCCAGGCCCAGGCATTTGGTGAACATCGTGGCCGCGGCCTTGGAGGCGGCGTAGGCGGCCATCTCGACCCGCGCGGTGCCGGCGGCGTTGGACGCGACGGTGACCAGCGCCCCGCCGCGGCCACGCCGGATCATCCGGTTGACCACCGCGCGGGAGACGAAGAAGACGCCGGTGGTGTTGACCGCGAAGGTGACGGCCCAGTCCTGGTCGGTGAGGGCGCGGGCCTCCGAAAGCCGCAGTACTCCCGCGGCGTTGACGAGGAAGTCCAGCGGGCCGAGGGTGTTCTCGACCCGGTCCACGACCGCCTCGACGTCATCGCTCGAGGTGACGTCGCCGGCGAACGCGGCCGCCTCCAGGCCGTCGGCCCGCAGTTTGTCGACCACATCGGCGAGCCGTTCGGCGTCCCGGTCCACCGCGGCCACCTTCGCGCCACGCTCGCCCAGCGCGCGGACGACCGCCGCGCCTATCCCGCCGGCCGCCCCCGTGACGAGGGCGACCCTGCCTTCCATTTCCATTTCTCGCTACCTCCATTGCCTACTGCTAGGCGAATTCCAGCTCACGGTCAGCCGCGCCATGCGGACGCCACCGCAACCGCCTGGGACGGGTTGAGACGGGGGTCGCAAAGGGTGGTGTACTTCTCCCCTACTCCGGGGATCTCCGATTCGCCGACCGCGCATTCTGTGACCTGGTCCGGAGTGGTTTCCAGGTGCATTCCGCCGTCGATGCCGCCTGCTTCGGAAACGGCGCTCTGGAAATCCGTCACCTCGCGGATGACGGTTTCCACACATCGCGTCTTCAGGCCGACGGGGCTGTTGACGGTATTTCCGTGCATCGGGTCGGTCAGCCAGATCACCGGGTGTCCCGCGGTCCGTACCGCACGCACCAGCGGCGGCAGCGCCGCCCGTACCGCGTCCGCCCCCATGCGGGCGATCAGGGTCAGCCGGCCCGGCTCGCGCCGCGGGTCCAGGCGCTCGCACAGCGCGAGGATCTCCTCCGGCGTCATCTGCGGTCCGACCTTGCAGGCGACCGGGTTGTCCACGGCGGCGAGCAGTGCGACATGCGCACCGTCCACCTGGCGGGTCCGCTCGCCGATCCACGGCCAGTGCGCGGAGCCGAGCAGCAGCCCGCCGTCCGGCTGCGGCCGCACCATCGACAGCTCGTAGTCCAGCAGCAGCGCCTCGTGGCTGGTCCACACGGGCGGGTCGACCTGGCGGCGCCGCCCGTCGCCTGACCAGCCGAGCTGCTCGGACACCAGCCGGGCGGCGGTCAGCCCGGAGAGCATGCGGGTGGGGTCCGGGCGGCGCAGCTCCGGGTCGGGCTCCGGGCCGTTGACCATGTGACCGCGGTATACGGGCAGTTCGACGCCGCCGACGACCTCGGTGGGCCGGGAGCGCGGCTTGCCGTACTGCCCGGCGATCCGGCCGACCCGGATCACCGGCTTGTCGGTGTTGAGCTTCATGGTGCCGGCGAGCATGTCCAGCAGCGCCGTCTTGCGCGCGACGTCGCCCGGCGTGCTCTCGGCCGGGTCCTCGGCACAGTCCCCGGTCTGGATCACCTGGAGTTCACCCGCGGCGACCCGGGCGAGCAGCTCACGCAACGCGCGGACGTCCTCCGGCCGGACCAGCGGGGGTGCGCTCTCCAGTTGCGCGACGACCGCGCGGAGACTTTCGGTGTCCGGCCAGTCCGGCTGTTGTTGCGCCGGCAATGAATGCAGGCGTTCGAGACTACGCACTTCATTCCTCCCGTTTGAGTAGCGGCGGCAAGTAGCCACTTGCCCGGAAGTCTGTGGCGCGTATTAGTCGAACACCAATCCAAAATGCGCTACTTAGTCAAGTGAGGGCTGCGTCACGAAAGACGTACCGCGTCGGCCTTCTGACACAGTCGCCGCCAGTTGACAAAGTAATACGCCGCAAATTGACGCTCTTTCACCGGGTGGCCATCGTTGGCGAGGAAATGAGGGGACGGTTCTTCTCACCCGACGAAGGATGCGAGATGACAATGGCAACGACTGCGGAAGACGGCCGGTACGGCGGACCATCGCCCGTCGGCGTGCTCGGCACCGGCTCGTATCTCCCAGGTCATGTGGTCGGCAACGACGAGGCGGGCGAGGCTGCGGGCGTCGACGACGCGTGGATCACCCGCAAGACCGGTATCCGCGCCCGGCGCTGGGCCAAGCCCGACGAGGCCACCTCGGACCTGGCCGCGGCGGCCGGGCGTGCGGCCCTGCGGAACGCCGGCATCAGCGCCCGGGACCTGTCGCTGATCGTGGTGGCGACCTCCACTCCCGACTCCCCGCAGCCGCCGACGGCGGCCGTCGTCGCCGACCTGATCGGGGCGACCCCGGCCGCCGCCGCGTTCGACCTGAACGCCGTGTGCAGCGGCTTCGTCTTCGCCCTCTCCGTCGCGCAGCGCACCGTGCAGCCCACCGGCGGGCACGCGCTGGTCATCGGCGCGGACATCTACTCCCGCATACTCGACCGCTCCGACCGCCGCACGACGGTGCTGTTCGGTGACGGCGCGGGCGCCGCGGTGCTCGGCCCCACGGCCACCGGCGGCGGCATCCTCGCCACCCGCCTCGCGACCTTCCCCGGCTACCGCGACCTGATCGAGGTGCCGGCGGGCGGCAGCCGGCGGCCCGCCTCGGAGTACACCCTCGCCGACGGCGCGCACTACTTCCGCATGAACGGCCGCGCGGTGCGCGAGTTCGTCGCCGAGCACGTGCCGCCGGCCGTGCACGAGCTGCTGCGCAGGGCCGGAGTCCGGCCCGACGAGATCGACCATGTCATCCCCCACCAGGCCAACGCGGTGATGCTCGACGAGCTCGGGCGGTCCCTGGAACTGCCGCGCGCCCGCCTGCACACGACGGTCGTCGACTACGGCAACACCGGCGCCGCGTCGGTACCGATCACTCTCGACGCCGCCGTCACCTCCGGTGCGGCCCGGCCCGGGGACCTCGCGCTGCTCGCCGGCTTCGGCGGGGGCATGGCGGCCGGGCTCGCCCTCGTCCGCCTCTGACGCCGTCCGCCCGGCGCCCGCATCAACGGCTCACCGACCTTCCCGACCCGCGAACCGAGGAGCATCCATGCTGACCCCCGAGGCTGTCGACGCGTATCTGCACCGTATGGGCACCAAGCGGCCCGAGCGTGCGACCGGCGCGGCACTGCGCGAGCTGCACGAGCGCCACGTGCTGTCCATACCGTTCGAGAACATCGACTTCAACCTGCGGCTGCCCGTGAACATCGGCGCCGGCGCCATACCGAAGATCACCGAACAGCGGCGCGGCGGCGGCTGCTACGAGCTCAACGGCGCCTTCTCCGAGGTCCTGCGGGCCCTGGGCTACGACGTCACCGTCATGGCGGGGCGGGTTTTGGAGAACGGCGAACTCGGCCCTCTCATGGGCCACTTGATCCTGCGCGTCATCGCCGAGGACTCCCCCGAACCGTGGCTGGTCGACGTCGGCTACGGCCGCGGCTTCCGCCACCCGCTGCGGCTCGACTCGCGTGCGCCGCAGGAGGACCCGCAGGGCACCTTCGAGCTCAAGGGCGCCCCCGACGGCGACATCGACGTCTACCGCAACGGCTCCCACCAGTACCGCTTCGAACCCCGCCCGCGCGTCGTGGACGACTTCCGGCCGACGCTCTGGTGGTTCCAGAACTCCGCCGACTCGCCGTTCCTCACCCAGCTCTTCTGTACCCGGCCCACCGCCGAGGGCCGGGTCACCCTCAGCGGCCGCAAGCTCGTCCGGGTCGCCGACGGGCAGCGCACCAAGGAGGAACTGCCGGACGACGCCGCGGTGTTTGACGCGTACCGCACCTACTTCGGGTTCGAGCTCGACGCCCTGCCCCACCCGCCGGCCGCCCCCGCGGCCGGCTGAGCCATGCCTCACCAGGCCGAAAGAGCCTAGAGAGAGATCCCCTGATGTTCCTGAAATTCTTCGCCCTCACCATGTCGCTCTTCGTCATCGGCACCGGCGAGCTGCTGCCCGGCGGGGTGATCGAAGACCTCTCCGCCGGGCTGGGCGTGTCCCTGCCCACCGCGGGGCTGGTCATCACCGCCTACGCCGCGACGGTGGTCTTCGGTGGCCCGCTCGTCACGGGGCTGACCACCCGGATGTCCCGTCGCGGCCTGCTGCTCGCCCTGATGGTCACCGCCACCGTCGGCAACGCCATCGCGGCGTTCGCCCCGACCTACGGTGTGCTCATCGTCGGCCGCGTCATCGCCGCCCTCTCGCACGGCACGTTCGCGGCGGCGAGCTTCGTCGTCGCGGCGAGCCTGGTGCCGCCGGAGAAGGCCGGCTCGGCCGTCTCCAAGGTCCTGCTCGGCTTCAACCTGGCGTCGGTGCTGGGTGTTCCGCTCGGCACCCTGATCGGCCAGCAGTTCGGCTGGCAGGCACCGTTCCGTACGACGGCGGTGCTCTCCCTGCTCTGCGTGGTCATGCTCGCGGTGCTGATCCCCGGCGGCGCCGAGGGGGAGCCCACGTCCGTCCGCGACGAGCTGCGGGTCTTCGCCAAGAAGGAGATCCGCACCGGCATCCTGACCACCGCGTTGGCCACCGGCGGCTTCTTCACCGTGGTCACGTACATGGTGCCGCTGGCCACCCAGGTCGGCGACTTCCCCGAGTCGTCGGTGCCGGTGATGCTGGTCGTCTACGGCGTCGGCTCGATCGTCGGCAACTGGGTCGGCGGCCGGCTGGCCGACCGTGCCCTGCTTCCGACGCTCGCCGGCACCCTGGCCGCGCTGACCGTGACCAGCGCGCTGTTCTGGGTGGTCGCCCCGGTGACGGCCCTGGCCTGGGCCTTCTTCTTCCTCTTCGCCGTCGCCACCTTCGCGATCCTGCCGGCGCTCCAGGGCCGCGTGCTGAGCGCCGCGGCCGAGGCGCCCACCCTGGCGGTCACCGTGAACGTGTCGGCCCTCCAGGTCGGCGCCACCCTCGGCTCCTGGTACGGCGGCCGGGTCATCGACGTCTTCGACGTCCGGGCCATCACGCTCGCCGCCGCGCTCCTGGTCCTGCTGGCCACCGTCATCGGAACCCGCAGCTGGCTCAAGGCCCGCACGCCCGCTCTCACCCCCGCACCGGCCGCCGCCCCCGCACACCCCGTCGAGGCCGGCACCTCCTGACCATCCACCACCCCCGAGCGCAGGCCCCCGCGAACACCGCGGGGGCCTGCGCGCATTCACGGGTGCGGGTGCGGGTGCGGCCTGCCGACGCGGCGGCGCAGGAACGGACAGCCGCCACCCTCTTCGTAACTCCCAAGTAGCCCATGAAGTCCTTCGGTTCATCGAGCGACCCGGTTCAGCGCTCACGGCAGCACCGCGCGCCTCGCCCCGAAGTCGTACCGAGCCACGATGTACGCGCCCCTGGGCACGCCCTCTCCATGGGCCCGGCCAGCTCTCGGCTGCCGTGCAGAGCGCCCCCGCCCTCGACGAGCCCCGGGCAGTGGCAGTGCGCCGGGCACCAACGCCGAGCGGCTCGAAGGCTCACGGCACCGCAACCCGGTACGGCCCCCTCACCCCAGCCGCTCGTCCACACACGACAGGGCCCCCGAGGGCTGAGCCACGCACCCGCCCCCAACGCCCCCGGCCGCGCCCCCCTGCAATGGGGGCGCGGCCGGTTCGGGCGCGGGGAGGAGGCGCGGAGGCGTGCTCAGGGTGTCGGGGCGGTCGTGCGGCGGACCCGTAGCCAGAGCGCCAGCAGGGCGCCGGCCACGGCGAGTCCGGCGGCGACCCACAGCCCTGCCGCGTATCCGGAGGTGAGCGCGTCGGCGCCGCTGGGAGCGGAGGCCGCCGCGGTACGTTCGGCGGCGACCGCGGTGAGCACCGCCGCGCCGATCGCGTTACCCGCCGCCATCGTCGTCTGCACCCAGCCGGAAGCGCTGCCCGCGACGTCCTCGGTCAGTCCGCCGGTGCACACCACGTACAGGGACGGCAGGGCCGCGCCGAGGGCCGCGCACCACACCACCGACGGGAGGATGAACGCGGTCAGCAGCGGCCCGTCCGCGTCCAGGGCGAGCGCCCACCAGGCGCCGGCCGCGGCCTGCACCGCGAGTGTCCCGATCAGGGTGGTGACCGCGCCGAGCCGGGCGATGAGCCGGCCGGACAGCTGCGAGGCGATCAGCGCGGCGACGTTGGGCGGGACCAGCAGGGCCGCGGCGGGCACGGGGTCGAGCCCGCGCGCCTGCTGGAGATACAGGCTCGCGACGGTGAAACCGCCGAGCAGGATCGCCCCGGCGAGCAGGTTCGCGGCGTTGCCGAGCACGACGTTGGGCATCCGGAACAGCACCCGCGGAACGAGCGGGGTGCGGGCTGTGCGCTGACGTACCGCGAACGCGCCGAACAGCAGGGCCGCTCCCGCGAGTTGCAGCAGGGTGGTGGGTGCCAGCCAGCCCTGCGCGCCGCCGCGCACCGCCGCGTAGATGACGAGGGTCAGGCCACCCGTGCAGGCGAGCGCGCCGGTGAGGTCGATGCCGCCGGTGGTGGTGGGGCGGCCCTTGGGGAGCGCCCGCAGCGCGAGGGCGAACACCACGATGCCGATCGGGATGTTGATCAGGAAGGCCAACTGCCAGGCCACGGCGGAGAACAGGCCGCCGAGCAGCACGCCGGCCGCCCCGCCCACCCCGTTCATGCCGCCCCACAGGACCATGGCGCGGTTTCGCGGCGGGCCTTCCTCGAAGAGGTCGGTCACCAGGGCGAACGCGGCGGGCGAGACCAGTGCGGCGCCCAGGCCCTGGGCGACGCGGGCGGCGATCAGGTGCCAGGACTGGGTGGAGACGGCGCAGGCGAGCGAGGCCAGCGTGAAGACCACCAGGCCCCAGCAGAACAGCCGCCGGCGGCCGAAGGTGTCCGCGGCTTTTCCGCCGACCAGCAGGAACCCTCCGTACGCCAGCATGTAGGCGTCCAGCACCCAGGCGATGGAGGACGGCGAGAAGGCCAGGTCGCGCTGGATGGAGGGGATGGCCGATACGACCATGCTGCCGTCCAGGATCACCATGAACTGGATGACGGCGAGCAGGAAGAAGACCGGCCAGGGGGGACGCGCGGGGGGTGCTTCGCGACCCGCGGACCGGCCGCGTGGTCGGACGTCGGTGGCGGCGATTTCAGCCATGCGGAAACTCCCGATCAGGCAGTGGGGAACCCCGCTCGTGCGCGAGGGGGTGGAACACCCCTCAGCGTCACGCGCCCGGGGGCCCCGGCACATCACGTGTTCGTGGGATGTGTGCGGGCCGCCGTCGGGCCACTGTTTCGGGTGCCGGGCCGCGTCGCCCGGCAGCACCTGACACCCCATGACCCGCATGTCATCCATGCACAGCTGAGGAGTTCACCATGGCAGCACCCTTCGCCGGGAAGGTCGCCCTGGTCACCGGCGGCGGTTCGGGCATCGGCCGCAACACCGCACTCGCCTTCGCCCGCGAGGGCGCGGCCGTCGTCGTCACGGGCCGGACGGCCGACACCATCGAGCAGACGGTCAAGCTGATCGAGAGCGAGGGCGGCACGGCGAGTGCGGTCGTCGCGGACGTCTCCGTGCCCGAGGACGTGGCCCACGTCGTGGCGACCGTCGCCGAGCGGCACGGCGCCCTGGACATCGCCTTCAACAACGCCGGCACCTTCACCGCGGGGAACCTCGCCGAGGTCCCCGACGAGGAGTTCGCCCGGGTGCTGGCCACCAACTTGACCAGCGTGTTCCTCTCCATGAAGCACGAGATCGGCTTCATGCGCGAGCACGGTGGCGGCGTGATCGTCAACAACGCCTCCAACCTCGGCCATGTGACGATCCCGGGCCTCGGCGCCTACTCCGCTTCCAAGGCCGCCGTCTCCCAGCTGACCCGGTCGGCGGCGAAGGAGTACATAGCCGACGGCATCCGGATCAACGCCGTCAGCCCCGGCCCGATCGACACTCCGCTGTGGCCGCTGCTGCCCGGCGAGACCGAGGCGGAGCGCGCCGACCGGATGGCGAACGGGCTGCCGCTGGGCCGGGCCGGGACGCTGGACGAGGCGACGTCCGCGGTGCTGTGGCTGGCCGCGTCGGAGTCCGGCTTCGCGGTGGGCCACGACCTGGTCATCGACGGCGGCGTCAGCGCGTAGGGAGGGGACCGGCCATGAGCTTCGATCACGAGCGGGCGCCCCGCGCCATCTACGTACCGCCGGGGGCCGGCCTGAGCCGCTGGGTCTTCGGCGACCGCTACACCATCAAGGCCGATGTGCACAGCACGAACGGCGCCCTGGGGCTGATGGAGGGCATCGTGCCGCCCGGTGGCGGGCCGCCGCCGCACATCCACCACAAGGAGGACGAGGCGTTCTACCTCCTCGAAGGGGAGCTGGAGCTCGTCAACGGCGACCGGCAACTGACCGCCGAGGCAGGCTCGTTCGTCTTCGTTCCGCACGGCACGGTGCACGGCTTCAAGAACGTCTCCGACCAGCCCTGCAAGATGCTGATCATGTTCCTGCCGGGCGGGGTGGAGCAATTCTTCGCCGAGGTCGGCACACCGGCCGACGAGGACACGCCGCCGCCCCCGCCGAGCCAGTACGAGAACGATGTGGAGAACGCCATGCGCATCGTCTCCAAATACGGCGCGACGTACGTATAGCGCCGCCCACCCACACCGCACGGAAGAGTGCCGGGGCCGCGGAACGCGCCGGGCCGCGCCCCCGCACCGGAAACCGCGCCCCCCGCACCGGAAGAGGGAGCAGTAATGCAGGGTCTGCCGTCACTCATCGATGTCCACCACCATGCGATTCCGCCCGCCTATGCAAAATCGCTGGGAAATCGGGTGGCGATTCCCGGGGTCGATTATCCGACCTGGTCTCCGGAGGAAAGTCTGGAGGTGATGGACCGCAACGGCATAGGTACCGCGGTTTTGTCGATCACCGCGCCCGGCGTGACGTTTCTCGACGACGACGCGGATCCGGCCGCCGCCCGCCGGATGGCCCGGACGGTCAACGAATACTTCGCCGGGCTGATCGAGTCGCACCCGGACCGCTTCGGTGCGTTCGCGGTGCTCCCGTTGTCCGACCCGGCCGCCGCCAAGGACGAACTCGGCTATGCGATCGACGAGCTGAAGCTCGACGGGGCGGGGGTGCTCACCAGCTACCGCGGCCGCTATCTCGGCGATCCCGCGTTCGAGCCGATGCTGGCCGAACTGGCCGACCGCGGGGTGCCGGTGCATGTGCACCCGGGCACTCCCCCCGCCCGCGACCTGGCGACCTTCGACCTCCCGCCGTCGCTCTACGAATTCACCTTCGAGACCACCAGGACCGTCGCGAGCCTGCTGTTCAACGGCGTCCTGGACCGCCTGCCGCACCTGAAGATGATCGTCTCGCACGCCGGCGGCACGCTGCCGTTCCTGGCCAAGCGCCTGACATACGGGCCGACCATCGGGTCCTATCTGGCCGACCGGGCCCCCGCCGACGTCATCGCCACGCTGCGCCGCCTCTACTACGACATCGCGATGTCCGCGAACGAGTTCTCGCTGCCCGCCCTGCAGAAGCTCGCCGATCCGGAGCGCATTCTCTACGGCAGCGATTTCCCCTTCATGCCCGCCGCGCACACCACGGAGAACACCGCCGGTTTCGCGGAATATGACGGCTGGTCGGAAAAGGACCGGGCCGCCGTGGGCCGCTCGAACGCCCTTTCCCTCTTTCCTCGGCTGGCGCGGAGTTGACCTAGTCCGGCCCACTTGACGAAGTGGGCGCGTCCGCGTTGTCAGCGCTTCCCGTCCGCACCGAGACTCAGGCGTGCACCAGTCGTTCACGCCGCTCTGCGGAATTCACGGACGGGATTTCTCGATGTCCATTCAGCCACTTTCCAAGGCGCGGCGTACGCCCACCCGCGCATTCGGGTGGGACAGTCTCACCCGGTCGGAACTGCGGGTCGCCCGGCTGGTCGCCGAGGGCCTCACCAACCGGGCCGTCGCGCGGCGGCTGGGCATCTCGCCGCACACCGTCGACACCCATCTGCGGCACGCCTTCACCAAGTTGGACATCGGCTGCCGGGTGGCACTGACCCGGTACGTCCTGACCCACGACACCGGCCCTGACGAGGGCCGCGAGGCCGCGTAATGGCCTCCGCCGCGCCGGTCGCCCCGGATGTCCCGGCCGTCGGGGCACCGGCCCCCGCGCCGGCGCCCGCGGCGCCGCGGGGGCGCTCCGCCGCCCGGCTGCCGGGCCTCCACCTGGCGGCGGCCGTCGGCAACGCCGACTGGCACCTCACCGCTCCCCTGCTGGCCGTGCTCGCCACGTCCCTGCACACGGATCTGGCCACGGTCACCGCCGCGATCGGCGCCTACTCGCTGGGCCAGGGCCTGGCCCTGCCGTTGTGGGGACGGCTCTCGGACCGGTACGGGCCGCGCCGGGCGCTGCGCTGGGGCCTGACCGTCGCCGCCGTGGCCGCCGCGGCGGCGGCGGTCGTCGACAGCCCCGCCCTGTGGGTCGCTGCCCGCGCCGCCTGCGGCGCGGGCTTCGCCGCCGTCGCGCCCTGCGCCGGCCTCTACCACGACGCTCTCGGCGACAACACCGTCCGGCAGCGCGCCTACGCGCGGATGATGACCCTCACCGCGGGCGCCGCCATCGCCACGCCCGTACTGGCGGGGCTCGCGGCCCGGTCCATGAGCTGGCGGCTGGTGTTCGCCGTCGTCGCGGTACTCGCCGCCCTGCTCACCTGGTACGCGCGCGCCCTGCCGCCCGGTGCCGCTCCCGGGGCCGTACGGGCGCGCCGCCCGCTGACCGGCCTGATCCGCTCCCCGGGCCTGTGGGCGCTGGTAGGGCTGGGCACGGCCGAGGGTCTCGTCCTGCTCGGGCTGCCCGCCCTGCTGGCCCCCACGCTGACCGCGGTCCGCCCCGGCGGCGACGCCGCGCTGCTGGTCACGGTGGTGTACGGGGCGAGCGTCTGCGCCGGCTCCGTCGGGATACGGCTGCGCGCCCCTGCCCGTCCCGCCCTGCTTCTGACGCTGGGCGGCGGCGCGAGCCTGCTGGCGGCGGCGCTGCTCGCGGTCCGGCCCACGGTCCCGGTGGTGTTCGCCGCCGCGATCCTGCTGGGCTGCGCCTGGGGCCCCCTGCACACCACGCTCCAGACCTGGGCGCCGCGCATGCTGCCGCCCGGAGCACGCGGCACGGCCACGTCCGTCCTCGCGATGTCGGGCGTACTGGCCTGCGCGGCGGGTGTCGCCCTGGCCGCGCCGTTGATCGAACAGGGCGCGTTCACCGCTCTGTTCGCCGCCCTCGCGACGGTCGCCGCGGTCCTCTGCGGGGCCTGTGCGGCGGCCGGCCGTCGGTGGCGATGAGCCTGCCCGGGAGGCGGCGCGGCTGAGGGGCCCGGGCGAGTCGCCCGGGCCCCTCAGCCGCAGCTGCCTTCAGCGCGGTCCCTCAGCCGACCCCGAGCCCTCCCCGCTCGAGCGCCGAGGCGATTTCCACGCAGCGGCGTGCCTGGTAGGCGACGGCTGCCAGGTTGTCGTCGTGCACGGCGCCCGGCTCGTTGCCGGAGACACTGCTGGCCCCGTACGGGTTGCCGTTGTGCGCGGACCACTGCACCGGGTCGGCCCAGCCGGTCGGGACGATGAGCGCGCCCCAGTGGTAAAAGGTGTTGTTCAGCGCCAGCAGGGTGCTCTCCTGGCCGCCGTGGGCCTGCGCGGTGGAGGTGAAGGAGCCGACCACCTTGCGCGCCAGCTTCCCCTGGGCCCACAGGCCGCCGGTGGTGTCGATGAACTGCTTGAGCTGAGCGGCCGGCAGGCCGAAGCGGGTCGGGGTGCCGAAGAGGATCACATCCGCCCAGTCCAGGTCGTCGACGGTGGCGAGCGGCACCTCCGCCGTCTCGGCGGCGTGTGCGGCCCATGCCGGGTTGGCCGCCACCGCGTCCGCGGGTGCCAGCTCCGCGACCTTGCGCAGCCGCACCTCGGCCCCCGCCTTCTGCGCGGACTCCGCGGCGGACCGGGCGAGTTGGTGGACATTGCCGGTGGACGAGTAGTAGACGACGGCTGCGGTGATCACGGTGCCTCCTCGGCGTGCGGCCCGTCGGTCGGACGGGCCCAGGGTGAAGCCCGAGCGTGCGGAAGACGCCGGGGCTCCGGCCAGCCGGCGGAGCGCTCTTCGTCAGGTGCGACGGGCATCTGGCGAAAAGCGTGCGGCACCTGACGAAGTAGCCGACCAGGTCCTGCCGTGCCCCTTACGGGGCCCCTATGGTCGTGACGAACCTGTCCCGACGTCCCCCGGACGTCTCGGCCGTCGGCTCCCGACCCGAACACCCGGCTGTCGGCTTCCGAACGTTGCCCTGAGGGGAGAACTGCGCCCCATGACGATGCGACGGCCCACCGGTGACTGCCTCAAACGGCTGCGGGGCGAAGGTGTGTCGGTCTGGCTGGACGGACTGAGCCGGGAGCTGCTGACGTCGGGTGAGCTGGCGAAGCTGGCCGCGGAGCGGCCGCTGGCCGGGCTCACCACCGCAGGCCACGACATCATCGACGACCTGACGGGTCCCGCCTACCGCGCCCAGCTCGACGACTTCACCGAGCGCGGCAGCCACCCGCAGGAGGCGGCCCGCCGTCTCCTGGCCTTCGATGCCCGCGGGGGCTGCGACGTCTTCCTGCGTTCCTACCGGGCGAGTTCGGGCCGTACGGGCCTGGTCTCCATCGAACCGGCGCCGGTCCCCGACCGTGCCCTGGCGGCCGAGGCCCGAGCGGCGTGGTGGGCGGTGGACCGGCCCAATCTGCTGCTGAAGCTGCCGCCCACCGAGGAGTCGCTCGGCGCGGTCAGCGAGCTGGTCGCCGAGGGCGTCGGCGTGGATGTCACGCCGGTTTTCTCCGTCGACCGCTACGAGCAGGTGCAGGACGCGCTGTTCACGGGTCTGGAGCGGGCGCGGCGTGCGGGCCTCCGCCTCGGCGCCGTCCACACCGCCGTCTCGCTGCCCATCGCCCCGGTCGACGCGGCGGCCGACGCCCGGCTCGCCGACGCCGGTGCAGCGCCCGGCCGCCCGCCCATGGGGCGCACCGCCCTCGCCCACGCCCGGCTGGTCTACCACGCTTACGAACGCGGGCTCGGCGGTGACCGCTGGCGGGCCCTGGCCGCGGCCGGCGCCCACCCTCCACGGCTGGTGTGGACGGCGACCGAGGCGCGCGGCCCGGCCGGTCCCGACACCCGCTACGCCGACGGTCTGGTGGCCTGGGGCGTGACGAGTTCGATGTCCCGGCGCACGCTGGACGCGGTGTCGCGACGGGCGCTGCTGAGCGGTGACACCCTCTCGGGGCGCCATGTCTCCGCCCGCCTCGATCTGGCCGCGCTCGCCGAGTTCGGGGTCGGCTTCGCGCGTCTCTCGGCCGACCTGGAGCGTTCCTGGCTGGCCGGCCGACGCGCCGTGTGGGAGGAACTGTGCGAGCGCGTGGCCAAGCTCTTGAGCGTCACGGAGTTCTGAACGCCCCGCCAACCCAACGGGGTTACCACTGTTCGCCGGTGCGGGCGAGGATTCAGGACAGACATCGCCCGGGGCGTCGGGGCGGGATGCCCGCACCCGCGCGGTGCGGTGGCGAGTCCCTGGAGCCGGTCGGGGAACGGGAACAGGGGCCGCACGGCCGTGGTGCGCCGTGGGCCCCTGCCCGGTCTGTCCGGTCGACTGCCGCCCCGGTCAGGCCGGTTGCGGTACCGGGTGGCGGTCCGGGAAGGAGCCGCCGGACAGGGCGAGCAGCGGGGCCGACTTGACGGCGGTCTCCTCGAACTCGGCCGCGGGGTCGGACAGGGCGACGATCGCGCCGCCGGTGCCGTAGCGGACCCGGCCCGGTGTGAGGACGACGGTGCGGATGACGATGCTGAGGTCGGCGGCGCCCGAGAGCGAGAAGTAGCCGATGGCGCCGGCGTAGACGCCGCGCGGCCCGCCCTCCAGCCGGTCGATGATCTGCATGGTGCGGATCTTGGGGGCGCCGGTCATCGAACCGCCGGGGAAGGCGGCCCGGACGCAGTCCACCGCCGAGCGCTCCGGCCGAAGCCGGGCGCGTACCGTGCTGACCAGCTGGTGCACCGTCTCGTACGTCTCGACCCGGAAGATCTCGTCGGCCCGCACGGTGCCCGGCGCGGCGCAGCGTCCCAGGTCGTTGCGGACCAGGTCGACGATCATGAGGTTCTCGGAGCGGTCCTTCTCGTCGGCCCGTAGTTCCGCGCGCAGCGCCTCGTCCTCGACGGGGGTGGCGCCCCGGGGCCGGGTGCCCTTGATGGGGCGCGATTCGGCGACCCCGTCGGCGCCGATGCGGACGAACCGCTCGGGCGAGGTGCTGAGCACCGACAGGTCACCGAAGGCCAGGTACGCGCCGAACGGGGCCGGGCTGGCCCGTCGCAGTGTCCGGTAGGTCTGCCAGGGGTCGGGGTCCCCGGCTCCCTCGATCATGTTGGTCAGGCACACCTCGTACGTCTCGCCCGCGGCGATCTCCTCCTGGCAGGCCGCGATGAGCCCCAGGTACTGCTCCCGGTCGTGCCGCAGCCGCAGCGCGCCGAGGGGAGCCGTGTCGGGGGCCGCTCCGAGGGTCCGGCCGGCGGTGTCGGCCAGCTTTCGTGCGGTGTCGGCCAGCCAGCCGCGGGCGGCGGCCGTTTCGCCGTCCTCCGCGAGGGCCAGCAGGTAGGTGACGCGGTGCAGGTGGTCGAAGACCACGGCGCGGTCGGCGAAGACCATGGTCGCGTCGGGCTCCGTGGAGCGGTGTGCCCGGTCTCCGCCGCACTGGGCCTTGAGTTCGTAGCCCAGGTAGCCGACCCAGCCCAGCGCGAAGTCGCAGGGCAGTGCGGGGCTCCTGACGTCCGTGCCGCGCAGGTCGCGGTCGAGCCACTCCAGGAAGGGCGCGGTGACCTGGGAGGTGCCGTGCGCGCCCGTGACGGTGACCGTGGTGTCGGCGACATCGGCGCGTGCGACGCGGGCCAGCGGGCCGGAGGCGTCGCCCATGACGGAGAACCGCCCGCGGTCGGCGTCCTGGCGTGCCGCGTCGAGCCAGAAGGCGTGCGGGCCGTCCCGGAAGAGCCGGTCGAAGACCACCTCGTCGCTCCAGCGGGTGGGCAGCGTCTCGACCAGGACCTCCAGGCGGCGCGGCGGCGACGCGGCGCTCCCGTCGCGGTCATCCGCGCCTGCCACGGTGGGCGGCGCGACGGCGCGGGCGGGACGGTGATGATCGGCCAACTCCACGAAATTTCGCATGAGTTGATGTCCGTGCTCGGTGCAGATGGACTCGGGGTGGAACTGCACTCCCCACATGGGCCGCTGCCGGTGCCGCAGCCCCATGAGCACTCCGTCGGGGGTCCAGGCCGTCGCCTCCAGTTCGGCCGGCAGGTCCGTGACGGTCAGCGAGTGGTAGCGCACCACCTCCATCGGCGACGGGATACCGGCGAACAGTCCGGTGCCGTCGTGCAGGACGGGCGAGGTGCGGCCGTGCCGGGGTTCCGGGGCGCGGCGCACGGTGCCGCCGTGCCAGTGGGCCAGCCCCTGGTGGCCGAGACAGATGCCCAGCAGGGGCAGTTCGCAGGTCTGGATGAGTTCCCGGCAGATGCCGAAGTCGCCCTCGCGGTCGGGGCTGCCGGGGCCCGGGGAGAGCACGACGGCGTCGAACCCGTCGAGCGTCTCGGGCCGCCAGGCCGGGTCGTCGTTGCGCATCACCACCGGCTCGTGGCCGGTGGCCTCGGCTATCCGGTGCACCAGGTTGTAGGTGAAGGAGTCGTAGTTGTCGACCAGGAGGATACGCATCAGGCCGCCACCACCTGGAGGAGCAGGTGCTCCACGGTGTCCGGGCCGTCCTGGATCTCGCGCCGTCGGCGGGTGATCAGGGCGCGGCCGGTCTCCTCGGCGAGTGCGTGCAGGGCGTCCAGGTCGCCGCGGCTGCTGAAGTGCAGGAAGGCGGTGCCGCCCTCGGTGGTCCAGCGGGGGGCTTCGGCGAGGTAGCGGCGGTGCGCTTCGTATCCCGGGTCGACGTAGGCGCATTCCTGGGTGGTGCGGTAGCGGTAGTCGGCGGGCGCGAGGACGTAGTTGGAGTGCCAGAAGACCACGTCGAAGCGCTCGTTCTCGGGCAGCGCGGCGAACAGGTCGCTGTAGACAGGGCGCAGCCGGTCGGCGACGCCGTGCCGGCGGGCGTTGAGCTCGGTGTTGCGGACGGCGTGCGGGTTGATGTCGGACGCCACCACCCGGTCGCAGCCCATCAGCGCGGCCATCACCGCGACGATGCCGGTCCCCGATCCGACCTCCAGCAACGAGCCGCGGCGGGGTAGTTCCACGTCCTCGAAGCAGCCCAGGAATTCGAGGGAAACGCTGGTGGAGGGCGAGTAGTTGGGTGCGAAGACCTCGTCGAGCAGGTCCCACTCCCGGCCGCGCATCGAGAACACCTGCGGACGGTCCGCTCTGGTCCGGGCGTTCTCACTGCGTTCGAGCGACCGCGTAAAGCTCTGTACTGCACGCATCGGTGCTTTCCCCCGTGCCGTTGGCTGGTTGGGCGCGGCCGGTTGCCGCGCTGCCGGTAAGCCTGTCGCACGGTGGGCCTTGGCCAGAAGGTCATCCGGCAACACTCTCCGAGGCCCTCTGCGGTGCCCGGAACACCCTCGACCGGACGGTTTTGTTCCACCTCAGCACTGCACAAGTGCCTCACCCGGCACTCGGGTAAATCAACGTTGACTACCCCGGCGCGACCATCTACGTTCGAGCCAGGCGCGAGGGGATTTCGCTCCATCCGGGGGGTAGTTTGTGATTTCGCGTCCTGAGACGGCGGTCGGTGCGCTCACCGTCCTCGAACTGCTCGCCCAGGAAGCCCCGCCCAGCGCCTTCGACGCCGTCGTCCATGACGCGCGGGCCGCCGGCTTACCGGCCGATCAACTCACCCACATAGAACGCGCCAGGGAACTCGCACTGAGCGTCCAGGCGCTCTTCCAGCACCGCGAGCAGCGCGAGGCCGGCCTGAACGCACTGGTCGAGACGGCCCGTGACCTCACCCTGCCGTACACCCTCACCGCGTTGCTGAAGGTCATCACGCAGCGCGCCCGCCGGCTGCTGCATCTGGACATGTCCTACATCAGCTTCCCGGCGGAGCGGGAGGGCGACTTCTACGTCCACAGCGCGGACGGCCAGACCACCGCGCTGACCGAGGGCATGCCCGTGCCCGGCACCTCCGGTCTGGCGGTGGACGTGCAGAACGGCTCCGCGCCCTTCTGGACACCGGACTATCTCTCCGACGACCGCATCACCCACTCCGAGGAGGTCGACGGCGTCGTCCGCGCCGAGGGGCTGCGCGCGATCCTGGCGGTGCCCCTGCGGCACGCCGACTCCTTCTTCGGTGTCCTGTACTGCGCGGACCGCAAGGTCCGGCACTTCTCGCCGCACGAGATCGCCCTGATGACCTCTCTGGCCGACCTCGCGGCCGTCGCCATCGAGAAGTCCCGCACCCTCAACCGCGTACAGGCCGAGATCGCCGAACTGGAGCTGGACATCTCCGCCGCCAAGTCCGGCCTCGCGGACGCCGCACGGGGCCACGGCGCGCAGGCCCGGCTGACCGACATGGTGCTGGAGGGCGGCGATCTGCACACCCTGGCCCGGGTGGCCGCCGAGGAGCTGGACAGCACCGTGCTGGTGCTCGGCCCGGACGGCGCCACGCTCGCCCCGGCCGGTGAGCAGCCCGAGCGTCTCCCGGACTCCCTGGCCAGGGCCGCTCTCGACGCGCACCACAACCGCCGACCGGTCCCGTTGGCGGACGGCACCTGGGTCGCGGCGATCGCCGCGGGCGCCGAGGACCTGGGCACCCTGGTGGTACGCCCGGCCGACGGCCGGGCCGGTTTCGACGAGCGGCTGCTGGAGCACACCGCCAGGACGGCCGCGATCATGCAGCTGATGCTGCGCAGCACGACCATCGCGGAGAGCCAGATCCGCGACGCCTTCTTCGACGACCTGCTGGCGGTGCCCCCGGGGCAGAGCGAGCAGTTGGAGGAGCGGGCCCGCCGGCTGTCCATCGATCTGAACCGGCCACATGTCGTGGTCGTCGCGAGACCCGAGGGCGGGGCCCAGGGCAGGGCGCTCATCTGGGCTTCGTCCTACACCTACCGCAAGGGCGGGCTGCGCAGCATCCGCGACGGCGTGATCTCGCTGCTGCTGCCGGGGGAGGACGCGGGCGCCGCCGCGAAGGAGGTGTCTGACGCGTTG
Source organism: Streptomyces sp. NPDC048248 (assembly GCF_043201875.1). Classification (NCBI taxonomy): domain Bacteria; kingdom Bacillati; phylum Actinomycetota; class Actinomycetes; order Kitasatosporales; family Streptomycetaceae; genus Streptomyces; species Streptomyces sp. NPDC048248. The sequence goes on from NZ_JBICZL010000012.1 coordinate 273,446, forward strand.
ACGCCCCTGTTGGAGCACCCCGTGACGGTCGGCGCGGCGGGCCCGTTCACAGGTCTCGACCCGGTCCGTCCGGCACTCGCGGAGGCGATGCGCTGTCTGGACGCCCTGGCCGCCCTGGACTGCCACGGCACCACCGCCTCCGCCCGCGATCTGGGCTTCCTCGGCGTACTGCTCGGCGATGTGCGTGATGTGGCGGGCTTCATCGGGGACGCCATCGGCCCGGTGATCGCCTACGACGCCCAGCGCTTCACCCAGCTCGTTCAGACCCTGGAGGCGTACTTCGACGCCGGCGGCAGCCCGACGTACGCCGCCGAGACCCTGCATGTGCATCCGAACACCGTCTCCCGCCGGCTGGAGCGCATCACCGAACTCCTGGGCCCCGACTGGCAGAAGCCGGCCGAGACCCTGGAGATCCAGCTCGCCCTGCGCCTGCACCGGGTGCGCGGTGCGCTGCGTCCGTACGAGGACGGCACCGCGGGGCAGCCGACGCGCTGAGGCGCCGGGCATCCGGTGCACCGCCTCAGCCGGCGCGCAGGGCACGGTCCGCACCGCCGCCGAGGATCCGGACGGCGTGCGCGGCGGAGGCCAGCGTGGTGTGCCGGTGCCAGCCCTCGTACGACCTGCCCTCGAAGTCCATCAGGCCGACCTGCGGGGACACTTCGGCGACATCGCGGTCCACGCGCAGCGCGAGCTTGCCCAGCCGCAGCAGCCGGGCCGGACTGACGCCGCGCAGGTCGGTCAGCCAGCAGGTGCGCGGCCAGCCACGCGGCGAGTCCCATTCGCCCACCAGCAGCAGCGGCCGGGAGCGAGGCGCCCCCGCGAGCCGCACCTGGACGGCTGCGACGTCGCTGCGCCGCACGGTCCCCTCCAGCGGGTCGTGCCAGTCGACGGGCCGCCGCAGCGTACGGACCATGTGGAGCAGTCGCTGCGCGGAGAACTCCCGGTCGCCGAGTCCCGGCAGCACCGGGTCGGCGGAGGTGAGGAGGGTGGTGCCGGAGGCGACGGCCACCAGCGGCATCCCGCTGCCGCCGAACCGCCGGACGGCCTCGGGAAGATCGGCGTCCGGAAGGTCCAGGACGACGGGCCGGGGCCGGATGCCCGAGCCGCTGCCGAGCCCGGTCACCGTCGCCGCGGCGCACTCCACCGGGGTGCCTGTCAGACGCCCGCCCGCGGCGCCGGCCTCGTCGTCCGAGAGCAGCAGCTGCCAGTCGACGGGGATCGACGCGTCCTTGGTCGCGCCCCAGGCGCCCAGCGCCTGCTGCCCGTTGACGACCTGGCCGAGCCAGGGGATGTAGCGCCGCTCGACGCCGACGGAGTGGTGGCCGGCCTTCGGGATCACGATCGGGCGCACCACCCATGCCTCGGGCCGCAGCACCCGGTCGACGTAGCGGGCCAGTGCCTCGCGCATCGGCCGCCAGTGCCAGGTGGAGGAGCTGATGAAGTGGTGCAGGCTCTGTTCGGCGGCCCGGTCCCCCACGAACGACGCGATGTTACGGATCGACTTGCGGCCTTCGGCGGCCAGCAGCCCCCGCAGGTACTGCTCGCCCTTGCGCCGCTGGTCACTGCGGGCCAGCGAGGCGAACATCAGCCCGCCAAGCTCGGCGATCAGCTCGTCGGGCGCCCGCCCGGGCTCCGGGCAGGCGTCCAGAGCTTCCGCGGCCCGCTCGGCCCTGCGCCGCCCGAAGACGTCCCCGTCATACGTGGCGTACGCGTCCCGCTCAGCCCACGCGCCGCCGGGCATCGTGTGGTCGGCGCGGTCGGTCACTGCGCGGTCGGTCACTGCTTGGTCGGTCACCGCGTTGTCGAACGCCACGTCCTGCGGCGTCACGTCGGCGCGGGCAAGAATTCCGGCTCGTGCTCCCATCGGACTCCCCCTTCATCCAGCTCGGTGAGTCCACACTGCGGCGCCGCGCCCACCCCGGCCCAGGTGTGCCCGGCACACACCTGAGCCCTCTCCCTGCGCACCGGACCACCGAAGACCGCCCTGGCCAGGGCGTTTCCCGTGGAAGGAGGGGTGGTGGCCGGACCACCACCCCCCGCTCGGCCCGGCGCCCTGCGGTCAGTTCCGCGCGACCCTTAACGCGTCACTCAGCGCCTCCGCCAACCGCCGCGACAGAAAGCGGAATTCGCGGTCCGGGACCTTCGGATCGGCGTGCAGGGCGCGCGCGTGCCGCAGCAGTTCCTCGCCGATGCCGAGCTGCATCTCCTCGATACTGTCGGCGAGATCGGACACCGGGCCGCCCGCACCGTCGGTGATCAGAAAGCAGGGGCGGTCGTCCGGGGTACTCCAGGGCAGCAGCCTCATCTGCGGCACGGAAGGTTCGGATCGTGGGGGTTCGTTCGTCATGCGGACAAGCCTTCCGGTCCGCGTCTAGCCTGGCCACAGATCAGCGCCTACTGTGCGCTACCACTCCGCAACTGTGCGAGGTGTGCGATGCCCCATAACGACGAACCGCCGGTGAGCCTCCGGATCTTCGGCAAACAGTCCCGGTACTTACGCGAGCAACGCGGCATGACGCGCCGCGAACTGAGCGCGCTCGTCCCCTACTCCGAGTCCCTGATCGCGATGGTCGAACGCGGCGAACGACCACCCAAGCCGGGCTACGTCGACGCGATCGACGCAGCCCTGGGCGCGAACGGCCTGCTGCGCGTCCTGATCCCCGACGTGGCCGAGAAGCATCACCCGGCGTGGGCCGAGGAGTACGTCAAACTCCAGGCGGAGGCACTGGCGCTGCACGCGTACTCCACCCACTTCCTGCACGGGTTGTTGCAGACGGAGGAGTATGCGCGGGCGGTGTTCCGGTCCGTACGGCCGAGCATGGAGGACGACGAGATCGAACGCTCCGTTCAGGCCCGGCTCGCCACGCAGATACTGCTGACCCGCAAACCGTCCTGCCGCATGACGTTCGTCCTGGAGGAGCCCGCACTCCTGCGAAAGATGGGCGGACAGGCCGTATGGGAAGGCGAGTTGAGGAATCTCGTCAAACTCTCCGAACTCCACAACCTCCAGCTCCAGGTCATGCCGCTGGCCCGTGAGACCCATGCCGGTCTGGATGGCCCGATGACGCTGCTGGAGACACCTGAGCACCAGACCATCGGTTACGTCGAGGGCCAACAGGGCAGCTACTTCCTCACAGAACCGGATGACATCAGCGCGATGAGTCATCGCTACGGCACAATTCGATCCCAGGCCCTCGACGCCGAGGCGTCGCGAGCCCTCATTCAGCGTCTGCTGGCAGGAGAGGCATGAACACCGAACTGGATTGGTTCAAGAGCAGGCACAGCGGCGGCGATGGTGAAGCCTGCATCGAAGTCGGCGTCGCCTGGCGGAAGTCCAGCTACAGCGGTGGGCAGGGCGAAGCGTGTGTCGAGGTGGCTGCCTGCCCCGGCACCGTCCACGTCCGCGACTCCAAGGACATCTCACTGCCCTCGATCGCGGTCAGCCCCGCCTCCTGGGCGTCCTTCGTCGCATACGCGCAGGTCGCACCGGAAGCCGTCTGACCGGACACCGGTGGGGCGGCACCAGGTTCCGCCCCACCGTCCGCCGGTGAGCCGGACGGCCAACCAAAGAACCCGGGCAGAGAACCCCACCCACCTACCGCCGCTCCAACCGCTCACCCCATCGGGTGAGTTGGGCACGGAAGCGTCCGGAATGCGGTTACGCTCGCCGCAGAGTCACGCCCCGGCGTGGCACCACAACCGCACACAGAACGGCCCCCGGCGGGACGGCAATCCCGGTCCGAGGGCCTGATCACAAGGAAGCAAAACCCTTCCCCATGACTTCAGCGCAGTCTAACGCGCCCTCGTCCGCGCCCTCGCGCGCTTCCGGCGGCGTCACCCACATCCGTACGCGCCAGACCTCTCACTTCACCGTCCTCGCCAACCGCCTTGCGCAGCGCGCCGGTAGCGCGGTCACGGTCGGCGTCGCCGCGTACATCCTCTCGCTCCCCGACGGCGCACCGATCACCATCGAGGCGCTCTGTACGCACTTCGCCGAGGGCAAGGTCACCATCGCCGAGGCGTTACGCGAGCTGGAGGACGAGGGCTGGCTGGAGCGACGCGTCGAACGCGGCCCGCGCGGCCGGATCATCACCCGCACCTTCGCCTACGACCTGCCGGGGCAGTCAGGACGGCCAGGAGTGCCGGGCCTGCCGAGCTCGCTGGAGGAGCGTGCGTCGACCCGCGTCGAGGAATCCGACCCCGCTCCGGCCGCCGAGCCGGCACCCGAGCCGCCCCGCCAACCCTCCCGGGAAGCCGCCCTCTCTCCCCTCGCCCCGGAAGCCCATCGCGAGGCCGTGGACGTCCTGGCCCGACTTCCCCACCGCGACCGCCGTCTGCTGCTCTCGGAGCGCGAGATCGCCTCGCTGGCCCCGGCCGTCACGGACTGGCTCGCTCGCGGCGTGCCCGCCGAAGAGATCACGGCCGCCCTCACGCAGGGCCTCCCGGAGCGGCTCACCCGCCGCCCGGCCCGCCTGCTGGCCCACCGCCTGGCCGCCCTGCGCCCACCGGCACGCACCAGCCCGCCCCGGGACCCCGCTCGCCCACCCGTCGTCCCCCTCCAGAACTGCGACGGCTGCGACCGCGCCTTCCGCGCCACCCACCCGGGGCACTGCCTGGACTGCCGTGACGAGACTGAGGAGGCTCGGCGTGCCGCATGAGGCAACGGGGGCGGAGACGCGCAACACCTGTGTGCGGGGACGTTCACTCAGAGCTACGCTGGCACGAACCAGGACGCAAGGGGAGGGCACACCATGACGGCGCAGATGGAGAGCCCAGTGCAGACCGAAGAAATGCGGCGCTTCGAGGAACTCGACGCGGCGTTCCCGGACTACCACGCCGAAATGATCGACGGAGAGGTCTACCTCAGCACCGTGGTTACCAGCGCTCACGGCAACATGGTTCTCACCATCGCGTCCCAGCTCTTATCCAAGTGGTTCGTCATGACAGAGGTCGACACGGCCTACGGCGGTTGGCACGGTAAGACCCTCCTGCGGCCTGACTTCTCGGTGGCAGACCCTTCCTACCGCGGCACACAACTGAAGCAGTTTCCCGCGGAGGACGTCATCCTCGTCGGGGAGGTCGTCTCCGAATCCAACCCTGAGAACGACACCGATAAAAAGGTCAAGAAGTACGCTCAGGCCGGAATCCCGTACTACCTCATCGTGAACCCCATAGAGGGCAAGTGCCTGCTCTACTCGCTGCCGAGCGGTGAGCACTACCGGGCGTCGCTGGAGGCGGAGTTCGGTGAGCCGGTGCCGATCGGCGCCCCGATCGACGCCAAAATCGACACCACCGCGCTTTACACGTACTGACCGGGCGCGGGTCTACTCGACCCCCGCCGCCACCCGTCGCTCCGTCGTCGCGATGGTCGCCGAGCCGACGACCCGGCTTCCGTCGTAGAGAACGATCGCCTGGCCGGGGGCCACGCCACGGACCGGCTCGGTGAAGGTGACCCGGAGTTCGGTGTCGTCCACCACCTCGGCTGTCACCTCCGTCTCGCCGCCGTGGGCGCGGAGCTGGGCGGTGTAGGTGGCGGGTCCGGCGGCCGGGGGGCGGCCGCACCAGCGGGGACGGATGGCGGTCAGCGCCGTGACATCGAGGGACTCGACGGGGCCGACCGTGACGGTGTTGTCGACCGGGGAGATGTCCAGGACGTAGCGCGGCTTGCCGTCGGCGGCCGGGTGGCCGATGCGCAGGCCCTTGCGCTGGCCGATCGTGAAGCCGTACGCGCCCTCGTGCGTGCCGAGGCGATTGCCGGCCTCGTCGACGATGTCCCCCTCGGCCGCGCCCAGCCGCTTGGCCAGAAAGCCCTGGGTGTCGCCGTCGGCGATGAAGCAGATGTCGTGGCTGTCGGGCTTCTTCGCGACGAACAGGCCACGCCGGGCGGCCTCTTCGCGGATCTCCGGCTTGGTGGTGAGGGTGTCGCCCAGCGGGAACATGGCATGCGCCAACTGCCGGTCGTCCAGCACGCCGAGGACGTAGGACTGGTCCTTCGCCATGTCGGAGGCGCGGTGCAGCTCGCGGGTGCCGTCCTCGCGCAGGACGACGGTGGCGTAGTGGCCGGTGCACACGGCGTCGAAGCCGAGGGCGAGGGCCTTGTCCAGCAGCGCGGCGAACTTGATCTTCTCGTTGCAGCGCAGGCAGGGGTTGGGGGTGCGCCCGGCCTCGTACTCCGCGATGAAGTCGTCGACGACGTCCTCACGGAATCGCTCGGCGAGGTCCCAGACGTAGAAGGGGATACCGATGACATCGGCGGCGCGGCGGGCGTCGTGCGAATCCTCGATCGTGCAGCAGCCCCGCGCGCCGGTGCGGAACGACTTGGGGTTCTCGGAGAGCGCGAGGTGCACGCCTGTCACGTCGTGGCCGGCCTCGGCGGCGCGGGCGGCGGCGACGGCGGAGTCGACACCGCCGGACATGGCGGCGAGTACGCGGAGGCGGCGGGGAGCGTCAGTCATAACCCCTCCAGGGTAGACGGAACCACCGACAGGCCCGAAAGCGTTATGCAACGCATGGGGAAGACCGAGGGCGAGGGGGACCGGCCCGCGATCACGCGCAGGCGTGCGCTGTGGATCGGGGGCGGCGGCCTGGTCGCCGCGGGCGCGGCGGCGTACGGCGGGCGCGCGGAGCTGGTGCGCTGGTGGTGGCGCCTCCCGGGCAACAGCAAACCGCGCAAGGCCGGCGAGGTGGACTACCGCGGCGCCCAGTGGGTGGAGGCGTCCCCGGCGAACTGGCGGTTCGCGGACCGCCCTGCCGACTACGAGGTCGACCGGGTGGTCATCCATGTCGTGCAGGGCAGCTTCGCGACGGCGCTGAAGGTCTTCCAGGACCCGCTGCACGGCGCGGCCGCACACTACGTCGTACGCAAGGACGGGCATGTGGCGCAGCAGGTCAGGGAGCTGGACGTGGCCTTCCACGCCGGCAACCGGGGCTACAACGAACGCAGCGTCGGCATCGAGCACGAGGGCTTCGTGGACCGCCCCGAGTCCTTCACGGCCGCCATGTACGCCTCGTCGGCGCGGCTGACGGCGGCCATATGCCGTCGCTACGGCCTCCCCGCCGACCGCAAGCACATCGTCGGCCATGTGGAAGTGCCCGGCACCGACCACACCGACCCCGGGCCGCACTGGGACTGGGACCGCTACCTCCGCCTCGTGCGCGCCGAGCTGCGGCGCCCGTCCACGCCGAAGCGGAGCGCGTAGGAGATCGATCACACACCGAGGCGCCTCCTGCCCCGGCTCCTGAGTCCGAGCGCTTCAGCCGGTGGGCCGTGGGGGCGGGTGGCGCGCGGTGTCGGCCAGCAGGACCAGGCGCGCGTCGCTGATCCGGGAGGCGATCGCCCGTCCTGCGCCGGGCTTGATGAGGGGGTCGTCCGCCCTGTGGAGCACCAGGCGGCTCGTTCGTCGAAGGCGCGGTCCGGCGAGGCGAGAAGGCGGACGACGGCGCTGCCGGCCGCGACGGCCCCGTAGGGGGAGGACGCCCAAGCCCTCGTCGAGCGGACGCTGCACCGCGTTTTCACCGGGCTCCTCCGGCCCGGCACCGGGCCCCGGCTGTGACGCACGCCCTGTCGCCGCTCCAATGGCGGCCCTACGCTGACCCGGCCCGCTGCCCCGACACACGAGCGCGCGCGACCGGCTCACGGACCGGAATCCGGGCCATGACCGGCACACGCGAAGGACGGCCCCCTTGTCCAGTGACCTCTCGCCCGTCATCGCTGCCTGCGCCCGCTGGCTGCTGGCGGCGTTCCCTCCGGCGAGCGGCCCGCTGAACCACGCCCTCGCCGAGGCCCAGGCCCGGCAGGCGGCCACCATCGCCGCCGCCCTGCGCTACCCCACCGCGCTGGACGCCGAACTGCTGAACCTTGTCGGCCCCGGCGGCTCCGACCGGCTGGACTCCGTGACCGGCACCGATGCCCACCCTCTGGACGCGGCCGAGTACGCCTGGCGCACCTGGGTGGACGAGACCGTCGTCAGCTGGGCGGCCTGCCTGCTGTCCGACCAAGATCTGGCCGTCGCGGCGGCGGCCTGCCTGGCAGGCACCCACCACGGCGTCGAGTCCGTGGGTGACGCGCGCCGGCTGACGATCCCCGGCCCGCGCGATCACCATGCCGCGCCGCTGCTGCGCCACCCCGACCTTCTCCACCCGATCGCGGACCTCCACCGCGACGCCCTGCTCGGCCTCCTGGACGCCGGCCCGGCCACCGCGTCACCGGAACCGACGTGACCCGCCGAGGCGGTTCCCACACAGGACACCCCGTGTGACGCAGGCCACACCCTCGCCTGTCACATCGCTCCGCGCAGCTCCGTCAAAGGTGTGTCACCACGAAATACGACGGAGGACCTCACCATGGATGCTCGCTTGAACCTCTTCGGCAACCCGGTCGCCGGCAAGTTCCTGAAGCACATCAACTCGGCGGGCAAGGTCATCTCGGACTCGACGCTGCCGGCCGCGACACAGGAACTGGTCAAGCTCCGCGCCAGCCAGATCAACGGCTGCGGCTTCTGCACCGACATGCACAGCAAGGACGCCGCTGCCGCCGGGGAGACCTCGCTGCGCCTCAACCTGGTCGCGGCCTGGCGGGAGGCCACGGTCTACACCGAGGCCGAGCGCGCCGCCCTGGAGCTGACGGAGCAGGGCACCCGCATCGCCGACGCCGCCGGTGGCGTCACGGACGAGGCATGGGCGAACGCCGCCAAGCACTACGACGAGGAACAGCTCGCCGCCCTGGTGTCGCTCATCGCCCTCATCAACGTCTACAACCGCGTGAACGTCATCGTCCAGCAGCCCGCCGGCGACTACCAGCCCGGCCAGTTCGGATAACCACAGGCACCTCGCGCGACGAAAGCGTCTCGCGACGGCGGCACGCCCCGGGCACCTCTCGACGAGGCCCGGGGCGCTGTTCTGCGGCACGAACCGGCGCCCGCCCGATGAGTTCGGCCCTCGCAACCGGCGACGGCTATCACGAGGGCGCCGACGGGGAATTGGACCGGGGCCTGCATGACGAGGAGTTCTTCGACTGGAACCTGCGTGCGGATCTTGCTGCACCCGTACTGCTGAGCCGCGGCCGGAGCCTTTACGCCGGGCTGGAGGACCGCATCGACCTGACAGCCGGGGCGGTGACCGTGTTCCGCTCGGGCAACACCCTCCTGCGGTACCGGCCACCGCTCGCGCGGACGAGCCCTAGCTGAGTCCCGCGCTGCGCGCCCTGTCCACGACCGGCCCGATGGCCTCCGCGAGCGCCGCGACGTCCTGCGCGGTGGAGGTGTGCCCCAGCGAGAAGCGCAGGGTGCCTCGGGCCAGGTCCTGCGTCATCCCGGTGGCCAGGAGGACATGGCTGGGCTGGGCGACTCCGGCCGTGCACGCGGAGCCCGTCGAGCAGGCGATGCCCTGGGCGTCCAGCAGCAGGAGCAGCGAGTCGCCCTCGCAGCCGGGGAAGGAGAAGTGGGCGTTGGCGGGGAGGCGACCTGCGGGGTCCGGGTCGCCTCCGAGGACGGCGTCCGGGGCCGCGGCGCGGACCGCCTTGACCAGATCGTCGCGCAGCGCGCCGATGTCGCGGGCGAAGTCCTCGCGGTGCGCGACGGCGTGCCGCCCCGCGGCGGCGAAGGCGGCGATGGCGGGGGTGTCGAGGGTGCCGGAGCGTACGTGGCGTTCCTGGCCGCCGCCGTGCAGCACCGGAACGGGGGCGTACTCACGGCCCAGGAGCAGCGCGCCGATGCCGTACGGCCCGCCGATCTTGTGTGCGGAGACCGTCATCGCGGCCAGCTCGGAGGCGGCGAAGTCGATCTCCAGCTGGCCGAACGCCTGCACCGCGTCGGCGTGCAGCGGGACGTCGAACTCCTTGGCCACCCGGGCGAGTTCATGGACCGGCTGGATCGTGCCGATCTCGTTGTTGGCCCACATGACGGTGGCGAGCGCGACATCGTCCGGGTTGCGGTCGATGGCCTCGCGCAGCGCGTCGGGGTGCACCCGGCCGTAGGTGTCGACCGGCAGCCATTCCACCTGCGCGCCCTCGTGCTCCGCGAGCCATTCCACGGCGTCCAGGACGGCGTGGTGCTCGACGGGGCTGGCGAGGACGCGGGTGCGGGCCGGGTCGGCGTCCCGGCGGGACCAGTACAGCCCCTTGACCGCGAGGTTGTCGGCCTCGGTGCCGCCCGCGGTGAAGACGACTTCGCTCGGGCGGGCGCCCAGCGAGGAGGCGAGGGACTCCCGCGCCTCCTCGACGGTGCGCCGGGCCCGCCGGCCGGCGGAGTGCAGGGAGGACGCGTTGCCGGTGACGGTCAGCTGGGCGGTCATCGCCTGCACCGCCTCCGGAAGCATCGGAGTGGTGGCGGCGTGGTCGAGGTAAACCATGGTGCGCACGATTCTACGAGCAGGCGCCACGGGCTTCGGGGGCGCATCTCCGGCGCGCGGAGGCGCCGGGCCCGGCGGCGGACGGACCGCCTTCCCCCGGCGGTTCCCATCGACAGCCGTGTAAGGAGTGTCTAGCCTTACACTCATGACACAGTGGCTTCTGGACCGCTCGTTCCGCAGCTCCTCCGGCGAGGTGCGCTGGGCCGCACTCGGCGAGGCGCGGCCCGGCACCCCGCCGGTCGCCCTCCTGCACGGCACGCCGTTCTCGTCGTTCGTCTGGCGAGGCATCGCGACCGCCCTCGCCGAGCGCCGCCAGGTGTTCGTCTGGGACATGCCGGGGTACGGCGCCTCGGAGATGAGGGAGGGGCAGGATGTCTCGCTCGCCGCGCAGACCAGGGTCTTCGGCGAACTGCTGGCGCACTGGGACGTGACCGAACCCGCCGTCGTCGCCCATGACTTCGGCGGTTGCGTGGCACTGCGGGCACATCTGCTGCACGGCGCGAAGTACGCGCGGCTGGCACTCGTCGACCCGGTGGCGCTGGCTCCCTGGGGCTCTCCCGCCTACCGGCTGCTGGGCGCACACTCGGAGGTCTTCGGGCAGCTGCCGCCGGAACTGCACCGGGCGCTGGTGCGCGCGTACATCTCCTCCGCCAGCCATCCCGGCCTGCACCCGGCCGTCCTGGACCGGCTGGTCGACGACTGGTGCACGAAGGAGGGCCGGCCGGCGTTCTACCGGCAGATCCAGCAGAGCGACCGGCGGTTCACCGACGAGATCGAGGGCCGTTACGGCGAGCTCGACCTGCCGACCTTGATCTGCTGGGGCGCGCAGGACAGTTGGATCCCGGCCGCCAAGGGAGAGCAGCTGGCCGCCGTCGTCCCTGGTGCGCGGCTGCGGCTGATCGAGGGGGCCGGGCATCTGGTCCAGGAGGATGCCCCGGCCCAACTCGGCGCAATACTGCGGGAATTCCTCGGGTGACTCCCCCGGGCCTGTCGCCTGTCCGGCCCGGCTTCCCGACGCGGGGGCTCAGCCCTCCAGCAGGGCGCGCGCCAGCTGCCGGGACTGCGCGACGAGATGGTCATCGGAGTCCCAGACCTCGGCGTCCTCCTCCAGGAAGCCGCCGGCCAGATTGCGGGTGGTGATCGCGACCCGCAGCGGTCCCGGAGCGGGGCGGCGACGGATGTGGGTGGTCAGCTCGACGGTGGGGACCCAGCCGGAGAGCCCCATCTCGAAGGCGGTCGGCGGCAGCGCGTCGACGGTCAGCAGGAGGGACAGCGGATCGGGCTCGCGGCCGTCGGCGAGGCCGAACCAGGCGCGCATCTCCCCCTTGCCGGAGGGGGCGCCGACGGCCCAGCCCGCGGTCGCCGGGTCCAGCCGGAGGACGAGCCGCTCGGCGATGGCCGTGCTGCCCGGGATGGCCGGCTTCCCCTCCGGGGCGCTGTCGGTGCCCAGGCAGTGCTCGTAGGGCGGGATGGCCGGCGGCTTGGCGGTCGTGCGGACATCCTCGGGCAGCGCGTCGAGGTCGCCGTAAGCGGCGAGCACCCGCATCCGCTCGACCTCGGTGCCGTCCTCGGCGAACTGCACGAGGGTTGCGGTGCCGGTCGACATGGTGCGGCCGGTGCGGACGATCTCGGTGCGGATGACGGCGGGCCCGGGGACCGAGGCCGTCAGGTAGTGCGCGGTGACCGAGAAGGGGTCCGGGTGCGGGAGGGCGTCGCCCAGCGCACGGCCCATGAGGGCCAGGAGATAGCCGCCGTTGACCGCATGGATGATCGTCCACCCGGCGGAGAGCTCCGCGTCGTAGACGCCCTCGGCCCGGCGCGTGACCGCCGTATCGCGGTCGAACTCACTCTTACCTACGGTCACCAATGCCATGACGTGCACGCTACACCGGATGGTTACTGACCGGTAGTGTCAAATTTGAACGCTCACCTTCGGCGCCGCTTCCACGCTCCGCCCCGTCCGCCGGGCACGCGCCGACGGCGGCGGCCGCGCGGCCTGAGAACATGGCGCCATGCTTCACGTGCTCTATCTGGTCGGCGTCGCGGCGTTCGCGGCGAGCGGGGTGCTGGCCGCCTACCGCGCCAACATGGACCCGTTCGGCGGGCTGGTGCTCGCCTTCGCCGCGTCCATCTCCGGCGGCACGCTGCGCGATCTGATCCTCGACCGGCAGCCGCTGTACTGGACGCACGACTGGGTGCTGCTGACAGTGATCATTTGCGTCGGCGTCGGCACCATCGGCTACCTGCGCTTTTGGACACTGCCGGTGAAATCACTGCTCGTCGTCGACGCGGTCGGACTGTCCGTCGTCACGGTGATCGGAGCGCGCGCCGCGATCGAGGCGGGCGCCACCCCGCTTGCGGTGATCATCCTCGCGGTGCTGACCGGCGTCGCCGGCGAGGTCATCCGCGATGTGCTGTGCGGGGAGTTCCCGCCGCTGCTGCTGCGCGAGGACGTCTACGCCATCGCCGCACTGGCCGGCGGCTGCTGCTATCTGGGACTGCATCACCTCGGCACAGGCGGCACCCCCGCCGCGGCGGTCTCGGCGGGGGTGGTCTTCGCGCTGCGGATGGCGGCCGTCTACTTCGGCGTACACCTGCCCCGGCCGCAGTCGCTCCGCGGCCGGCCGGACTCCGACTGACGCCGGGGCGGGACCACCGCTACTCGCCCGGCAGCGCCGGCTTGCCCGTGGTGTTCAGCCAGGTGTCGAAGAGATCGTCCAACTGCTGCCCGGACATCTTCTCGGCGAGCGCGATGAACTGCGAGGTCCGCGCGTTGCCGTAGCGGTGCTGCGCGGTCCAGGCCGGCAGGAGCTCGAAGAACGCCTTGTCACCGATCCGCTCGCGCAGCACCTGCAGCGTCATCGCACCCCGGTCGTAGACCGCGCCGGAGAACATGGTGTCCCGCTGCGGATCCGCGACCTTCACCTGCCAGAAGTCGTCGCCGGCCGGGATGTCCCGGTACTCCTCGCGGAGGGCGTCGTGGGCGCTCCGGGTGCCCTTGTGCTCGTCCCACAGCCACTGCGCGTAACTGGCGAAGCCCTCGTTGAGCCAGATGTCCTTCCACTGCTTGACGGAGACCGAGTCGCCGAACCACTGGTGGGCCAGCTCGTGGACGATGGTGGTCTCGTTGCGCACCGCCGAGTAGACCGGCTTGGACTGCACCTCCAGCGAGAAGCCCGCCTGCGGCATGTCGTCGACGATCGCGCCGGTCTCCTCGAAGGGGTAGGGGCCGAAGACCGTGGACCAGTAGTCGGTGGCCTCGGACGTGATGCCGTAGACGTCGACCTTGCCGGTGGGCAACGTCGGGTCGGTGGCGACGTAGACGGGGACACCGCCCGGGGTGGTGCCCGTCCGCACATCGAACTTGCCGATGGTGGCGGTGGCCAGATACGTCGCCATCGGGCGCTTCTCCCGCCAGTGGGCGTAGGAGCGGCCGTGCGCCTCGCCGGAGCTGATGAGGCGGCCGTTGGAGACGCCGGTCAGGCCCTTGGGGGCGTCGATGCGGATGTCGAACGTCGCCTTGTCGCCGGGGTGGTCGCTGGAGGGGAACCACGTCGAGGCGGCGTTCGGCTCACAGGCGACGAAGACACCGTCCTCGGTCTTCATCCAGCCGTAGTCGGAGCCGAAGACGATCGGGCCGCTGAGCGGCTTGGGGACACCTCCGTAGGAGACGGTGACCGTGAAGCGGTGGCCGCGCCGCAACGGGGAGTCCGGCCGGATCCTCAACTCGTCGCCGGATCGGCTGAACCCGGCGCGGTGACCGTTCACCCGGACCGAGTCGACCGTCAGCTTGTGCAGATCGAGGTCGAAGGCGGAGAGGTTCTCGGTGGCCCTGGCGGTCAGCGTGGTGCGGCCGGCGAGCCGGTCGCTGTCCGGGTCGTAGCTGACACCCAGGTCGTAGTGGAGGGCGTCGAAACCGCCGTTGCCGAGTTGCGGGAAATAGGGGTCGCCGGCCCCGGGGGCACCGGGCGAGGCGGCCGGCCCGGCGGCGATGGTGGCGGCCGAGGCCACCGCGGTGGCGAGCGCGAGCCAGCGGGAAGTGCGACGCACCGAGCGGGAGAATGCCATGAGCCGTCCCTTCGAACACACGGATGACGCCTGAACAACCGCGCCGACTCTGCACTCTCCCGCCCGCGTCGAGCCGGGGACTTTGCCAATTCCTCAGTAGTTGATGAGTATTTGCTGGCTCCGGCTACTTCTTCGGCACCGCGGTCGCCGGTGCTCCGGCGGCCCCTCCGCCACCGGAACCGGCCTCCGGGGCGTTCTCCGGGTGGTGGCAGGCCACCTGGTGACCTGTCTTGAGCGCCACCAGCGGCGGCTCGGTGGTCGCGCACACCTCGGTCGCCTTCCAGCAGCGGGTGCGGAACCGGCAGCCGGAGGGCGGGTTGATCGGCGACGGCACATCGCCCTTGAGCAGGATCCGGTCGCGCTGGGTCCGCCGCTTGGGGTCGGGCACCGGCACCGCGGACAGCAGCGCCTTGGTGTAGGGGTGCATCGGCGACTCGTACAGCGACCTGCGGTCGCTCAGCTCCACGATCTTGCCGAGGTACATGACCGCGATGCGGTCCGACACATGGCGGATCACCGACAGGTCGTGGGCGATGATGACGTAGGTCAGGCCCAGCTCCTCCTGGAGGTCGTCCATGAGGTTGACGACCTGCGCCTGGATGGAGACGTCAAGCGCCGACACCGGCTCGTCCGCGACCACCAGCTTCGGCTTGAGCGCCAACGCCCGTGCGATACCGATGCGCTGTCGCTGACCGCCGGAGAACTCGTGCGGATAGCGGTTGTAGTGCTCCGGGCTCAGGCCCACCAGCTCCAGCAGCCGCTGCACCTCCTTCTTCACGCCGCCCTCGGGCTCGACGCCCTGGAGGCGGAAGGGGGTGCCGATGATCCCGCCGATGGTGTGCCGGGGGTTCAGCGACCCGTACGGGTCCTGGAAGATCATCTGGACGTCGCGGCGCATCGGCCGCAGCTTGCCCGGGGAAAGGTGGGTGATGTCCTTGCCCTCGAACTCGATGGAGCCGCCGGTCGGCTCGTCGAGCCGGGTGATCAGCCGGCCCATGGTCGACTTGCCGCAGCCGGATTCGCCGACCACACCGAGCGTCTCCCCCGGCCGGACATCGAAGTCGATGCCGTCGACCGCCTGCACCGCGCCGACCTGCCGCTTGAGCAGGCCCTTGGTGATCGGGAAGTGCCGGACCAGACCGCGCACCCGCAGCAGCGGCTCGGCGTCCGGATCCTGCGGAGCGACCCGGCGGTGGCTGTCCTGCGCGCCCTCGTCCGCCGATCCCTTCTGCAGCGGGATCTTCTTGCTCTCGTCGTCAGTCGTCTCGGTCACAGCTTCGGCGCAATCTCTTCGGTCCAGATACGCTCCCGCTCCTCCTGCGACATGTGGCAGGCGGAGAAGTGCCCGCCCTCCACCTGGCGCAGTTCGGGGCGCACCGTGCGGGTGACGTTGTCCTCGGGGACGTCCGCGTACGGGCAACGGGGATTGAAGGCACAGCCGGACGGCACATTGATCAGGCTGGGCGGCGATCCCTTCACGGGGATCAGCCGGTCGGTCTGATCGCGGTCGATCCGCGGCATCGAGCCGAGCAGGCCCCAGGTGTAGGGGTGCTGCGGCGTGTAGAAGACCTTCTCCGCGGGGCCGCGCTCCACACAGCGGCCGCCGTACATCACCAGCAGGTCGTCGGCCAGCTCGGCCACCACACCCAGGTCATGGGTGATGATGATGACCGCCGAGCCGAACTCCTTCTGCAGATCGCGGATCAGGTCCAGGATCTGCGCCTGGACGGTGACGTCCAGGGCGGTGGTCGGCTCGTCCGCGATCAGCAGCTCGGGGTTGTTGACCAGCGCCATGGCGATCATGGCGCGCTGGCGCATACCGCCGGAGAACTGGTGTGGATGGTCGTCGACCCGCTTGTCGGGCTGCGGGATGCCGACCCGGTCGAGCATCTCGACGGCCCGGCGGCGGGCGGTCTTCTTGTCGACGTCGTGGTGGACGCGGTACGCCTCCACGATCTGCTGGCCGACGGTGTAGAAGGGGTGCAGCGCCGAGAGGGGATCCTGGAAGATCATCGCCATCTCACGGCCGCGCAGCCGGCGCACCTCGTCCGGGTCGGCGGAGACCAGCTCCTTGCCGTCCAGCCAGATCTCGCCGGACATGTCGACCTTGCTGCGCTGCCGGCGCGACGCGCGGTGCAGGCCCATGACGGCGAGGGAGGTCACCGACTTGCCGGAGCCGGACTCGCCGACGATGCCGAGCGTCCGGCCCTTCTCCAGCGTGAAGGAGAGTCCGTCGACGGACTTCACGACCCCGTCGTCCGTCGGGAAGTGCACCTTCAGGTCCCGCACTTCGAGGAAGGCGGTCGGAGTCGTGGGCTCGGTGGGTTCGGCCACCGGCGCCGCCCCGGGCGTGCTCGCGGCCGATCGGGCCGTCTCGGTCTTGTCCTGGGAGGAGTCGGTCACGAGAGCCTCACCCGCGGGTCGACGGCGGCGTACAGAACGTCCACCACCAGGTTGCATATGACGATGAAGAACGCGGCGAGCAGGGTGACGCCGAGGATGTTCGGCAGGTCGTTGGCGTTGATCGCCTCCACGGCGAAGGCGCCGACTCCCTTGAGCGAGAAGACCTGTTCGGTGATCAGCGCACCACCGAGCAGCAGGCCCAGGTCCATGCCGAAGACCGTGATGATCGGGGTGAGCGCGGCACGCAGACCGTGCCGTACGACCACCTTGCGCTCGTGCAGGCCCTTGGCGCGGGCGGTACGGATGTAGTCCTCGCTCAGCGTCTCCAGCATGCCCGCTCTGGTGAGCCGGGCGTAGAGCGCGGAGTAGAGGAACGCCAGGGTGACCCAGGGCAGGACCAGCGTCCGCGCCCAGAGGAAGGGATCCTCCAGCAGCGGTACGTAGTCGCTGCGCTCGAAGATCGGCCACTGGTAGGTGAAGAGGGCCAGCGCCAGGGCGCCGGTGAAGAACATCGGGAGCGAGACGCCGGCCAGGGCGACGCCCATGGCCATCCGGTCGAAGAGCGAACCGGGGCGCAGCGCGGAGAGCACGCCGGTGGCGACACCGGAGACGACCCACACCACGGCGGCACCGGCGGCCAGCGACAGGGTCACCGGGAGCCTGGACTGGATTTCCGGCCAGACCTCGATGTGCGTCTTGAAGGAGTATCCGAAGCACGGCACATGGCACTTGGCCACTTCCGGCCCGAACTTGTAGTCGACGCCGACGAAAATGCCCTTGAGGAATTCCCAGTACTGCTCGTACACGGGCTTGTCCAGGCCGAGGTTCTTCTTCACCGCCGCGATGTCCGCGGCCGTGGGGGCCTTTCCGATGTACTGCTGGGCAAGCTGGTCGGTGCTCTGCCCGGCCAGCTTCGGCAGCAGGAAGAAGATGCCGAAAGTGACCGCGCTGACGATCAGCAGCAGGATCACTGCGCTGATCAACCTGCGGATGATGTACGAGAACACGGGGATGCGGCGTCGGTGCCGCGGGCCGGTAGCGACCGGCCCGCGGACACCAATGCCTTCACCTGCCTTCCAGGGCTGCTACTTCTTGACGCCGATGTTGAGGTAGTCGTACTGACCGCTGAAGGCCGAGGTGGACACCAGGTTGGTGGCCTCGGGCGAGCGGTACAGCAGGACCTTGAAGTAGGTGAGCGGAACGATCGCCGCCTGCTCCATCATCTTCTTGTCGATCTCGGCGTACGCCTTCTCGCGCGCGGCCTTGTCGGTGTCGGCGATGGCGCTGTCGAGCAGCTTGTTGATCGCCGGGTCGTCCAGCTCGGACAGGTTGGTGTTACCGGACTGGCTGATCGCCTTGCCGTTCGCGATCTGCTGCAGGTAGCCGTAGCCGGTCGGGAAGTCCGAGCCCCACTGCATCATGATCAGGCCGACGTTGTTCTTCTTGTTGAACTTCGGCACACCCGCGTAGTCCGAGAAGTACTTGCTGCTCGGGTAGCTCTGGATCTTGGCGTTGACGCCGATCTTCTTCAGCGAGTCGATGATCGTGGTGGCCGCGTCGATCTCGTCCTGGCGGTCGCTGCGCGCCACGATCGTGGTGTCCGTCTTGCCGGCACCGCACTTGCCCCAGTGCTTCTTGGCCTCGGTGAGGTCGAGCTTGTCACCGTCGTACTTCTGCGGGTACAGGTCGAACTTCTGGTAGCCGTCGATGTCGGTCGGCAGGACCGTGGAGGCCACCTCACCGCGGATCGGGCCACCGAGCGAGGTCTGCACGGCCTTCTTGTCGATCGCGTACTCGACGGCCTTGCGGCACTCGACGTTGTCGAACGGCTTCACCTTGGTGTTGATGGCCGTGTAGACGACACGCTGTCCGAGGGCGTTGTCGGTGTTCGCCTTCTCGTCGGGGTTCGTCAGCAGCTGGGCCTGGGTCTGGCCGTCGACGCCGCGACCTGCGAGGTCCACATGGGTGTTGCCGGACCGCAGGTCCTTGTCGATGGTCGACTGGGCGACCTTCATCTTCAGGACGATCTTGTCCGGCAGCTGCTTGCGCAGCGGGTCGTTCTTGGCGGACCAGTGCGGGTTGCGGACGAGGGTGAGCTGCTTGCCCTCCTGGTAGCTCTGGAACTTGTACGACCCGGAGGAGACGACGGACTTGGTGTACTCCGCGCCCTTGTCCTTGGCCCGCGGCACCGGCGCGGTCTGCGGGGCGCTCACCAGGTAGTCGAACTCGGCGAACGGCTTCTCGAGGTGGAAGACGATCGTCTGGTCGTCGGGCGTATCGATCGACTTCAGACCGGCCTTGTCCTTGTCCTTGAAGGGACCCTTGTAGCCACCGTCGTTGTCCTTGAGGAACTGCTGGAAGTAGTTCGGGCCCAGCGAGAGGGTGTCACGCGCGAAGTTGCTGCGCTCGACCGCGTACTTCACGTCCTTGGACGTGATCACCGAGCCGTCGTCGTACTTGACGCCCTTGCGCAGCTTGTACGTCCAGGTCTTGCCGCCGTCGGTGGGCTTGCCCATCGACTCGGCGAGGTCCGGGGCCAGCTCGTTGCCCTTCGTGCCGGGGCCCGGCTTGAAGGTGGTGAGCGGGCGCGCGTAGAGCCGGCTGAAGTTGTAGACGAAGGCGTAGTACGTGTTGCCCGGGTCGAACGACTCGGGGGCGTCGCTCAACGCGTAGTTGACCGTGCCGCCCTTCGCGTCGGAGGCGTTGACGATCCCCTTGGTCGCGGCGTTGGCCTCGCCGGAGCCGTTCTTGGAGTCCTTGCTCCCACTGCAGCCGGCCAGCAAAAGGCCCGCACTGGTGAGGGCCGCGATAGCCGCGACCGGAACTGACCTTCGCATGATGGTCGGTGTCCCCTTCGTTCGTCGAGAAACGTCAAACAACTGTTGAGACATCTGGGCGGTGCGGGTGCCCGGCAGGCGTCACCGGCTGCGCGGGTCCAGCGCGTCCCTCAGACCGTCACCGAGCAGGTTGAACGCCAGCACGGTGACGAAGATCGCGAGGCCGGGGACGATCATGTACTGGGGATCGACCTCGTAGTACTTGACCGCCTGGTTGAGCATGCCGCCCCAGGACGCCTGGGGCGGCTGGATGCCGACGCCCAGGAAGCTCAGCGCCGCCTCGAAGAGGATGTTGGAGGGGATCAGCAGCGTCGAGTAAACGATGATCGGACCCACCAGGTTGGGCAGCAGCTCCCGAAAGAGGATGAACGGCCCGCGCGCGCCCATGCCGCGCGCGGCGTCCACGAATTCGCGCTCGCGCAGCGACAGGGTCTGCGCCCGCACGATCCGGCCCATGTACGGCCAGTTGAAGAAGCCGATCACGAAGATCAGCACCGAGATGTGCAGCGGCAGACCCTCCAGGCCGAAAGCGCCGCCCTGCAGCGAGGCGGAGATCGCGATGGCGAAGAGCAGCAGCGGGAAGGCCAGGAAGACGTCCATCATCCGGCTGATCACCGCGTCGACGCGCCCGCGGTAGAAGCCGGCGACGACGCCGAGGACGCTGCCGATGGCGACCGAGAGCAGCGTCGCGCCGAAGGCCACGATCAGCGACACCCACGAGCCCTCCAGGATCCGGGCGAGCAGGTCGCGGCCGAACTTGGGGTCGACGCCGAAGGGGTGGTCGGCGCTCATGCCGCCGAAGTCGCCCTTGGGCAGCGTGGTGTTGGGGTCGATCAGCGACTGGTTCGGGCTGTTGGGGTCCAGCCCCAGCAGGGCCTGGAGGGGGCGGGAGAGCGCGGCGACCACGACGAGCAGGATGACAACGATGGCACCGGCCACCGCGACCTTGTCGCGCCGGAATCTCAGCCATGCGATCTGCCCGAGCGAGCGCCCTTCGATGCGCTTGCTCTCCACGCCTTTCAGCACCGCTTCCGGCTGCGCCTCAGCAGCCGCCCCGGTGGTCTCGATCGGTGCGGTCACGGTGCTTTTGACCCCTCTCGGCCGACGGTGGCCGGCCCAATGCCCGCCGCTGTAGCGGCCTGATTCACATCACTGGTGCACGTGGTGCGGGCATCGCGAGAGTTCGCAGTGTGAAGTTTCGGAGATTCACGCGACGCCGATCTGAATGACGCTCGTACAAAGGGCCGAGGCCCTCTGCTGCGGGAGTCTTCATCCGATTCGCGATCACTCACCAGTCCTGGCGGTGAAAGGATGCGCAACTGTGATGTGCTTCACGGCCTTCCGTTATACGGACGGCCGTACCGCCTGAGCGGAATGATCAGCCCTCGCGGGTCGCCTCAACCGGGGGGCGTACAGGGGCAATTCGACCCCGAGAGCGGCGCGCCACGGCGCCGTCGGCGTCAGTAGGGACGCGGGAATCCGTAGCCGTAGGAGGGCGCGGGGGCGGGGGGCTGGGCGTAGCCGTCGCGGTCGAAGAAGGCGCGGGCGGAGGCCCGCATCCACATGCAGACCGGGTCGTACTCGTCGTTCATGGCGACCGTCGAGACCGGCAGGCCGTCCGGAACCGCGCCGATCGACTGCTGGATCATCAGCCGCGCCGACTCCACCGCCTGTTGGCCGGTGTCGTACAGATCGAGACCGATCGCCAGATACGGGGCGCCGAGGGCGGGCTGCACCCAGGCCCGGCGCAACGACCGCACGGCGGGCGTCCGGTGGGCGTTCTGCGCCAGGAGGGCGTAGAACTGCGGGATGTCGATCACCGGCTCGGAGATCCGCAGCGGCCCGGCCGGCAGCCGGTCGAGACCGCCGGCGATACGGCGCAGATCCAGCCACGGAATGCCGACGCCGCCACCGGGAGAGTGCGGATTCAGCCACAGGCCCCAGCGGTCGGGGAAGAGCGAGGCGGCGATTTCGAGGCCGGTGACGAGCTCGTGGTCGCGGTTCCAGCCGGACGCGGCCAGCTCGGGCGCCGAGGTCACACACGGCGCGTAGCCGAGGCCTTCGACCTCCATGTTTCCGTACTGCGCGTCGGGCATTCCGGCCCGGCCCTGCCACAGCAGCATCCAGACCTGGCTCGCGGCGAGCGCGTGCAGCAGCGCCTCATAGGCGTCGTAGCGACCGGGCGAGACCTGTTGCAGCATCTGCTCGACCTGTCCGGCCGCGGCCGCTCCCTGATGCGCACCCGCGCTCACGTGGTCCGTCCCTTCTGTCAGCAGGGCACGTGGGGTGCACCCGCCCGTCATCCAACCAGCTTACGAGTGCTCCCGAGAGTAGAAGGGCCGCACCCGCTGGAGCATCCAGTCGGCGACCGGGTCCCCCAAGGCGATGTCCAGCATGACGAGCTGCACGGGCCAGCGCACGGGCACCGCGCCGAGCGCACGTCCCAGGGCGGACAGAGCCGCCTCGCGGGCGGTGCCGTCCTGGAGCGCGGCGGGGGCCGCCTCGACCTGAACACCGACGAACAGCGCGGGCGTGTCGCCCTCGACACTTGCCAGGGCACGCCGGGCAGTCAGGACAAATCCGGCTCCGGAGAACTCCAGCCCCGCGGCGGCCAGGAAGTCCACCGGCTCGTCCTGCCAGTCGGGCTCGAAGAGCCGGACCCGGCCGCCGCTCGCCGGACCGTCCGTCTCCGTCCGCCCCACCCGGCACAATTCGGCCACCGCGGGCGGGGGCAGCGGGACGCCGACCGTGCCGTCGGGGTTGACCGCGATACCGATCAGCGGCGGCAGTCCACGGGCGAACTCCCGGGCGGGCGCGACGGTGAAGGACATATGGGAGCCGACGACCCGCAAGAACTCCTGCTCGGAACTGAAGACCGGGACATACGCCGCGCCGCCGATCTCGGTGGTCGGCAGATCCAGCCCACCGGCTCCAGGGCCCGCGCTGTCCGGGCCGCCGCCGTTGGGCAGTGGCACCCACACCCGGCTGCGCCCCAGCACCTCCACGATCCGGCCACCGGCACCCGGGTGCCCGACCGAGGCGGCAAGCACCTCTTCCAGCTCATTCGCAGGCCAGGTCAGCTGCGGTATGCCCTGCTCCGGAAAGTTCATGTACACCCACCCGTTCCAAACCGCCCTATCTGGCCAAAGACCCTAGCGGCAGACACTGCGGCAGCCGAAGGGGGTGGTGGGCAGTCGATCTTCGCCGGCGTGCGGGGGCGGCCCGGCCGCCGAAGAGCAGCTCGGCCGAGGGGCCACCCCGGCCGGAGGCCGCCTCAGCCGAAGCCGACGGTCTCCAGCGCGCTCGCCGCCGGCCGGTCAAGCAGCACCGCCGAGGCGAACCCCCTCGGCAGCCGGCCGGCCTCGGCACCCTCGACCAGCCTGCCCACCGCCCTGCGGTGCCGCGCGAAGGCGTACCCGGACACTCCGCGTCCCCGCGACTCCTGCCCGGACAGCGCCACCTCCGGCGGGACGTCGAGCAGCACCAGATGCAGTCCGCGGCCGCCTCGCCGGGCCGACCGCGCTATCCAGCGACGCACCCACGCCAGCGTCCCGCAGTCGTGCACCACGACGCTGTCGCCGGAGCGCAGCGCGCGGCGCAGCCCCAGGTAGTGCGCGGCACGGACCAGCGGGCGATACACCCCGTACGGCAGCCGGCGCAGCCTGCCGCGCTCCCAGCGCACCCGGACGTCCTGCGAGTCGATGCGGTGCACCGTGGCACCCCGGCCGTCCAGCACCGGCACGATGCGGTGCATGAGCGTGCTCTTGCCGCTGCCCGGCAGCCCGGAGACCACCACGAGGTCACCGGCCGGGAAGCGCATCTCGGCCGTCCTGCCGGTGTGACGTGTTCCCCTCAGGTCGATCACCTCGGCACCGCGCCCCGGCCTGACCACGGCCAGGGGCGAGCGTGCGGGCCGGGGCACCGCGGCGCCCGCGATCCCCGACGTTGTCGCGAGTGCGGCATCTTTGTGCACCGTCATCGCCCCTCCCGGTCACTAGCGGGCCCGGCCGGTGTCCGTCCCTTTCCCGAAGAGTGTCAAGAAAAGGTAATACCCATCAAGGCGATTGCCCGATCCCCCGGACCACGGCGGCCGCCCGGGCCGGTGCGACAACCAGGACTCCTGCATCCGGCGATCCCGTGCAATGATGTCGGCGCCACTGTGCACCGCTCAGCTCACCCGTGCACAGCCAACTCCATACCGGCCGCTTGAATCCGCGCGGGAGAGTCCTCGCCGCCACGGCGGGGCGCCGAAGGAGCAAGTCCTCCCTTGAATCTCTCAGGCCCCGATACCGCGCGGGCGAGGCAGATCTGAAAAGCGAGCCACCGCCTGGCTGACGGGTGGCTCCACCCAAGGTGCAAACCGGGTCCGTTCGCGGGATCCCGGTGAACCTCTCAGGTTCCGATGACAGATGGGGAGAACGTCTTGTCACCCATGCCTGGGAGCCCAGAACCATGACTGATGCCCCTCGCCGTACCGCGCTGGATGCCACGCATCGTGCGCTCGGCGCGACCATGACCGACTTCGCCGGCTGGGACATGCCGCTGCGCTACGGCAGCGAACGCGACGAGCACGTCGCCGTCCGCACCAGGGCCGGCCTCTTCGATCTCTCCCACATGGGCGAGATCACCGTCACCGGCCCGCAGGCCGCCGATCTCCTCGACTACGCACTGGTGGGCAACATCGGCGGCGTCAAGACCGGCCGCGCCCGCTACACCATGATCTGCGAGGCGGCCGGCGGCATCCTCGACGACCTGATCGTCTACCGGCTCGAGGACCAGGAGTACATGGTCGTCGCCAACGCCTCCAACGCCCAGGTCGTGCTCGACGCGCTGACCGAGCGCGCGTCCGGCTTCGACGCCGTGGTCCGCGACGACCGCGACGCCTACGCCCTGCTCGCCGTCCAGGGCCCGGAGTCCCCCGGCATCCTCAAGGCGCTGACCGACGCCGACCTGGACGGCCTCAAGTACTACGCGGGCCTGCCCGGCACGGTCGCCGGCGTGAGCGCGCTGATCGCCCGCACCGGCTACACCGGCGAGGACGGCTTCGAGCTGTTCGTGCGGCCCGCGGACGCGGTCGCCCTCTGGGAGGCGCTGACCTCGGCCGGCAAGGACGTCGGGCTCGTCCCGTGCGGCCTGTCCTGCCGCGACACGCTGCGCCTGGAGGCCGGCATGCCGCTGTACGGACACGAGCTGACCACCGCGACCACGCCCTTCGACGCGGGTCTCGGCCGGGTGGTGAAGTTCGAGAAGACCACCAACGGCGGTGACTTCGTGGGCCGCGCCGCCCTGGAGGAGGCCGCCCGCCGCGCCGAGTCCGCGCCGCCGCGCAAGCTCGTCGGGCTGATCGCGGAGGGCCGCCGGGTCCCGCGCGCCGGCTATGCGGTCGTCGCCGCCGACGGCACCGTCATCGGCGAGGTCACCTCCGGTGCGCCCTCGCCCACGCTGGGCAAGCCGCTCGCGATCGCCTACGTCGACGCGGCGTACGCCACACCGGGCGCCGAGGGTGTCGCCGTGGACATCCGTGGAAGCCATGAGCCGTACGAGGTCGTCGCGCTTCCCTTCTACAAGCGGGAGAAGTGACGCCGGTACCGCGCTGCCCCCGGGCAGTCGTGAAACCGGCGCGCCCCACGCGTCTCACTGTGCAAGACCCCATTCACGATCACACCCTCGCGTACAGGAGAATCGAGCCATGAGCAACCCCCAGCAGCTGCGCTACAGCAAGGAGCACGAGTGGCTGTCGGCCGCCGACAACGGCGTCTCGACGGTCGGCATCACCGAGCACGCCGCGAACGCGCTCGGCGATGTCGTCTTCGTGCAGCTTCCCGAGGTCGGGGACACGGTCACGGCGGGCGAGACCTGCGGTGAGCTGGAGTCGACCAAGTCGGTCAGCGACCTCTACGCCCCGGTCACCGGTGAGATCACCGAGATCAACGAGGACGTCGTGAGCGACCCGTCGCTGGTGAACTCCGCCCCGTTCGAGGGTGGTTGGCTGTTCAAGGTGAAGGTGAGCGGCGAGCCGGACGACCTGCTCTCGGCAGACGAGTACACCGCCTTCGCCGCCGGCTGAGCCCTCCCGGCCCGCCGCCCCGGCACCCCGCCACCGACCGAGCGGAAGCTCCCCCGGGATCCGTCCGGGAGGACCCCGACCGCGCCTGACCCCTCCAGGAAAGACTCATGTCGCTTCTCAACAGCTCCCTCCATGAGCTCGACCCCGACGTCGCCGCCGCCGTCGACGCCGAACTCGACCGCCAGCAGTCCACCCTCGAAATGATCGCGTCGGAGAACTTCGCTCCCCTCGCCGTCATGGAGGCCCAGGGCTCGGTCCTGACCAACAAGTACGCCGAGGGCTACCCCGGGCGTCGCTACTACGGCGGCTGCGAGCACGTCGACGTCGTCGAGCAGATCGCCATCGACCGGATCAAGGCCCTCTTCGGCGCCGAGGCCGCGAACGTCCAGCCGCACTCCGGCGCGCAGGCCAACGCCGCCGCCATGTTCGCCCTGATCAAGCCGGGCGACACCATCCTGGGTCTGAACCTCGCCCACGGCGGGCACCTCACCCACGGCATGAAGATCAACTTCTCCGGCAAGCTCTACAACGTGGTGCCCTACCACGTCGACGAGAAGAGCAACCTCGTCGACATGGAAGAGGTCGAGCGCCTCGCCAAGGAGCACCGCCCCAAGCTGATCGTCGCCGGCTGGTCCGCCTACCCGCGGCAGCTGGACTTCGCCGAGTTCCGCCGGATCGCCGACGAGGTCGGCGCCTACCTCATGGTCGACATGGCGCACTTCGCCGGCCTGGTCGCCGCGGGTCTGCACCCGAGCCCGGTGCCGCACGCCCACGTCGTCACCACCACCACGCACAAGACCCTCGGCGGTCCGCGCGGCGGCGTGATCCTGTCCACCCAGGAGCTCGCCAAGAAGATCAACTCCGCGGTCTTCCCCGGTCAGCAGGGCGGCCCGCTGGAGCACGTCATCGCCGCCAAGGCGGTCTCCTTCAAGGTTGCGGCGTCCGAGGAGTTCAAGGAGCGCCAGCAGCGCACCCTGGACGGCGCCCGCATCCTGGCCGAGCGCCTCACCCGGCCCGATGTCACCGAGGTCGGCGTCTCCGTCCTGTCCGGCGGTACCGACGTCCACCTCGTCCTGGTCGACCTGCGCAACAGCGACCTCGACGGCCAGCAGGCCGAGGACCGCCTCCACGAGGTCGGCATCACCGTCAACCGCAACGCCATCCCGAACGACCCGCGGCCCCCGATGGTCACCTCGGGCCTGCGGATCGGCACCCCGGCGCTCGCCACCCGCGGCTTCCAGGCCGAGGACTTCCGCGAGGTCGCCGACATCATCGCCGAGGCCCTCAAGCCCAGCTACGACACCGAGACCCTCAAGAGCCGCGTCACGGCCCTCGCGGACAAGTACCCGCTCTACCAGTCGCTGTGACGACCCGGCCCGCGCCAGTCGCCGCCACAGTGTCCGGCGTCGGCTGACGCGG
This sequence comes from Streptomyces sp. NPDC048248, assembly GCF_043201875.1. Taxonomy (NCBI): domain Bacteria; kingdom Bacillati; phylum Actinomycetota; class Actinomycetes; order Kitasatosporales; family Streptomycetaceae; genus Streptomyces; species Streptomyces sp. NPDC048248. Next base: position 300,587 of record NZ_JBICZL010000012.1, read on the forward strand.
GCCCACGGCCGGCACCTCGGCCGTGACGCGATGCCGTGCACGGCGCCCGTCGGGCGCGAAACGAGCGCGGGCCCGGCCCGCCGGGAGACCGGCGGGCCGGGGCGGGCGGATCACCGGCCCGGTCGGCGTCCCGGAGCCGCCCTCCGCAAAGGAACCGTCGGGCCGGCTCCGGCCCCGCCGACCGGCACGCCCCGAACAAATTCACTTCACCGGATGCCGGACGCGAATCCGGTACCCGTCATCTGTGAGACGAGGCACAGCGCAGCGGGCCGCGGGCCCGCGCAGAGCGCCGACAACCGCTGTTTCCCGGGGCGCCGGCCATCCGCCGTTTTCCGTCAGGCGGCAGGACCGCGCGTCCGCGTTACGCTCGACAGTCGGCGCAGAAACGTACCTCCTGCCCCATTGCTCCACCGTCCACCACGAGCAGACAAGGGAGTCCGCCACCGTGGCCATCTCCGTCTTCGACCTCTTCTCCATCGGCATCGGCCCCTCCAGCTCCCACACCGTGGGCCCCATGCGCGCCGCCCGGATGTTCGTCGGTCGCCTCAAGAAGGACGGTCTCCTCGCGCAGACGGCCTCGGTACGCGCCGAACTGTTCGGCTCGCTCGGCGCCACCGGCCACGGCCACGGCACGCCCAAGGCCGTGCTCCTCGGCCTGGAGGGCCACTCCCCCCGCTCCGTCGACGTGGAGAGCGCGGACGACGAGGTGGAGCGGATCCGCACGACCAAGCGGCTGCGGCTGCTCGGCGCCGAGATCGGGACGGACCACGAGATCGACTTCGACGAGTCGACCGAGCTGATACTGCACCGCCGCCGCTCCCTGCCGTACCACGCCAACGGCATGACGCTCTTCGCCTACGACCAGGCCGGCGCCCCGCTCCTGGAGAAGACCTACTACTCGGTCGGCGGCGGCTTCGTCGTCGACGAGGACGCCGTCGGCGAGGACCGGATCAAGCTCGACGACACCGTCCTGAAGTACCCCTTCCGCACCGGCGACGAGCTGATGCGGCTCGCCCAGGACACCGGCCTCTCCATCGCCGCCCTGATGCTGGAGAACGAGAAGGCCTGGCGCACCGAGGAAGAGATCAACGAGGGTCTGCTGGAGATCTGGGGCGTGATGCAGGGCTGCGTCAGCCGCGGCATGTCCCGCGAGGGCATCCTGCCCGGTGGCCTCAAGGTGCGGCGCCGGGCCGCGAACTCCGCGCGCCAGCTCCGTTCCGAAGGCGATCCGCTCGCGCACGCCATGGAGTGGGTCACCCTCTACGCGATGTCGGTCAACGAGGAGAACGCGGCCGGCGGCCGGGTCGTGACCGCCCCCACCAACGGCGCGGCCGGCATCATCCCCGCCGTCCTGCACTACTACATCAACTTCGTCCCCGGCGCCGACGAGGAGGGCGTGGTCCGCTTCCTCCTCGCCGCCGGCGCCATCGGCATGCTCTTCAAGGAGAACGCCTCCATCTCCGGCGCCGAGGTCGGCTGCCAGGGCGAGGTCGGCTCCGCCTGCTCCATGGCCGCCGGCGGGCTCGCCGAGGTGCTCGGCGGCTCCCCCGAGCAGGTGGAGAACGCCGCCGAGATCGGCATGGAGCACAATCTCGGCCTGACCTGCGACCCCGTCGGCGGCCTGGTGCAGATTCCGTGCATCGAGCGCAACGGCATGGCGGCGGTCAAGGCCATCACCGCGGCGCGCATGGCGCTGCGCGGGGACGGCCGCCACCACGTGTCCCTCGACAAGGTCATCAAGACCATGAAGGACACCGGCGCCGACATGAGCGTCAAGTACAAGGAGACCGCCCGCGGCGGGCTTGCGGTCAACATCATCGAGTGCTGAACGCCACCGGCGGTCGTGAGGGGCCGCCGAGGGTCGGCTATTTTCCGATCTCCCAGGCGAACGGCGGGAGTTCGCGGGCCCGGGAGTAGATCTCCAGGGCATGGTGGGCCGGGACGAAGGGGTGGACGCGGGCGCCTTCGAGGCCGGCGAGCAGGCGCGCACAGTGGTGGACGCAGCCGGCCACTTCCCCGCCGTGACGCTCGATGAGGGTCGCGGCGTCGTGCGGTCCTTCGCACGGCGTCGGATCCTTGGCCGCGGCGGCCGCGCAACGGCCCTGCGGCGGCCCGTGGCGTGAGGGGTGCGCTGGAGGGTTCACCGGCAGGGGTGCCGGATGCGCTATCGGTGGGTCCGTCGGGCCGTTGGGCTGTTCCATCGTGCCGTCCCCCTTGGTGGCGCTGCCTGCGGTGGTGTCGCCGTACAGGTGTGTGCGGGGACGGATCGCCTCCGCGGACCGCGGGCCCGCGGCGGCCTCCCCCCTCACCCACGTGAGTGCTGCTCGGCACGGGAGGGGTCCATGCCGCCTTGGTCAAGTCGTGGACCGATCGTCACCGATTCATGGACTGCGGCCGGCGGCGTGCCACGGCGGACGTGCCGTCAGCCGAGTGGCGTGGCCGGAGGTGCGGGTGGTGGGGGCGGGCCCGGGTGGCGGAAGGCGAAGGGCTCAGCGATCAGCGCCAACGACAGGAAGACGGCTGCCAGGAGCCAGCCGCCGAGGACATCCGCCGGCCAGTGGACGCCCAGGTAGACCCGGGTGGCGCCGACGCCGATCGCCCACAGCACCAGCACCGTGCACCATGTGCGTGCCACGCCGGGGCGGGCACGGTGCAGTACGCCCCAGGCCAGGAGGCCGGCCACCAGCGCGGCGTTGGTGGCGTGGCCGGAGGGGAAGGCGTAGTCGGGGGCGTGTCCGACCCATTCGTCGGACGGTGGCCGCGGGCGCGCGAGCAGTTCCATCAGGCCGTAGCGGACCGCCTGCGCCACCGCGAGGACGACGACGGCGCAGGCCACCGTACGGAGCCGGCCGAGCGCGCCCCGGCCGGCCAGCAGACCGGCCACCACCGCGAGCAGGTAGAGGACGGGGCCGCTGCCGGTCGTGGTGAGCACACGGGCGAGGGACCGCACCGGCTCCCCGTTGTGCGCCGTCGACCAGTCGTGGGCCGCCTGTTCGGAAGCGAGCGGGGAGCCGTCGCCCACGGTCACGACGATGGCAAGGGCGGCGAAGAGGACCGCGCACACCGCCGCGAGCGCCAGGAGCGGACCGGGCCTGCGGGCGTCCGGGGGGCGGTGCGGGAGATGGATCGGGGGGTGCTGCGGGAGGTGGCGGGGGAAGGCGAGATGGAAGGGATGGTGCGTGGTCTCCTGCGCGGGGCGGGTGCCCTTCGGCGTTCTCTGCACGGCGTCCTCCGGTGCCTTCTCCGACTCGGGGTCCTTCCCGGGTGCCGGTCCCCTCTGCGGCCTCATGTCCTCGGTCCGTTCCGTTCCCCGCTTCCGTCCGGCCCCCTGCTCCGGTTCCGGTCCGGGTCTCGGCGCGGACGGCGTCACCGGGCAGCCACCAGGGGGCGCAGCCTGGTGGTGCGGAGACGGGCGACGGCGGGCGTCGCGTGCCGGGCGAGCGGCATGAGCGGCCGGGCGACGACCACACCGATGGCCAGGCCGGCGAGGACATCGTGCGGGTAGTGGGCTCCTACCCAGATACGCGAGAACGCCATCAACAGCGTGGCCGGGACGGCGATCCGCCCGAGCCGGGGCGCACACCCGATCAGGGCGACCGCGGCTGCCGCGGCGATGGCCGCGTGGTTGCTGGGGAACGACCAGTCGGTCACGCCAGGACACAGCGCGACGGTGACCGTGTGCAGCGTCCGGCAGGGCCGCGCCTCGTCGAAGAGGGACTTGACCGTGTCGTTGGCGAGGTAGGCCACGGTCACCACCAGGGGGCCGACCAGCGCCCGCGCCATCTCGGCGGCGGTACCGCTGCGGGCCCGCCACCAGCAGATCAGCATCAGGATCGCGAAGAGGAACAGGCCGTGGTCCGTCCCGTACGAGACGAGGACGTTGACGGCGTGCGGGGCGCGCTGCGCGAGATCGGTGACCCAGGTGTAGAGGCCGCCGTCGATCGAGGCTCCGCCGAGGGCGAGGTTGCTCACGGGCTTCTCCTTGGCGGGTGGCGCGATGCGAGGCCCGGCGGTGGGCCGGGCCCTCGGCTGTCCGTGCGGCCGACGGCCCCTTTCCGGTCACATATACGGTCTACCTGACGGTGGACGGCAGAAAGGTGATGATCCGTTTGATGTCGGACGGACCACCCGTGCAGCCGCGCCCCGCGGGAGCCGGCGGCCGACGCGCTCGCCGCGCCGTGGGCGGCAACGGAGCGCCTGAGCCCGCGGCGGACTTGGGTACGCCTGCTCGCCGATACGGGACTCCGCCGGCCTGACGGCGGTTGCGGCACTCGAGGAAGGCCCGGGGCGGTCCACACCACGGTCCTCAGTGGGCCCGCTGGGACCCGTGGCCCGCACCCGTACCGATCGTGAAGCCCAGGACGGCACCGCCGCCCGGCCGGTGGCCGGCGAAGGCGTGGCCGCCGTGCGCGGTGGCGATCTCGCGGACGATGGCGAGGCCGAGGCCGGAGCCGGGCAGCCCGCGGGCGGCCGGGGCCCGGTAGAACCGGTCGAAGACCCGGGTGCGGTCGGAGTCGGCGATGCCTGGCCCGCGGTCGAGGACCTCGACGCGGGCGCCGGTGACGACGACCTCGATCGGTTGCGTGCCGCCCGGATCGAACTTGGCGGCGTTCTCCAGCAGGTTGGTGAGCGCGCGGTGCAGCGCCACGGGACGGCCCTCGACCGCCGCGGGCCGCGTGCTCCGCACGGTGATCTCACGGCCGGTGCGGCGGCGGGCCGAGGCGGCCCCCTTCTCCGCGACGTCGGCCAGGCTCACCTCGGCCAGCGGGTCGTCACCCCGCTGCCCGGCGGCCAGGTCCACCAACTCATTGACCAGATCGGTCAGTTCGCGCGCCTCGCCGGCCAGGTCGGTGAGCAGTTCCGCACGGGCCCGCGGCGGCAGCTCCTCGAACCGCTTCAGCAGTGAGATGTTCGTGCGCAGCGAGGTCAGCGGCGTGCGCAGCTCGTGGCCCGCGTCCTGGACGAGCCGCTGCTGGTCCTGGACGGCCGCGGCCAGCCGCCCGAGCATGTCGTCGAAGGCCCGCCCGAGCCTCGCGACCTCGCCCCGGCCGGCGACCGGCACCGGGACGTCGAGCCGGCCGTGCTCGGCCACGCTCTCCGCGACCGCGGTGAGCCGGACGAGCCGACCGGTGATCCGGCGCGCCAGCCACCACCCGGCGGCCCCTGCCACCACCAGGACCGCCGCGGCCAGCAGTGCGGTGCGCCGCTGGAGCGCGGAGAGCAGATCCTCGGTCCCGCTGAATTTCCGGGCCACCTGCACCGCCCCGCGGCCGTCACCGAGCGCGACCGTCGCGACGTGGTACTCCTCGTCGCCGATGTCCGCCTCCCGCTGCGTGTGGCGGCCCGGCTGCGCGGCCGCCGCGACCCGGCGCTCCCGGATGCCGACCGGCAGAGCGGGGCTCCCTGGGTCCACGATCCGCCCGCCGGCCCCCAGCACCTGCACATCGGTGCGGGTGGGGCGGGTGAGGTCGTCACGCGGGCCGGCGCGGCCGGGGCCCGCGGCCGCGTAGTCCCCGGGCCGGAACGACCGCTCCTGTACCTGGCTCCGCAGGTCCCCGACCACCTCGGAGAAGACCGACTTCTCGTCCACCCGGACCAGCCGGGCCGCCGCGTCGTAGCTGAGGAACCCGACCAGGGCGGTCACCGCAGCGGCCCCGGCCGCGAAGGTCACCGCGAAGGCGGTGCGCAGACTTGCCGGCTTGCGGGTCCGCAGCCAGGCACCCACCCCGCGGCCGCGCGGGCTGCCGCTGTCCCGGTCACTGCCACGGCCCTCGCGTGCGGCCATCTCAGTCCTCCCGCAGCACATAGCCGACGCCGCGCACCGTGTGGATCAGCGGCCGGCTGCCCGGCACGTCGACCTTGCGCCGCAGATAGCCCACGTACACCGCGAGGTTCTTCGAGCCGGGCCCGAAGTCGTAACCCCAGATCCGGTCGTAGATCGTCGAGTGGTCCAGCACGACCCCTGCGTTCCGCGCCAGCAGCTCCAGCAGCTCGAACTCGGTACGGGTCAGCTCCAGCTCGCGCTGCCCGCGCCAGGCACGGCGGGAGGGGCCGTCGATCCGCAGATCGGCGACCTCGACGACGCCGTCGGCGCCGCCGCGCGAGCCCGTTCCCGTCCGGTCCTCCTGCCCGGCTTCCCGGTCGTGCTCACCGTGGCCGGCTCCCCGGTCGGCCTCACCGTGCTCGCCGCGGTCGCCGTCCGCGGGTGCCGTCCGCCGGAGCAGCGCCCGCAGCCGGGCGAAGACCTCCTCCACCTCGAAGGGTTTGACGACGTAGTCGTCCGCGCCCGCGTCCAGCCCGGCGATGCGGTCCGCCGTCCCGACCCTGGCGGTGAGCATGAGGATCGGGGTGCGGTCCTGTTCGGCCCGCAGCGTCCGGCACACCTGGAGTCCGTCGAGGCCCGGCATCATCACGTCGAGGAGGATCACGTCCGGCCGCTCGCGGTGCACGGCGTCCAGCGCCCGCAATCCATCGGCGACCGCGGTGACCTGGTATCCCTCGAGGATCAGGGCGCGCTCCAGGGCGGTGCGGATGGGACGGTCGTCCTCGGCGAGCAGTACGGCGTAGGTCACCGGGCAAGTCTGCCAAGGCCCCGGCGGGGCGGCGGGAGCGGCCGGTCCGGCCAGGGCCGCCGGGGCCGGGCCCACCCGGCGGCACCGCGAAGGCCCGTGGCCTGCCGGGACCGCGAAGGCGCACGACGAGAGCCCCCGGGGCGCTCCCCCGCTTCTTCGGCCCCACCGGTCGATCCCCGCATCAGCAGCCCCTCCCCTCACCAACTCACCCGCGAGAAAAGGAACTTCACGGCGGCGATCTGGCGTCCCAGGTCGTGAACATGCTGAACTGCTGGAACGCAGATGACGCTTCGAAATCGCAGGTCCGATCGGCAGGAGGCCGCTCATGCTGCATGGTGTCGATGTCAGCTCGTACAACGCCTCGTACTCGGCCGAGGGGTTGGACTTCGTGATCGTCAAGGCGACCGAGGGCCGCTCCTACATCAACCCGCACCAGTCCGCGCAGGCGGCCAAGGCCCGCAAGGCGGGCTGTGTGGTCGGCTTCTACCACTTCCTGTGGCCGGGGAACATCGCGGCGCAGGCGAAGTACTTCGTCGAGAAGTGCGCATCCGTCCAGGGCGACATCCTCGCCGCCGACTGGGAGCGCACCGGCGAGGGGACCTACGCCAGCAATGCGCAGAAGGACCAGTTCCTCCTTGAGGTCAAGAAGCTGCGGCCCACCCACCGCGTGATGCTCTACTGCAACAGAGACTTCTGGCTCAACCACGACACGACGTCCTACGCGGCCGACGGCCTGTGGATCGCCGACTACGTCTCGGCCGGGCACCCGCGCATCAAGGCGAAGTGGCGCATCCACCAGTACACCGACCGGCCGCTGGACAAGGACGTCGCGGACTTCTCCAGCAAGGCCGCTCTCAAGAAGTGGGCGCACCCGTCATAGGATTTCCACCAGCAAGCGGACAGACGTAACAAGAGGAGCAGCTGTGACCGACCCGGCGTCCAAGGCCCTGCAGCAGGAGATCGCCCGGGATCTCCAGGTGAGTGCGTCCTTCGACGCCGAGCGGGAGATCGAGCGCCGGGTGGCCTTCCTCACCGAGCAGCTGACGTCCACGGGCCTGCGCGCGCTGGTCCTCGGGATCAGCGGCGGCGTCGACTCCACGACGACCGGCCGGCTCTGCCAGCTCGCCGTGGAGCGCGCCCGTGCCGCCGGCCACGACGCGACGTTCTTCGCGATGCGGCTGCCCTACGGCACCCAGGCGGACGAGGAGGACGCGCAGCGGGCGCTGGATTTCATCCGGGCCGACCGGGAGCTGACCGTCGACATCGCCCCGGCGAGCGACGCGGCGCTGGACGCGGTGGTGAAGGGCGATGTGATCTTCCGCGACGCCGGTCACCAGGACTTCGTGCAGGGCAACATCAAGGCCCGCCAGCGCATGATCGCGCAGTACGCGGTGGCGGGGGCCCATGAGGGCCTGGTCGTGGGCACCGACCACGCGGCCGAGGCCGTCTCCGGGTTCTTCACCAAGTTCGGCGACGGCGCCGCCGACGTCGTGCCGCTCACGGGTCTGACCAAGCGCCGGGTGCGTGCCGTGGCGGCGGCGCTCGGCGCCCCCGACGAGCTGGTCTCGAAGGTGCCGACGGCCGACCTGGAGACCCTCGACCCGGGCAAGCCCGACGAGGACGCGCTCGGCGTGACCTACGAGCAGATCGATGACTTCCTGGAGGGCAAGTCCGTCAGCGACGAGGTCTTCGCGACGATCGTCCGCCGCTACCGCATCACCAGCCACAAGCGCGAGCTGCCCGTCGCGCCCTGAGCCCGATCCCGCCGTACGGCCGGTCCCGCTGACGACGGTCGCGGCGTACGACCGATCCCGCCCCCGGCACGGTGCGAGCGCACCGTCCCGGGGGCGGGCCGTTTCCCACGTTCGCTCACGAATCGGTCATCCGCCGGCCAGGGGCCGGTCACCGTCCCGGTGCTAAAAGGCCGGCGGGAGCGGGCATGCATGCGGCCATGGGAAGCCGCGAAATGCGATCGGAAGATCAACTGTCAGTGGGGCCGCCTACGCTCCGAGGCATGGGTGACGCACCGCTACGCGAACTCCGGACCGCGCTGACCACCGCCGCCGACATCGCCTCGGCCCTCCAGGCCGCACCGACCCCGCACGACGCCGACCAGCTCGTCGACGTGCTCCGGCAGGCGCTGGCCGCGGCCGGCTCACTGGGCGCCGAGATCGGGCCGACCGGCTGCGCCCTGCATCCGCACGGCGCCGTCGACCCCCTGCACGGCGACCCGGAGGACCCGCTGCCGCCGGAGTACGGCAAGTGCCTGCTCTGCAACGACCGCCGCCGCCGGGCCGACGCCCACCATCCCCACCCGCACGCCAGACCCCGCCAGCATCAGCTGTCCCACCGTCGCCGACGGCTGAGCGCGTAGCGCGGGCACCCGGGCGGCGGTGTGTCCGCATCCCGGGAGACCTTCGCCTCCGCACTCCGCCGGCACCCCGGCAGGACGTAACATCCGCGCATGCGACCTGCCACATACAGCGACGAGGATCTAGAGCAGCACTCCCTGCGGCGCCGGGTGCCCGACGACGGGCAGCGGTCCGGTTTCGCGCACGACGTCGACCGGATCCTGTACTCCACCCAGTGGCGGGCGCTGGCCGGCAAGAGCCAGGTGGTGGCGAGCGCAGAGCTGGGCGCGTACCACACACGCCTGACGCACTCCATGAAGGTGGCCCAGCTCGGGCGCCGGATGGCGGAGCGGCTCGAGCGCAAGTACGGCGGCCCCAACCCCGCCCTGGTCGAGGCGGCCTGCATGGCCCACGACATCGGCCATCCGCCCTTCGGGCACGCGGGCGAGATGGCCCTGCGCGCCACGATGGACGAGCTGCACTGCGCCACCGGCGTGCTGGACAGCTTCGAGGGCAATGCGCAGACCCTGCGGGTGCTGACCTTCCTCGCCGCCCACAAATACCCCGGACACCGCGGGCTCCACCTCACCCGTGCCTGCCTTGACGCCTCCACGAAGTACCCGTGGGAGCGGGCACCCGCCGACCAGGATCCGGCGCGGCATGTGAAGTGGGGGGTGTACGTCGCCGACCGGGAGGCGTTCGCCTGGGTGCGCGGCGACCGCACCGACACCGCCGTACCGGTCGAGGAACAGGTCATGGACTGGGCGGACGACGTCACCTACGCCTGCCACGACGTCGAGGACTTCTACCGCACGGGCCTGATCCCCCTGGCCGCGCTGTTCCCGCCGGACGGCGCCGCGGGCGGCGACACCGAGCGGGAGATCCGCCGCTTCCTGGACTATGTGCAGGCCAAGCGGAAGCGGGCCGGGGCGCCCTTCGACCGGGACGCGGCGATGCTGCTGATGTCGGACATCGGCAAACGCCTCGCGGTGCACGCGCCGTACACCGGCAGCCACGAGGACGCGGTCGCGGTCAACCGCCGCACCGCCGATCTGATCTCGTACTTCACCCGGCAGGTCGAGCTGGAGGTGAGCGGCAAGGCCGCGATCCGGTACGGCGCGCGGCTGGTGATCCCGGCGGAGCGGCGGGCCGCCTGCGACCTGCTCAAGGAACTGGTGTGGTGCTACGTCATCGACCGCCCCGCGCTCGCCACCCAGCAGCACGGCAAGCGCCGGGTGGTGAGCGAGCTGCTGCGCTGGAGCTACGACGCTCCCGAGCTGCTGCCTCCGGACCGCACCGAGGAACTGGCCCTGCACGGCGACCGGCTGCGGGCGGCCGCGGACCATGTCGCCTCGCTCACCGAGGACCAGGCGCTGGCGCTGCACCGCCGGCTGTCCGGCACGGGGCTGGGCTCAGTCAACGACAACGTATGGCTGTAGGCACGTAGCGCCGGCAGCCCGCGCGGCGCGGGACGCCGGGCCGGCCCCGGCAGGGGCCCCACGGGACGGCCCGTGGGGCCCCTGCTCAGTCCTGCGGCTTCTTCGCCGGCCGCAGCGCGATACGCCCCAGCACCCCGGCCACGACCAGCGCGACGACCGCGACCAGCACGAAGTCCGGCACGCCGTTCCCGACCCCGGCCACCCACTCCTCGACACGGAACTCGGCGTCCGCGTCCAGGATTCCCGGCAGCGCGCCGGTCCCGTTGAAGAGCAGGAACAGCACGCCGACCCCGATGAAGAAGAGGCCGGAGAGCACGGACGTGGTGTGCAGCCGCAGCTTTCCGAGGGTGAGGGCGCGGCCGCGCAGCCAGCCGCGGCTCCCGAGGTCGAAGCGGTCCCACAGCAGCGCGAGCAGGAACAGGGGCAGGGCCATGCCGAGCGCGTACACGGCGAGCATCGACGCGCCGTACAGGGGCGAGCCGCTGACCGCCGTCACCGTCAACACCGCGCCCAGGATCGGGCCGGCGCAGAAGCCCGCCAGGCCGTAGACGCAGCCGAGGAGAAAGGTGGAGACGGCCGATCGGGGGGTGATCTTCGCGGCGGCGGCCTGGGCACGCTTCGAGGCGAAGCCCAGTCCGAGTATCTGCGCGAGGCCCAGCGCGATGACCAGGCAGCCGCCGACGGCGATCAGCAGACCTCGGTGGCCGTTGAGCAGCCGGCCGGCTGCGGTGCTGGCCGCCCCCAGCGGCACCAGGGTCGTGGCGAGCCCCAGGTAGAACACGCCGGTGCGGGCCAGCAGCCTGCCGGGGTGCGCGAGGGAATACGCGAAGAACGCGGGCAACAGCAGCGCGCTGCACGGGCTGAGCAGCGCGAGCGCACCGCCCAGGAAGGCGGCGAGAAAGCCGATGTCGGTCACTTCGCGCCCCCCTCGGACCGCTTCTTCGCGGTCGCCGCGGCGTCCCGGACGGCCTGCGCGAAGACCTCGGTGGGCTGGGCCCCCGCGACCGGCCGGCCGTTGACGAGGAACGAGGGCGTGGACTGGACGCCCAGCTGGTAGCCCTCCTCCTGGTCCTTCTTCAGGGCGCGTTCGGCGGCCGGGCTGCGCATGTCGGTACGGAACTTCTCGATGTCCCGCACCCCGCCGGCGCGAGCGAGGTCGACGAGCTTGTCCTCGGCGAGCGCGTCGCCCTTGCGGGTCTCGGCGTACAGCTCGTCGTGCATCTGCCAGAACCTGCCCTGCTGCCCGGCGGCCCAGGAGGCGCGGGCCGCCCGCTCGGAGTCCGCGCCGTAGAGCGGGAAGTTGCGGAACTCGATGCGCAGGGTGCCGGCGTCGACGTACTTCTCGACGAGTGCGGGCTGGGTCTCGCGGGTGAAGCGCCCGCAGAACGAGCACTGGTAGTCGGCGTATTCGACGAGGACCACCGGAGCGTCCTTCGTACCGAGGGCGAGCGGGTCGCCGTCCTCACGCCGGCTGGTCCGTGCGGCGAGGTCGTCGAACATCTTCTGCTGGGCTCCGTCCACCTCGGCGGCGGTGGAGGCGGCCTGCGGCTCGCCGGTGCCGCCGGTGTCACGGCTGCCCTCGACGGCCTTGCCGACGGCGATGCCGAGGGCGACGACCGCCACGACGAGGGCGATCACCGCGCCGAGGGCGGCCAGTTTGCGGGTGGGGGAAGCGGATGTGGGCATGCGAAAGCTCCAGTCGTGCGGAGTGGACATACGGGCCGGTGCGTCGGGGCAGCGGCCTATATCCGCAGGACGGGCTGGAGCGCGAGAGGATCGGCGGTGGGCGCCCCGTCGGTCGGGGGCCGGGCGAGGGCGTACTGCGCGGGCGCGTCGGCGGCGAGCGGCGCAGGGCCCGCGGTCGTGGGCGCGAGCGGTTCGCCGCGGTGCGGGGCGGGCAGCGGGACGGACTCGTCGGGTGCGGGTGCGTGCCGGCCCGAGCACTTCTTCGCGGTGTCGGCCACCGCGATGGGAGCGCCCCGGGGCGACCCGCCGCGCGGGCTCGCGCTGACGTCCCCTGCGGTCGCCGGTCGTTGGGTCTCAGCCGTGGGGGCAGCACTACCCACCGCGGCGGCCGTCGCGGCGCGGCCGGCGAGCCACGCCTGGTCACCGCCGATCCGGCAGAGCAGGGGCCCGAAGGTGACCGCGAGGAGCAGCAGCAGGGTCATCGTGGCCGACCGGCGCACATGCCGCATGTCCCCTCCTCAGGTGCCTTGCGCGAGCGTGAACGTCCCATCCTACGGACCGTGTCCGGGACGCCGGGGGCCGACCGGCCGCGCCTTCACCATCAGCGCGCGCACCTCCCCCGCCCGCACCATCGCTCACGAACCACGGGCGAAATCGCAGACGGAGTCACAGAGATGGAGGTCGGTGGCACAGCTCACCTACGATCGACCAGTTTTCTGTACGTTTTATGCAGCTGTGTACACCAATGCCGCTTTGGTGGCTCGGCTTCCGGCCTGCCATGATCGAGCACGACGCCCCCCGGAGATCCGGGACGTTCCCGATCCCACGGGCACACCCCTTCCGCCCGCCGGGTATCGGCCGACCGGGGCCTCGTCCGCGCACCCCGCGGGAGGCCCCGGTCCCCCTCCGGCGACAGGCGGCCCGCCGGGCTACGCCGCGGGCGCTCGCCTCAGCGGTCGGTCACCCGCATCTCGAACCACGTCGTCTTGCCGCGCGGCAGCAGATCCACGCCCCAGCGGTCGGAGAGCTTGTCGACGAGGAAGAGACCGCGGCCGCTGGTGTCCATCTCCTGAACGGGCATCAGACACGGCAGACCACGCGAGGGGTCGCGCACCTCGATGCGGATCCAGCCACGGCGGCGCAGCATGCGCAGCCCGAAGGTGCGGGCGCCGGTGTGTCGCACGGCGTTGCCCACCAGCTCCGAGACCAGCAGCACGGCATGCTCGGTGAGCTGGGGCGAGAGCGCCCACTGCCTCAGCAGCACGGAGGCGGTCAACCGGCGGGCGGTACCGGCGGATTCGGGGCGGGAGGGCAGTCTGACCTCGTCGACTGTCGGATCGCCGACCAGATCGAGTGCCACCGACACCGGGCCGCCGGGTGCGGACGCCATCTCCGCACCCGCACCGGGGAGTTCCCAGCATGCGGCGGCCGTGCCGCTCCGCGGCCGCGGCTGCTCCATTCCTTCGAGGCCCGCCATGCCCCCATCATGGCTGTTGCGCGACCGCACCGGGGGCGGAACCGACGGAATCCGTTGCCCGGAATCTCCGGCTCCGCCCCCTTGGCGGGACATATGCCAACGGCAGACCAGGCATCGTCACAGCCCGGCTGACCTGCGGTGACCTCTCGCGCGCGAATGATCACTCGGGGTGCCCACGAGGGTGCTCACGGGGCGGGAAGAAATTGTCCGTGATTCCCCCACACGAGGCATGGACTCCCGGTCAAACCTCATACGCACCGTCAACACCAGCCGTTTCAGCGGAACTTGGCCTTGCCCGGCCCTTCCTCGACGAAGCTGCGCATACCGGTCTCCCGGTCCTCGGTCGCGAACAGCCCGGCGAACCAGTTGCGTTCGATCGTCAGCCCGTTGTCGATGTCGGTCTCCAGACCCGCGTCGATCGACTCCTTCGCGGCGCGCAGCGCCAGCGCGGGACCCGACGCCAGCCGCGCCGCCCAGGCGTGCGCCTGCTCGTAGACCTCGGCGGCGGGCACGACGCGGTCGACCAGGCCGAGGGCGAGCGCCTCGTCGGCCTTGACCTGCCGGCCGGTGAAGATCAGGTCCTTGGCCTTGGACGGACCCACCAGCCGGGCCAGCCGCTGGGTGCCACCGGCGCCCGGGATCAGGCCGAGCAGGATCTCGGGCTGGCCGAGCTTGGCGTTGTCCGCGGCGATCCGGAAGTCGGCACAGAGCGCCAACTCGCATCCGCCGCCCAGCGCGTAGCCGGTGACCGCGGCGACCACGGGCTTGGGGATCCGGGCCACGGCGGTGAAGGAGTCCTGCAGCGCCTTGGACCGCACGATCATGGCCGGGTGGTCCATGGCCTGCATTTCCTTGATGTCCGCGCCGGCCGCGAACACCTTCTCGCCGCCCCAGATGACGACGGCGCGCACATCGTCGCGACGGGTGGCCTCCTCGGCCAGCTCGCGCAGCCGGTCCTGGGTGGCGATGTCCAGTGCGTTCATCGGCGGGCGGTCCAGGCGGATGGTGCCCACGCCCTCGGCGACCTCGAGATTCACAGTCATGCCGAAAGGTTAGTACGCGTTAACGACAGTGGGCCCGGTGCACTTGGTCACAGCGCGCCCGGGCCCACCGCGCTCCCCGCGGTCCCCGCGGTCCGCTCCACCGTCCTACTGGTCGGCCTTCCACTGCTCCCAGGAGAGGTTCCAGTCGCTGAAGCCGTTGTCCGGCTGGATCGTCTCGTCGTGCGAGTTCTTGACGATCACCACGTCCCCGATGAGGGAGTTGCCGAAGAACCAGGCCGCTGGCGTGGAATTGTCCCCGCCGCCGCGCAGGTCGAACAGGCCGACGCAGCCGTGGCTGGCGTTGCGGCTGCCGAAGGTCGGCTTGCCCGACCAGTAGTTGCCGTGGATGAAGGTGCCGGAGTTGCTCAGCCGCATGGCGTGCGGCACGTCCTTGATGTCGTATTCGCCGCCGAAGCCGACGGTGTCGCCGTTCATGCGCGTCACCGGGTGCTTCTCGCTGATCACCATCTGGCCGTTGTAGGTCTCGGTGCCGGGTGCGCCGGCGGTGATCGGGATGGTCTTGACGGTCTTGCCGTCCCGGACGACGGTCATCTTCTTGGCCGAGGCGTCGACGGTGCTCACCTGGCTGCGGCCGACGGTGAAGGAGATCTCCTTCGCCTGCGTGCCGTAGACCCCGGGGCGGCCCTCGACGCCGTCGAGGTTGAGCGTGAGGGTGACCTTGGTGCCGGCCGCCCAGTACCTCTCCGGCCGGAAGTCGAGGCGGTCGTTGCCGAACCAGTGGCCCTCGACCGGAACCGACGGCTTCGCCGTGACCTTGATGGCGTCCTCGACGGCCTGGGGGTCGGTGATCCCGCGGGTGAAGCGGATCGAGACCGGCATCCCCACGCCGACCTGCTGGCCGTTCTCGGGGGTGTACTGGCCGATGAAGGTGTTCTTGGGAACGAGAGTGGTGAAGGTGGAGTGCTCCGCGGACTCGCGGCCACGGCCGTCCACCGCTATCGCGTCGACGATGTACTTGGTCGAGGCGCCGAGGTGACCGCTCGGCTGCCACAGGGCGCCGCCGCCGGATATCTTCCCGCCGACCTCGTTGCCCTTGGCGTCCTTGACCTTGACGGACTTGAGCTTGCCCTTCTGGGCCGTCACCTTCAGCGCACCGCTGGTGGCGACGTCCTCCGCGCCGTCCTTGGGCGCTATCGTCACGGCCGCCTGCGAGGCCGCCTTGTCGCCGCCCGCCTTCCCGGCCGGCCCGTTGCCGTCGGCGTCGTCACCCCCGCACGCGGTGACCGCGAACAGCAGGCCCCCGAGCAGCAACGCGAGCGGGCCTCCGCTCCGGTGTCGCCGCCGCCGGCGCGCCGGCACCCCCGAATTCGGCTGCACATCCACGACTGGCCCCTTTTCCCCTCGCACGGCCCGCACGTCCCCCGCGCGCGGATGCGAACAGCCGCGCGCTTGCCGTTAGATAACCACACCGCGGTGACAGTGAACTGCTCACGCATGTCACCGTTTCGTCCCAAGTGTGCGGGGTGGCGCGAAGGCGTTGCGCCGACGGTCCGCGGCGGAGGGTTTCGTCCGGGAATCGGCCGTATGGAGAGGGTCAGAGACCTGCTTCAGCGCAGCGCACTTCCCCGCTTCCACTTCTCCCAGGGCATGTTCCAGCCACCGAGGCCGTTGCTCGGAGCGACGGTGCGATCCCGTGAGTTACGCACCTCCACGGTGTCACCGACCCGGGAATGGGCGAAGAGCCAGCCGGCCGGGGTGTGGGGACCGCCGCCCTTGATGTCCCTCAGCCCCACGCAGCCGTGGCTGGTGTTGGCGCCGCCGAAGACCTGCGGCCGCGCCCAGTAGTTGCCGTGCAGAAAGGTCCCCGACCGGGTGAGTCGCATCGCGTGCGGGACGTCCGGAATGTCGTACTCGGCGCCGAAGCCGACGGTGTCGCCATCCATCCGTGTCACCGAGTGCCGCTCCAGGATCACCATTTTCCCGTTGTACGTCGGGTTCTCGGCGTTGCCCGCGGTGATCGGCAGGGTCGCCAGCACCCGCCCGGACCGACGCACCGTCATGCGGTGCTTGGCGGCGTCGATGATGCTGACCTGGTCCCGGCCGATCCGGAAGCGGATGGTCTTGCGCTGCGTCCCGTAGATGCCCGGCCCTGCCTTCACATCGCGCAGCCGCAGATCCAGCGTGACCTGGGTACCCGGCCTCCAGCGCTCGCGGGGCCGGAAGTCCAGCCGCCCGCGGCCGAACCAGTGCGGGGCGATCTCCACCGCCGGCTCGGCATTGACCGTGACGGCGCGCTCGACGGCGGCGCGGTCGACGATCCGCCGGTTGAAGTCCAGCGAGACGATGATGCCGGTGCCGACCGTGGTGCGGTTCTCCGGCGTGTAGAAGCCGATGAAGCGGTGTGCCGGCACGAAGGTGGTGAAGGTGGTGTGGCGGGCGGAGCGGCGGCCCGAGCCGTCCAGGGCCACCGCGTCGACGGTGTACTTCGACCCGAGTTCGAGCGGGCCCGGCAGCGGCCGCCAGCTCAGGCCGTCCTGCGAGAGGCGGCCGGCGACGACCGCCGCACCGGCGTCCCCGGTCCGCCGGACCTCGACCCGCTCCAGCCGCCCGTCGGGCACCCGGACCTCGAACCGCCCGTCGGGTCGCACCCCCTGGGTGCCGTTGCCCGGCGTGACCCGGATCGTCTCCTCCGGGGAGCGCGGTTTGCCGCCGATCAGCGCGTCCGAACCCCCGCAGCCGGCCGTCGCCACGGCCGCGAGCGCGGCAACCACCACCACGGCGGCACGGCCGGCGCCGACGGCCATCCGCCGGTTCCGTGCCCGCCCGCCTGCCACGCCCTCCGCAGGGCCCCGCACGCGGCAGTTCGCTCGGACCTTCGGTCGACGCTTCTCATGGACGGTCATGTACCGAATTGTGACTGATGATGTGTGAGTGGACGGGTACGCCATGAATCGGTATGTCCCGTTCAGATCGACGAGGCCCGGACGGGCGGAAAGCGTGAGGCAACGCCCGGTTGCGGGAAGAACAACACCGAGGGCGGGGACACAGGCACGGCTGGGACGCCGGGCAGGGCCGCCGCCCGACCGAGCCATGAGCCGCAGGAGGCCGGCACGTGTCGAGCGCACCCGAGCAGGAGGCAGTACAGGAGGGACCCGACGGATCGGAGGGGCGGGGCGGGCAGGCCGGACCGGACGGGCGGCGCGGGGCGCGACAGCGCTCCGCACCCCCGGCGCACGACGGACCGGGCCCCGCGCTCACCCCGCCCTCCACCGTCCGCCCCGGCAGTCCGACACCCCTCGGAGCCCGTTACCGCACCGGACCCGACGGCGTCGCGGGCACCAACTTCGCCCTCTGGGCGGGTGGCGCCGAAGGCGTGGAGATCTGTCTTTTCGACGACGAGGAGCACGAGACCCGCCACCCCCTGACCGAGCTGACCCACGAGATCTGGCACGGTTTCCTGCCCGGCGTCCATCCGGGGCAGCGCTACGGCTACCGCGTGCACGGCCGCTGGGACCCGTGGACCGGCGCCCGCTGGAATCCGGCGAAACTGCTCCTCGACCCCTACGCCCGGGCCGTGGACGGCGACTTCGGGGCCACGGCCGGCGCGGACACCCCGCCGGCCCTGCCCGCCCAGCTCTACGGCCATGTCCGCGACTGGCCGCATCAGCAGATAGCGGACACGGTGCGCGACGAACAGGACTCCGCGCCGTACGTCCCCAAGGGCGTGGTGGTCGGCGGGGACCCGGGGGACGACACGGGCGACGAATGGCGGGACGACCGCAGGCCCAAGACGCCCTGGCCCGATTCCGTCCTCTACGAACTGCATGTGCGCGGCTTCACCATGCGCCACCCCGGCATCCCGGAGCACCTGCGGGGCACTTACGCGGGCCTGGCCCACCCCGCGGCGCTGGAGCACCTCGTCCGGCTCGGCGTCACCGCCGTCGAACTGCTGCCGGTCCACCAGTTCGCGCACGAGGACCACCTGGTGCGCAGGGGGCTGCGCAACTACTGGGGCTACAACTCCATCGGCTATTTCGCGCCACACGCCGGGTACGCCGCGACCGGCACCCGCGGCCAGCAGGTCGGCGAGTTCAAGCGGATGGTGCGGGCCCTGCACGACGCCGGCATCGAAGTCATCCTGGACGTCGTCTACAACCACACCGCGGAAGCCGGCGAACTGGGCCCCACCCTCTCCCTCCGCGGCATCGACAACCGCGGCTACTACCGCCTCCAGGACGACCCGCGCCGCTACGCCGACTACACCGGATGCGGCAACACGCTGCACGTCGTACAGCCCCAGGTGCTGCGTCTGATCACCGACTCGCTGCGCTACTGGGTGACCGAAATGGGCGTGGACGGCTTCCGTTTCGACCTCGCCGCCGCGCTGGCGCGCTCCATGCACGACGTCGACATGCTCTCCCCTTTCCTCGCCGTCATCGCCCAGGACCCGGTACTGCGCCGGGTCAAGCTGATCGCCGAGCCGTGGGACGTCGGATCAGGCGGCTATCAGGTCGGCTCCTTCCCGCCACTGTGGACGGAGTGGAACGACCACTACCGCGACACCGTCCGCGACTTCTGGCGCGGCGCCCAGCCCGACGTCCGCGACCTGGGCTACCGCCTCTCGGGGTCCAGCGACCTGTATGCCTGGGGCGGCCGCCGGCCGTACGCCTCCGTCAACTTCATCACCGCCCACGACGGCTTCACCCTCCGCGACCTGGTCACCTACGAGCACAAGCGCAATGCCGACAACGGCGAGGGCAACCGCGACGGCACCAACGACAACCGCGCCTGGAACTGCGGTACGGAGGGCGAGAGCGACGACCCCGGCATCGTGGCCCTGCGCGGCCGGCAGCTCCGCAACCTCCTCACCACCCTGCTGCTGTCCACCGGCGTCCCGATGCTGGTCGCGGGCGACGAGATGGGCCGCACCCAGCACGGCAACAACAACGCCTACTGCCAGGACTCCCCGGTCAGCTGGCTCGACTGGTCACTCCTGGACGACCGGCGGTGGTGCGGCCTGGCCGATCTCGCCGCCCGCCTGATCGCCCTGCGCCGATCCCATCCGGTGCTCCGCCGCCGCGCCTTCTTCTCGGGCCGTCCGCACGGGCAGGGCGGTCTGCGCGACCTGGCGTGGTTCACGGCGGCGGGCACCGAGATGACCGAGCAGGACTGGTACGCCCCCGGGGCCACCCTGGGCATGTACCTCTCCGGCAACGACATCCCCCAACGCGACAGCCAGGGCGTCCGCATCGTCGACGACAGCTTCCTCGTGTTCCTCCACGCCGACCACCGGCCCCGTACGGTTACCCTTCCGGGACAGCCCTGGGCCGCGGAGTTCGAAGTCCTCATCGATACCTCCCGCGACGAGCAACCGCCCCCGGACGCCCCGGCCGAGCGGCACGCGGCGGGCAGCGAGCTCACCCTCCCGGGCCGTTCGGTGCTGCTGTTCCGGGCGGTTCCGGGGTAGGGGGCACGGGCCTCGGGCGGCGCTCCGGCCCCTCCTGGCGCCCCGTACCCGCTCCCGTAGGGTGCGGGCATGACTGACGCGGGGGCGGACCCGGGCGCCGCGGACCACCGTGGCCCCGGGCGGTATCTGTGGTGGCTGGTCGTCCGTCAGCGGCGGCGCGTCGCCGCCGGGGCGTCGCTGGGGAGCCTGTGGATGGTGGGGCTGATGCTGCCGCCGTACGTGCTCTCCCGCGCCATCGACGAGGGCCTGGCCCCGGGGCACACCGCGACGCTGATCGGCTGGGCCGGCGTCCTGCTGGCCGTCGGGGCGCTCAACGCCGTGCTGGCGGTCATGCGGCACCGCACCATGACCAGGATCCGGATGGACGCGACGTTCCGCACGGTACGCGTCCTCGTGGCCCACACCATGCGGCTGGGCGCCGCGCTGCCCCGCCAGGTGACGGCGGGCGAGGTCGTCACCATCGGGATCGGCGATGTCGCCGTGATCAGCCAGACCCTGACGGTCACCGGGCCCGGCGTCGGCGCCGTCCTGGCCTACGCGACCGTCGCCGCCCTGCTCCTTGCCGTCTAGCCGCTCCTGGCCGCGGTGGTGCTGGTGGGCGTGCCGCTGCTCGCGGTGCTGGTCGGACCGCTGTTGGGCCGGCTGGAGGGCGCGGAGACGCGGTACCGCGAGCGGCAGAGCGGGCTCGCGGCGCGGCTGGCGGACATGGTCGGCGGACTCCGCGTACTCAACGGCCTCGGCGGCAAGGGGGTCTTCGCGGACCGCTACCACCGCGAGGCCCGGGCGTTGCGGAGCGAGGGCTACCGGGTCGGCGCGGTGACCAGCTGGATCCAGGCCCTGGGGGTCGGCCTGCCGGCGCTGTTCCTCGCCGCGGTGACCTGGCTCGCCGCCCGAATGGCAGCCCAAGGGACCATCACCGTGGGCGAGTTGGTGGCGGTCTACGGATACGCGGCGGCGCTGGTGGTGCCGGTCTCCTTCCTGATCGAGGGCGGCTACGACCTCACCCGGGGGCTGGTCGCTGCCCGCCGGGTCGTCCGCTTCCTGGACCTGGCGCCGGTGCCGTCCGACGGGACGAGCCGCGGGCCCGGGACGGCGTCGGCACTGCGGGATCCGGCCTCCGGTGTGGAAGTCACGCCCGGACAGCTGACGGCCCTGGCCTGCGCCCGGCCGGAACAGTCCGCATCGGTGATCGACCGGTTGGGCAGGTTCGCGGACTCGGCGGCGACATGGGGTGCGGTGCGCCTCGACGCGCTGGATCCGCAGACGCTCCGCGAACGGATCCTGGTCGCCGACAACGAGGCCGACCTGTTCGCCGGGACGCTGCGCGAGGTGGTCTCCGGGCGGCGGGCCCGCGACACGGCGGCGATCGACCGCGCCTTCCACACCGCCATGGCACAGGACATCGTCCGGGGGCTGACCGACGGGCTCGACGCGACGGTCGAGGCGCAGGGCCGCAATCTCTCCGGAGGGCAGCGTCAGCGCGTCCGGCTGGTGCGTGCGTTGCTGGCCGACCCCGAGGTGCTGCTCGCGGTCGAGCCGACCTCGGCGGTCGACGCGCACACCGAGGCCGGTCTCGCGACCAGGCTGCACGCCGCGCGGGCGGGCCGTACCACCGTCGTCACCAGCACCTCCCCGCTGGTCCTCGACCGGGCCGACACCGTGTACTACCTGGTCGACGGCCGGGTCGAGGCCGTCGGCAGCCACCGTGCGCTCCTCGAAGGCCACCCCGGCTACCGCGTTCTGGTCTCCCGCGGCGAGGACGACGAGGCACCGGACGGCGGCGGGAAGACACCCGCCGGCGAACCGGCCGGACGCGGCGCTCCCGCCGACGGACCCGAGGCCGAAGCGCCGGTGTCGCCGGAGGGCGCCCGATGAGCGCCAACGGGCCCGCGCGGGCCGCCGACCCGGCGGAGGGCGGGCTTCCGGTGGCCGGTCCCGCCGAGACCCGGCGCGCCGGACTCCGGCTGATCCGGCGGGACGGGCGCGCCTTCGTCCTCATGATCACCCTGAACGTCCTGGCCGCCGGCGCCGGACTGGTCGGCCCGTGGCTGCTGGGCCGGATCGTCGACACCGTGCGCGACGGCGGCGGGGTGCAGGCCGTGGACCGGCTGGCGCTCGTGATCGTGGTGTGCGCGGCGGCGCAGCTGCTGCTGGCGCGCTATGCCTGGTACGTCGGCCATCGCTTCGGCGAGCGGACCCTCGCCCGGGTGCGCGAGCAGTTCGTCGACCGGGCGCTGGCGTTGCCCGCGGCGACCGTGGAGCGGGCCGGTACGGGTGATCTGACGGCCCGTGGCACCGCGGACGTCGCGACGGTCGCAAGGACGCTGCGCGATGCCGCGCCTGAGGTGTTCATCGCGGTGGTGCAGGCGGTGTTCCTGCTCGGCGCGGTGGTGGTGCTCGACCCGCTGCTCGGGGCGTGCGGTGCGGGCCTGCTCGGCTGCCTTTTCGCCGCCCGCTGGTATCTGCGCCGTGCCCACACCGCCTATCTGGCGGAGGGGGCGGCCAACTCCGCGCTCGCCGAACTGCTCGCGGCGAACGCCGCCGGTGCGAGGACCATCGAGGCCCTCGGGTTGCGGGAGCGCAGGACCGCCGCGAGCGAGGAGGCGATCGAGCGGTGCCGCCGCACTCGTACCCGCACGCTCTTCCTGCGCAGTGTGCTCTTTCCGGCCGTGGACATCTCCTTCGTCCTGCCCGTGGTCGGGGTGCTGCTGATCGGCGGGGCGCTGCACGGGCAGGGCGCGGTCCGGCTGGGGGTGGTGGTGTCAGCGGCGCTCTACATGCGGCAGGTGTCCGAGCCGCTGGACAAAATCCTGTTCTGGGTCGAGCAGTTGCAGAGCAGCGGAGCGGCCTTCGCGCGGGTGGAAGGGCTTGCGCGAGCGCCGAGGTCCGCACGTGCCGCCGGCGCCGCGACGGCTCGCGTCCCGGCGCCCTCCCCCGCCGGCGATCCGTCCCCCGTCGACGACCGCATCGACGTCTCCGGCGTCCGCTACGCCTACGGGGGCGGCGACGTGGACGGCGGGGACAGCGGGCTCGGCGCGCACCCCGGCGATGTCCTGCACGGCGTGGACCTGACGATCCGCCCGGGCGAGCGGATCGCCCTCGTCGGTCCCTCGGGCGCCGGAAAGTCCACCCTCGGCCGGCTGCTGGCGGGGATCGACGCGCCGCGTACCGGCTCGGTGACCGTCGGGCGGGTGCCGATCGCCGCGCTGCCGCCCGAGACGCTCCGCCGGCAGGTGGTCCTCGTCACCCAGGAGCACCACGTCTTCCTGGGGACGGTACGGGACAACCTGCGCATCGCCGCGCCGGAGGCCGACGACGCCGCGCTGCGGGCCGCGCTCGCCGCGGTCGGTGCCGAATGGGCGGCGGAGCTGCCGGACGGCCTGGACACCGAGCTGGGCGCCGGCGGCCACCGGTCCGACGGCGCCCAGGCACAGCAACTGGCCCTCGCCCGCGTGGTGCTGGCCGACCCGCACACCCTGATCCTGGACGAGGCGACGGCGCTGCTCGATCCGCGGACCGCCCGGCACACGGAGCGGGCCCTGGCCGCCGTCCTGACGGGCCGTACGGTCATCGCCATCGCGCACCGGCTGCACACCGCCCATGACGCCGACCGGGTCGCCGTCATGGAAGGCGGCCGGCTGACCGAACTCGGCACCCACGACGACCTCGTGGCGGCGGACGGCGCCTACGCCGCGCTCTGGAGGTCCTGGCGCTCCCGGCCCGGCGAACGGCCCGACGCCCCCGCGGCGCCCGGCCAGGGCGGCGCCCCGTAGCCCTGCGGCCCCCGGCCGCCTGACCCCGTGGCCCCAGCCCTGCGGCCCCCGGTCACCGCCGATCCGTCCGCCTTCCGGACATGGATTTCGCGCAACGGACGGTTTCCGGCCAATTAGTTGAACCGATCCTGACAATCGCACATCCGTGGTGGGACTCTTCCCCGCAACCGCCGCACGGGGCCCCACAGCACCACTCCCCACGGCAGGTCGCACCACGCGCTCCACCGTTCCACGCTCCACGGTTCCGTGTTCCACCGTTCCGTGTTCGACGTTCCACCCGTACGTCTCCCCCCACACGCTCCAGTGTTCTGCCTCGCTCTGCCCGGACGGCCGCTTCGCCGCCCGGTCCCCCTCGGCCGCACCGTCACGTCGGCCACCGCAGAAGGAGTCAGTGTGAGACGCACCCCCCATGGACGCGCCGTAGCGACCGGCGCGCTGGTCGCCGCCACGGCGATGCTCGCCGTCGGCGTGCAGGCCGGCACCGGCACCGCTGCCGCACCCCGGCCGGGCACCACCCACGCCGCGCCGGACCCCGGCGCCGTGCCGGCCAAGCTGTCCCCCTCCCAGCGTGCGGAGCTGATCCGGGAGGCCGGCGCCACCACCGCCGAGACCGCCCGCAAGCTCGACCTCGGCGCGAAGGAGAAACTGGTCGTCAAGGACGTCTCCAAGGACGTCGACGGCACCACGCACACCCGCTACGAGCGCACCTACGACGGGCTGCCCGTCCTCGGCGGTGACCTCGTGGTGCACGAGAGCAAGGCCGGGGCGCTCAAGGGCGTCACCAAGGCCGTGCGCTCCCAGCTCAAGGTCGCCGGCACCACCGCGAAGATCAAGGCGGCCACGGCCGAGGCGAAGGCCGTGAAGTCCGCGCAGGCCCAGGGCTCGAAGAAGACCGAGGCCGCCAAGGCCCCGCGCAAGGTGGTCTGGGTCGCCGACGGCAAGCCGGTGCTCGCGTACGAGACCGTGGTCGGCGGGCTGCAGCACGACGGCACGCCCAACGAGCTGCACGTCATCACCGATGCCACCACCGGCACCAAGATCTTCGAGTACCAGGGGATCGAGAACGGCACCGGCAACAGCCAGTACAGCGGCAAGGTGACGCTCGGCACCGCGCCCTCGTACACGCTGACCGACACCGGCCGCGGCAACCACAAGACCTACAACCTCAACCACGGCTCGTCCGGCACCGGAACGCTGTTCTCCGACCCGGACGACACCTGGGGCGACGGCACCCCGCAAAACGTCCAGACCGCCGGCGTCGACGCCCACTACGGCGCCGCGCTGACGTGGGACTACTACAAGAACGTGCACGGCCGCAGCGGCATCAAGGGCGACGGCGTGGGCGCCTACAGCCGGGTCCACTACGGCAACAACTACGTCAACGCCTTCTGGAGCGACAGCTGCTTCTGCATGACGTACGGCGACGGCAGCGGCAACGCCGCCCCGCTGACCTCCATCGACGTCGCGGCCCACGAGATGACGCACGGTGTCACCGCGGCCACCGCCAACCTCACCTACAGCGGTGAGTCCGGCGGCCTCAACGAGGGCACCTCCGACATCTTCGCCGCGGCCGTGGAGTTCAACGCCAACAACAGCAGCGACGTCGGCGACTACCTCGTCGGCGAGAAGATCGACATCAACGGCGACGGCACCCCGCTGCGCTACATGGACAAGCCGAGCAAGGACGGCGCGTCCAAGGACTACTGGTACTCCGGTATCGGCAACGTCGACGTGCACTACTCCTCGGGTGTCGCCAACCACTTCTTCTACCTGCTGGCCGAGGGCAGCGGCGCCAAGGACATCAACGGCGTCCACTACGACAGCCCGACGTACGACAACCTGCCGGTGCCGGGCATCGGCCGGGCCAACGCCGAGAAGATCTGGTTCAAGGCGCTCAGCCAGTACATGAGCGCGAACACCAACTACGCGGCGGCACGCACCGCCACGCTGTCGGCGGCCGCGGATCTCTTCGGTCAGGGCAGCGCGACGTACAACACCGTCGCCAACACCTGGGCGGCGGTCAACGTCGGCTCCCGGGTGCCGGACACGGGCGCGGTCAGCGTCACCAACCCGGGCAACCAGACGAGCACGGTGAACCAGGCGGCCAGTCTGCAGATCAAGGCGTCCAGCGGCACGGCGGGCGCCCTGTCGTACGCGGCCACCGGACTGCCCGCGGGCCTGTCGATCAACGCGAGCACCGGTCTGATCTCGGGTACGCCGACCACGGCCGGCACCGGCAACGTGACGGTCACGGTCACCGACGCGGCCAAGAAGACCGGTACGGCCGCCTTCACCTGGACGGTCAACCCGGCCGGTGGCAGCAACGTCTTCGAGAACGCCGATGACGTCGCGATCCCGGACGCGGGCTCCGCGGTGACCTCGCCGGTCGCCGTGACCCGCAGCGGCAACGCACCGAGCACGCTGAAGGCGGACGTCGACATCGTCCACACCTACCGCGGTGACCTGGTCGTGGACCTGATCGCCCCGGACGGTACGGCCTACCGGCTGAAGAACTCCAGCGCGACCGACTCGGCGGACAACGTGAAGGCGACCTACACGGTCAACGCCTCCTCGGAGACGGCGAACGGCACCTGGAAGCTGCGGGTCCAGGACGTCTACGCCCGGGACACCGGCTACATCAACGGCTGGAAGCTCACCTTCTGACCGGCGTCGGCACCTCGGCGTCACCCGGGTGTGCAAGAAGCAGGCCGGAATCACTCGCTCCACCACAACTGACCTGCTGAACAGTCAAGTTGGGCGTCGCTCCCGGATCATCGGGGGCGGCGCCCGACTCCGTTATGCGAACAGCGATCTTCTCTGTACGGACGATTTTCGGCCAACATGCCGACACCCTCCTGACATGCACGCGTTCGAATGGCAGTCTTCCCGACGCACGTCACACCCGCATCGCTTTGCACCCCCACCACTTGGCAAAGTTGAAGGAGCACGCGTGACCCCCCGCATATCTCGTAAGACCCGTGTCACCGGTACCGTCGTCGCCGCAGCGGCCCTCCTGGCCGCAGGCATCACCGCAGGTACCGCCGGCGCGTCCCCCACGCAGACCACCGAGCAGGGCGGCACGCCGCTCAAGCTCAGCGCCTCCCACCGCGCGGAACTGCTGCGCGACGCGAGTGCCACCAAGGCGCAGACCGCCAAGGAACTCGGCCTCGGCACGCAGGAGAAGCTGGTCGTCAAGGACATCATCAAGGACGCGGACGGCACCACGCACACCCGCTACGACCGCACCTACGCCGGCCTGCCGGTCCTGGGCGGCGACCTGATCGTGCACACCGCCAAGGGCGGCGCCATCAAGAGCACCACCAAGTCGACCAGCAAGTCGATCAAGGTGGCCTCCACCACGCCGAAGATCGCCCCGCAGACCGCGGCGAAGTCGGCGCACGGCACCGCGGCGAAGTCCATCAAGGCGGCGAAGGCCGAAGCGCCGGCACCCAAGAAGGTCGTCTGGGCCGCCAACGGCAAGCCCGTGCTGGCCTACGACACCGTCGTCGAGGGCGTCCAGAAGGACGGCACCCCCAGCCGGCTGCACGTCATCACCGACGCCAACAGCGGCAAGAAGCTCTTCCAGTACGACGAGATCCACACCGGCAAGGGCGAGAGCGAGTACAGCGGCAGCGTCGAGCTCGGCACCTCCAAGGAGGGCTCCGGCTTCACCCTGACCGACGCCGACCGCGGTGGCCACAAGACCACCAACCTGGAGAACGGCGAGTCCGGCGACGGCAAGGCCTTCACCGACGAGGACGACGCCTGGGGCACCGGCAAGCCCGACGACCCGCAGACCGCGGCCGTCGACGCCCACTACGGCGCGGCCGTGACCTGGGACTACTACAAGACCGTGCACGGCCGCGCCGGCATCAAGGGCGACGGCAAGGGCGCCTTCTCGCGCGTCCACTACGGCGACAGCTACGTCAACGCCTTCTGGGACGACAGCTGCTTCTGCATGACGTACGGCGACGGCGAGGGCAACAAGGCTCCGCTGACCGCCCTCGACGTCGCGGCGCACGAGATGTCGCACGGTGTCACCTCCGCCACCGCCAACCTCACCTACAGCGGTGAGTCCGGCGGTCTCAACGAGGCCACCTCGGACATCTTCGGCACCTCGGCCGAGTTCTTCGCCAAGAACGACAAGGACCCGGGCGACTACCTCATCGGCGAGAAGATCGACATCAACGGCGACGGCACCCCGCTGCGCTACATGGACAAGCCGAGCAAGGACGGCTCGTCGCAGGACAACTGGGACTCCAGCACCGGTGGTCTCGACCCGCACTACTCCTCGGGTGTCGCCAACCACTTCTTCTACCTGCTGTCCGAAGGCAGCGGCGCGAAGGAGATCGGTGGCGTCAAGTACGACAGCCCGACGGCGGACGGCTCCAAGGTCGAGGGCATCGGCCGGGACAAGGCCGAGAAGATCTGGTTCAAGGCCCTGACCGAGTACATGACCTCGAACACCGACTACAAGGCCGCGCGCGAGGCGACGGTCAAGGCCGCCACCGACCTCTACGGCGCGGACGGCGCCGAGGTCAAGGGTGTCGAGGCCGCGTGGACCGGTGTCGCCGTCAAGTGACGCCGCATCGCGGACACTTGTGAGCGATCGCTGATCACTCCGGGGTAGCGTGAACCCGAGAGTGGGGGGGGGGGGGGGGGGGGGGGGGGGGGGGGGGGGGGGGGGGGGGGCGCGCGGGGGGGGCGGGGGGGGGGGGGGGGGGTTGGGGGGGGGGGGCCGGCCGACTGCGCCCGGGGGTCGGGTGGCGCGGTGCGCTGGGCGACGATGCGCGG
>NZ_JBICZL010000013.1:0-196238 GCF_043201875.1 Streptomyces sp. NPDC048248
CCGGGCGCTTCCCTTCGGTCTTGCGTTTCCGACTCTATCAGATCCTCGCGGTCCTGATTTTCGCCGGTGCGATTCGGCCTTTCGGCTTCTTCGCGATTCCGACTCTATCAGATCCTTTTCCGTTCCCCCGATTGTCTCGGTGGGTTCGAAATGCGGTTCCGATTACGTGTCGGAGGGGTTTGCCTTTCGGCGTGGTCACTACGTTAGCTGCTTTTCCCGGCGACTCATAATCGAGTCGATGGGGTCGAATTTTGGCAACGCCAAAGAAGACCCCGGTCAGAGGGAGCGTTCGTAGTAGTTGGTTGTGCCGCCTGGCGGTCCACGCAGATAGCGCTGCCCGTCTCCAGCGGCTCGGGCCACGTTAGGCGTTTGGCCCGCCGGAGTCAAGTACCGCTGGTGGCACGGCGACGACGCGGGACGTGCGGGCGGTACGGACTGACGGTGGGGTCGCCGGCGATCCAGTAGCGCCACGGGTGGTCGGCCCCCTCGCCCCCCACGCCCGTGCGCGGACCGCTCCGTACATCGGAGGGCGCGGCGGGGCTGCCGTGCAGCACGGAGAGATGGTCGGGGTCTCCGTCGCAGAGGTCGATGCCGTTCAGGCTGCGGTCGACATCGAGAGCTGTTGCCAGGCGGGCCGGGCCCTTGGCGAGTTCGTTGGCGCTGCGGGCCTTGGGACGTCGGGCTGCGGCCAGGGGCTCGCCCGTCAGGATCTCGCCGGCGCGCAGGAGGACACCGCTCGCCTTGCCTTCGGGGCCGCAGACCAGGTTGAGGCTGAACCACATGCCGTAGATGAAATAGACGTAGGCGTGACCGGGCGGGCCGAACATGGAGGCGTTGCGCGCCGTGCGGCCCCGGTAGGCATGGGAGCCCGGGTCGGTCTCACCGTCGTACGCCTCGACCTCCGTCAGGCGGAGTTCGATCGGGCCGTCGGGGGTGTGGCGTACGAGGGTGCGCCCCAGCAGGTCGGGAGCCACGTCCACCACGGGGCGGTCGAAGAAGTCGCGGGTGAGCGGCATACGTTCCGGTACGTCGGTCATGCGCTCCGAGGGTAGTGCAGACGTATATGGGTGGGCGGCTGGTCAGCGGGGCACCGCGGTTGGGAAGGTATGGCCCGTGGAACCGGCCCGCGCCCTTTCGCGTGGGTAGGAATCAAGCCGAGATCTCGGCGAGCTACACAGAGCACAGGCGTTCCGCCTGGGGAGGACGAGCATGGGGTTCAAGAAGCTGCTGGCGAGTTTGGGAGCCGGGGGCGCGTCGGTGGAGACGGTGCTCTTCGAGGAGAACGTCGTCCCCGGTGGGGTCGTCCAGGGCGAGGTGCGGATCCAGGGCGGGTCGGTGGCCCAGCAGGTCGAGGGGCTGTCCGTCGGTCTGCAGGCGCGCGTCGAGGTCGAGAGCGGCGAGGAGGAGTACAAGCGGAACATCGAGTTCACCAAGCAGCGGCTGGGTGGCGCGTTCGAGGTGCAGGCCGGGGCGGCGCACACCGTGCCGTTCGGTCTGGAGATTCCGTGGGAGACGCCGATCACGACGTTTCTCGGCCAGCACCTGCACGGGATGGCCGTCGGTGTGACGACGGAGCTGGAGATCGCCCGTGCGGTGGACTCCGGTGACCTCGACCCGGTGAATGTGCACCCGCTGCCGGCGCAGCAGGCGATCCTCGACGCGTTCGGCCGGCTCGGGTTCCGTTTCAAGGCCGCCGACCTCGAGCAGGGGCACATCCGGGGTACGCGCCAGAAGCTGCCGTTCTACCAGGAGGTGGAGTTCTTCGCCCCGCAGCAGTACCGCGGGCTGAACCAGGTGGAGCTGTCCTTCGTCGCCGACGACCGCGAGATGGACGTCGTGCTGGAGATGGACAAGAAGCCGGGGCTGTTCACCGAGGGGACGGACTCCTTCCGTTCGTTCACGGTCGGGCTCAACGACTTCGAGGGAACCGACTGGGCCGCTTACCTCAACCAGTGGCTGGCGGAGGTCGGCGGTAAGCGGAACTGGCTCTAACCTGGGCGGACAGGTGTCAGCAAGCGACCAGGAGGTGTCGAGGTGTCCGAGCTGAAGCGGCGGCCGCTCCCGCACGATTTCCATCCGCCGGTGCCGCAGTTCACGGTGACCAGCGACGAGGTGGAGCCGGGCGGAACGCTGCGACCGGAACAGGTCCAGGCCCAGGGGAACCGTTCGCCGCATCTGCGGTGGGAGGGTGCTCCCGCGGGGACGAAGAGCTATGCCGTCACCTGCTACGACCCGGACGCGCCGACCGGCAGTGGCTTTTGGCACTGGACGCTGTTCGACATTCCGGTGTCGGTGACGGAGCTGCCTGCCGGTGCCGGGTCCGGTGACATGAAGGGGCTGCCCGAGGGCACCGTCCATGCCCGGAACGACGCCGGGACGCGGGAGTTCACCGGCGCCGCTCCGCCGCCCGGGGACGGGCCGCACCGTTATGTGTTCACCGTGTACGCGGTGGACCAGGAGAAGCTCGGCCCCGACGCCGATGCCTCGCCGGCGGCGGTGGGCTTCAACCTGCGGTTCCACACCATCGGGCGGGCGCAGCTGATCGCCGAGTTCGAGGTGCCCGCGGAGGGCTGAGCCCGCTAATTCCGTTGCGCCCCGGCGCTTCCCGCGCACAGAGTGGTACGTGGCTGACGGCCTCCATCGGGCCGTCGGGCAGTCGGTACCGCAATGGCGGGAGCGGCGGGGCGCAGGTGTGTCCCCCGCCGCTTGCCGGAGCTCGTCACTCGTGTCGGGCGTCCTCGCCGGCTGCCGTTCGCTCCGGGTCCCGCGTGTTTCACGGGGGTGGGACCCGGGGCGCACGCTTTTCCGGCGCCGGGGTCGGGTGCTCCCGCTTCAGGAGCGCGGGAACCGCGCGCGCGGGCCACTCCCTGTTCTTCTTCTGATTGCCCGTCATTTACCTTCTGGCATACGGAAATTGCGTTGTCCTGGGAATCCCTTCCACTGCACAGTGGAGCCACTTCGCCGTGGGGGCGAACGGGGTCCGGGAGGTGGGCGGGATGCGCGAGACGCTGGTGCTCAACGCGAGCTTCGAGCCGCTGTCGACGGTGTCGCTGCGGCGTGCGGTGGTGCTGGTCATGCAGGACAAGGCCGTCGTCGAGCACGCCCACCCGGGGCTTCGTATTCGGGCGGCTTCGGTGGATGTGCCGGTGCCGCGGGTGATCAGGCTCAGCAGATACGTACGGGTGCCGTTCCGAAGACAGGCGCCGTGGTCGCGGCGGGGTGTGCTGGTCCGTGACCAGCACCGGTGTGCGTACTGCGGCCGGCGGGCGACGACCGTGGACCACGTCGTGCCGCGGTCGCACGGTGGTGGGGACACCTGGCTGAATACCGTCGCCTCGTGCGCGGAGGACAATCACCGCAAGGCGGACCGTACTCCCGAGCAGGCGGGGATGCAGCTGCTGCGGCGGCCGTTCGAGCCGACGCCGGCGGACGCGATGCTGTCGGCGCTCGGGGTCTCCGTGCGGGAGGAGCTGCCGGACTGGCTGGCGCTACCGGCCTAGGGGTGCTCCCGCGCGGTGTTCTGGGCCGTCGCCCGACCGTCCTATTTCAGGAGGAGTTGGGCGATGGCGGCCAGGCCGACGGCGACGATGACGCCACGCAGGACGGTGGGGGGCAGCCGTCGGCCGACCTTCGCGCCGATCTGGCCGCCGAGGGCCGAGCCCACGGCGATGAGGACGACGGCGGGCCAGTCGAAGTCGGCGACGAAGAGGAAGAAGAGCGCCGCGACGCCGTTCACGACGACCGCGAGGACGTTCTTGAGGGCGTTGATGCGTTGCAGGTCCTCGTTGAGCAGCAGGCCCATCAGGGAGAGGTAGAGGACCCCCTGGGCGGCGCCGAAGTAGCCGCCGTAGGCGCTGGCGCACAGCAGGCCGGCGAGCAGGGCGATGCCTCCGTCGCGGTGGCCGGTGGTGCCCGTACGAGCGCGGCGGGCGCGCAGCGCGGCGGAGAGCTTGGGCTGGACGACGACCAGGACCAGGGCGACGGCGATGAGCGCGGGCACGATCGCGTCGAAGGCCTCGGACGGCAGCGCGAGCAGCAGGACCGCGCCGGTCAGGCCGCCGATGAAGGCGGTTGCGCCGAAGCGCAGGATGCGGCGGCGCTGGCCGCTGAGTTCGCGGCGGTAGCCGATGGCGCCGCTGAGCGAACCGGGCACCAGACCGAGCGTGTTGGAGACGTTGGCCGTGATGGGTGGCAGGCCGACGGCCAGCAGCACGGGGAACGTGATGAGGGTGCCGGAGCCGACGATGGTGTTGATCGTGCCGGCGCCGATTCCCGCGACGAAGACCGCGAGTGCTTCCCAGAAACTCATGCGGACTCCCCCGGGCATGATCGGAATGTGTCGCCCCGATCATGCCCCAGGAGGTTGTCCCATCAATCGATGGGGGGCGCCTCGCGGTTCGGGGAGCTGGGCTTGGGGATACTGCCGCCGCCCGCGGGGTTGAAGTTGCCGATGGCGCCGCCGAGGCCCTTGAGGGCGTCGCCGATCTCGCTCGGTACGATCCAGAGCTTGTTGGCGTCGCCTTCGGCGATCTTCGGGAGCATCTGGAGGTACTGGTAGGACAGCAGCTTCTGGTCCGGGTCCCCGGCGTGAATCGACTCGAAGACAACCCTGATGGCCTGGGCCTCGCCCTCGGCGCGCAGGGCCGCGGCCTTGGCGTCACCTTCGGCGCGCAGGATCGAGGACTGCTTCTCACCTTCCGCGGTGAGGATCTGGGACTGCCGGACACCTTCGGCCTGGAGGATGGCGGCGCGCTTGTCGCGGTCGGCGCGCATCTGCTTCTCCATCGAGTCCTGGATGGAGGTCGGCGGCTCGATGGCCTTGAGCTCGACGCGGTTGACGCGGATGCCCCACTTGCCGGTGGCCTCGTCCAGGACGCCGCGCAGCGCTGCGTTGATCTCCTCGCGGGAGGTCAACGTCCGCTCCAGGTCCATGCCACCGATGATGTTGCGCAGGGTGGTGACGGTGAGCTGCTCGATCGCCTGGATGTAGCTGGCGACTTCGTAGGTCGCGGCGCGGGCGTCCGTCACCTGGTAGTAGATGACGGTGTCGATGTTCACGACCAGGTTGTCCTGGGTGATCACCGGCTGCGGCGGGAAGGGCACGACCTGTTCGCGGAGGTCGATGCGGTTGCGGATGGAGTCGATGAACGGGACGACGATGTTCAACCCGGCATTGAGCGTACGGGTGTAGCGTCCGAAACGTTCGACGATGGCGGCGCTTGCCTGTGGGATGACCTGGATCGTCTTGATGAGTGCGATGAACACGAGCACCACCAGGATGATCAGGACGATGATGATCGGTTCCACTGCGGCTCCCGTGCCCTTCGTTGCTGGTCCGTGCCGGCCGTTCGACCGGCTTGGCGGTTGATCAGTCTTTCAGAGTCGAGGCGCGCCGCGCAGCGGGTTCAGGTCAGATGACGAGCGCCGTGGCCCCTTCGATCTCGACGACGTCGACCTGTTGGCCCGGTTCGTAGACCTGGTCGGTGTCGAGAGCGCGGGCGGACCAGACCTCACCGGCGAGCTTGATGCGGCCGCCGCCGGAGTCGACGCGTTCGAGAACCGTGGCGCTCTTGCCCTTGAGGGCGTCAACTCCCGAGGCCAGGCGCGGACTCTGGCCGCGGTGGCGGTTGGCGATGGGGCGTACGACCACGATCAACGCGACCGAAACGGCGGCGAAGACGAGGAATTGCGGGACGGTGCCGCCACCGAGGCTTGCGGTGACGGCACCGGCGACGGCACCGACCGCGAGCATCCCGAATTCGGGCATCGCGGTCACGACGAGAGGAATACCCAGCCCTACGGCGGCGATCAGCCACCACACCCATGCGTCCACGGCTTCATGGTAGATCCGCGGGACGGCCCGGGACAGAGCACGATCGGTCAGGAAAGGGGCAGCCCCTGTGCGGTCCAGCGGTCGCCGCGCTGCTCGACGATCAGCGGCAGACCGAAGCAGTGGGAGAGGTTGCTTGAGGTCAGCTCCAGGTCGAGCGGACCGGCGGCCAGCACCTTGCCCTGGCGGATCATCAGGACATGGGTGAAGCCGGGGGCGATCTCCTCGACGTGGTGCGTGACCATGATCATCGAGGGTGCGTAGGGGTCGCGGGCCAGGCGGCCCAGGCGGCGCACCAGGTCCTCGCGACCGCCGAGGTCGAGGCCAGCGGCGGGCTCGTCGAGGAGGAGCAGCTCGGGGTCGGTCATCATCGCGCGGGCGATCAGGGTGCGCTTGCGCTCGCCCTCGGAGAGGGTGCCGAACTTCCGGTCGAGGTACGCGGTCATGCCCAGGCGGTCGAGGAAGGCGCGGGCGCGCTGCTCGTCGACCTCCTCGTAGCTCTCCTGCCAGCTCGCGGTCATGCCGTAGGCGGCGGTCAGCACGGTCTGCAGGACCGTCTGGCTGCGCGGCAGCTTGTCGGCGAGGGCGATGCCGGCCATGCCGATGCGCGGGCGGAGGTCGAAGACGTCGACCTTGCCGAGCTTCTCCCCGAGGATCGAGGCCGTGCCCGTGGTCGGGTAGAGGTAGCTGGACGCGACGTTGAGGAGGGTGGTCTTGCCGGCGCCGTTCGGGCCGAGGATCACCCAGCGCTCACCCTCCTTCACCGACCAGGAGACCTGGTCCACCAGAGCCCGTCCTTCGCGGACCACGGATACGTCCACCAGCTCCAGCACATCGCTCATGAGCGCGTTGTCTCCCATTGCTTCTCGGTCGTCGCGTGCACCTGTAGGCGCAGCCCCCCAGCAAACCTACGCCACTCGTTGTCAGCGCTGTTGCCTAGGCTGGGGAGCATGCTCGATGAACCTCGTTCAGGACGGCTGGCGTCATGGGGAAATGCCCTCTTGGCCGGACTTGTCTCACCTGATGAAGCCGCGCACCGTATCGCGGACGATGACGCGGTGCACCGCGTGGAGGACCTGCCCGGGGAGACGTCGCCGGTCGGGCTGACGCTCGCGCTGGGGCGGCTGCGCGCGCTGGGGGCGGTCGGCCTGCGGGTCGCGCTGCCGGTGCCGGGGCATCCGCTGGGCCTCAGCGGGCCGCCGGCATTCAACGCGCGGGCGCTGGAGTCCGAGGAGGCGGTGCTCGCGGTGGGCGCCGGCCTTGGCCTGGTGCCGGACGTATACGAGGCCGGTCCCGAGGGCGGCAGCGGCCCCGATGTGCACGTGGAGGTGGTCTGGCACTGCCTACCGGTGCGGGAGGGACCGCCGGCGGACGTGCCGTCGCTGGGTGAGGCTGAGCGGGAGCTGGCGGAGGCGCTGCGGGAGGCGACCGAGGCGCTCTCGTCGCTGGACGTGGCCGGTTCGGGCCCCGTCGCGCAAGCGGCCCTTGAGGCGTACCGCGCGCGGTCGGAGGCCGGCCGGCAGGTGCTCGCGCCGGGGTATCCGCCGCGTGCGGTACGGGTACTGGAGCTGGCCCAGCGGGTGGGCGCGCTCATCGACATCGCGCGGCAGGCCGGCGGTGACGGGGAACACGGCGGGGCGGTGAGCGCCTCGGAGATCGCGGCCCGCGCCGAGGCGCTGCGGCCGGTGGAGCGTACGGCCCGACGGGCGCAGGTGGCGGCGTACAACGCAGCGGTGGAGGAGCGGGAGCGTCGGGGGTGAGGCAGGGCGGCTGAGGGGCCGCGGGGGCCCGGATCGGCGATCAGGGGCCGGCGGTGTCGCCGGCAGGTCGGGGGACGATGCCACGGGGATGGGGGCAGGACGCCTGAGCGGCCCCGGCGGGCCCGGTCTCGCCCCCGGCGGGCGGCGCTTCCCGCGGCGGAGGCCCTGATTGCTGACGGCGGTGGCGGAGGGGATCCGTTCGTCCGTCAGGGGATGGGCCGTAAAGGAACGAGCCGTCAGGGAGGAGGCGTCCGGAAAGAGGGCGTCAGCGTTTCGTTCCGTCAGGACTTCGGCCGGGTGGCACCTGGCCGGTGCGTCGCGCCGTCAGAAGCGTCGGCCCCGATGCGACGGCAGAGGGCAGCAACAGGCCCGGCCCCGCAGGTGGTTGCCTGCGGGGCCGGGATGCCGTTGCCTGGGAGGGAGTGCCCGTCTCAGTGGTTGAGGCAGGGGTTGCCGAAGACCGGGTTGAGGGCACCGATGACGGTGGCGGTGTTGCCACAGGCGTTCACCGGGACGTTCACGGGAACCTGGACGAGGTTGCCGGAGCCCACACCGGGGGACTTCACGGCCGTGCCCTGGGCCAGCGGCGCGCTGTGGGCGGAGGCGACACCGGCACCCGCGACGGCGAGGCCGCCCGCCATCATGGTGAGGGCCGCTACGCGCTTGATGTTCTTCACTTCTCATGCTCCTCGTTGCCGTTGCCGTGACCAGCCGTCACGACTGCACTGGGAAACGGCCGGGCCCCGAGGACGGATACGCCAAATGGGCGACGTCTACACGACAGTATGAATCTCGCACCGGAAGACGACGCTCCGCATTGATCGCCCCGTCCCCCGGTCGGGACCGGAGCAGAATCGTTTCGAGGAGTGGCTCGGCCGCCGGATCTCCGTCCGGCGGCGGCGTGTTCAGGCTCCGATGCCGTGCCGCACCGCCCACAGCGCGGCCTGGGTGCGATCGGCGAGGTCGAGCTTCATGAGGATGTTGGAGACATGTGTCTTGACCGTCTTCTCGGAGAGCACCAGTGCCCGTGCGATCTCGCGGTTGGACCGTCCGTCGGCGATCAGACCGAGCACCTCGCGCTCCCGCTCGGTCAAAGAAGTACCTCTCCCCTGGCCGGTGTTGCCCTCCTCCTGGGAGAGGAGGGCGCCGGCGACCTCGGGCTGGAGCAGCACATGCCCCGCGTGCACCGAGCGGATGGCGCCGGCCAGCGCGTCGGGGTCGACGTCCTTGTAGAGGTACCCGGCGGCGCCCGCGCGCAGGGCCGGGACGACGGTGCGCTGCTCGGTGAAGCTCGTCACGACCAACACCCGGGCGGGGTTGGTCAGTTCGCGCAGCTTCCGCAGAGCCTCGATGCCGTCCATGCCGGGCATCTTGACGTCCATCAGGACGACGTCGGGGCGCAGCTGTTCGGCGGCGGCGACGCCCTCCTCGCCGTCGGACGCCTCCCCCACCACCTCGATGTCCTCCTGGATCTCCAGGAAGGTCCGCAGTCCGCGGCGTACGACTTGGTGATCGTCGACGAGCAGGACGCGGATGGCCCGGCCGTCGCCCGGCTGCCGGTCCCGGCTCCCCCGGGCCCCGTCCGCGGGCACTCCCATGGCGCCGCCCCCTTCGATTTCAGCCACCGGGTACCTCCATCTCGACAGCGGTTCCCTTGCCGGGCACCGACTCCACGGTGAGCTTTCCACCGACTCCGCCGGCGCGGTCACGCATCGAGACCAGGCCGAGGTGACGGCCGGCCCGGCGGACCCGGCCGGTGTCGAAACCGCAGCCGTCGTCGGCGATCCGCAGCAGCGCCCCCTGGCCCTGGCGGGCGAGGCTGACGTCGACGTGCTCCGCCCCGGAGTGCCGCAGGGCGTTGTGCAGCGCCTCCTGCGCGACCCGGAGCAGTGCCTCCTCCTGGGCGGACGGCAGGGCGCGGACCCCGTGGGCCGTGAAGGTGACCCGCGCGGAGTGGGCACGGTCCAGGACCTGGGCCTGGGAGCGCAGGGTGGCGACCAGGCCGTCCTCGTCCAAGGCCGCGGGCCGCAGCTCGATGACGGCGGCGCGCAGTTCGTCGGCGGCCTCCGCGGCGAGCGCGGCGACCTGGTGCAGTTCGTCCTTGGCGCGGGCCGGGTCTCGGTCCACCAGTGCAGTGGCGGCCTGTGCGGTCAGTCGAAGGGAGAAGAGCTTCTGGGCGACCGCGTCATGCAGCTCGTGCGCGAGCCGGGCGCGCTCCCCCGCGATGGTGAGTTCGCGGCTGCGCTCGTAGAGGCGGGCGTTGGTCAGCGCGATGGCGGCGTGCTGGGCGAGTATGCCGAGCAGCCGCTCGTCGTCCTCGGTGAAGCCGCAACGGGTCCCGCGGGCGGGCCGGGGCTCGGGGCAGCGCTTGTTGGCGAGGAAGAGGGCGCCGAGGATCTCGTCGCCGTCGGCGACCGGCAGACCGAGGAAGTCGGACATGTCCGGGTGGGCGGCGGGCCAGCCGCCGAAGCGCGGGTCCTGCCGGACGTCGGCGAGGCGCTCGGGGGTGGCGTTGTGCAGCATCGCGGCGAGGATGCCGTGCTGGCGGGGCAGCGGGCCGATGGCCTTCCACTGCTCGCTGCTGACACCGTCCACCACGAACTGCGCGAAGCCGCCGTGATCGTCGGGCACGCCCAGGGCGGCGTACTCGGCGTCCAGCAGTTCGCGGGCCGAGGCGACGATCGTCTTGAGGACGTCGCGCACCTCCAGGTGCCTGCTCATCGCCAGGATCGCGGTGCTCACCGCGGGGATGCCGGCTCCCGGTCCGTTGGTCATGGCTTCACCGTACCGGCGCGCTGACCGGCCCGTATCGGACCACCGGCGCCCCCTGTCTCCGCCCACCGCCCTAGGCCCAATGCCCTGCGGCGGCCCGCCCGTCGCCCGACGCCTCCCGGGGCCCGGCGTTCCTACGGTGAGGGCGAGGGCGGGGCGAGGGCCCGGCCCGGAAAGGGGACGCGATCATGCCGGTGGCGGTCATCACGGGGGCGTCGAAGGGGTTGGGCCGGGCGCTGGCGGCGACGCTGGCCGGGCGGGGCTGGGATCTGGTGGTGGACGCCAGGTCGTCCGGGCCGCTGGAGGCGGCGGCGCGGGAGCTGCGCGCGAGCGGGGCGCGGGTGGTCGCGCTGCCCGGCGATGTGGCGGACGGCGGGCACCGGCGGGAGCTCGTGGCCGCGGCCCACGGGCTGGGCGGGCTCGATCTGCTGGTGAACAACGCGAGCGCCCTAGGGGCGGCTCCGCTGGTGCGCCTGGCGGAGCATCCGCTGACAGGACTGCGGGACGCCTTGGAAGTGAATGTCGTCGCGCCCCTGGGGCTGGTGCAAGAGGCTCTGCCGCTGCTGCGGAAATCCCGGTTCGGCTCTCCTCCCTCAGGGAGCGCGGTCGATGATGATTCGTCCCCCTATATAGGGACAGAAAGTGATGGGCATATAGGGACAGGTGGGGCTCTTCTTCACATCAGTTCGGATGCGGCCGTCGAGGCGTACGCGACGTGGGGTGGCTACGGAGCCTCCAAGGCGGCACTCGACCAGCTGTCGGCGGTGCTGGCGGAGGAGGAGCCGGGGCTGCGGGTGTGGTGGGTGGACCCGGGCGATATGCGCACCGATCTGTACGCGGCTGCCGTCCCCACCGACGACGACTCCGGGCGGCCGCTGCCGGAGACCGTCGTTCCTGCCCTCCTGGACCTGCTGGACCGCCGGGCGGCGTCCGGACGGTACCGGGCGACGGACCTGGCGGCGGACCTGCCCGCCGGGCCGGCGGCACCCGCGGATGCGTCGCAGGCCGCACCGGAGCGCGCACGATGATCGCGGACGTGTTGCGTGTCCCGGAGGAGCTGTCCGCCCGGGTCCCGGCGGAGCAGCGGGGTCCCGGCCTCGACCGCGACGCCGTACGGCTGATGGTGAGCCGGGGCACGGAGGAGGTCGGGCATCACCCCTTCGGTGAGCTGCCGCAACTGCTGGCGGCCGGGGACGTGCTGGTGGTGAACACCTCCCCGACGCTGTCGGCCGCGGTCGACGGCCGGATCGGGGACGGCCGGGGGCGCGGCGAGCCGGTGGTGGTGCACTTCTCGACGCGGGCGGACCGCAGACATCCGGCGGGCCGCGCCGTGGCCGGCTGCTGGGCGGTGGAACTGCGCAGACCGGACGGGCGGGGGAGCACCCGACCGCGGGCGGGCGGCCCCGCCGGCAGAGTGGTGCGACTGCCGGGCGGGGCGCGGCTGACCCTTGAGGCGCCGGTGGACCCCGGGAGCGTACGGCTGTGGTGGGCGCGGGTGGCGGGCGGAACGGCCCCGGAGCTGATGCGCCGGTACGGCCGACCGATCCGGTACGGCTACACCGACCGGGACCAGCCACCGTCCGCCTACCGGACGGTGTTCGCGACGGACTCCGGCGACAGCGGCAGCGCCGAGATGCCGAGCGCGGCCCGACCCTTCACGGCGTCGCTGGTGGCGAGGCTGGTGAGCGCGGGCGTGCAGTTCGCGCCGATCTCGCTGCACACGGGCGTGGCGTCGGCGGAAGCCTTCGAGCCGCCGTATCCGGAGCGGTTCGCGGTGCCGCCCGCCACCGCCTGGCTGGTGAACGCGGTGCGCGCCGGGCGGGCAGGGCGCGGCCCCGGTTCAGGCGGGCGGATCGTGGCGGTGGGGACGACGGCGGTGCGGGCACTGGAGTCGGCCGTGGGGCAGGACGGGCGGGTGCGTGCGACGGACGGCTGGACGGATCTCGTGGTGACGCCGGAGCGCGGCGTGCGGGTGGTGGACGGGCTGCTCACCGGGCTGCACGAGCCCACGGCCTCGCATCTGCTGATGCTGGAGGCGGTGGCGTCGGCGATGGCGGACGGGGATGCGCTGCGGCGCGCGTACGCGGCGGCGGTGGAGCGCCGCTACCTGTGGCACGAATTCGGGGATCTCCACCTGCTGCTGCCGTCCTGAAGCTCGCGCCCCCCTGCGCGCCGTCCGGCGCGCAGGGACCGCCATGGACGCTCGCACTGACGGTCTCCATTCGCGCCACGCCTCTACTACATGGACGCGTACTACGCGGACGAGTCGACAGGCGTCGCGGTCGGTCATGCTGCTGACCGCGCGCCCCGCGTCGGGCCTGACGGCGGCGATATACGCGCTACACCGGGGCACTTGCTCCAGGAGCCGTTGAGAGCGACTCGTCAAAGAGTTCGCTTTCGCGGTGTTTTGGAGTGATTGACCGATGTCGCATCCGAACTGTCCCATTTGGTCCGAAAGCCTCTTGACTTCGCCGCGATGTCGGCACGACATACACCGGCTGTGCGTTCGCAATTACACCCAGCGAGACAAACCCCTCTTCACTGTGACGCCGCGCATAGGACGCACGTCACTTACGACCCGGCTTAGTGGCCTTGTAAAGGTGCCGTGAGCTGGGATGCGACCAGCTGCGACGCAATTGGCGAGCCCCTGGTTCCACTAACCCGGATCGTATGTCACACCTTTGCCCGGGCAATTTCCGGCCGCTAAGAATGGCTCCCGTCGCTCGGCGCCGTATCGAAATCGGCGTTCTTCGCCACCACGGCCCTCGCGACGGTCCCCCATTGGAAGAGGTCGACTCCGCCATGCCGAAGCACGCTGTTTCTGGATTTTCCCGCCTCAAGCGGACCCATAAGCTTTCCGTCGTAGGCATCGCAGCGGCCGGTGCCGCCGCTCTGGCCTTCTCGGTCGTCCCGGGCGCCGACGCCGAACAGGGCGAGCCCAAGGCCGCCACCCAGAACGTGAAGCCGGTTGCCTTCAGCGCGGTCGACACCGCCGCCAAGAAGCAGCAGGACACGATCACCAAGCAGGCCGACGACTCCGCCGCGCAGGGCAGGGCCGAGGCGGCCGCCGCCAAGAAGAAGGCCGAGGCGGAGGCCAAGGCGAAGGCGGAGGCCAAGGCCAAGGCGGACGCGAAGGCCAAGGCGGAGAAGGAGCGCAAGGAGCAGCAGGCCGCGAGCCGGTCCGCCGAGCGCGCCGCTCCGGCCCCGAAGCCGGCCCCCAAGACCTACGCCGACAACCTGGACGGCTGGATCCGGGAGTCGCTGGACATCATGGCGAAGAAGGGCATCCCCGGCACATACGAGGGCATCCACCGGAACATCATCCGGGAGTCGGGCGGCGACCCGAAGGCCATCAACAACTGGGACATCAACGCCCAGAACGGCGTCCCGTCCAAGGGTCTGCTGCAGGTGATCCAGCCGACCTTC
Source organism: Streptomyces sp. NPDC048248 (assembly GCF_043201875.1). Taxonomy (NCBI): domain Bacteria; kingdom Bacillati; phylum Actinomycetota; class Actinomycetes; order Kitasatosporales; family Streptomycetaceae; genus Streptomyces; species Streptomyces sp. NPDC048248. Next base: position 13,789 of record NZ_JBICZL010000013.1, read on the forward strand.
GAGGCGTACCACGTCGACGGCACCTCGTGGGACCTCTACGACCCGGTCGCCAACATCACCGCCGCCTGCAACTACGCGGCCGACATGTACGGTTCGATGGACAACGTGAACTCGGCCTACTGAGCAGCCGTTCCACGCAACCACACCGCCGAGGGGCGGCACCCGGTTCCGGGTGCCGCCCCTCGGGCGTGACTGCGGGACGCGCTACTTGCGCATGACCTCCGGCTCGTGGCGGCGCAGCAGCCGCGCCACGACGAAGGCGAGCGCGACGCCCAGACCGATCAAGATGATCATGTCCATGACGTAGACGCCGGTCTGGTGCTTCCACAGCGGGTCGGGGTTGCCCGCCTCCCACGGCAGCAGCGTGTTCATGTCGGCGGTCGCGCCCATCGCCGCGACGGCCCAGCGCGAGGGCATCAGCCAGGAGAACTGCCCGACGCCCACGGTGTCGAAGAGCTGGAAGAGCACGCCCGTGAAGACGACCTGGACGATGGCGAACATGACCAGCAGCGGCATGGTCTTCTCGGCCGTCTTGACCAGCGCCGAGATGATCAGGCCGAACATCATCGAGGTGAAGCCGAGCGCGATGATCGCCAGCGCCATCTCGACGGCCGGCGCGCCCTCCAGCAGCAGGCCCTCGGTGGGCAGCTTGCGGGGCGAGAACCCGATGGCCGCGATGATCACGCCCTGGAAGGCCGTGACCACACCGAGCACGATCACCTTGGACATCAGATACGCCGACCGCGACAGGCCGGTGGCCCGTTCGCGCTCGTAGATGACCCGCTCCTTGATCAGCTCACGGACGGAGTTGGCCGCGCCCGAGAAGCACATGCCCACCGCGAGGATCAGCATGATCGTGCTCGCGTCGCGGTTGGTCCTGTTCTTGTTGAGCGGCCCGTACCCGAGGCCGTAGTCGCTGGGGATCAGGATCGAGACCACGCCGAGCACCGCCGGCAGGATCACCATCAGACCCAGGAAGCCACGGTCGGAGGCGAGCACCGAGACGTAGCGACGCATCAGCGTCCACAGCTGCGAGCCCCAGCTCTGGGACTTCTGCATCCGGGCCGGCGGCGGCTGGATCGTCACCGACTGCGGGGCGACGGCGTCGATGTCCGCGGCGTACATCTGGTAGTGCGGCGAGCCGCGCCAGCGGCCCATCCAGTCGTAGTCCCGGTAGTTCTCGAAGGCCGAGAAGACATCCGCCCAGGTGTCGTACTGGAAGAAGTTCAGCGCTTCCTCGGGCGGGCCGAAGTAGGCCACGCCACCGCCCGGCGCCATCACCAGCAGCTTGTCGCAGATGGCGAGTTCGGCCACCGAGTGGGTGACGACCAGGACCGTGCGGCCGTCGTCTGCGAGGCCGCGCAGCAGCTGCATGACATCGCGGTCCATGCCCGGGTCGAGGCCGGAGGTGGGCTCGTCGAGGAAGATCAGCGAGGGCTTGGTCAGCAGCTCAAGGGCCACCGAGACGCGCTTGCGCTGGCCACCGGAGAGCGAGGTGACCTTCTTGTCCTTATGGATGTCGAGCTTCAGCTCGCGCAGCACCTCGTCGATCCGCGCCTCACGCTCGGACTCCGCGGTGTCCCCGGGGAACCGCAGCTTGGCGGCGTACTTGAGGGCCTTGGCGACGGTCAGTTCCTTGTGCAGGATGTCGTCCTGCGGAACCAGACCGATGCGCTGGCGCAGCTCGGCGAACTGCTTGTAGAGGTTGCGGTTGTCGTAGAGGACATCGCCCTGGTTGGCGGGGCGGTAGCCGGTCAGCGCCTTGAGCAGTGTCGACTTGCCGGAACCGGACGGGCCGATGACCGCGATCAGCGACTTCTCCGGGACGCCGAAGGAGACGTCCTTGAGGATCTGCTTGCCGCCGTCGACGGTGACGGTCAGGTGGCGGGCGGAGAAGGAGACCTCGCCGGTGTCGACGAACTCCTCCAGCCGGTCGCCGACCAGCCGGAAGGTGGAGTGACCGACACCGATGATGTCGTTCGGGCCGATCAGTGCCGTGCCGGACTTGGCGACCGGCTGACCGTTGACGTACGTGCCGTTGTGGCTGCCGAGGTCGCGGATCTCGAAGCGGCCGTCGGGCGTGGCCCGGAACTCCGCGTGGTTGCGGGAGACCTGGAGGTCGGAGACGACCAGCTCGTTCTCCAGCGCACGGCCGATGCGCATCACACGGCCGGTGTCGAGGCGGTGGAAGGTGGTCGGGCTGCGGTCACCGGCCGGCCGCTGCGCGGGCGCGGCCGCCTGCGGAGGCTGCTGGGCCTGCTGCGGCGGGATGTACGGCGGCTGCGCCTGCGGTGGGGCCTGCCAGTTCTGCTGGACCGGCGGCTGGTGGACCGGCGGCTGGTGGTGCGGCGGCTGGTGGTGCGGCGGCTGGTGCGCGGGCGGCGCCTGCCAGCCCTGCGCGCCCTGCTGCTGCGGCGCCATCGCGGGCTGCGCGTTGTAGGCGTCGGCGACCGGAGCGGCCGACAGGCTCACCCGGGGACCGTCGGTGGCGTTGCCCAGGTGCACGACCGAGCCGGGGCCGATCTCCAGCTGGTGGATCCGCTGTCCCTGGACGTATGTGCCGTTGGTGCTGCCGTGATCTTCGATGATCCAGCCGCGGCCGGCCCACCGCACGGTGGCGTGCCGCCAGGAAACCCTGGCGTCGTCGAGCACCATGTCGCCCTGCGGATCGCGGCCCACGTTGTAGGACCGGGACGGATCGAGCGTCCAGGTCCTTCCGTTCAATTCGAGTACGAGTTCAGGCACTCCATGCCCCATTACATAGTCCCCCGAGTGACGCCCTGTATGGGAAGTCTAGGGATGGCGAACATCGTGGGGAACTATTTCAGGCTCGGCCCTCGGACCGGTAACCGGGAGAGGAGCGGGGCTCGGGGTGCACTTGTCGTGATGCGCCAAACTCCCCCGGAGAGCGGGAAGTAGGAGCGGATACGGAGATTTCCGTGGAACAGGTGCATTACGGAAGGGCGCTGACCTGACAGTGCGTCGGCGGCCCTTTCCGCCGCGACACCCGGAGCCGCGTCGATCGCGCCCGCCCCGTCCATCGGCTCCGCTTTGAGCTGGCTTTTCTCCCGGGACGGGGGAGACGGGACGGCCGGCTTCTCTCCACTGCGTGGCAGAGGCTGCCGGCTTGCGGCCCTCGGCGAGCGCGGAGGAGGCGGTGCCGGCCGCGTCTCGACGCGCACAGGACGACCGTGAGGCAGCACCCTCGCCACAACGGCCAAAACGGCCCAAAACACCCTTGACATCACCGTCACGCATACGGATCGGAGAGAGCCTCGGAGGCCGCGAGGGGCACCATCGGGCCCGGATCGGCCCCTTCGCGCGTGCCACTGGTGCATCGAACTCCCTTGGAACACAAGGGAGTTGGATTCACCGCTCGCTACATCGACCGGCCCGGCCGGCGGCCCGGACACGACTCGATAACGATCAGCAAGGGCTGTCCGCGCCCCGGAGCCGCGGGCGCACCACGGGCAGACGGCGGAACGCGCTGGTCCGAACCACGGACACCTGTACGGTCGGGCTCTCCGGCCGGATACCGTAAGGGCACCATGAGCGCATCGCAGATTCCGCCTGCCACCGCCGTACCGGGCGATGACGTACCGACCCTTCTCGTCAAGATCTTCGGGAAGGACCGGCCCGGCATCACCGCAGGTCTCTTCGACACCCTCGCCGCCTACTCCGTCGATGTCGTGGACATCGAACAGGTCGTGACCCGAGGGCGCATCGTGCTGTGCGCGCTGGTCACGGCCCCCTCCCCGGCCGAGGGCGCCTCCGGCTCGTCCGAGGGCGACCTCCGGGCCACCGTGCACAGCTGGGCCGAGTCGCTGAACCTCCAGGCCGAGATCATCTCCGGCCGGGGCGACAACCGTCCGCGCGGCACCGGCCGCTCGCATGTCACCGTGCTGGGCCACCCGCTGACCGCCGAGTCGACGGCCGCCATCGCCGCCGCCATAACGTCCACGGGCGGCAATATCGACCGTATTTTCCGTCTTGCGAAGTATCCGGTGACGGCCGTGGAATTCGCGGTGTCGGGTGCGGCCACGGACGCGCTGCGCTCGGTGCTGGCACCCGAGGCCGCGATGCTCGGGGTGGACATCGCCGTCGTCGCGGCCGGGCTCCAGCGCCGGGCCCAGCGGCTGGTGGTCATGGACGTCGACTCGACGCTCATCCAGGACGAGGTCATCGAGCTGTTCGCGGCGCACGCCGGCTGCGAGGCCGAGGTCGCCGAGGTCACCGCCGCCGCGATGCGCGGTGAGCTGGACTTCGAGCAGTCGCTGCACGCCAGGGTCGCGCTGCTCGGCGGGCTCGACGCCTCCGTCGTGGAGTCCGTGCGCAAGGAGGTGCGGCTCACCCCGGGTGCCCGCACCCTCGTACGGACCCTCAAGCGGCTCGGCTACCAAGTCGGAGTGGTATCGGGTGGCTTCACCCAGGTCACCGACGCCCTCCAGGAGGAGCTCGGTCTCGACTTCGCCTCCGCCAACACCCTGGAGATCGTCGACGGCAAGCTCACCGGCCGGGTGACCGGCGACATCGTCGACCGGGCGGGCAAGGCGCGTCTGCTGCGCAGCTTCGCCCAGCAGGCCGGGGTGCCGCTCGCGCAGACCGTCGCGATCGGCGACGGCGCCAATGACCTCGACATGCTCAACACGGCGGGCCTCGGCGTCGCCTTCAACGCCAAGCCGGTGGTGCGCGAGGCGGCGCACACCGCGGTGAACGTGCCGTTCCTGGACACCGTGCTCTACCTGCTGGGCATCACCCGCGAAGAGGTCGAGGCCGCGGACACCCACCTCGGCTGAGGCCGCACCGCTCCCCCGCGCGCCGACAGGTCGCCGCGACGGGAGACCGCGGCAGAAACGGGAAGACCGCGCCACGTACGGCAAGGGCTCCGGCGCGCGCCGGAGCCCTTGTCGTATGTGCTGCGGCCATCAGCGGACCGGACGGTGACCCGGCCCATCGGCGGCGACGGTGGTTCGGGGCCTCACTCGTGAGGCGGCAGGTAGGCGACGAGGCGGCCGACGCCGTGCTCGACGGTCTTCCACGAGCCGTTGAAGGTGATCACGGCCATCGCCGCGGTCGGGAAGCCACCGCGGTTCATGCGCGCCAGGAGGTCGTCGTCGGCCTCGCCGGCGAGCGCGTCCGCGAGGGCGTGAACCCCCGGGTTGTGGCCGACGACCAGCAGGTCGTGCACGTCGTCGGAGGTCTCGTTCAGCAGGGCGATGAGCTCGCCGAGCGAGGCTTCGTAGAGCCGCTCCTCATACACCGTCTTGGGGCGGTGCGCGAGCTCGGTCACGAAGAGCTTCCAGGTCTCACGGGTGCGGGTGGCCGTCGAGCACAACGTCAGGTCGGGGGTGATCCCGGCTCCGGCCAGCCGGCGACCGGCGGCCGGGGCGTCCTGACGGCCGCGATCGGCGAGCGGACGCTCGTGGTCGGAACTGTCCGACCATTCGGCCTTGGCGTGTCGGAGGAGGACAATCCGGCGGGGTGTATCGGCGCTCATGAGTCCCAGCTTCGCACGAAAGGCGGCGCGGGGCGCGGGGTGTTGAAGGGCTCCCCCCGGCAGGGTGACGACCGTGCACCAGCGGTCAGGGGGATCCGAGGCTGACGACCCTGGCAAGGAATTCCAGCAGCGGCGCCAGGCCGTCCCGGGCGCTCGCCGCGGTCGCCGGGGAGGAGCTCGCCATGAGCACCAGCAGGACGGCGAACGAGGCGACCGGCAAGGCCAGGGCCCACCACGGCAGCGGTATCCGCAGGCCCCGGATCCTCGGTGGGGACGGCCGGCGGAACGCGGCGGACATGGAATCGCCTCCGTGGCGATCGAAGGGCTGCGCGGCCGCGGGGCCGCGGGCGCCCACCGCTGCGGTGCGGTGTACTTCGAAGCTACGGATCTTGGGCGGGCGTTCCTACCCGGGAAGCCACCCAGTTTCCCCTGAGCCCGGCCCCCTAGGGGATGGTGGGGAAAACCCCACCCACGGGCCCCGGGAGGGCCGTCACGGGGCTCCGTCCACGGCCGCCGCTCCCGGCGGCTCCGTCCCTGAGCCGGCCGCAGCGGCTGCGGCCGGCTCAGGGCGCCGCGATACTCGCGATGATCGCGACGACGACGGTCACGCCGAGCATGGCGCCCAGCACGAGGAGCAGCTTCTTCTGGCCGCCCTGCGGATTCGGTTCGAGCACTGGCATGCGCCCAGTCTCCCACTCAGGTCTCGTCCTCGATGCGGCGGTCCCGCCCGGCCAGCACACCGACCGCGATCTGCGGCACCATGAGCCCGGCCATCAACGCGATCGGCAGGCCCCAGCCGCCGCTGTGCTGGTAGAGCGTGCCGACCAGCAGCGGCCCCGGGATGGAGATCAGGTAGCCGACGCACTGCGCGAAGGCCGAGAGCTTCACGACGCCCGCGGAGCTGCTCGACCGCATCCCGATCATCGTCAGGGCCAGCGGGAAGGCACAGTTCGATATGCCCATCAGCAGCGCCCAGACCCAGGCGCCGGCGGAGGGGGCCAGCCACAGACCGGCGTAACCGGCCAGGCCGCAGACGCCGAGCACCACGGCGAGCGGCCCCTGGTGCCGCATCCGGGAGGCCAGCCGCGGCAGCACGAACGAGAGCGGCACGCCCATCGCCATGGTGACCGCGAGCAGCACGCCCGCGGTGCCCGCCGAGACCCCGGCGTCGCGGAAGATCTGCGGCATCCAGCCCATCGTGATGTAGGCAGCGGTGGCCTGCAGGCCGAAGAAGACGGCCAGCGCCCAGGCGGTCGGCGAGGAAGTGATCCGTACGGAGGGTTCAGCGGAGGGCGTCGCGCTTCCCGTGGACGTCCCGGCCGAGGTCCCGCGCTGCCGGACCACCGCGAGCCAGGGCAGCACCGCGACGGCGGCGAGCGCCGCCCACACCGCGAGGCCGGTACGCCAACTTCCGCCCAGCGCGGCCGTCATAGGGACGGTGAGCGCTGCGGCGAGCGAGGTGCCCAGGGCCAGGGCCATGGAGTACAGGCCGGTCATCGAGCCGACCCGGTCCGGGAACCAGGTCTTGATGACGACCGGCATGAGGACGTTGCTGACGGCTATGCCGGCCAGGGCGAGCGCGCTGGCGACGAGGAAGCCGACGGTGCCGCCGGCGAACGGCCGCACCGCGACCCCCACCGCGATCGCGACCATACCGACGCAGACGATGGCGCCTGGGCCCCAGCGCCTGGCCAGCCGAGGGGCGGCGAGGCCGAAGGCGGCGAAGCACAGGGCCGGCACGGAGGTCAGCAGACCGGCGACCGTGCCGGACATGCCCAGACCGACCCGGACCTCCTCCAGGAGCGCGCCGAGGCTGGTGATGGCGGGCCGGAGGTTGAGCGCGGCGAGGACCAGGCCGGCGATCAGGATCCCCGGCAGCCAGCGGGCGGCCCTGGAGGCGGCGCGGCCGCCGTCCGGTACGGCTTCACGGGTCGCCGGCTGCGGCTGCGCGGAGCCGTCTGCCGAGCGGGGTGCGGGGGTGGTCCTGGACTCGGCCGCCGGGCCGAGGGTCGCGAGGTCTTCGTCTGCCATGCGCACCATCATAGAATCATGGGATGAATGTGTGTCCACTCGCTGTCGATAGCCTCTGCTGTCCCGGACGGCGCCACGGGCGACCGGCAGCTCCGCCCGGGACACGCGCCGCCCACCGCCCACCGCACCCCTCCGGAGCTCAGTCATGCCCCTGACCTCGACCCGCCGATCCGCGCTGGCCGACCAGGTGATCGCGCAGCTGCGCGGTCAGATCACCTCCGGGGAGTGGCCCGTGGGATCGCGCATCCCGACCGAGCCGGAACTCGTCGAGCAGCTCGGGGTGGCCCGCAACACCGTCCGCGAGGCCGTCCGGGCCCTCGCGCACAACGGGCTGGTCGACATCCGGCAGGGCTCGGGCACGTACGTCGTCGCGACCAGCGAGCTGGCCGGGGTGATGAACCGCAGGTTCGCCGACGCCGATCCGATGCATGTCGCCGAGCTGCGCAGCGCCCTGGAGGCGGAGGCCGCCCGGCTCGCGGCCCGCCGGCGTACCGCCCAGGACCTGCGGCAGATCGACGCGCTGCTGGAGCGGCGCGAGGAAGCCTGGGAGTCCGGTGCCGCGGAGACCTTCGTGGAGGCGGACGCGACGTTGCACATGGCGATCGTGGCGGCCTCGCACAACGACGTACTGGCCGAGATCTACGCCGACCTCGGGGGTGTGCTGCGCGACTTCCTGCGCGCCGATGTCGGCAAGGTGCTGCGGCCCGAGGCGCACATGGACCATGCGCGTCTGGTGGAGGCGATCCGCGCGGGCGACGGCGACCTGGCCGCCGCGGAGGCGAGCGCGCACCCCTTCGGCTGCCGGCTCACCCTGCTGGATCGTGGCTGACCCAGATGTCCTCGATCTCCTGCCAGCAGCGGCCGGAGAGGGTGACGCGCTGAGCGGGGCCGACCGCTTCGGCGAGGGAGTCCACGTCAGGGTCGTACCAGCGCTTGCACTCGATGTGCAGGCGTACGCGGCTGATGTTGCCGTGAGGGTTGAAGCAGGTGGCGGTGGCGGTGCTGCGGACGACGGTGGTGCGGCACTGTGCGTGCGGCACCTCCTGCGGATCGTCGGACCCCACGGGTGGCACTGCCCGTGCGGCCGGTGCGGTGACCCCCGCGAGGGCGGCCAGGGTGATCGTCAGGGCTGCCGTACGGCGTCGTGATACGGGCACGCCGGTACCTCCTCCCCACGATGCGCCGGGCGGGTCCCGGACACCTCACCCAGTGTGTGGGGAGCGTCGCCGCTTCTCGACTCGAAAACGCGTTCTGCCCGCCCCGGCGGACCGGGACGGGCAGTACGGATGCGCTTCGGGCGTCAGGCGCCCATCATGTGCACGCCGCCGTCGACGTGGACGATCTCACCGGTCGTCCGGGGGAAGAAGTCGGACAGCATGCCGACGACGCCGCGGCCGGCCGGCTCCGGGTCGGCGAGGTCCCAGCCGATGGGGGCGCGGTGGTTCCACACGTCCGCCAGCTCCTCGAAGCCGGGGATGGACTTGGCGGCCATCGACTTGATCGGACCGGCCGAGACCAGGTTGCAGCGGATGCCCTTGGGGCCCAGGTCACGCGCGAGGTAGCGGTTGGTGCTCTCCAGGGCCGCCTTGGCCACGCCCATCCAGTCGTACTTCGGCCAGGCGATCTGCGCGTCGAAGGTGAGGCCGACGACCGCGCCGCCGTGCTCCATGAGCGGCAGGCAGGCCATGGTCAGCGACTTGTAGGAGTACGCCGAGACCTGCACCGCGGTGCCCACGTCCGACCACTCCGCCTCCAGGAAGTTGAAGGCGCCCTGCGGGCCGAAGGCGATGGAGTGGACGATCCCGTCGATCCGGGCGCCCTCGCCCTGGTGCTCGCGGATCTTGTCGGCGAGGGTGTCGAGGTGCTCCTGGTTGGTCACGTCCAGCTCGATGACCGGCGCGGGCTTGGGCAGCCGCTTGGCGATCCGCTCGACGAGGGAGAGCCGGCCGAAGCCGGTGAGGATGACCTCGGCGCCTTCGTTCTGGGCGACCTTGGCCGCCTGGAACGCGATCGACGACTCGGTCAGAACACCCGTGACCAGGATGCGCTTGCCTGCAAGGATTCCACTCATGCTGATCAGTGACCCATGCCCAATCCGCCGTCGACAGGAATGACGGCTCCGGTGATGTACGCGGCCTCGTCCGAGGCCAGGAAGCGGACCGAGGCGGCGATCTCCTCGGGCTGCGCATAGCGCGCGAGCGGAACCTGCTTCACGATGTTCTCCCGCTGCTCGTCGCTGAGCACACGGGTCATGTCGGTGTCGACGAAGCCGGGGGCGACGACGTTGACGGTGATGTTGCGGCTGCCGAGCTCCCGTGCCAGCGAGCGGGCGAAACCCACCAGACCGGCCTTGGAGGCGGCGTAGTTCGACTGCCCGGGGCCACCCATCAGCCCGACCACGGACGAGATGAGCACCACCCGTCCCTTACGGGCCCGCAGCATCGCGCGGTTGGCCCGCTTGACCACCCGGAACGTTCCGGTGAGGTTGGTCTCCAGGACCGAGGTGAAGTCCTCCTCGGACATCCGCATCAGCAACTGGTCGCGGGTGACACCGGCGTTCGCCACCAGCACCTCGACCGCGCCCTGCTTCTCCTCGATCTCCTTGTATGCCTGCTCGACCTGCTCGTTGTCCGTGATGTCGCACTTCACGGCCAAAAAGCCCTCGGGGGGCTCGCCCGAGCGGTAGGTGATGGCGACCTTGTCGCCTGCCTCGGCGAAGGCTCGGGCAATGGCAAGGCCAATGCCGCGGTTGCCTCCGGTGACCAGAACCGAGCGGCTCAAGAGATCACCCTTTCCTGTTCCTGTCCGTCCTGAGTTCGGTACGAAACTATCGGTAGCGGGGCCCGTACGGGGAATCGAGCCCGGACAGGGGCGCGCGCCGCGCACTGTCGGGTCCCCACAGAACCGCGGTGCACGCCCCTTACCCAGGCGCCTCCCCGGCGGGCCGAAGCACCACGGCGCGCGCCCGGCGCGGTCTGGGCCGGGCGCGCCGCGCAGGGCATGATGCAGGCGCCGACTACGGGAGGATGCCGTGCCTGCTTCACCCCATGCCCCTGACGAGACCTTTCTGGCGCTGCCCCGGCACGCGCTGGCCGACGCCGCGCTGGCACGGGCCCGCGCGCTGGGCGCCGAGCACGCCGACTTCCGCCTGGAGCGGGTGCGCAGCGCGGCCTGGCGGCTCCGGGACGCCCGCACGGCCGGAACCTCGGACACCACCGACCTCGGGTACGCGGTGCGGGTGGTGCACGGCGGGGCCTGGGGGTTCGCGTCCGGTGTGGATCTGACGATGGACGCGGCGGCGCGGGTGGCGTCCCGGGCGGTCGCGATGGCCAAGCTGTCGGCGAAGGTCATCGACGCGGCCGGCTCCGACGAGCGGGTCGAGCTGGCGCCTGAGCCCGCGCATCCGGACCGTACGTGGGTGTCCTCGTACGAGATCAATCCGTTCGACGTGCCGGACGCCGACAAGACCGGGCTGCTGGCGGAGTGGAGCGGCCGGCTGCTGGCGGCGCCGGGGGTGGCGCACGCGGACGCGTCGCTGCTGACCGTCCAGGAGAACAAGTTCTACGCGGACACCGCGGGCACCAGCACCACGCAGCAGCGGGTGCGGCTGCAATCCCAGCTGACCGCCGTCGCGGTGGACCCGGTCACCGGTGAGTTCGACTCGATGCGCACCATCGCGCCGCCGGTGGGCCGCGGCTGGGAGTACCTGACCGGCGGCCACTACGACTGGGACGGCGAGCTGGAGCGGATCCCCGGGTACCTCGCGGAGAAACTGCACGCGCCGAGCGTCGAGGCGGGCGCCTACGACCTGGTGGTGGATCCCTCCAACCTGTGGCTGACGATCCACGAGTCGATCGGGCACGCGACCGAACTGGACCGCGCGCTGGGCTACGAAGCGGCGTACGCGGGCACCTCGTTCGCCACCTTCGACCAGCTCGGGAAGCTCGCGTACGGCTCCGAGATCATGAACGTCACCGGCGACCGGACCGCGGAGCACGGCCTCGCCACGGTCGGCTACGACGACGAGGGGGTGGCCGCGCAGTCCTGGGACCTGGTCCGCGGCGGCACTCTCGTCGGCTATCAACTCGACCGCAGGATCGCGCGGTTGACGGGCCTCGGGCGCTCCAACGGCTGTGCCTACGCGGACTCGCCCGGACATGTGCCGGTCCAGCGGATGGCGAACGTCTCGCTCCAGCCAGCGCCGGACGGGCCCTCCACGGAGGAGCTGATCTCGGGGGTGGAACGCGGCATCTACGTCGTCGGTGACCGCTCCTGGTCGATCGACATGCAGCGCTACAACTTCCAGTTCACCGGCCAGCGGTTCTTCCGCATCGAGAACGGCCGGCTGGCGGGGCAGCTGCGGGATGTCGCCTACCAGGCGACCACCACCGACTTCTGGGGCTCGATGAGCGCGGTCGGCGGCCCGCAGACCTACGTCCTGGGCGGTGCCTTCAACTGCGGCAAGGCCCAGCCGGGGCAGATCGCAGCGGTCTCGCACGGCTGCCCCTCGGCCCTGTTCGAGGGCGTCAACATCCTGAACACCACGCAGGAGGCCGGCCGATGAGCCCTCGCACCAGTACCCCGCACGAGATCGTCGAGCGGACCCTTGAGCTCTCGCGGGCCGACGGCTGCGCGGTCCTCGCCGACGAGCACTCCAGCACCAATCTGCGCTGGGCGGGCAACGCGCTCACCACCAACGGTGTCACCCGGGGCCGGACGCTGACCGTCGTGTCGACCGTGGACGGCAGGCAGGGCACCGCGTGCGGAGTGATCTCCCGTTCGGCGGTGACGGCGGCCGATCTGGAGCCGCTGGTACGGGCAGCGGAGGCGGCCGCACGCGAGGCGGGGCCGGCCGAGGACGCCCAGCCGCTGGTCGGCGGCACCGCGGCCGCGTCCGCCGACTTCACCGACGCGCCCGCCGAGACCTCCTCCGACGTCTTCGCGGAGTTCGCGCCGGCGCTCGGGGAGTCCTTCCGGCAGGCCGGGGACGGCGGTCGCGAGCTGTACGGCTTCGCCCACCACGAGGTCGTCTCGACCTACCTGGGCACCTCGACCGGGCTGCGGCTGCGGCACGACCAGCCCACCGGGACGCTGGAGCTGAACGCCAAGTCGGCGGGCACCACAGCGGCCGCCGCCCGCTCCGCCTGGACCGGCCGCGCGACCCGCGACTTCACCGACGTCGACCCGCGCGAACTGGACGCGGAGCTGGCCCGTCGGCTGCGCTGGGCCGAGCGGCGGGTGGAGCTGCCGGCCGGGCGGTACGAGACTCTCCTGCCACCCACCGCCGTCGCGGACCTGCTGATCTACCAGATGTGGTCGTCGGCCGCCCGGGACGCCGTCGAGGGCCGCACGGTCTTCTCCAAGCCGGGCAAGGGCGACGACGACGCGTCCCGGCCCGGGGCGGGCACCCGGCTGGGCGAGCGGCTCTCCGAGCTGCCGCTGACGCTGCGCAGCGATCCGCGGGCGCCCGGCCTGGAGTGCGCGCCGTTCGTGGTGGCGCACACTTCCGGCGACGACGCGTCGGTCTTCGACAACGGGCTGCCGCTCGCGCCGACCGAATGGCTGCGCGACGGGGTGCTGAACCGCCTGGTGACCACCCGGCACAGTGCCGCACTGACCGGTCTGCCGGTGGCGCCCGGCATCGACAACCTCCTGATGGACGCGGGTGGTTCACGCTCCCTGGAGGAGATGGTGGCGGCGAGCGGGCACGACGGTCCTGCCCTGCTGCTGACCTGCCTGTGGTACATCCGCGAGGTCGACCCGGCGACGCTGCTGCTGACCGGTCTGACCCGTGACGGGGTCTATCTGGTCGAGAACGGCGAGGTCGTCGGAGAGGTCAACAACTTCCGCTTCAACGAGTCGCCGGTGGGCCTGCTCTCCCGCGCCGTGGAGGCCGGCCGTACGGAGCGGACGCTGCCACGCGAGTGGAGCGACTACTTCACGCGGGCGGCGATGCCGGCGCTGCGCATCCCGGACTTCAACATGAGTTCGGTCAGCCGCGGCGTATGAGCCCGGCGGCCCGGCCGGTGCCCCTGGCCCGGCCGGGCGATCACCGGCTCGCGGGCGAATAGACTGTCCGCTTGTCCTCCCCTTGTGGGAACACCGATCGATCAGGAACGCCATGACACGCCTCGGCGAATCCGTCGCCCGCGCCACGACCCTGCTCTCCACCGACCTCTCCGCGGACGCGACCGTCCAGGAGCTGCTCCAGGAGACGGGCGCGCGGCGCTATCTCGACCTGACGGACCTGCCCGCCAAGGAGCAGGCCGAGCTGATCGCGAGCCGGACCGTCGAGGTCCTGCCGGGCGTGGACAAGCTGGCCGAGCGGATCGAGGAGCGCCGGGCGGCAGGGCGGGGCCTGCACATCAAGCTGGGCATCGACCCGACGGCGACCGACGTGCACCTCGGTCACGCCGTGCCGCTGATCATCCTCAGCCGGTTCCAGCGGCTCGGGCACGACGTCACGCTGATCATCGGTGACTTCACCGCCAAGATCGGCGACCCGTCGGGCCGTACCGCCGAGCGTCCCCCGCTGACCGACGACGACATCGCGCAGAACCTCGCGACCTACCGCGAACAGGTGCGCCCCTTCTTCGACTTCGAGAAGGTCAGCTTCCGGCAGAACAGCGAGTGGCTGGCGCCCTACACCTTCCCCGAGCTGCTCTCGCTGCTCGCGCAGGTGCCGGCCTCGCAGCTGCTGCAGCGCGAGGACTTCCGCAACCGCCTGGCCGCAGGGTCCGGTCTGACGATGACCGAGCTGCTCTACCCCATCGTCCAGGGCCTGGACTCGGTGGCGCTGGAGTGCGACGTCGAGCTGGGCGGCTCGGACCAGCTGCTCAACCTCCAGATGGGCCGCAAGCTCATGGAGCTGCGCGGTCAGCAGCCGCAGCTGGTGGTGACCATGCCGCTGATCGAGGGCACGGACGGCACCGGCGCGAAGATGTCCAAGTCCAAGGGCAACTACGTCGGGCTGAGCTCCCCCGCCGACGATGTCTTCGGCAAGATCATGTCGGTGCCCGACCGGCTGATGGAGCCCTACCTCAAGGCCTGGACGGAGTGGACGGACGAGGAGATCACCCTCGTCCTCGGCCGCGTCGCGGACCGCTCGCTGCACCCGATGGACCTCAAGAAGATCCTCGCCGGTGAGGTCGTCACGGCGCTGTACGGCCTGGACGCGGCGATGGCGGCGCGGGCCGGGTTCATCGCGCAGTTCTCCAAGAAGTCGTTCGCCGACGTGGACTCGCTGCCGGTCGTCGACGTCGCCGCGCACGGCACGGAGACGGTGGCCGCGGTGCTGACCAAGCTGCTGGAGTTCACGCCGAGCGCCTCGGCCGCGCGCCGGCTGGCCAAGCAGAACGCGCTGCGACTGGTCGTGGAGGGCGAGGGCGGGCAGCAGACCGTGGTGCTCGCCGAGGCCGATTCGGTGCTCCCGCTGGCCGAGGTGCTGGCCGCGAAGCTGGCCGGCACGGCCGGTACGGCGTACCTCAAGGCGGGGCGCAAGCTCGCGCAGCTCGAAGGGCGCTGACGCGCAGGGCATGACATGACCGGCGGCCGGTGCGTCAGCGCACCGGCCGCCGGTCGTGTGGCAGGGCCTCGCGGGGACGCGGGGCGGGAGCGGTGTGCCGGATCTAGGTGGTCCGTCTCCTGTGCGCGCGCAGGCCGGCCCAGAGGCGGTCGCCCACGCCGACGATGAGGACCGCGCCGACCAGTTGCAGCAAGTGGCGCATCCAGTCGATGCCCTCGGTCTCGTTCACTCCGATACCGGTGGCCACCCAGTTGCCCAGGACGCTGCCCAGCATGCCGAAGATCACGGTCAGCCAGAGGGGGATCGCCTGTTTGCCCGGGATGATGGCCTTCGCGATCAGACCCAGGACCAGACCGAGGATGATGGCCCACAACCAACTCATGTCGCCTCCTCGTGGGGCGCGGAGCACGTACCCGTGCCACGCCAGTGTCGCTCCGTGCGAGCTACGGCGCACGCCGGAGCAGGGGGTGGGCACAACGTCGTAGGGCACAGGGACGCACCGCGGCAGGACCCGGTCTCGAACCCGACGCAGCCGCGGCGTACCGTGGAATCCGCCCGGAAAGCGGGATCATCCGGCACAACTGACCAGGTGGTGGAATGTGATGCGGAAGCACAGCAGCACCGAGGCCTTCCGGATCACCGGGGCGCGCCAGGGGCTGTCCGAGGACGTGCGCGGACGGCAGCGCCGCTATGTGATCTCCATGTCGGTGCGGACCGTGGCCGTGATCCTGACCGCCGTGCTCTGGAACGTCCAGCGGCCGATCGCCATCGCGACGCTGGTACTGGGCATCGCGCTCCCCTATATCGCGGTCGTCATCGCCAACGCGGGCCGGGAGAACGCCCCTTCACTGCCCTCGACGTTCGTCGCCGCGCCGACCAGGCCGATGCTGACGGCGGGAAGTCCGGTCACGCCCGCGGAGCCCGCGGCAAAACCGTCCGGTCCTCCTGGGCCGGACGCGTCGGAGTCGCGGACCGCGGGAACCTGACCCCTCGGGGCCGTCCGCAAAGCTCAAGAAAAGCTCAGATCAATCATGTGGTTCCGGTGCACCCGGCACCAGTGCCCGTGACATACTGCGTACGCGCTCCGCATCCCCCGTCGGAGCGACGGACCGACGCCGGGCGGCTCCCCCCGTGGCTGCCCGGCGTCGCCATGTCCGCGCCCGGGTACGGGACGTAGGGTTGAGGCCGTGAACTCCCCGAACTCCCCCGAGAACGCCGTCATCTGCTCCGCCAAGGGCTGTCGCGCACCCGCCGTGTGGGTACTGGCCTGGAACAACCCGAAGCTGCACACCCCGGAGCGCCGCAAGACCTGGCTCGCCTGCGACGAACACCGCGAGCACCTCTCCCAGTTCCTCGGCGTCCGCGGCTTCCTGAAGGACGTCGTGACCCTGGAGGAGTGGGAGGCGCAGGCGTCCGACAGCTGAGCGTTCGCCCATCCCCCGCCCGCCGGAGGGCTCAGCCCCCGATTGCGGACATCGGGCGGTCGGGCTGGAGGAAGGTGGGGTCGTCCAGGCCGGAGCCTGCCTTCTTGCCCCACATCGCGAGTTTCCAGATGCGGGCGATCTCGGCGTCGGGGGCGTCCGAGCGGAGGGCGGCACGCAGGTCCGTCTCCTCGGTGGCGAACAGGCACGTACGGACCTGGCCGTCGGCGGTCAGGCGGGTGCGGTCGCAGGCCCGGCAGAACGGGCGGGTGACGGAGGCGATGACGCCGACGCGGTGCGGGCCGCCGTCGACGATCCAGCGCTCGGCCGGTGCGGAGCCGCGCTCGTCCCGGCCCTCGGCGGTCAGCTCGAACCGGGTACGCAGCGAGGTGAGGATGTCACCTGCGGTGATCATGCCGTCGCGCTTCCAGCCGTGCTGGGCGTCGAGCGGCATCTGCTCGATGAAGCGGAGCTCGTAGTCGTTCGCCACCGCCCAGGCGAGGAGGTCGGGGGCCTCGTCGTCGTTGAGGCCCGGCATCAGCACGGTGTTGACCTTGACCGGGGTCAGTCCGGCGTCGCGGGCCGCCTCCAGACCGCGCAGCACGTCCTCGTGCCGCTTGCGGCGGGTCATGGTCTGGAAGACGTCCGGCCGCAGGGTGTCCAGGGAGACGTTCACGCGGTCCAGGCCGGCGTCGCGCAGCGCGGTCGCGGTGCGCTGCAGGCCGATGCCGTTGGTGGTGAGCGACATCTTGGGGCGGGGGGTGAGGGCGGCGACGCGCTCGACGATGCCGACGAGGCCGGGGCGCAGCAGGGGCTCACCGCCCGTGAAGCGGACCTCTTCGATGCCGAGGTCGGTCACGGCGATGCGGATCAGCCGGACGATCTCGTCGTCGGTGAGCAGATCCGGCTTCGCGAGCCACTGCAGGCCCTCCTCCGGCATGCAGTAGGTGCACCGGAGATTGCAGCGGTCGGTCAGCGAAACGCGCAGGTCGGTGGCCACGCGACCGTAGGTGTCGATGAGCACGAGGTCCCCTCCCCGAGAGTCCGATCAGTACGCTTCGAGCCTACGCGATGCGTTCGCCGAGGAGCAGACCTGAGAAGCACGAGGTGGGCGGGGTGCCCTCGTAGATCTCTACGAGGGCACCCCGCCCACGGGCTGTGCTGGTGCCTCAGTGCGCTCCGGTTCCGGTCAGGGAGCGGACCTCCAGCTCGGCGTACTTCTTCACGTCCGGCTCCTCCTTGGACAGGAGGGATCCCAGCCAGCCGAGCAGGAAGCCCAGCGGGATGGAGATCAGGCCGGGGTTCTCCAGCGGGAAGTAGGCGAAGTCCACACCCGGGAACATCGACGTCTCCTTGCTGGAGACGACGGGCGAGAAGAGGACCAGCAGGACCGAGGAGGCCAGGCCGCCGTAGATCGACCACAGGGCGCCGTTGGTGGTGAAGCGCTTCCAGAACAGGCTGTAGAGGATCGTCGGGAGGTTGGCGGACGCCGCTACGGCGAAGGCCAGGGCCACCAGGCCCGCCACGTTCAGCCCGCGGGCGAGGACGCCGAGGGCGATGGCGACGGCGCCGATGCCCACCGTCGCCCAGCGGGCCGCGCGGACCTCTTCCTTCTCACTGGCCTTGCCCTTGCGGATGACGTTGACGTAGAGGTCGTGCGCGAAGGACGACGAGGAGGCCAGGGTGAGTCCCGCGACGACGGCGAGGATGGTCGCGAAGGCCACCGCCGAGATGACCGCGAGCAGGATCGCGCCGCCCGTGGAGTCCGCACCGCCGCCGATTTCCTGGGCGAGCAGCGGTGCCGCGGTGTTGCCCGCCTTGTTGGACGCGATGATCGTCTCGGGCTTGATCAGGGCGGCGGCACCGAAGCCGAGCGCGATGGTCATCAGGTAGAAGACGCCGATGATGCCGATCGCCCAGTTCACCGACTTACGGGCGGCCTTGGCCGTGGGCACCGTGTAGAAGCGGATGAGGATGTGCGGCAGGCCGGCGGTGCCCAGGACGAGCGCGATGCCGAGGGAGATGAAGTCGATCTTCGAGGTGGCGCTGGCGCCGTACTTCAGGCCGGGCTCCAGGAAGGACGAGCCCTTGCCGCTGTTCTCGGCGGCGGCACCGAGCAGGGTGGAGATGTTGAAGTTGAACTTGAGCATCACCAGGAAGGTGATCAGCAGCGTGCCGGCGATCAGCAGGACGGCCTTGACCATCTGCACCCAGGTGGTTCCCTTCATGCCGCCGATGGTGACGTAGAGGATCATCACGATGCCGACGATGACGACGACGAGGATTTTGCCCGCCTCGCTGGTGATGCCCAGGAGCAGGGTGACCAGGGCGCCGGCGCCGGCCATCTGGGCGAGCAGGTAGAAGATCGAGACGATGATGGTGGAGGTGCCCGCGGCCGTCCGGACCGGGCGCTGGCGCATGCGGTAGGCGAGGACATCGCCCATCGTGAAGCGGCCCGAGTTGCGCAGGGGTTCGGCGACCAGGAGCAGGGCCACCAGCCAGGCGACGAGGAAGCCGATGGAGTAGAGGAAGCCGTCGTAGCCGAAGAGGGCGATGGCGCCGGCGATGCCGAGGAACGACGCGGCGGACATGTAGTCGCCGGAGATCGCCAGGCCGTTCTGGAAGCCGGTGAACTGCCGGCCCCCGGCGTAGAAGTCCTCCGCCCCCTTGGTCTGCCGGCCCGCCCAGACGGTGATGGCGAGGGTGGCCAGGACGAAGGCCGCGAAGAGCGAGATGATCAGGGGGCGGTGCTCACCCGCGCCGCCGGCCGCGAGCGGGAGGGTGTGCGCCTGCTGGATGAGGTTCATGCGTCGCCCTCCAGGCGGGACTTGATGGCCTCGGCCTTGGGGTCGAGCTTGGCTGCGGCGTGCCGGGCGTACCACCAGGCGATGAGGAAGGTGGTGACGAACTGGGCGATGCCGAGAACGAAGGCGACGTTGACGTTGCCGAAGACCTTCAGGCCCATGAAGTCGCCCGCGTAGCTGGAGAGCAGCACGTACGTGAGGTACCAGAGGATGAAGGCGATGGTGAGCGGGAAGGCGAACGAGCGGTATGAGTGACGCAGTGCGGCGAATTCCGCGCTCGACTGCACCTGGGCGTAGTCGGGCGGCTCGTGCGGCCCCGGGGCGGAAGGCGGTGCGGTGCTCACGGAATCTCCTGACGCGTAGTTGCCGGCGGGAAGGCCGTTGGTAAGAATCAGTTAAGTGATCCGGATCACGCATGGTAGAGGCGTGGCAAACGATGCGACAGGGGGCTGTTGGTTGAATTCCAGAGGATTGGCCGGACGGACCGCCACCGCTCGGGGGACGCTTCGTTGAGACGGTTGTGAAACCGCCTCCCCCGCAGGCCCCGCAGCCGTCCGACCCTCGTCGGCGCCCCTACGGCAGCGTCCGGCTGCCGGCCCCGCTCGCCGTCCCGCCCATGGTGCCGCGGCCGGCCGGCAGGGAGCGGCGCCGGTGGTACGGCCCACGGATCGCCCTGCCGCCGCTGAGCATCGGAGCCCTGCGGCGCGCCCCGTGAACGACTCGGCCCGATTCATGTGACGCGGCGTCAATATGCCATATGTGCCAGGTTTTCGGCCGAGTCCATTGCTGTTCCTCGGTGATCGCGGATAACTTCACGAGTCATTGCATCCGCCCGTGCGCACACCGTGCACGGGCGGTCTCACGGATGATGTGGAGTACCCATGGCGCATCCCCGATCCAGACGGGTGCGGGCGTTGGCCGTCCCGCTCGGACTGGCTCTGACGGCATCCCTCGGTTTCCTCCCGAACGCGGCCACCGCCGCGTCGCAGGACACCGCTCCGGCCGCTGCCGTCTCGACCGACGGCCCGCTGCTTTCGTATGTCGTGAACACCACCCCGGACCGGGCCACGGTCGGCAGGGTGTCGAAGGAGATAGCCAAGGCCGGGGGGAAGGTGGTCACCGCTCATCAGCAGATCGGTGTGATCGTCGTCCATTCGGCCAACCCCCGGTTCGCGGAGTCGATCCGCACCGTGCAGGGTGTGCAGTCCGCGGGCGCCACCCGCACCTCGCCGCTCAAGGCGTCGGGCACCACCGACATCGGCAAGCCGCAGAAGGTCGCGCTGCCGAAGTCCCAGCTCAAGGCCGCCGCGGCAGCCAAGGCGAGCGGCGAGGAGCCGCTGGAGCCCCTGCAGTGGGACATCCCGGCGATCAAGGCCGACAAGGCCGCGAAGGTGAACCCCGGCAGCAAGAAGGTCACCGTCGCCGTCATCGACACCGGTGTGGACGACACCCACCCGGACCTGAAGGCGAACTTCTCGGCGAAGCAGTCCGCCAACTGTGTGGGCGGCGTGGCCGATACCTCCGCGGGCTCCTGGCGTCCGTACGACCCGGACAACGACTACCACGGCACGCATGTCGCCGGCTCGATCGCCGCGGCCCGCAACGGCGTGGGCGTGGCGGGTGTCGCCCCGGGCGTGAAGATCTCGGCCATCAAGGTCAGCGAGCCGGAGACCTCCCTCTTCTTCGCCGAGAGCGTGGTGTGCGCGTTCGTCTTCGCGGCCGACCACGGCGTCGAGGTCACGAACAACAGCTACTACGTCGACCCGTGGATGTTCAACTGCAAGGATGACGCCGACCAGGCGGCCATCGTTGACGCGGTCGGCCGGGCCGCGAAGTACGCCCAGCGCAAGGGCGCGATCAACGTCGCCGCCGCGGGCAACTCCAGCTTCGACCTCGCGGCTGCCAAGATCGCCGACAACAGCAGCCCGAACGACTCGACACCGGTCGAGCGCACCATCGACCCGAAGACCTGCTGGGACGTCCCGACCCAGATCCCGGGCACGGTGACGGTCGCGGCGACCGGCGTGCACAAGCTCAAGTCGTACTACTCGAACTACGGCCTCGGCCAGATCGATGTGGCGGCCCCGGGCGGCGACTCGCGGCAGGTGCCCGAGCTGCCCGCCAAGCACGGCAACATCCTCTCCACGATGCCGGGCGGCGACTGGGCCTACCTGGCCGGCACGTCCATGGCGTCGCCGCATGTCGCGGGTGTCGCGGCGCTGGTCAAGAGCGCCCACCCGAAGGCGAGCCCGCAGGAGATCCAGTGGCTGCTCAAGGAGCAGGCCGACAACCCCGGCTGCCCCACGGGTGACGCCACCTGCACCGGCACGAAGCATGTCAACAGCCACTTCGGCTACGGCATCGTCGACGCGCTGGACGCAGTGAAGAAGTAACTCCCCCGATGGGCCGGGTGGTTCGCCACCCGGCCCGTTGCAGGGCCCTACCGCGGGCTATTGGGCGCTCGCGGTGGGACGGACGACGATTTCGTTGACGTCGACCTGCGAAGGCTGGGAAAGGGCGTAGGCAATGGCCTCCGCGATGGCGGAGGCGGGCAATGCCGCGGCGCGGTAAGTCTTCATGGCCTCCCTGGCTGCAGGGTCGGAGATGCTGTCGGCGAGTTCGGATGCGGTCACGCCCGGGGAGACGAGGGTGACCCGGATGTTCCCGGTGGACTCCTGGCGCAGCCCTTCGGAGATCGCGCGGACGGCGAACTTGGTGGCGCAGTAGACGGCGGCGGTGGGCGAGACCTCGTAGGCGCCGACGGAGGCGATGTTCACGAAGTGCCCGCCGCCCTGAGCGCGCATCGCGGGCAGAGCAGCGGCGATACCGTGCAGGACTCCCCGCACATTGACGTCGACCATGCGGTCCCACTCGTCGGTCTTCAGCGCTTCCAGCGGCGAGAGCGGCATCACTCCGGCGTTGTTGACCACCACGTCCACGCGGCCGTAGCGCTCGCGGGCCGCGGACACGAAGGCGCGGACATCGTCGGCATCCGTGACGTCCAGCCGTTGGAACGCCGCAGTGCCGCCCGCGGCGGTGATCTCCCGGGTCAGCGCGTCGAGGCGATCGGTGCGCCGTGCTCCGAGGAACAAACGGTGGCCGTCGGTGGCGAGTCGGCGGGCGGTCGCCTCGCCGATCCCGCTGCTCGCTCCGGTGACCGCCACGACCTTGGCTGTGTCTGTCATGTCTGCTGTTCCTCTCGGTGGAGCACGAGGTGCTCGTGCTGGAGCACGCCATCGCGGACGTCGCCCGTCGCGTGGAACGCGGAGTCGTCGACGCAATCGACGTGCCTGCCGGACACCGTGTCGCGGCCCGTGTCTGTGTGCGGCGCTGTCCTGCCCGACCGAGTCTGGACAGGCCGAGGAGCACCGACCAGGACGGGTGCTGCCTGGGTGCGGTGCACCCAGGCAGCACACCGCTCCCGCGTCCTAGCCTGAGGACATGACCGACAACCACCTGGGAGAGTTCCTCCGCGCACGCAGGGCGGGCCTACGGCCGCAGGACATCGGCATGGCGAGCTACGGCGTGCGCAGGGTCACCGGACTGCGCCGTGAAGAGGTTGCGGTCCTGGCCGGGGTGAACGCGGATTACTACACCCGCCTGGAACAGGGGCGCGAACGCCACCCCTCGGCCCAGGTACTCGACGCGCTCGGCCGCGCCCTGCGACTGGACCCCGATGCCCACGCACACCTGCACCAGCTGGCCGGGACAGCGTCCATCAGCCGGTTCACCCACACCACGGACCGCGTCGGTCCCGCCCTTCGCCAGCTGATGGACGGCTACCCGGGCGCAGCGGCGTTCGTCATCAACCCGACCTTGGACGTCCTGGCGAGCAACGCCCTGGCCGATGCCCTGTACTCACCCTTCGAGCAGGCCGACAATTTGGCCCGCATGACCTTCCTCGATCCGGCAGGCCGACAGTTCTACACCAGGTGGAGTCGCACGGCGCAGGCCACCGTGAGCCATCTGCGGCAGGCGGCCGGCCTCGACCCGGACAACCCACGGCTGCGGGAACTCGTCCGTGCCCTCAGCGAGCACAGTGCGGACTTCACCCGCTTGTGGAACACCCACGCCGTACGTGGCAAGACCCAGGACGCCAAGCACTTGCTCCACCCGGACGTCGGACCCCTGGCGCTCACCTACCAGGCCTTCGACGTACGCGAAGCTCCGGGCCAGCAACTTGTCATCTACCAGGCCGAACCCGGCAGCCCCAGCGCCCAGGCCATGGGCCTGCTCGGCTCCCTCCACGCCACCTCGGATCAGGCCGCCCTGTAGCCGGAAGAGAGGGCGGCCGGGATCTGCCGAGCAGTCGCCTCGGCGCCCGGCGGCTCAGACGGCCGAGTCGGCCGTACGGGTGGGCTGCGCGGCGGCACGTGGTCCGCGCGGGGCGGCGACCGTCCGGAGCACGCCGAAGGCCAGCGCGCACTGGGCCGCTATATAGGTGAGCATGATCCAGAACTGCGGACCCGGCAGCTGCGGCCACTCGGCGATGCCGGTCGCGATCAGGGTGTCCGAGAGCAGGAAGAGCAGCCCCCCGAGTGCGGCCCAGGGCCCTGCCCGCAGCGCGCCGAACGCCATCGCGGTGAGCAGCAGGCTGTAGCCCGCCACCGGGATCCGCAGCTCGGGCGGCAGGTCCGGCCACAGCAGTGCCACGGTGCCGGTCAGCAGGGCCGCGTACGCGGCGGCAGCCGCTGCGGTACGCCCCCGTCGTGTGTCGGCTGCGCCGTGGCGGGCGAAGAGCAGCAGGTAGCAGACGTGCCCGGCGGCGAACGAGCCCATCCCCAGCAGAAAGAGGGTGTCGCCGCCGATCTGGAGGAAGGTGTCGCCCCCGCAGCCGAACAGCAGCGCGCCGGCGAGCAGCGGCGGACCGCCACGAGCCAGGACGCACGCCGCGAGCACCGGCATCAGAGCCGGTTTGGTGACGTGGACGGCGAGGTCCGCCGCGGTGCCGAGCCCGTCGGCGCTGCCGGTGGCCGCCCGGGTCAGCAGGGCGGCGAGATGGACGACGGCCAGCACACCGAGGGCGCCGGCCAGGATCCGTGCGGTACGGGGGCCGGGCCCTGGGAACGTCACGCGGCGGGCTCCTTGACGGTGGCGTTCTTCTTGTCGCGCCGGGTCTTCTTCCTGCCGGCCTGCACCGGTGAACCACCCACGTGCACCGTGGACTTGACGCCCTCCCCCGAGGCCGGGACGGATACGGCCGCGCCCGCCGGCTGCCATCCCGGCCCGCCGAAGACCCGTCCGGCGCGTTCGCGCCAGTTTTCGGCCGCCCGTACGTCACGCGCGATGGCGGCGTACTCGTGGGTGGCGACCCGCAGCGGGTTGTAGGTCTCGATGTTCTTGGTGAGGCCGTAGACGGGCCGCTCGGTCTCGGCGACGAACGAGCCGAACATCCGGTCCCAGAGGATCAGGATCCCGCCGAAGTTCCGGTCGAGGTAGCCGCCTTGCGAGGCGTGGTGGACGCGGTGGTGGGAGGGCGTGTTCAGGACGAACTCCACCGGGCGCGGCAGCTTGCCGATCCGCTCGGTGTGGACCCAGAACTGGTAGACGAGGTTGGCCCCCGAGCAGAACGCGACGGCCGCCGGATGCACCCCGAGGGCGATCATCGGGACGTAGAACGGCCAGACGGTCCACGTCGTCCAGGGCTGCCGCAGCGCGGTGGTCAGGTTGAAGTTCTTGCTGGAGTGGTGCACCACATGGCACGCCCACAGGACGCGGATGACGTGGTGCCCGCGGTGCGACCAGTAGTAGAAGAAGTCCTGCGCCAGCAGCATCAGCAGCAGCGTCCACCACAGGACGGGGACACGCAGTGGGGTGAGTTCGTAGACCGCGGCGTAGATCGCCACGATCGGAATCTTCCACAGTGCGTCGAAGACGAGGCTGCCCAGCCCCATACCGACGCTGGTGGCCGCGTCCTTGGCCTGATAGCCCTCCGCGTCCTCGTCGGGATGCAGGCGATAGCTCACCATCTCCACGACGGTGAGCAGGACGAAGGCCGGTACGGACCACAACACGACATCGGGAAGGTGCGGCATGTCCCGCACCATAAGGGCGTCGATGGCGCCCCCGCTAGAGGTTGTTACCGAGAAGTATGTAAGACGTGCTGTCAGCTGGGACTGTCGCTCGGGGAGAAATCGGTCGCCATCGGTCGCCCGGGCTCCTACGTTGCCGACCACGGGCAGCGTCCGCCTCCCCATGCCCCCTCAGAAGATTCGAGGACCGATGGCTCCCGCACGCACCCTCGCCCTGCTGGGCGGCGGCTTCTCCGGCGACGACGACACCCTGATCGATGACTACGTGCTCGCCGCCGCCGGACGGCCACGGCCGAAGATCTGCTTCCTGCCCACCGCGAGCGGTGACGCCCAGGGGTACATCGAGGCGTTCCACACCGCCTTCGCCGCGCGCGACTGCGAGCCGAGCCATCTGGCGCTGTTCCGGCGCACCGAGCCCGACTTGCGCGGGTTTGTGCTCGCCCAGGACATCGTCTACGTCGGCGGCGGCAACACTGCCAACATGCTCGCCGTCTGGCGCCTGCACGGTCTGGACACCATCCTGCGCGAGGCGTACGAGGCCGGGGTGCTGCTCTGCGGCATCAGCGCGGGGGCCTGCTGCTGGTTCGAGAGCGCGCTCTCGGACTCCTTCGGCCCCGTGGCGCCGCTCTCCGACGGACTTGGACTGCTGCCGGGCAGCCTCTGCCCGCACTACGACAGCGAGCCGGCACGCCGTCCCGGGTACCGGGCCGCGATCAACAGCGGTGCGCTTCCCGAGGGTTGGGCCATCGACGACGGTGCCGTCGGGGTGTTCACGGACGGCCGGCCGGTGGATGTCGTGACGCGCAGGCCCGACGCCACCGTGCGACGGGTGAGCGTCGGCGTCGGCGGCACGGTGACCGAGACGCCATGGGCGGCGCGGCCGCTCACCCCGCGGACCTGATGCCCTCGCGCGGGCGACAACCGGCAGCACGGGGCGACCACGGACGTGCCACGCGGCCCGCACAATCCGCGGGCCCGTCCCGGGAAGCGCGTCGCCGTCCACGGCGCCCCGGCGGCACGCTCCTTCCGCGCCGCCCAGGGCCTGCTGACGGTGCTTTCGTCCGGCCTCGCGAGCACCGCCGACGGCCTCCGCACCGGCGGCGGCAGGGGCGCCGCGCGGGCCGACGCGCGCGATGGCGGTGCGGTGGCTGTCAGTGGCGGCCCGTATCCTCATTGACCATGCTCGAAGACCGCATGGCAGCAGCCCCCTCGATCGCACCGAAGATCGGGCAGCAGCCGGGCCCGCAGACGCCGCCGGCTCCTTGGCCGATCGAATATCCGCAGGGATACGCGGTGGTCGACGTGGAGACCACCGGCCTGGCCCGGGACGACCGCATCATCTCTGCCGCCGTGTATCAACTCGACGCACAGGGCGAGGTCCAGGACCACTGGTACACCCTCGTCAACCCGCAGCGGGATCCGGGCCCGGTCTGGATCCACGGCCTGACGAGCGCGATGCTGGCCGATGCCCCGCTCTTCCCGGACATCGTCCCCGAGCTGTCCAAGCGCCTGGCGGACCGGGTGCTGGTCGCGCACAACGCCATGTTCGACTGGTCCATGATCGCCCGGGAGTACGCCCGCGCCGCGGCGACCGCGCCGGTCCGCCAGCGCCTGTGCACGATCGCGCTCGCCAAGGAGCTGGCGCTGCCGCTGCCCAACCACAAGCTGGAGTCGCTCGCCGCCCATTACGGCGTCGTGCAGGAGCGCGCCCACCACGCCCTGGACGACGCCCGGGTGCTCGCCGAGGCGTTCCGCCCCGGTCTGCGCCGGGCCGCGCAGGAGAAGCTGCGGCTCCCCCTGCTGAGCTGCCAGCCGCTGACGGAATGGTCGGACGCCCCCGCGCCCCGGCAGCACTCCGCGTCCTCCTACCGCCCCACTTCCTGGCGGCCCGCTCGCAAGCGCCCGGCCTGCCCGTATCCCAACCCGGGGCGCTACGAAGCCGGCGGCCGGCTCGTCCAGGGCATGCGGGTCGCGTTCTCGGGCGACACCTCCGTCGACCGCGAGCTGCTGGAGGACCGCGCGATCGAGGCCGGCCTGCACGTCGCGACGAGCGTGTCCCGGCTGACCAGTCTGCTGGTGACCAACGATCCCGGTGCGCAGACCTCCAAGACCGCCAAGGCGGCCTCGTTCGGCACGGTCGTGATCGACGAGGCGGCCTTCATGCAGCTGCTGCAGGACGTCGCGCCGGCACCCTCCGCGCCTGCTTCCGGGTGAAGCCCGCCCAACACACCCGTCAGCACCTCGCCCCGCGAAGGCCCCGCCCGCACCCTGTGGCGCATGGCACGTTGTGAGGTCTGCGGAAACGACTACGGCATGACGTTCGAGGTGCACGCGCAGGGCGCGGTGCACGTCTTCGACTGTTTCTCCTGCGCCATCCACCGCATGGCACCGATCTGTGAGCACTGCCGATGCCAGATCATCGGCCAGGGCGTCGAGGTCGGCGGCCAGTGGTTCTGCGGCGCCCACTGCGCCCGCGCGGAGGGGAAGGTGGGCATCGTCGACAGAGTCTGACCCGGCCGCCGGCCCTCGGAGCGGCTCCCGGCCCCCGGCAGGACCCCCTGCTCGGGGGCCGCCGCACTCCGGGTACCGTCAATGCGTGTACCGCTTCCTGTTGTCCCGGCAGTGGGTGATCCTCACCCTCGTGGGCCTGGTCCTGATCCCATCGATGATCAAGCTGGGCTTCTGGCAGTTCCACCGCCACGAGCACAAGGTGGCGCAGAACCAGCTCATCGCGGACAGCCTCGCCGCCGAGCCGGTCCCGGTCACCGAGCTGACCGCGCCTGGCCGGCCACTGCCACGGGACGACATGTGGCGCACGGTCACCGCCACCGGCAGGTACGACACCCGTCACGAGGTCGTCGTACGCCAGCGCACCGCCGCCGACGAGCAGAGCATCGGCTACTACGTCCTGACTCCCCTGCTTCTGCCCGGCGGCGACGCCGTCCTGGTGAACCGCGGCTGGATCTCGGCGGGCAACGACCTCACGAAGTTCCCCGGCGTGCCGGCCGCCCCTCGCGGCCAGGTGACCGTGACCGGCCGGATGATGGCCGACGAGACCACCGCCGAGAGCGGCATCAAGAACACCAAGGGGCTGCCGGCCCGCCAGGTGATGCTGATCAACAGCGCGCAGCAGGCCGAGCGGCTCGACCGGCCGGTCCTCGGCGGCTACATCGAGCAGACCGGGCCGAAGCCGGCCGGCGGCAAGCCCGAGCAGGTGCCCGAGCCGGATCACGACAGCATCGGGCCGCACATGGCGTACGCCATCCAGTGGTGGCTGTTCGCTGCCGCGGTACCGGTCGGCTGGGTCGTCCTGGTACGCCGCGAGCGCCGCGACCGGGCCGAGGCCGCGGCCGAGGAGGACCGGGGCGCGGCCGGTCCCCCGGCCCCTCAGGGGACCGAGCCTCCTGCACCGGAGGCAGACGCCACCGAGGACGGCAAGGCCCCCGCACCGGACCCGGCATCTGACCGGGCGGAAGCCGTAGCCCGGACAGCCGCTCCGACCGAGTAGCCCGCCCCCCTCGCGGGAAGGTGCGCTGAGTGCACCCACTCATCGAGGACTACGCGCTCATCGGCGATCTGCAGACCGCCGCACTCGTCGGCCGCGACGGATCCATCGACTGGCTGTGCCTGCCGCGCTTCGATTCGGCCGCCTGTTTCGCCGCCGTCCTCGGCAGCAGGGACAACGGACACTGGCGACTGGCACCCCGGGACGCCGACGCCCGCGCCGAGCGCTCCTACCGCGGTGACTCCCTCGTGCTGGACACCGTGTGGGAGACCCCCACCGGCGCTGTCAGGGTCACCGACTTCATGCCGCAGCGCGACCGCGCGCCCGATGTCGTACGGATCGTCGAAGGCATCCGCGGCACCGTCGAGATGCGCGGTGTGCTGCGGCTGCGCTTCGACTACGGGCGGGTGGTGCCCTGGGTACGGCACTCCGAGGGCTGCCGGGTCGCGGTCGCGGGACCGGACTCGGTGTGGCTGCGCACCCCCTCCCTGGGCACCACGTACGGCAAAGGCTTCAGCACCCGCTCGGACTTCACCGTCTCCGAGGGTGAACGCACCGCTTTCGTACTGACCTGGCATCCCTCCCACGAGCCCCGGCCGAACCAGATCGAGCCCTTCGAGGCACTCGACGCCACCTTGGAGGACTGGCAGGACTGGTCCGCCCGCTGCCGCTACGAAGGCCCCTACCGCGCCGCGGTGATCCGCTCCCTGATCACCCTCAAGGCGCTGACCTACGCCCCCACCGGCGGCATCGTGGCGGCCCCCACCACCTCGCTGCCCGAGGAGCTCGGCGGCATCCGCAACTGGGACTACCGCTACTGCTGGGTGCGGGACGCCAGTCTCACCCTGAACTCCCTGATCGCCGCCGGGTATCTGGACGAGGCGCGGGCGTGGCGGGACTGGCTGCTGCGTGCGGTGGCCGGTGCGCCCCAGGACCTGCAGATCATGTACGGGCTGTCCGGTGAGCGGCGGCTCCCGGAGGCCGAACTCCCGTGGCTGTCCGGATACGCCGACTCCCCGCCGGTGCGGATCGGCAACGCCGCCGTCGAACAACGCCAGCTCGACGTCTACGGCGAGGTGCTGGACTCCTTCCACATCGCGCGTACCGCGGGGCTGCCGTCGGAGCACCATGCCTGGCGGATCCAGCGCACCCTGGTGGACTACCTGGAGTCCAACTGGCGCGACCCCGACGAGGGGCTGTGGGAGATCCGCGGGCCGCGTCGCCACTTCGTGCACTCCAAGGTGATGGCCTGGGTCGCCGCGGACCGCGCGGTGCGCGCGCTGGAGGCGTATCCGAAGGCGAGCGGCGATCTCACCCGCTGGAAGGCGATGCGTGACGAGGTCCACCGCGAGGTCTGCGAGCAGGGCTACGACACGGAACGCGGCACCTTCACCCAGTACTACGGCTCGCCGGAGCTGGATGCCGCGACCCTGCTGATCCCCCGCGTCGGCTTCCTCCCGGCGACCGACCCGCGGGTCGTCGGCACCGTCGAGGCGGTGCAGCGGGAGCTGACGCACGACGGACTGGTACGCCGCTACAGCACCACCGACGGCGTCTCCGTCGACGGCCTGCCAGGAGGCGAGGGAGCCTTCCTGGTCTGCTCGTTCTGGCTCGCCGATGCCCTGCACGCGATCGGCCGCCGGGACGAGGCCCGCGCACTGTTCGAGCGGCTGCTCGACCTGCGCAACGACGTCGGGCTGCTGGCCGAGGAGTACGACCCGGTCGCCGGGCGGCAGCTGGGCAACTACCCGCAGGCGTTCAGTCACATCGGGCTGGTGGGGACCGCCTTCGCGCTGCTGGACGGCCCGGGGGCAGACTAGGGCCATGGATCTTGGACTCACCGACCGGACGTACATCGTCACCGGAGCGACCCGTGGGCTGGGTTTCGCCACCGCCCGTGAACTGATCGCCGACGGCGCCAACGTCGTGCTCACCGGGCGCACCGAGGAGAGCGCGGCCGAGGCGGCCGCGCCCCTGGGCGACCGCGCCCTCGGGGTCGCGGCCGACAACGCCGATCCGGACGCCGCTGCGCGCCTGGTCGCGGCGGCCCGTGAACGCTTCGGCCGCTTCGACGGCATCATGATCAGCGTCGGCGGACCGCCGCCCGGCTCGGCCGCCGACAACAGCGACGAGCAGTGGCAGTCGGCCTTCGAGGCGGTCTTCCTGGGCGCGGTACGGCTGGCCAGGACCGCCGCCGCCGAGCTGGACGAGGGCGGCGTCATCGGTTTTGTGCTGTCCGGCTCCGTCTACGAGCCGATCGGCGGCCTGACCATCTCCAACGGGCTCCGCCCGGGGCTCGCCGGGTTCGCCAAGTCGCTGTCCAACGAGGTGGGCCCGCGCGGCATCCGCGTCGTCGGCGTGCTGCCCGGCCGGATCGCCACCGACCGGATGACCCAGCTCGACGCACTCTCCGGGGACCCGGAGGGCTCCCGTGCGCGCAACTCCGCGTCGATTCCGCTGGGCCGCTACGGCAACCCCGAGGAGTTCGGCCGGGCCGCGGCGTTCCTGCTCTCGCCGGCCGCCTCCTACATCACCGGCGTCATGGTGCCGGTCGACGGCGGGGCACGGCACGGCTTCTGACGTACCGCCTGCACGGCGAAGCGCCCCGGGTGGCCGCTGTGGACCGGCCACCCGGGGCGCTTCGCCGCTACGTGCCTTCGCAGGGGGCGTCAGCTGACCCGCTCCGCGCGGTGCCGGACGGCCCGCAGCCGGACGTCCGCCGGCAGCTCGTCCAGACCCGCCGAGCGGCGCGCGTTGCCCAGCGCGTTGTCCGCCAGACGCCGTACCACCGTGCCCGGGTCGGCGTGCGGAGCCAGCGCCAGCTGGGCCCGCACCGTGGGCTCGGTCCGCCGGCCGGTCAGCCGCATACCGGCATGGTCCACACCGTCCAGCGCCTCCGTATCGGCCGTCAACGCGTCCTCCAGCGCCCGGCCGCGCAACGAGGCCCCCTCACCGTCGCCGCTGTCGACCAGGAGATGGGTCAGCCGGTGCCGCCGGAACTGCACCAGCAGCCACCACAGGACGAGCAGGAGCAGTACGGCCAGGGCCGCGATGACCGTGGGCCACCACCAGCCGCTGTCCGTCCACCGGGTGCGGTTCTTGTCGGAGAGCAGCACGCCGTCCGGCCCGGTCCAGGGCCAGTGGCCGGGCAGCGTGAAGTGCCATTTGGCAGGCAGGTCGAGACCGGCCACCAGCACCGACGCCCCGGCCCCGAAGAGCACCGCGCCCGCCAGGCCCAGCAGCACCCGGTTGACGGTTCTTCGCACCTTGCGCATCTCGCGCTCACCTCTTCTTCGGGCGCCGGACTTTGAGGGAGAGCCGCAACCGGTGCGAGAGCCCCAGCTGTTGCAGGCCGTCACCGAGCGCAGCGTCCAGGTCGCTGCGGACCTCTTCCAGCTCACGGAAGTGGGAAAACGCGCGCGCCTTGGCCTTGCGGCGGGTGACGGACATCCGCACGGACTGCACGCCGGGCACCTCCATCGCCCGGTCGCGGAGGATCAACGCGGCGGCCGAACGGTCGAGTCCGGCCCGGATGCCGGAGGCGGTGCGCCGCATCGGCAGCACCTCGCGCAGACCCGGGGTGAGGGCCAGCACGAGGAACCACAGCCCGATCAGCGCGGCGGCCGCCGCGATTCCCAGCACCCAGGGGTTGTCCAGGGGGCGGGTGGCCATTTGGTCGGCGAGCTGACGGCGCCAGGACATCGCCTGGTGGTCGGCGCGCACCGCGACGACGTCGTAGAGCATCAGCCCCGTCGCGCCGAGCAGCACCAGGGCGACGATGGCGACCGGCACCTGGCGCTCGGACCAGAAGCGGCCCGCCTTCTCACCGTCCGTGGTCGCGCTGGGGTCCTTGGCCTCGGGAGAAGGCCCGGACGGGTCCGACGGGTCGGAGGCACCCGGCTCCTTGTCGAGCGTGGGCAGCCGCCTGGTGTTCGACACTTCCTCGTCGTCGCTCATCGCACCCTTCCCCGGCCGGGGGTGTCCAGCAGCGGGGAGTGCAGGCGCTCGACCTCCACCGCGACGTCGGGCACCTCCATGTTGGCCAGTGTCCTGACCCGCTCGGTGACCCGGCGGCGCACCGCGCCGCACTGCGCGCCGATGTCCGAGGGGTAGCCGACTTCCACGGTCACGCTCACCCGGGCCTCGCCGAAGTGCGGCAGGCCGTCCCGGCGGTGGATGGTCACCGACGCATGGGCGTCGGTGGTCGAGCCGGCAGCGGCCGTGCGCAGCGCTTCGCGTGCCGCCTGCGCGGCGAGCTTGGCCACCACCCGGTCAGCGATCTTTGTCGCGCCCCGCTCCCCCGCCGGAACAGCGGTGACGGCGGAGGTCGGGGAGACGGTCGTCACCCGGCGTCACCTCCGCCGTTCAAAGCGGTCGTAACGGTCGTAGCGCTCACCGTTGCGCGAACGGAAGAAGTAGCCGGGCTCCAGGTCGCCGTCGAGGAACCTGCCTGCCACGAATCCGATCACGCCCAATGCCGCTACCAGGACGAAGGCTCCGAAGCCGCCGAAGTATCCGGCGAAGCCCAGCGCCATACCGGCCAAAAGGCCGACCACGGCCATACTCATCATGCGCTCCTTCGCTACCACTCCGGGCGGACTCGACTACTGAAGCCGGGACTCGGATTCCTCTTCTTCGTCTTCCTCGTCGGGCAGCTTGACGTCGCTGACCGCGATGTTGACCTCGACGACCTCCAGACCCGTCATCCGCTCGACGGCGGAGATGACGTTCTCCCGGACGGCCCGCGCGACATCGGCGATCGCCACGCCGTAGTCCACCACGATCTCCAGGTCCAGCGCGGTCTGCAGCTCGCCGACCTCCGCCTTCACACCGCGGGACGCGGTGGCCGACTTGCCGCCGCCGGGTACCCGGTCCCGGACCGCGCCGAAGGTGCGGGCGAAGCCGCTGCCCATGGCGTGGACGCCGACCACCTCGCGAGCCGCGAGGCCGGCGATCTTCTCCACGACGCCGTCGGCGATGGTGGTACGTCCACGGGACGCGGGGTCGCCGCCGCCCCGCCTGCCGCCCAGCGTCTTTCCACTGTCCGAATACTGCTGGCTCTCGCTCATCGCCGTTCGTCCCTTTCGGAGGGGAGGAGCGGTCTACCCGCTCCGATTTACACAGTAAGTGCGGTTTGCGCACCTCGCTTCGGGGATACCGGGCGACGTGCTCCATATGGCTCCATTCGGCGTACCGCCCTGCCGTACGGGCAGCTCTGCGGCAGGCTGGGGGCACAGTTCGGAAAACCGGGGAATCCGGGGCAACCGGGGGCAGACGGAGAAGAGGTGACGCGGTGCCCGCGTACCAGTTGGCGCAAGCGGTGAGCGAGCAGCTCCGCATGGGCCGGGTGCTTCCGCTGGGCGGGCCCTCGGACGGTGCCTGGATCACCGAGCGAGCGGCTGCGGACGCACTGCGGGCCGCCGTCGGCTCACCGGCCGGGGTGCGATGGGGCACGCCGCGGCTGTCCCTCGCGGATCCCGAGAGCGCACCGCGCCCCGAGGTGCCGGCGCCGCCGAGCGCCTTGCCGCCGGGCCCGCTGCGGATCGAGGCGGACTTCGCCGCGTACGCCGACCGGCCGCTGCCCGCCGTCGCCGAGCTGCTGCGCGCGGCTCTTGTGGACGCGGCGGAGCAGGAGTTGGGCCTGGTGGTGAACGCAGTGGATCTGCGGGCCGACGACCTCCTGGAGGCGGACGCAGCGGAGCGGACCGACCGGGCCGCGCCCGCGAGCACGGCCGGCGGGCCGGTGACACCGCAGAAAGCCCGCTCGGGCGCGACGCAGGACGGCCCGGAGGGGATCGGCGCCGTCGTCCGTGGCATCCCCGGCGTTGCCCGGCTCGCCCCGGCGCTCGGCGCCAGGCCGGTGCGGCTCGCCGAGGGCCACGCGTTCGTGCAGCTGACGACCGTGGCCGGCCACCGGGCGCTGGAGGTGGCCCGCGCCGTGCGTGCGGCGGTGACGGCCGCGGCGCCCTCGGCCCGGACGGTCGCCGTGCTGGTCACGGGCGTGGAGGGGAACTTCTCCGGAAGGGCCCGGCCGGTGGGCTGAGACCCTCGGCCGACCGGGCACTCCCGTACGCGCTGTCGCGGGTGCTACTCCCCGATGCCCGCGAGGTCGCGCAGCCGGCGCGCCTGGGCGGCCCGCTCCGCGGTGCGCTGCTCCTCGTAGGTGCGGTTCGCTGCGCCGGCGAGCAGTGCCTTGGTCTCGATGACGGCGTCGCGCGGGGCGGCGGTGAGGGCCGCCGCCAGATCGGCCACCGCGGCGTCCAGTTCATCGGCGGGCACCACGAGGTTGGCCAGGCCCACCCGTTCCGCCTCCTCGGCATGGACGAAGCGTCCGGTGGCGCAGATCTCCAGCGCGCGGGCATAGCCCACGAGTCCGAGGAGGGGGTGGGTGCCGGTCAAGTCCGGTACCAGCCCCAGGCTGGTCTCGCGCATGGCGAACTGGACGTCCTGGGCGCAGACTCGCAGGTCGCAGGCCAGAGCGAGCTGGAAGCCCGCACCGATCGCGTGTCCCTGCACGGCGGCGATGGAGACCACGTCATTGCGCCGCCACCAGGTGAACGCCTCCTGGTACTCGGCGATGGTGGCGTCCAGCTCGCTGTCCGGACCGCGCGCCATGTCGAGGAACGACGGCTCACCGTCGAACCCCTCGGGCGTGAACGCCTGCCGGTCGAGCCCTGCGGAGAAGGACTGGCCCTCCGCGCGCAGCACCACGATCCGTACGCTTCCCGGCAGCAGCGAGCCCGCCTCGGCCAACGCCCGCCACATGGCCGGCGACTGCGCGTTGCGCTTGGCCGCGTTGGCGAGGGTCACCGTGGCGATCGCGTCGTCCACGGTGAGCCGCACACCGTCCTTGTCGAGCAGAGTCATAAGGCGCCTCCGAGTCAGCCAGCCGCACCTGCGTGCGTAAGTGACTGAACGGTAACCTCCCGGTCGACTGCTCGACCGACCGGGGGGACACCGCTGCACCCGGAGTCGCGGTCGTCAGGCCGAGGCGGCCTTCTTGCCCCTCGTGGCTCCGCCACGACCGCGCAGGACCACACCGGATTCACTGAGCATCCGGTGCACGAATCCGTAGGAGCGACCGGTTTCCTCGGCCAGCGCCCGGATGCTCGCACCGGAGTCGTACTTCTTCTTCAGGTCTGCCGCGAGCTTCTCGCGCGCGGCGCCGGTTACCCGGCTGCCCTTCTTCAGAGTCTCGGCCACCCGTGCCTCCTCGTGGGAAGTGCGCTCTGGACTCTCATGATCACCCCTCCCCGGCTTCCTGGCCACCCATTCCGCAAGGTCTCTACGACATCCTTTGGCGTCCGGCGCCGGGACACCGCCGACGGAATTCCTCATTCCGCCCCTCACGCGGGCCGGCCGGAGACCGCCTTCCGGGAGAAGCGGCAGGTCAGGAGGTATGTGCGCGAAAGGGAGAAGGCCGAGCCCGAGGGGCCCGGCCTTCCGCCGCAGGCTCGCCGATGTACGAGCCGTTCTCACTCAGATGATGGATCACCCGTCGGCCGAATGATCCAGACGGCCTTGATCAGGCCAGCGCGACCAGATCCGCGTAGTCCTGGCCCCACAGGTCCTCGACGCCGTCCGGCAGCAGAATGATCCGCTCCGGCTCCAGCGCGTCCACCGCGCCCTCGTCGTGCGACACCAGGACCACGGCACCCGTGAAGGTGCGCAGCGCGCCGAGGATCTCCTCGCGGCTGGCCGGGTCGAGGTTGTTCGTCGGCTCGTCGAGCAGCAGGACGTTGGCGGAGGAGACGACCAGCGTGGCCAGGGCCAGACGGGTCTTCTCGCCGCCGGAGAGCACTCCGGCCGGCTTGTCGACATCGTCGCCCGAGAAGAGGAACGAGCCCAGCGTCTTGCGGATGGCGACCAGGTCCATGTCCGGGGCGGACGAGCGCATGTTCTCCAGGACCGTGCGGTCCGGGTCCAGCGTCTCGTGCTCCTGGGCGTAGTAGCCGAGCTTGAGGCCGTGTCCGTGGCGGACGTCGCCGGTGTCGGGCGTCTCGACGCCGGCGAGCAGCCTCAGCAGGGTGGTCTTGCCGGCACCGTTGAGGCCGAGGATGACCACTCGCGAGCCCTTGTCGATGGCCAGATCGACATCGGTGAAGATCTCCAGCGAGCCGTAGGACTTCGACAGGCCCTCGGCGGTGAGCGGCGTCTTGCCGCACGGCGCGGGGTCCGGGAAGCGCAGCTTGGCGACCTTGTCGGAGGCCCGCACCGCCTCAAGGCCCGCGAGCAGCCGGTCGGCGCGCTTGGCCATGTTCTGCGCGGCGACCGTCTTCGTCGCCTTGGCCCGCATCTTGTCGGCCTGGCTGTTGAGGGCCGCCGCCTTCTTCTCGGCGTTCTGCCGCTCACGCTTGCGGCGCTTCTCGTCCGCCTCGCGCTGCTGCTGGTAGAGCTTCCAGCCCATGTTGTAGACGTCGATCTGCGAGCGGTTGGCGTCGAGGTAGAAGACCTTGTTGACGACGGTCTCGACCAGGTCGACGTCGTGCGAGATGACGATGAAGCCGCCGCGGTACGTCTTGAGGTAGTCACGCAGCCAGACGATGGAGTCGGCGTCGAGGTGGTTGGTCGGCTCGTCGAGCAGCAGGGTGTCGGAGTCCGAGAACAGGATCCGGGCCAGCTCGACACGGCGGCGCTGACCACCGGAGAGGGTGTGCAGCGGCTGCCCCAGGATGCGGTCGGGCAGTCCGAGGCTGGCGGCGATCGTCGCGGCCTCCGCCTCTGCCGCGTAGCCGCCCTTGGTCAGGAACTCGGTCTCCAGGCGCTCGTACTTCCGCATCGCCTTCTCGCGGGTGGCGCCCTTGCCGTTGGCCATCCGGTCCTCGTTCTCCCGCATCTTGCGGAGCACGGAGTCCAGGTCACGGGCGGACAGGATGCGGTCGCGGGCCAGCACGTCCAGATCGCCGGTGCGCGGGTCCTGCGGCAGGTAGCCGACGTCGCCGGAGCGGGTGACCGTGCCGGCGGCGGGGATGCCCTCGCCCGCGAGCACCTTGGTGAGGGTGGTCTTGCCGGCGCCGTTGCGGCCCACCAGGCCGATGCGGTCGCCCTTGGCGATACGGAAGGAGGCGGACTCGATGAGGATTCGGGCGCCGGCGCGCAGCTCAAGGCCGGAAGCGGTGATCACGGAAAAACTCCAGGGCAGGAAGACGGCGGATTGGACGGACGGTCCGAGAGCGGTCTACGCCGTCTAATGAACCCAAAGGAGAACTGCCATACGGGCAGTCTAACGGTGCTGCGCAAGCCGTTTTCCCGGCTGCGGGCGGCCGGAGACGGCCCGCGGGGCGAGGTCGGGCCGGGGCCGTACGGACAGAGCCGGGCGGCGGGCCGTCCGGCGCAGGTCACGCAGCGGTGGTCGCGGCAGGGCGGGCACGGTCCTGGGGTGCGGTGCCGGACCCGGCTGGAAGACTGTGACGCAGGTCTCGGAAAAAGTTCCGCGGCCCGACCGCAGGGATGGTGAACGACCATGACCACAGCCCCCTCCGGGCCCCCGACGATCTACCCGACCGTGCTCTACCGCGACGCCCGGGCGGCGATCCGGCTGCTGACCGACGCCTTCGGCTTCACCCAGGACGCCGTGTACGAAGGCGAGGGCGGTGCGGTGCTGCACGCCGAGCTGTCCTACGGCAACGGCAAGGTGATGCTGGGGTCCAAGGGCCACGGTGGCGTCTTCGACACGGCGATGGGCGATTCCGGCCCCACCGGCGTCTACGTCGTCGTCGAGGACACCGACGCGCATTTCGCACGGGCCGAGGCGGCCGGGGCGGAGATCCTCATGGCGCCCAAGGACCAGGACTACGGCTCGCGTGACTACATGGCCCGGGACGGCGAGGGCAACATCTGGAGCTTCGGGACGTACGTCCCCGGCGCCTCGGCCTGAGAGAGCACAGGCCGAGGCGAGCCGCCGGGCGGGCTCAGACACCGCCCGTGTGGACCTGGAACGCCGCGCGGCGTACGGCCTTGGCGAGCGCCGGGTCCGGGTGCGCCGCGGCGAGCGCGACCAGCACCTGCACGGTGCGCGGATGCCCGACCGCACGCACCTCGTCCAGCAGGCGTGGCACCGAGCCCTGCACCGCCGAGTCGAGATGACGGACCAGCAGCTGGGTCTCGCCGTGGTCGGCGACGGCCGCGGCGGTGTCCACCCACAGCCAGGTCGACTCCTCCCGGGTGAGCACGTCGGGCGCGGTCTCCGGATCCCCGCCCTCGTGCTCGACCAGCCACAGCAGGGCGTACGGCCGCAGCGCGGGCTCATCGGCCGCGGCGCGCACGGCGGGCTCCGCGGGCGCGCCGACGGCCCGCAACGCCTCGAAGGCCAGCCCGCGCAGCAGCGCGTCCTCACCGCGGGCGACGGTCAGCAGCTCCTCGACCGCGGCGCCGACGGAGCGGGCGGCGAGCCACGCCCGGTACTCGGTCCTGGCGGGGCCGGGGGTCAGCCGGGCGCAGCCGCGCAGCATCGCCTCCGCTGACTGCTCGATGTGGCCGGCCGGGCTCTGCGCGGCGACGCAGATCTGCTCCAGCTTGACCCACACCGACCAGTTGCCGAGCGGCGTCAGCTGCGCCTCGTCACGGTCGCCGTGCGCGCCGGTGGCGTCGTCCTGCGGGAACAGCGCCCCGACGGTGGTCAGGGAGTCCAGCGCCCAGTCCAGCAGCTCGGCGAGCGAGGCACCGGCGGCCTCGACCACCGCTCCCCCGGCTTCCGCGGCCGCGCCCGTACGCGGGCCCGGCACGGGGGTCTGCACCGCACGGCCCGGAGCCTTGTCCTGGCCGTAGGGGACCTCGCAGCGCTCCGTGCGCAGCTCGGCGACGCGCTGGTCGAGCATGTCCAGCAGGACCGGCAGCCGCACCGGGCCGGCCGACAGGTGCAGCAGCGAAAGCAACTGCGGTACGGCTTCGACGACTTCGGCGACGATCGCGGGGCCGGCGCCGGCCGGTGCGGGACGGGCCAGCGACCAGGCGTCGAAGAGCGCGACCCAGCCGCGCAGGGCGGCCGTGTCGTCGCGGTCCCAGGCACGCAGCCGCCAGCCGGGGCGGGCCACGCCGCCGTGCAGCTCGATGAGCCCGGCGAGCCGGGCGCGGTCCCAGTCGGCGCGGACCTGCCGCGCGGTGAGCCGTAGGGCCTCGGCGGCGCGCTCGACGTCGGGCGCGGGCAGCGCTCCGTCCGGCCCGGCCCGCAGTCCCGCTCCGGTGCCGCCGGCGCCGTCGGCCCAGCGGGCGAGGCGGGCCGCACCGGCCAGTACGGCGCGGGCCTGCCGGGCCAGCTCCGCCGGCGGCGGGGTGCCCTCGGGAGGGCGCGGCGCCGGGCGGGCTGCCCGGGTGCTCACCGCCCTGCGGGCGGCCGCAATCGGTTGGCGGGGGACGAGTCGGAGCCGGGAGTCGCGCGGGGTACGGGACGTCACAGGAGCAGTCTTGCCGCTGACGGCCCGAAAGCCCAATCGGAACCCGGGAGGCGCTCCGCGCACGCGGCGCCACCTCGCCGACCCATCCCGGATGTGGGGAGTTGTCCCCCCGTACGACCGGGCGTCACCCGATATCGGGTGGCACCGGGGCGGACCGGACCGGAAGGGCCGGCCGCGGCGGGCCCCTCATGCCACTACATCAGCGGGGTCAGGAAGCGGCGCAGGGCCTCGTCGTAACTGTCCGGGTCGGCGTTCCACATCGCGGCGTGCGGGGCGTGCGGTACGGGTTGAAGGGTGATCAGGTCCTCGCGGCGGGCGGCGAAGGAACGGGAGGCAGCCCAGGGCGCGACGGTGTCGTCCGGGCCGTGGAAGAGGAGGGCCGGGACGGTCAGCGCGGCGGGATCCACGGCGTCGGCGGGGCGGTCCAGAGGCAGCCCCGTGGCGCCTTCCGCGGCGCGTACCACCAGGGGCAGCAGGGCCCGCGGGACCCGTCGGCCGGCCGCCAGCGCGCGCACCGCGGCCTGCCTGTCGAGGACCGGGGAGTCCAGCACCAGGCCGCTGATCCGGTCGCGCAGCGCGGAGTTGACCGCGGCACGCAGCGCCATGGTGGCGCCGGTGGACCAGCCGTAGAGGACCACCTTGTGGGCGCCGTAGCGGATCGCGTAGCGGATCGCCGCGTCCAGGTCCCGCCATTCGGAGTCGCCGAGATGGCTGATGCCGTCGGTGGTGCGCGGGGCGCCCACGTCGTTGCGGTAGGCGAGGTCGAGGACCGGGATCTGATGGCGCCACAGGAACGGCATGGCGACCATCGGGTGCTCGCGAGTGGTGCCGAGGCCGTGCGCGGTGATGACCCAGGTGTCGCGGACGCCGGGGAGGAACCATGCGGGCAGTGCGCCGAGTTCGCCGGGGATGTCGACATCGGCGTAATCGATCCCGAGGGCGTCGCGGGGGTTGCCGATGTACACCTGCGGGGTCAGCAGCATCCGGGCGCCCGGCGTCAGGACGCCATGGGTGACCCGCTCCAGCCGGCGTACGACGGTGTCGGCGGGATGCGGGACGCCGCGGACGACGGGGCCGACCACCGCGTGGCAGCCGGCGCCGGCGAGGCCGTAGGTGCCGGGCCGCAGCGAGGCGAGCGTCCGGGTGAGGGTGATCAGCTCGTCCGTGGCGGAGTGGACCGTGAGACGGGGGTCGCCCGGCAGGGGGTGGTCCGGCGACGGTTTGAGGGCAATATCGCTGGCGTACCGGCCGACCGCCACCGCGGCCGCCCCGGCACCGATCACGGTGGTGGCGGCGACAGCCGCCGCAGTACCCAGGCGCACCATCCCAGTGTGCGGAGGGGAGAGCGGCGGGGCCAGTGGGCGGGAGCGGCCGGGTGACGGGCGCCGGACCCGGCGCTTTCAGCGCCGCCGGACCTTCTGCTGACCGTAGCCCCGTAGCTGCGCCCCGGCCTCGTCGAGCTGACCGGCCGACAGCAGGCCGGGGGTGTGGCCGGGAACGGATCCGGCGAGGAGCCAGACCCGGCACATCCACTCCAGCTGGGCGGTGCGGTCCAGTGCCTGGCCGAGGCTGTCGCCGTAGACCATCGTGCCGTGGTTCCGCAGCAGGCAGCCGGTCCTGTCGCGGAGCGCTTCCAGCATGTGCCGGGCCAGTTCGTCGCTGCCGTACAGGGCGTAGGGGGCGACCCGGACGGGGCCGCCGAGCGCCGCGGCCATGTAGTGGACCGGCGGGAGTTCGGGGACCAGCGTGGAGACGGCGGTGGCGTGCGGGGCGTGGGTGTGCACGACGGCGGTGGCCGCGGTGGTGCGGTAGACGGCCAGGTGCATGGGGAGTTCGCTGGTGGGCCGCAGATCGCCGGCGACCTGGCGGCCTTCGGGATCGACCGCGGTGAGGTCGTCCGGGCCGAGCCGGTCGTAGGGGACGCCGCTGGGGGTGACCAGGACCAGGTCGCCGACGCGCACCGAGACATTGCCCGAGGTCCCGACGACCAGGCCGTCGGTGACGGTGCGCCGTGCGGTGTCGACCAGTTCCTCCCAGGCGGCGGCGAGGCGGGCATCGGAGTCGGGCTGGTCCTTCACGGGTCCTCCGGTGCGGTGCGGCAGAAGCGGGCGGTGCGCGCCACCGTACGGGCAGGCCGGCTCGGGGGAAGGCGCGGGACCGACCCCCCCGGTGTCCGTTATCGGCAAATAGCAGGCGATAACAACGGACAACGAATGATAGCGACACTCCCGAAATGATTATCCGTTAAATCCGCCACCCCGGGTAAACGAGCAACTACTGTCGGGAACTGTCTCCAGACGTCGCCGACCAAGGGGATCCATTGGCCAGTGAGCGCGCTTCCCACCGCATTCCCGCCGACGCCCTGCCGCGATCCGCGCACCCCGACTCGCGGCAGCCTCGCCCCCGAAGCCTCCGGAACCCTCGACCCGCCGGCGGTCCGCGCCGGCTACTGGCCGCGACGTTGCCCGTGGTCGCGCTGGCGGGCGCGGCGCTCGTCGGGCCCGCGGCGCCCGCCGCCGCGGGCGGTTCGCCCCGCGGACATGACGTCTCCTCACACCAGAAGAACGTCGACTGGACCGAAGCCCGGGAGGAGGGCGCACGGTTCGTGTACGTCAAGGCCACAGAGTCCCACAGCTACCGCAGCCCCGCCTTCCGCGAGCAGTACAACGGCGCGCGTGAGGCCGGTCTGCTGCGCGGCGCCTACCACTTCGCGGTCCCGAGCGCCTCGGGCGGCGCGCGTCAGGCTCGCTACTTCCTGCGCAACGGCGGCCGCTGGAGGTCGGACGGCTGGACGCTGCCGCCCGCCCTGGACATCGAGCACAACCCCTACAACGCCAGGCAGCCGTGCTACGGGCTGAGCAAGGGCGCGATGGTGCGCTGGATCCGCTCCTTCAGCAAGGAGGTGCGGCGCGCGACGGGCCGCCGGCCGGTGATCTACACGACGACCCGCTGGTGGAACGATTGCACGGGCAGCAGCCGCTCGTTCAGGTCCCATCCGCTGTGGCTGGCGAACTGGCACGACGTGCCCGGTCCGCTGCCCGCCGGCTGGTCGGCCCCCACCCTCTGGCAGTACGCCGACCAGGGGCCCCTTCCAGGTGATCAGGACCGCTGGAACGGGACGCTGGGGCAGCTCAAGAAGTTCGCCAGAGGGTGAGACGGAAGTGACGCCAGGGGTACCTCCCCGTGAACCCTGCGGTGGTGTCATCACTCGGCCCGCCCCAGTTCACTTTCCGTTCACCCGCCCTCCGTACGTTTCCGAAAGTCACTGACCATCGAGCTGATTGCCTGGGTGAATGGAACACATCACGCTTCTCATCGGGATCGTGATCGTCACGGCCTTGGTGTTCGACTTTACGAACGGCTTCCACGACACGGCCAACGCGATGGCCACCACCATTTCCACCGGGGCACTGAAGCCCAAGACAGCGGTGGCGATGTCGGCGGTGCTCAACCTCGTCGGAGCATTCCTGTCGGTGGAGGTCGCCAAGACCATCTCCGGCGGCATCATCGACGAAGGTGCCGGCATCAGACCTGAAGTGATCTTCGCCGGCCTGGTCGGCGCGATCGTCTGGAACCTCCTGACCTGGCTCGCCGGGCTCCCCTCCAGTTCCTCCCACGCTCTGTTCGGCGGTCTGATCGGCGCGACCCTGGTGTCCGTCGGCACCAGCGGGGTGCACGCGGACGCCGTCGTGATGAAGGTCCTCATCCCGGCCGTGGCCGCCCCGGTGGTCGCCGGTCTCGCGGCGATGGCCGCGACCCGGCTCACCTACCGGCTGGCCCGCAACCGCGACGAGACGGACACCGCCAAGGGCTACCGCAGCGGCCAGATCGCCTCGGCCGCCCTGGTCTCGCTCGCCCACGGCACCAACGACGCGCAGAAGACGATGGGCGTGATCACCCTCGCGCTGATCACCGGTGGTGTGGTCGCCCCGCACGCCGATCCGCCGCTGTGGGTCATCGCCTCGGCCGGTGTCGCCATCGCGCTCGGCACCTACCTGGGCGGCTGGCGGATCATCCGCACGATGGGCAAGGGCATCACCGACATCCAGCCGCCGCAGGGCTTCGCCGCCCAGACCGGCGCCGCGGCCACCATCCTGGCCTCCTCCCACCTCGGCTTCGCGCTCTCCACCACCCAGGTGTGCTCCGGTTCCGTGATGGGCTCGGGCCTGGGCCGCAGGGGCGGCGTGGTGCGCTGGTCCACGGCCGGCCGGATGGTGCTGGCCTGGGGC
Source organism: Streptomyces sp. NPDC048248 (assembly GCF_043201875.1). Lineage (NCBI taxonomy): Bacteria > Bacillati > Actinomycetota > Actinomycetes > Kitasatosporales > Streptomycetaceae > Streptomyces > Streptomyces sp. NPDC048248. Next base: position 58,226 of record NZ_JBICZL010000013.1, read on the forward strand.
CTGACGCTGCCGGCCGCCGGTCTGGTCGCGGCGGGCGCCGCCCTCCTGGCCGGTCAGGGCGACTGGGGCGTGGCGACGGTCGCGGTCCTCGGACTCGCCGTCTGCGGTGCGATCTGGGCCGCTTCCCGGCGCAAGCCGGTCGACCACACCAACGTCAACGAGGCACCCGCCGCGGAGCCCGTGGGCGTGGTGACGGCGGCGCTGCAGAGCGTCTCCCCTCCCCCGGCGAGCTCGCCCGCCCCCCTCGCCGAGGAGCGCGAGCCGGGCACCGCGGCCGTCCCGACCGCCGCCCACCGCACCGCGGCCGCGACCGCAGCCAGCCGCTAGCGGCCCTCACCTAAGGACACGCAATGAACATCGAATGGGCAGCTCTCGGTCAGGTCTTCGGCGTCAGCCTCGTGGTGACGGTCGGGATCGTGGGCCTGTTCACCGTCGGCATCGTCGGTACGTCCCGCAAGCCGCAGCAGGAGGGCGCGGCCGCCGTGGCCTCCGCGCCCGGCGCGGGCGCGCGGACCGGCGCGGTGGCCTCCTTCGCGTTGTGCGCGGCGGCCGTGGCCTACGGCATCTACCTCATCGTCGCCGGCTGACCGGTACGGCGAGGGACTCCACCGGACGAGGCGTTCGGCGGACCGCGGCATCAGCCGCGGCCGCTGAGCGCCTCGTCCGCTTCCCTGGCCAGGGCGTCGGCTATGGCGGTGCCGCCGCGGCTGTTGAGGTATTCGGAGACGCGCAGCTGCACGACCTTGCTGAAGGTCTGGTAGTGGGCGGAGCGCGGGCGTGGCTCGGCGGCACGTAGCGCCGCGTACAGCGTCCGGGTGTACGGCGGCTCCTGGTCGGGGCGCTGTACCGGCTGCCGGGTGGCACCGTGTTCCGCACGCTCGGCGTCCCCGGGCGGCAGGGTGCAGTCAGGGGCCTTCGAGGGAGCGCGATAGGCCGAGTCGCGGGTCGCGGCGAACCCCCGCTCCAGCAGGCACCGCTCACTGCCCGGACCGGTCAGTGCCTCGATCAGCCGGCGGGCGCCCTCCGGGTGGGAGCTGGTCGCGGAGATCGCGAGGTTCTGCCCGCCCAGGACGGACATCCGCTTGCCGTCGGTCGGGCGCCCGGGCAGCTCGGCGACGTCGAACTGGACGCCCGCCTCCAGCTTCTCGGCGACCGAGGCGTACTCCACCGGCCAGTTGCGCATGAACAGTGCCCGGCCGTCGGCGAACCAGCGGCGGCTCTCGGTCTCGTCCATCGTCGTGGCCTCGTGCGGCATGATCGAGTCGAGCCGGTCCTTGACATCGGCGACGCCCTGCTGGAGCGCGCCGACCTGCTCGCCCTTGGTGAAGCTGGTCGCCTCCGGGGCGCCGCCGTTGGCCCAGGCCGACTCCAGGGTGTTGACGGTCAGCCCTTCGTACGGCCGCAGCTGGGCGACCATGCCGTACATCTTCGGGACGGTGTCGGCGTCCTCGTCCGCGTTCCCGGCGGCCTTCGCGTCCTTCGCGGCCTTGCGGTTGTAGGCGTCCGCGACCTGGGCGGCCACATTCTTCAGCTCGCCCCAGTTGGTGGGCGGCCGGTCGTAGCCGTAGTCGTGGAGGATGTCCTTGCGGTAGTAGAGCAGCCCGGCATCGGTGTTGAAGGGCACGCCCCACACCTTGCCCCCGTACTCGACGGTCTTGACCACGCTGTCGAGGAAATCGGCGTCCAGGCTCGCGCCCCAGGGCCGGATGACGCCCGCCTCGGCGAACTCCGCCGTCCAGGCCACGTCGAGGTTCAGCACGTCGTAGCCGCTGTTGCCGGACTGACCGGAGGCCAGCAGCTGGCTGCGCTGGCCGTCCGCGGTGTCCGGCAGCTTGACGATCCGGACGCTGCGGCCGGTGCGCCGCTCCCAGTCGAGGATGAGGTCCTGACGCACGCCGGAGCTGCTGAGGTCGCTGCCGGTGGCGAGGACGATCGCGCCCTTCTCCGGGGTGGGCTCCGGCCCGGAGGTACAGCCGCTCGCAGCCGCCGTCAGCGTCAGGCCCACCAGGGCCGTGGGAAGGCCGGCCCGCCGGGCCCTCACCGGCTGTCCTTTCCGGCCGTGCCGACGGAGGCGACAAGTCCGGCGAGCAGATCGGGGGCGTCCGGACCGCCGGGGACGCACTGGCCCTTGGAGGCACCGGCAAGCCCCTGGAGGACGAAGGAGTCGCAGCCTGCCTTGCCCATGACGAGGGTGAGGACGGGCACCTCGGGTCCCTTCTTGAGAAGTGAGTTGAGGGTCTGCTCCACGCCCGTCGCCCGCCGTGCGGCGCCGTCGTCCTGGTCGAGGATGAGCACGATGGCGTTGTTGGTGCCGGTGGACTTCTTCATCTCCCGTACGGCGGCGGTCAGTGCCTCCTGCATGGCCGCGCCGTGTTCGACGAGCTCCCCCTTGGCGATGCGGTCCAGGGCCGCCTTGCCCGGGGCGGGGTCAGCGGTGCCCAGCGGGACGGTCCGGCGTACCGCGCCGGGATCGGTGGGGTGCGCGCCGTCGGGGAAGGCCCACAGGCCGTACGTGTGGTGGGTGCCCACCATCTCCAGGGCGCGGCCGGCCGCGCTGAGGGCGATCGGGAGTTTGCCGCCTTCCGCCATCGAGGTGGAGGTGTCCATGAGAATCAGCAGCCGACTGGACTTCTGCGCCTTGTCGTAGCCGTCCAGCACCCGTGTCACCTGATCGCCGCCCGCGGTGAACGGGGTGACCGGCGCGTCGAGGTCGGCGTCCGCACGGTGATCGGTCAGCGGCGAGTCCGGCACCGGGTCCGGCGCCTTGCCGTCCTTGCCCGGGACCGCGCGGTAGCCCTGTCTGCTGAGGATGCGCCGGCCGGCCTCGGGGTCCCGCAGCCAGTCGCCGAAGCGGCCGACGGCGTCCTGGCGCGGCGCGGCGTCGGTGGCGCCCTGCCAGTCCACCCGGATCAGCGGGTGGTCGAGCGCCGGGACGTTCTTGGGGTAGTAGGCGGCGTACCGGTCGCCGGGGGCGAGCGGGCTCCCCAGGGCGGGACAACTGCCGATGGCGCGGCCGAGGTTGAAGTCGGCGAGGGACTTCTCCGAGACCAGTGGTGCCGCCCCCTTCCCCCGGCCGGTGCCGGGGCGGCCGTCCTGGCCGGTGGGCCGCAGCGAGCACAGCAGCTCGGTGCTGCCCGCGTACTGGCTGCCCGGGGCGGAGAGCCTGCGCTCGGCGTCCCGGGCGAGGGTGGGGTCGGGGCCGCCCGCGGGGCCGATCCGCGAGCCGTCGTTGGCGAGATAGAGGCCGATGGTGTGCAGCAGGCCGGTGCCGGACAGGACGGGGCTGGGGCGCAGCAGTCGCAGGTCGCGGTGGTCGCTGTCGGTGCCGGTGAGGATCTCCTGCCAGGACGCGCCGACCTGTTCGACGTCGTCGAGGCGCTGGTTGGCCGGGATGCCGACGACGAGCGGGGTGTAGGCGACCGGGCCGGTGTGGTGCAGGGTCACGGGGGATCCGGTGGCGGGCATGCCGCGGCGGACCTCGGCGTAGTCGGCGCTGGATTCGGGGATCCACAGATCGGGCTGCGGCCCCGGCCTGTTGAGGGGGTCGATGCCCTTGGTGGACGGGTGGCCCTTGCCGGTGCCGTGAGCCTCGCCCTGCCAGCGGTCGGCGGCGGCGAAGCCCTGGTCGACCTGGTCCTTGGCCGCGGAGTAGACGGTGATCTGGGCGCGTCGGCAGCCGTCGGGGACGTCGTCCTCACCCTGCAGCGGGCGGGTGTTGAGGTCGGACATCTCGTAGGCGAAGGCTGCCTGGCGCAGGGCGGGTTCGGATTCGGGTGCGGTGAGCAGACGCAGTTCGAGGGCGGGCGGGCAGGCCGGGTCGGTCCGCAGGAGCTGGAAGGCGACGAGGCCGGCGGCGGTGAGGCCGAGGACGGTCACCAGGACGGCGATGACCCGCAGCCAGCGGCTGAGGCGCTGCTTCAGCCACCGGCGCAAGCGGATGCGCAGCGGCGTGGGGGGCCGGACCTCCGGGGTGGCGAAGGAGAGGATGACGTCGTCGACGGTGTTCTGCTTGGCCGAGCGGGGCTCCCAGACGTCGCCCATCGGCGTGCGCTCGTGGGCCAGCCGCTCGCGCAGTGTGCGGACGAGGTCCTCGAAGGTGACGAACCGCTCGCCGGGTATGCCGCGTTCGAGGATCTGCACGACGGCGCGGGTGAAGAGGGAGCCGCCGGCCGGTTCGTCGCCGCTGAAGATCCGGCGGTTGGGCTGCGCGGCCATCAGCAGGGACATGGGTTTGCGGCGGGAGTGGAAGGTCTCGTCGGCGTTGCCGGAGTAGCAGCACTCCAGCAGGATCACGATCCGGTCGGCGCGTGCGCTGTCGAGGTAGGACAGCACCATGTCCTGCCAGGACACGGCCTTGTGGCGCTGGCGGGTGTCCGACATGCCGACCATGAGCTGCAGGTCGCCGCCGTCGCGGCCGACCCAGCCGTGGCCGGAGAAGTGCACCAGCAGCAGGCCGCGTGCCTCGTCGGTGACGGCGTCCAGGGCCTGCTCCAGCTCCCAGGGCTCCTGGGGCCGGCAGATGACGACTTCCTCGTCGGTGAACAGGTCGGTGCCGGGGTCGATCAGGACCCGCTTGAGTTCCTCGGCGTTCGCCTCCACGGCGGGGAGCGCGGATAAATTCTTGTAGTCGCTGACACAGATCAGCAGCGCCCGGTTGATCTTGCCCCGCGCGTCGTAGTGGGACATCCGGCTCAGTCCTCGCCGGCGCTGCCGCCCTCGGTCGACCGGCTTCCGGGGTCGGGGCGTTCGGGGGCCGCGCCGCGCGGGCCCGGGTCACCGACCGGCGCCAGCCCGCCGTCGCCGTCGACGGCCACGGCCGGCTCTTCCCCCGCCGCCCGTTCCTCCCTGCGCCGCCGCAGCCACTCCCGCAGGGCGATGCTCAGGCTCTTGGTCACCTCGGCGGCGACCGTGCCGATGAGGACCAGGACCAGATCGTCGATGCCGATGGCCATGTCCCCGAGGTCGCGTTCCTCCGGGGCGCGGTCTGCGTCGGCCGGGCGCGGCCGCAGGGTCCAGTCGTGCCGCTGGTGTGCGAGCCACGGCTCGCGCTCCAGCCATGCCTTGAGATCCTCGATGTCCTGGTGTGCGTTGTTCGTGCCCGTGATCCTGATGCGGATCTCGTGACGGTCAGCCCTGTCCGGCATCCCCCGACCCCCTTCCGGCGGCGCCATCGCCCGCCGTGCCACCAGATAGTGACGTGGGATCAGGTGCGGGGGCAACCGTCCGTGACCTCCGGAGCACCCTGTGGTGTGCGCCACAGTGCCTGCCACAGGGCTGCGTCGCAGGTCAAGGGTGAGTTGACGGGCATTCGTGGAGCGTGGTGGACTGCCGGAGCCATTCGGCGACAGATGAGGAAGTCCGGTGAGAATCCGGCGCGGTCCCGCCACTGTCACCGGGGAGCGTTCCTCCAGGAGAGGTCACGGCCCGTCACGCGTACGCCCGCCAGGTCGCGTGCGTACGGGCTGGAAGGCCGGGGGAAACGCCGATCCGGGAGCCAGGAGACTCTCGTCGCCGTCACGTCGAGCCAGGGCGCGGACCCTGAGTGAGGACATACCGCCATGCCCGGCCGCAGTTCGAGATGCCCGTTGAGCGACGCCGCAGCATCCCTTCGAGGACTGACGGCGGTCTGATCCGATGCGTGCCGAACACGCCACGTACGCGTGCGGCGCGGCCCTCGGCTTTCTCGGCGACCTGATCGCGGCGGACCCCCGGCGCGGCCATCCGGTGGCCGCGTTCGGCCGGGCCGCGGGTACCGTCGAGCGCCGACTGTGGCGCGATCACCGTGGCCGCGGAGCGGCCCATGCCCTGCTGTGCGCGGGCGGCGCGGCGGCGGGCGCCGCGCTCCTGCAGCGCGCCGTACGCGGCTCCCTGACCTCACCTCTTCCCGCCGGTGGCGCCCGCGCCCGTACCGCCGCGGGCGTCGCCCTCACCGCGGCGACGGTCTGGGCCGTGCTGGGCGGCACCTCGCTGGGCCGGGAGGCGCGGGCCATCGGCGGTGCGCTGACGGCGGGCGACCCGGATCTGGCGCGGGAGCGGCTGCCGCATCTGTGCGGGCGCGACCCGCAGGCGCTGGACGAACCGCAGATGGCGCGCGCGGTGGTCGAGTCGGTCGCGGAGAACACGTCGGACGCGGTGGTGGGCGCGCTGGTTTGGGGGGCGCTGGGCGGTGTGCCCGGCCTGGTGGCGTTCCGGGCGGTGAACACCCTGGACGCGATGGTGGGTCACAAATCGCCTCGTTACCGCCGGTTCGGCTGGGCGTCGGCCCGGCTCGACGACGTGGCCGGCTGGCCCGGGGCCCGGCTGACCGCCGCCCTCACGGTGCTCGCGGGACCCGACCGGCGCGGCGCGCTGAACGCCTGGCGGGCCGACGGCGGCGCGCACCCGAGCCCCAACGCCGGCCCGGTGGAGGCGTCGTTCGCGGGTGCGCTCGGCGTCCGGCTGGGCGGCACGCTGGCGTACGGCGGGCGGGTTGAGCACCGGCCGGTGCTCAACGGCGCGGCGCGGCCGGTCGGCGTGCCCGACATCGAGCGGGCGGTCAGGCTCTCGCGCCGGGTGAGCGTGCTGGCGCTGGCGACGACGGTCGCGGGCCGGCTCGCGGTGGGCGCGATCCGGACGGCGAGGGCGCGCGGCCGGGCGGGTACGGCACGGCTCACGGCACAGCGATGCCCCGGCAGATGAGGAGGACCCGGTGACGGGACGGTTCGAGGTGTCCGGCGGGTCTGTCGGCGGTGGCCTGCTGGTGGCCGGTACGACGTCCGACGCGGGCAAGAGCGTGGTCACGGCGGGCATCTGCCGGTGGCTGGTCCGCCAGGGCGTCCGCGTCGCGCCGTTCAAGGCGCAGAACATGTCACTGAACTCGTTCGTGACGCGCGAGGGCGCGGAGATCGGGCGGGCGCAGGCGATGCAGGCGGCGGCCGCCCGGGTCGAGCCGACGGCGCTGATGAATCCGGTGCTGCTCAAGCCCGGCAGCGACCGCAGCAGCCAGGTGGTGCTGCTGGGCAAGCCGGTCGGCGAGCTGAGCGCCACGGGATACTTCGGCCACCCCGACGGCCGGACGCCCGGCGGCTCGGGACCGTACGCCGGGCGGCGCGAGGCGCTGCTGGGTACGGTCACCGACTGCCTCCAGGAACTGCGGAGGACTCATGACGCGGTGATCTGCGAGGGCGCGGGCAGTCCCGCCGAGATCAATCTGCGTCGCACCGACATCGTCAACATGGGCATCGCGCGCGCCGGCCGGCTGCCCGTCGTCGTGGTCGGGGACATCGACAGGGGCGGGGTGTTCGCCTCCTTCTTCGGCACCACGGCGCTGCTGTCGAAGGAGGACCAGTCGCTGATCGCGGGCTATGTCGTCAACAAGTTCCGCGGCGATGTGACGCTGCTGGAGCCGGGGTTGGAGATGCTGCGCGGCCTCACCGGCCGGCCGACGCTCGGCGTGCTGCCCTTCGCCCACGGGCTCGGCATCGACGAGGAGGACGGTCTGCGGATCTCGCTGCGCGGCGCGGTGCGCGAGAGCGTGGTGGCGCCGCCGCACGGCGCGGACGTCCTGCGGGTCGCGGTCGCCGCGGTACCGCTGATGTCCAACTTCACGGACGTGGACGCGCTGGCCGCCGAACCGGGCGTGGTGGTGCGGTTCGTGGACCGGGCCGAGGAACTGGCCGACGCGGACCTGGTGGTGCTGCCGGGCACCCGGGGAACGGTCCGGGCGCTGGAGTGGCTGCGCGAGCGCGGTCTTGCGGACGCGATCGCGCGCCGGGCCGCCGAGGGCCGTCCGGTGCTGGGCATCTGCGGCGGGTTCCAGATGCTCGGTGAGCACATCGACGACGAGGTGGAGTCGCGGGCCGGCGCGGTGCCCGGCCTCGGGCTGCTGCCCGTCCGGGTGCGCTTCGCCGTGGAGAAGACGCTGGCGCGCCCGGTGGGGCAGGCGCTGGACGAGCCCGTGGAGGGATACGAGATCCACCACGGGGTGGCCGAGGTCAACGGCGGGCAGACGTTCATCTCCGACGGCCGCGGGCAGAGTCTGGACGGGTGCCGGGTCGGCTCGGTGTGGGGCACCCACTGGCACGGCTCGCTGGAGAGCGACGCGTTCCGGCGGGCCTTTCTGCGGCAGGTCGCGGCGGCCGCGGGCCGGGCCTTCGTGCCGGCGCCCGACACCTGCTTCGGCGCGCTGCGCGAGGAGCAGCTGGACCGGCTCGGCGATCTGATCGAGGAGCACGCGGACACCGACGCGCTGTTGCGGCTGATCGAGGAGGGGGTGCCGCAGGGGCTGCCGTTCGTCCCTCCGGGCGCGCCGTGAGGAGCCGGCGGACAAGGACGTACCACCCCCGTTCAAGCGGGGGCCACAGCGCCACGGCGGCCGGGGCCGCGGTGGCAGATCACGTGCGCGGGCGTACTGCGCCCGCAGGAGGCATCAACGCATGACCACGACTCCCAACTATCCCTTCACCGCGGTAGTCGGCATGGACGATCTCCGGCTGGCGCTGCTGTTGAACGCGGTCAGCCCCGCGGTCGGCGGTGTGCTGGTGCGTGGCGAGAAGGGCACCGCCAAGAGCACGGCGGTGCGTGCCCTGTCGTCGCTGATGCCACCCGTGGACGTGATCACCGGCTGCCGCTTCTCCTGCGCTCCCGTCGCGCCCGACCCGGCCTGCCCGGACGGCCCGCACGAGGCGGGTGCGGGTGAGGACCGCCCGACGCGGATGGTCGAACTGCCCGTCGGCGCCTCGGAGGACCGGCTGGTGGGCGCCCTGGACATCGAACGGGCGCTGTCGGAGGGCGTCAAGGCCTTCGAGCCCGGCCTGCTGGCCGACGCGCACCGCGGCGTGCTCTACGTCGACGAGGTCAACCTGCTCCACGACCACCTCGTGGACCTGCTGCTGGACGCGGCGGCGATGGGCGCCTCGTACGTCGAGCGCGAGGGCGTCTCGGTACGGCACGCGGCGCGCTTCCTGCTCGTGGGCACCATGAACCCCGAAGAGGGCGAGCTGCGGCCGCAGTTGCTGGACCGCTTCGGGCTGACGGTCGAGGTCGCGGCCTCCCGCGAGCCGGCCCGGCGCGTCGAGGTCGTACGGCGCCGGCTGGCGTACGACGCCGACCCGGCGGGCTTCGCGGCGCGCTGGGCGGACGAGGAGGACGAGCTGCGCCTGCGTATCTCGGCGGCACGGGAGTTGCTGCCCGCCGTGACGCTCGGGGACGCGGCGCTCCGGCAGATCGCCGCGACCTGCGCGGCGTTCGAGGTGGACGGGATGCGCGCGGACATCGTGATGGCGCGCACCGCGACCGCGCTCGCGGCCTGGGCGGGGCGGACCGACGTACTGGCCGAGGACGTCCGGCAGGCCGCGCTCCTCGCGCTGCCGCACCGCAGGCGCCGCAACCCCTTCGACGCGCCGGGCCTGGACGAGGACAAACTGGACGAGACGCTGGAGGAGTTCGGCGGGTCCGACGACGGCGACGACCCGGAGCCCGATGGGCCGGACGGCGGCCCCGACGGCGGCCCCGACGGCCCGGAGGGCGGCCCCGACGGTGGCCCGGACGGCCCCGGCGGGCCGCCGCCGCAGGACGGGGGACCCGAGGGCCGGGACGACCGGACGCCCCCGGCGGGCCCGGAGCCGGAGTCGGGCGCGGCAGACCCCGCCGATACCGGAGCACCGGCCCCCGAGCAGTCCACCGACCAGCCCCCGGCGAGGCCCGGAGCGGAGCGCGCGGCTGTGGGTGCGGCCGAGCCGTTCACCACGCGGCGGCTGGACGTTCCCGGACTGGGCGAGGGCGCGGACGGCCGCAGGTCGCGGGCCCGTACCGCGCACGGCCGGACCACCGGCGCCCGGCGCCCGCAAGGGACGTTGACCAAGCTGCACCTGGCCGCGACGGTGCAGGCCGCGGCGCCGCACCAGCGGGCCCGCGGGCGCAGCGGGCGGGGCCTGGTGGTGCGCCGGGACGATCTGCGCGAGGCGGTGCGCGAGGGCCGGGAGGGCAATCTCGTGCTGTTCGTCGTGGACGCGTCCGGTTCGATGGCGGCCCGGCAGCGGATGAGCGCGGTCAAGGGCGCGGTGCTCTCGCTGCTGCTCGACGCCTACCAGCGCCGCGACAAGATCGGCATGATCACGTTCCGCGGGAAGGGCGCCGAGCTGGCGCTGCCGCCGACCTCCTCGGTGGAGGCGGGCGCGGCACGGCTGGAACAGCTGCCCACCGGCGGCCGTACACCGCTGTCGGAGGGCCTGCTCAAGGCCCACGAGGTGCTGCGGGTGGAGCGGATGCGGGACGCCTCGCGCCGGCCGCTGCTGGTGGTCGTCACGGACGGCCGCGCGACCGGCGGCGACCAGCCGTTGCCGCGGGCCACCCGCGCCGGACGCCTGCTGGCCTCGGAGGGCGTCGCCTCGGTCGTCGTGGACTGCGAGCAGGGGCCCGTCCGGCTGGGGCTGGCCGGCGAGCTGGCCCGGGCCCTGCAGGGCACCGCGGTCACCCTCGACGAGCTGCGCGCGGACAGCGTCTCGGCGCTCGTCCGCGAGGTGCAGGGAGGCCACGGCGGGCACCCCGCGCGGTCGGGCTCCGCCGGCCGCCGGGCCGGTGCGCAGGAACCGTTTCATGCGGCCGGCGGCCGGGCCGCCCGCACCACTGATCACACTCAAGGATCCCGGAGGGTCGCGTAATGCCGCAGGGACAGCCGTCCGTCGTACCGAACGACGGGCTCACCACCCGCCAGCGCCGCAATCGGCCGCTGGTCTTCGTCCACACGGGCGTCGGCAAGGGGAAGTCCACCGCCGCCTTCGGTCTGGCGCTGCGCGCCTGGAACCAGGGCTGGCCGGTCGGGGTGTTCCAGTTCGTGAAGTCGGCGAAGTGGAAGGTCGGCGAGGAGCGCGCGCTGAAGGTGCTCGGCGCGACCGGCGAGGGCGGCAGCGTCGCCTGGCACAAGATGGGCGAGGGCTGGTCCTGGGTGCAGCGAAACGTCCGGGACGCGCTCTCCAGCGAGGACGCGGCGCGCGAGGGCTGGGAGCAGGTCAAGCGGGATCTCGCCGCCGAGACCTACAAGCTGCTGGTGCTGGACGAGTTCGCCTACCCGATGCACTGGGGCTGGATCGACACCGAGGAGGTGGTGTCGGTGCTGCGCGACCGCCCGGGTACGCAGCATGTCGTCATCACCGGCCGCAACGCCCCTCAGCCCCTGGTGGACTTCGCCGATCTGGTGACGGACATGTCCAAGGTCAAGCACCCGATGGACGAGGGCCAGAAGGGCCAGCGGGGCATCGAATGGTGAGCGCGGCGTGAGCGGAGCGACGATCCCGCGGCTGGTCATCGCCGCGCCCGCCTCCGGAGCGGGCAAGACGACGGTGGCCACCGGCCTGATGGCGGCGTTCGCCGAGGCGGGCCTCGCGGTCTCCCCGCACAAGGTGGGCCCCGACTACATCGATCCCGGCTACCACTCCCTGGCCACCGGCCGGCCGGGCCGGAACCTCGACGCCTACCTGTGCGGGACCGGCCGGATCGCCCCGCTGTTCCTGCACGGGTCGGCGGGCGCGGACCTCGCGGTCGTCGAGGGCGTGATGGGCCTGTTCGACGGGGCGTCGGGGCAGGGCGAGCTGTCGTCGACGGCGCAGGTGGCGAAGGTGCTGCGGGCGCCGGTGGTGCTGGTGGTGGACGCGTCCTCGCAATCCCGGTCGGTGGCCGCGCTGGTGCACGGCTTCGCGTCCTGGGACCCGGAGGTCCGGCTGGCCGGGGTGATCCTCAACAAGGTCGGCTCGGACCGCCACGAGGCGCTGCTCCGCGAGGCGATGGAATCGTCCGGGGTGCCGGTGCTCGGCGCCCTGCGGCGTACCCAGCAGGCCCGTACCCCTTCGCGGCATCTGGGCCTGGTGCCGGTAGCCGAGCGCCGGACGGACGCGGTGGAGTCGGTGCGCGAACTCGCCGCGCGGGTGCGCGAGGGCTGCGACCTCAAGGCGCTGCTGGCCCTGGCGCACGACGTGCCGCGGCTGACGGACACGCCCTGGGATCCGGCCGCCGAGGTGGCGCCCGTCGTCGGCGCGACGGCCGGGGCGGCTCCCACCGACGCGGCCGCCGGGAAGCCGCTGATCGCCGTCGCGGGAGGTGCCGCCTTCACCTTCTCGTACGCGGAGCACGCCGAGCTGCTGGCCGCCGCGGGCGCCGATGTGGCACCCTTCGACCCGCTGCACGACGAGCAACTGCCGCCCGGGACGCAGGGGTTGGTGATCGGTGGCGGCTTCCCCGAGGTGTACGCGCCGGACCTGTCGGCGAACGCGCCGCTGCGGGCCGCGGTGGCCGCGCTGGCCGCCTCCGGGGCCCCGGTGTCCGCCGAGTGCGCCGGACTGCTCTACCTCTCCCGCTCCATCGACGGCAAGCCGATGTGCGGGGTGCTGCCCGCGGACGCCCGGATGACCGAGCGGCTCACGCTCGGCTACCGGGAGGCGGTGGCGCTCCAGGACAACGCGCTGGCGGCCGCCGGGACGCGGGTGCGCGGCCACGAGTTCCATCGCACGACGCTGGAGCCGGGCGCCGGCGCGTCGCCCGCATGGGGCCTGACGCACCCCGAGCGCCGGGTCGAGGGATTCGTCAGCGGCGGCGTGCACGCCTCGTATCTGCATGTGCACTGGGCTGCCGAGCCCTCGCTGGCCGGCCGCCTGGTCGAGAGCGCAGCGCAGCGCACGCCGTCCGGCGCGCCGGGGGGTGCCGGGTGACCGGCGGCCGGGGCGCCGTCCTGGACCATCTCGTCCACGCCACGCCGGATCTGGACCGTACGGTCGCCGAAGTGGCGGAACTGACCGGTGTGCGCCCCGCCCCGGGCGGCAGCCATCCGGGCCGGGGTACCCGCAATCACCTGCTGGGGCTGGGCGGCGGTGCCTACTTCGAGATCATCGGGCCCGATCCGGAGCAGCCCGCGCCGGACGGGCCGCGGTGGTTCGGCATCGATGCGCTGTCCGGTCCCGAACTGGTCACCTGGGCGGTCCGGGTCACCGGCATCGCGGCCTGCGTCGCCCGCGCGCGGGCCCACGGCTACGACCCCGGCGACGCGGTCGCGATGAGCCGCCGGGCACCGAACGGCGGCCGCATCGCCTGGCAGTTGACGCCACCGGGCGCGGGCGGCGGCCGCACGCCGTTCCTCCTCGACTGGGGCGACACGCCGCACCCTTCCGACGCCGCTCTCCCCGAGCTGCCGTTGGTCTCGCTCACCGCGAGCGACCCCGAGCCCGACGCCGTCGCGGGTCGGCTGGCGGCGCTCGGCACCCGGTGGCCGGGAGAGCCACTCACCACCGGACCCGGCGGGCTCACCGCCGTCCTGGCAGGCCGGCGGGGGCCGGTGGCCTTCGGCCGGGGAGCCGTCGCGGTATGACGGACGGGGCGGGAAGCAGGCCGCGCGACGGCGCCGGCGAGGCGCCGCGGAGCGGACACGTGAGTGCGAAGCGGTCTCCGGCACCGCAGGGCGGGAGACCACGGCCGCCCGCCGCACCGCTGGTCGTCGGTGTCGGAGCGAGCCGCGGCGTACCGGTGGCGGAAGTGCTGGACCTCATCACGGCCGCCCTCGCGTCCGCAGGACGGCCCGCGGACGCGCTGACCGCGCTGGCGACGGTGACGGCCAAGGCCGCTGAGCCGGGTCTGGTCGGGGCGGCACGGCGACTCGGGGTACCGCTGCGGTCGTTCCCGGCGCATGTTCTGGCGGCCGTGTCGGTACCGGCGCCGTCCGCCGCCGCGGAGGCCGCGGTCGGAACGCCGAGCGTCGCGGAGGCCGCCGCGCTGCTGGCCGCCGGGCCGGGGGCCGAACTGGTCGCGGGCAAGCGGAAGTCGGCACCGTACGACCGTCCGGCCCGGGCGACCTGTGCGCTCGCCATCGGGACGGGACCGGACACCTCGGGCCTTACCGACAGTACGTGGGGAGCGGCCACCACCCCCTTGCGCGCGGCGGATATCGTCATGACCTCCCCCACCACGCACCGCAGCGGCCCGCCGTCCGCACCGCCGCGCCCGACAGCGAGACCCCGGCTCCAAGGAGACGTTGTGACCACCCCTCCCGCTCTGCTCATCGCCGGTCACGGCACCCGAGACGCCAGCGGGGCCGAGGCCCTGCGTGCCCTGGTGCGGGCACTCGACGAGCGTCACCCCGACGTGCCCGTCGCGGGCGGCTTCTTCGGCTCCTCACCGGTCCGGCCACTGGACGACGCCGTCGAGGAGCTCGTCGAGCGGGGCGCGACCCGGATCGCCGCCGTACCGCTGCTGCTGGATCCGAGCGGGCCGGTGCCCGACGCGCTTCCCGTCTCGCTGGCGAGGGCGGTGCAGCGCCACCCCGGCCTGGACTACGCCTGCGGCGCCGAACTGGGGCCGCACCCCAAGCTCCTCGCTGTGCTGGAGCGGCGTCTGGACGAGGCGCTGGGCGGCGGCGCCCGCAGGCCCGAGGACCGGGCCCGTACGACGGTGCTGCTGGTGGGCCGCGGCGCCCCCGACCCGCACGCCAACGCCGAGGTGGCACGGGCCGCGCGCCTGCTCTGGGAGGGCCGCGGCTTCGCCGGGGTGGAGACCGCTTTCGTCTCGCACGCGGCACCCGATGTGCCGGCCGGACTCGACCGGTGCAGCGTGCTGGCCGCCGCGGCGCCGGGGCGGGGTGGCCCGCCCCGGATCGTCGTGCTGCCCTACTTCCTGTTCCGCGGCGACCTGTTGGAGCGGCTGCGGATGCAGTCCGAGGGATGGGCCGCGGCGCACCCGGGCATCGAGGTGCTCGGCGCCGGCGTGATCGGTCCCGAGCCGGAACTGGCCGACGTGGTCATGGAGCGCTACCGCGAGGCGGTGGCCGGCGATCCCCTGCTGCGGGACGGGCACCCCGGGTGCGCGGTGGCTGCGGAGGACGGCCTGGGGACGGCCTGCGCACCGGAGCAGGAGGGTCCTGGAGCCACGGCGGCCGGGGAGCGGGGTGGCCATGTCAGCGCCGGCTGAGTCCGCGCGGCGGGCGCCGGTACGGCCGTCCTCCCTGCCGCCGCACGAGCCCGACCTGCGACACCACGGCGACGCCGAAGTGCGGGGCGCCGAGGGCGGACTGACGGACCTGGCGGTCAACGTCAGGGCCGGCACTCCCCCGGCCTGGCTCAAGGCCCGGATCGCCGCGTCCCTCGACGGCCTCGCCGCATACCCGGACGGCCGGGCGGCACGCCGTGCGGTCGCGGCGCGGCACGGTCTGCCGGTCGAACGGGTGCTGCTGACGTCGGGAGCCGCGGAGGCATTCGTGCTGATCGCCCGTGCCGTGGCCGCCCGCAGGCCGGTCGTGGTGCATCCGCAGTTCACCGAGCCGGAGGCGGCCCTGCGGGACGCCGGGCACACGGTGGAGCGGGTGCTGCTCAGCGAGGACGACGGCTTCCGGCTGGCGGGCGCGACGGTGCCCGACGACGCCGATCTGGTGGTCGTCGGCAACCCGACCAACCCGACGTCAGTGCTCCATCCCGCGGAGGCCCTGGCCCGGTTGGCGCGTCCGGGCCGCACGCTGGTCGTGGACGAGGCGTTCATGGACGCGGTTCCCGGTGAGCGGGCGTCGCTTGCCGGGCGCACCGATCTGCCGGGCCTGGTGGTGCTGCGCAGCCTCACCAAGACCTGGGGGCTCGCGGGGCTGCGCGTCGGCTATGTGCTGGCCGATCCCGACACCGTCGCCGCCCTGGAGCGGGCACAGCCGCTGTGGCCGGTCTCCAGCCCGGCGCTGGCCGCGGCGGAGGCGTGCTGCGAGTCCGCCGCGCTCGACGAGGCGGCCGCGGCGGCGGTCGACATCGCCGGTGACCGGGACCATCTGCTGGCCCGGCTGGGCGAGTTCCCCGGGGTACGCGCCGTCGGCCCGGCGGAAGGACCGTTCGTGCTGATCCGGCTGCGGCGTGCTGCGGCGGTACGCGCCGGGCTGCGCGAGCGCGGCTTCGCGGTGCGGCGTGGCGACACCTTCCCGGGCCTCGGGCCCGACTGGCTGCGGCTCGCCGTCCGCGACCGGGCGACGACGGACCGCTTCGTGACGGCCCTCGCGGAGGTGCTCGCCACCGACCTGACGGCGGGGCACCCCGACTGACCGAGAGCCCCGCCGGGTTCCCCGTGAACCACGCTTCTACGGGGAACCCGGCGGGGTGAGGCACACCGCGGCGGCCGTCACCGGCCACGCGCGGCACACCTCGGGCCGTACCCACGCCCGGCGCCCCCACGGCACCGAGCGCGGATACGGGGCTTGTCAGCCGCGGCCGCCCTGCGACGCGGCGCCCCGGCGTCGGCGGGCGTAGCCGAGCGATCCGGCACCCGCGGCGACCAGCAGGGCCGCGCCGCCGACGAGATACGGCGTGGCGGAACTGCCGCCGGTCTCCGCGAGGTTCTGGGTGCTCGGCCGGGAACCGGTCCGGGTGCTCGGCCCGGAGCTCTCGCCACCGGTGGTGCCGCCCGAGCCGTCCTCGGGCGGAGCGGTGCGGGGTGCGGTGCAGGTGGCCTCGGCGAGCGTGACCCGGCCCTCGACCTCGGCGACGTTCAGCTTCAGCGGGTTGACGGAGACCTTCAGGTCGAGAGCGGTGGCCACTGCGGACTTGGACGTGACGCTCTTCTTCGACAGGTCCAGCCGCACCTCCCCCACTCCCGGCACCTTGACGTCGGTCGTGCCGCTCGAACTCAGCGTGACCTTCTTGCCCAGGACGCGCACCGTGCCCAGCACGTTCGACTCGGCCCGGGGCCGCTTCCCCGCCTCGCAGACGGCCTTGGACGTGACCTGCTCGACCTCGATCAAGGAGAGCAGCGGAAGGCCGGGGACGTGCACCTTCGCGTGCGCGACGTTGGCGTAGCCCTCGGTCCTGCCGCGGGCGGCGGTGGCCCGCGCGGTGGCGACATCCGCCCGCAGCACGCTGAACGGCTTGCCCTGGTTGATGCCGTCGAGGTCGACGGTCAGCGAGGTCTTCTCCGCGGAGGCCGGGGCACGCACCTCGTTGAGCGCGGCCCGCAGCGGCACCTTGACCGTCTTGTCGAGCAGCCCGACGTCCAGGGCGGTGCGCAGCACGACCGCCCCGGAGGTGCCGCCGCCCGCACCGTGGTCACCGGTGGCGTGCGCCGGGACGGCGCCGAGCAGGACGGCGGGGCCGGCGGCGAAGGCGGTGGCGACGAACGTCGCGGCGAGCCGGCGGGCCGGCAGCGGGGCGGCGGAACCGGTCGCCCGGCTGCGTACGGGCACGCCGAAGAAGCTGGTGGATCTGGTGGACACGAGTGTGGAACCCCCACAGGAGAAGTGAGCCGTCGGCCGCGCCATGGGGGACATCACGCGGGCCGACGACCTCGACCCGCACATCGTGGCCGCACCGAGGGTGAACGGGCAGCCACGCGACGCGAGTTCATCCCAATGGGTGGTTTCCGCCTCTGTTTTCGAATTTCTTCGATGCAACGCGCCCCCCGCGCCCCAGCCGTCCCACCTCAGGGGCGACCCGAGGAGACCGGCTCCTCGCACCCGGGGCCCGCCGCCGCGGAGCCCCGACGTCCACCATCCGGAATCCGATGCCTCGTACACGCATACGGGAGCTAGGGTGCCGCCGTGTCAACCGAGCAGACGAACCAGAGCCCGGAACCGGCCGCGGAATCCGGCATACCGGAGCCGCCCGCACCCACCGGCGGCCTTCCCGCGTCCGACCGCACCGCCCGCCGGGCGGTCACGGTCTTCCCCCTGCTGGTGCTCGCCGCCGGGGCGGTCGGCCTCCTGTGGCCGGCACACTTCACCGACTGGGCGCCCGCGGTGCCGTGGATGCTCGGCGTGGTGATGTTCTCGATGGGCCTGACGCTGACCCCGCCGGACTTCACGGCGGTCGCCAAGCGGCCGTGGGCGGTCGGGCTCGGCCTGGTCGCGCACTACGTGATCATGCCGGGGCTCGGCTGGCTGATCGCCACCGCGCTCGACCTGCCCCCGCAGCTCGCGGCGGGCGTGATCCTCGTCGGCTGCGCCCCCAGCGGCACGGCCTCGAACGTCGTGACCTACCTGGCCCGTGGCGATGTCGCGCTCTCGGTCTCGGTGGCCACGGTCTCCACGGTGCTCGCGCCGCTCATCACTCCCCCGCTGACGCTGCTGCTCGCCGGGCAGTTCCTCGACGTGGACGCCGGGGTCATGGTCACCGACATCCTCAAGACCGTGCTGCTCCCGGTGGTCGCGGGGCTGGTGGTGCGGGTGGTCGCCGGACGCTGGGTCGACAGGGTGCTCGGCGCGCTGCCCTGGCTCTCCGCCGTCACCATCGCGGCCATCGTGCTGGCCGTGGTGTCCGGCAGCGCCGCGGCGATCAAGGACGCGGCGGCCCCGGTCGTGCTCGCGGTGGTGCTGCACAACGGGCTGGGCCTCGCGCTCGGCTACGCGTCCGGGAAGCTGGCCCGGCTGGGCCGCCCGGCGAGCCGGGCGATGGCCTTCGAGGTCGGTATGCAGAATTCCGGGCTCGCGGCGTCCCTGGCCACCGCCCACTTCAGCCCGGCCGCGGCGCTGCCCGCCGCGGTCTTCTCCGTCTGGCACAACGTCTCGGGTGCGCTGGTCGCCGCCTGGATGGCACGGTCCGCGCGCCGCCAGAGCTAGGGCGGACACGCCCCGGGGCCTGCTCCGAACGGCAGGCCCCGGGTCGCCGCGGAATCGGACCGAGCCGCCTCACGCCGGCCCCGCGGAGCAGAGCCCGGCGCGTCACCTTCACGGCTCTCCCGAGCAGGCCGGGGCGTGACGGGCCCCTGAGGGGCACCAGGCCCCCGAGTCACCCACATGGCCCCACGGGCCGGGAGAGCGGCGTACGGCCACCCTCCCGGCCGCACCCCCGCGCTCCGCGGCGCGCCTCAGCCGATCACCCGCCCGCGCAGCACCACGCGGCGCGGCGCCGCGAGCACCCGCACGTCCGCGCGCGGATCGCTCTCGTAGACGACGAGGTCCGCCGGAGCGCCCTCGGTGAGGCCGGGGCGGCCGAGCCACTCCCTGGCGCCCCAGGTCGTCGCGGAGAGCGCGGCCACGGCGGGCAGCCCGGCCTTCCGCAGCTCCGCGATCTCGTCCGCGATCAGCCCGTGCGCCAGGGAGCCGCCCGCATCCGTACCGGCGAAGATCGGCACGCCGGCGTCGTAAGCGGCCCGCACGGTGTCATAGCGGCGGGCGTGCAGCCGCCGCATGTGGTCCGCCCAACGCGGAAACTTCGCCTCCCCGCCGTCGGCAAGGCGCGGGAACGTGCCGATGTTGACGAGCGTCGGGACGATGGCGACGCCCCGCTCCGCGAACAGCGGAATGGTGTCCTCGGTGAGGCCCGTGGCGTGCTCGACGCAGTCGATCCCGGCCTCGACGAGCGGTGCGAGGGAGTCCTCAGCGAAGCAGTGGGCGGTCACCCGGGCGCCGAGCCGGTGCGCCTCGGCGATGGCCTCCTCGACCGCGCCCCGTGGCCAGCAGGACTCCAGATCGCCGGTCGAGCGGTCGATCCAGTCGCCGACGAGCTTGACCCAGCCATCGCCCCGCCGGGCCTCCTGGGCGACGTAGGCGACCAGGTCCTCGGGCTCGATCTCGTGGGCATAGTTGCGGATGTAGCGGCGGGTGCGCGCGATGTGGCGGCCGGCGCGGATGATCCGTGGCAGGTCCGCGCGGTCGTCGATCCAGCGGGTGTCCGAGGGCGATCCGGCGTCGCGGATCAGCAGGGTGCCGGCGTCACGGTCGGTGAGCGCCTGCTTCTCCGCGGTCCCGGCGTCGACCGACCCGTGGGCGTCGAGACCGACATGGCAGTGCGCGTCGACCAGCCCCGGAAGGATCCAGCCCTTGACGGTGGTGAGATCACGTGTCCCGGTCGGCCGCTGGAACGTCACCCGCCCGCCGACGACCCAGATCTCGTCGCGCACGTCGTCCGGGCCCGCCAGGACCCTCCCCTTGAGGTGCAGTGCCGCACCTTCGCTCATGGACGTCATGGCGGCACTTTAAGCGGCGCGCCACAGCAGGCCGAAGGGCGGTCGCCACGCGCGCGGCAGCTTTTTCCGCGCCGCGCCAGGGAAACCCGGCGGTGCGTTGCGCATTCCTTCGCGGGCGTTCCCGCCCATCATCTCGCACATCTTCTCGCGTGTCTCGCGGAGAGAGTCCCGCGTACGCTCGGTAGACCTTCCACCGGCGAATTCCCAATTTCTCGGAAGCTCAGCTTCCCGTATTCTTCTGCCCGCTTTTTTGCACCTCAAACGCCACGATTCCGCAGGTGGCAAGTGCCGTAATTCGGACCGGTCTCCAGGACGTTACGGACCTGTGACCGACTACACACGGTGTCCGTTTCGCCCCGAACTTCCTGGTCAAATCGGGACATCCCTCCGCTGGATCGCGCGCTCGAGCGCCCCCGCGCGATACCATAAAACGATCCGTTCCGTAACCCCTCCTCGCGATGCAATTTCCTTTTTCACTGGGTAAATTTAATTTCTATGACCGCCGCACAAGCAGACCATGCAGGTGCCCGTAGCGATATCAGAGAATTGCCGGAGGGCTTCAAGCTCGACACCCCACGCGTAGAGGACGGGGCCGCGATCTGGCGTATCGCTCGCGACTCCAAGGCACTGGACCTGAACTCCTCGTACAGCTACCTCCTGTGGTGTCGCGACTTCGCCGCCACCTCCGTCGTCGCACGTGACGCGGAGGGCGAGCCGGCGGCCTTCGTCACCGGCTACATCCGCCCCGAGCGCCCCGACACGCTCGTCGTCTGGCAGGTCGCCGTCGACGACGCGCACCAGGGTCAGGGGCTGGCCGCCGCACTTCTGGACGGGCTGACCGCCCGCGCCACACGTGAGCTGGGCATCCGCCTCGTAGAGACGACGATCACGCCCGACAACGCCGCGTCGAACCGCCTGTTCTCCTCGTTCGCCGAGCGCCACCAGGTGCCGCTCAAGCGCGAGGTGCTCTTCGACGCGGGACTGTTCCCGGAGCAGGGCCACGAGCCGGAGGTCCTGCACCTCATCGGCCCGTTCGACCCTCCACCGGGTTCCGGGCGCTGACGGCCTCCGGGCCACGCGGCTCCGATGCCGCGTACGCCACGCGGTTCCGGCACACCCCGTAGTACCGCCGGTCCCGCCCCAGCCACCCAAGACTTCTCCCCCTTTCGCCACTCATCTCCCAGGAGCATGCTGTGACCATCACCCAGCCCGATCTGAGCGTCTTCGAAACCGTTGAGTCCGAGGTGCGGAGCTACTGCCGCGGTTGGCCGACCGTGTTCGACCGTGCGCAGGGCAGCCGCATGTTCGACGAGGACGGCCACACCTACCTCGACTTCTTCGCCGGTGCCGGGTCCCTGAACTACGGCCACAACAACCCGGTCCTCAAACGCGCGCTGATCGACTACATCGAGCGCGACGGCGTCACCCACGGCCTGGACATGTCCACCACGGCCAAGCGGGCGTTCCTGGAGTCCTTCCAGAACATCATCCTGCGGCCGCGTGACCTGCCCTACAAGGTCATGTTCCCGGGCCCGACGGGCACCAACGCCGTCGAGGCCGCGCTGAAGCTGGCGCGCAAGGTCAAGGGCCGCGAGTCGATCGTGTCCTTCACCAACGCCTTCCACGGCATGTCGCTCGGCTCGCTGGCCGTCACCGGCAACGCCTTCAAGCGCGCCGGCGCCGGCATCCCGCTGGTGCACGGCACCCCGATGCCGTTCGACAACTACCTCGACGGCGCGTACCCCGACTTCCTGTGGTTCGAGCGGCTGCTCGAGGACCAGGGCTCGGGCCTGAACACCCCCGCCGCGGTCATCGTCGAGACCGTCCAGGGCGAGGGCGGCATCAACGTCGCCCGCGCCGAGTGGCTGCGCGCCCTCGCCGACCTGTGCGAGCGCCGCGACATGCTGCTGATCGTCGACGACATCCAGATGGGCTGCGGCCGTACGGGTGCCTTCTTCTCCTTCGAGGAGGCGGGCATCGTGCCGGACATCGTCACCGTCTCGAAGTCCATCAGCGGCTACGGCCTGCCCCTCGCGCTCACGCTGTTCAAGCCGGAGCTGGACGTGTGGGAGCCGGGCGAGCACAACGGCACCTTCCGCGGCAACAACCCCGCGTTCGTCACCGCCGCCGCCGCCCTGGACACCTACTGGGCCGACGGTCAGATGGAGAAGCAGACTCTCGCCCGCGGTGAGATCGTGGAGGCCCACCTCAAGGCCATCGTCGAGGAGCACCCGGAAGCCATAGCCGAGTACCGCGGCCGCGGTCTGGTGTGGGGCCTGGAGTGCATCGAGAAGAGCCTCGCCAACAAAATCGCCAAGCGCGCCTACGAGCTGGGTCTGCTCATCGAGACCTCCGGCCCGGAGAGCGAGGTCGTCAAGCTGCTCCCCGCACTGACGACCACCCCCGAGGAGCTGGACGAGGGGCTTCGCACCCTCGCCCGCGCGGTCCGCGACTGCGCCTGAACAGCCCAGAGCTCCTTACCGTTTCACAGAAAGGCACCGACTCACCGTGATCGTCCGATCCTTCAAGGACATCGAAGGCACCGACCGCCACGTCAAGGCCGCTTCCGGCACGTGGGAGAGCAAGCGCATCGTGCTCGCCAAGGAGCGCGTCGGCTTCTCGCTCCACGAGACCACGCTGTACGCCGGAACCGAGACGTCGATGTGGTACGCGAATCACATCGAGGCCGTACTGTGCGTAGAGGGCGAGGCCGAGCTCACGAACGACGAGACCGGCGAGAAGCACTGGATCACGCCCGGCACGATGTACCTGCTCAACGGCCACGAGAAGCACACGATGCGGCCCAAGACGGACTTCCGCTGCGTCTGTGTGTTCAACCCTCCGGTGACCGGCCGCGAGGACCACGACGAGAACGGCGTCTACCCGTTGCTCACCGAACCTGAGACGGTCTGAGGCGTACCCCGCCTGCCCCGTCCGGCAGCTGAGGAAGGCACGCACACGAGCAGGTAGCCAAGAGCACTTCGAGAGGAGAGGAAGGCAACACCATGACCACCGCACCCGAGCGCACCGCCGACCTGTACCCGACCCGCGGATCCACTGAGGTGATCACTCCGCGGAGGGACCCGGTGGTGTGGTCGCAGCCCGGAACGGCCGGACCTTTCGAGCCGTCCGAGCTGAGCGACTTCGAACGCGACGGCTTTTTCGCCATCGGGGAACTGCTTACGGCGGAAGAAGTCGCGGTGTACCGCGCCGAGCTGGACCGACTCGTCCTGGATCCGACGATGCGCGCCGACCCGCGCTCGATCGTCGAGCCGAAGTCCCAGGACGTACGGACCGTCTTCGAGGTGCACAAGATCAGCGAGGTGTTCGCCAAGCTGGTCTCCGACCCGCGTGTGGTCGGCCGCGCCCGGCAGATCCTCGGATCGGACGTCTACGTCCACCAGTCGCGGATCAACGTGAAGCCCGGCTTCGGTGCCTCGGGCTTCTACTGGCACTCGGACTTCGAGACCTGGCACGCAGAGGACGGTCTGCCGAACATGCGGACCGTGTCGGTCTCGATCGCGCTGACCGAGAACTACGACACCAACGGCGGCCTGATGATCATGCCGGGCTCCCACGAGCACTTCGTGGGCTGCGCGGGTGAGACGCCGAAGGACAACTACAAGAAGTCGCTGCAGATGCAGGACGCGGGCATCCCGTCGGACGAGGTGCTGACGAAGATGGCCGACAAGCACGGCATCCGGCTGTTCACCGGCAAGGCGGGCTCGGCGACGTGGTTCGACTGCAACGCCCTGCACGGCTCCGGTGACAACATCACCCCGTACCCGCGCAGCAACGTCTTCATCGTCTTCAACAGCGTGGAGAACGCCGCGGTGGAGCCGTTCGCGGCTCCGATCCGGCGCCCGGACTACATCGGCGCACGCGACTTCACCCCCGTGAAGTAGCGGATCTCTCCGGAACCCGCGGCCTCAGCCCGCGGTTCGCCGGTACGCACGGGTGGCGCGGCCGCCGCACAGCATCGACTGTGCGGGGGCCGCGCTGCGTTGTGTGGGCGTGCCGGACGCCCCTGCCGGACACGGCCCGCCGCTCCTGCCCGCCCTGCGGTTTCATGGTGGCGACGGAGACGAGGAGCGAGGAGAGCGCATGGCTGTCGACCGGTTGCCCGGTGTGGTGCTGACGGACCATCTGCTGGCGGTGCCGCTGGACCACGACGATCCGGACGGGGAGCATCTGGCGGTCTACGGACGCGAGGTGGTCGCCGCGGGCCGCGAGCGGGACGAACTGCCCTGGCTGGTCTACCTCCAGGGCGGGCCGGGCTGCCCCGCACCGCGCCCGCTGGGCCAGGACTCCTGGCTGTCCCGGGCCCTGGAGGACCACCGCGTGCTGCTGCTGGACCAGCGCGGCACCGGACGTTCGACCCCGGCCAACCGTCAGACCCTGCCTCTGCGCGGCGGCCCGGCCGAACAGGCCGCGTACCTGGCGCACTTCCGCGCCGACGCCATCGTGCGGGACGCCGAGCTGTTCCGGCGCCGGCTGGTGGCGGATGGTGCGCCGTGGAGCGTGCTGGGGCAGAGTTTCGGCGGATTCTGCACCGTCGCGTACCTCTCCCGGGCTCCGGAGGGCCTGGGCGCCGCGTACATCACCGGCGGCCTGCCCGGGATCGACGCGAGCGCGGAGGATGTCTACCTGGCGGCGTATCCGAGGGTCGCGCGCAAGAACGCCGCCCACTACGCCCGCTATCCGCAGGACGTGGCGGCGGTGAAAGAGATCGCCGCGCACCTGCGGGAGCGGACCGTACGGCTGCCGGGCGGCGGGCTGCTGACGGCCGAGGCGTTCCAGGCGCTGGGCCTGATGCTGGGCAGCGGCACGGGCTCGCACACCCTGCACCACCTCGTCACCGAGGCCTGGATGACCGGCCCCGGCGGCCCCGAGCTCGCCGACGCCTTCCTGCACGCGGTGCAGAGCCACCTCTCGCACGCCACCACCCCGCTGTTCGCGCTGCTGCACGAGACGATCTACGGGCAGCGCTCGGTCGATCCGGGCCCCACCGGCTGGGCGGCGCAGCGTGTGCGCCCCGGCTTCCCGGAGTTCGACGTGGACGCGGCGCTGGCCGGCGAAGGGCCGCTGTATTTCACCGGCGAGATGATGTACCCGTGGCTGTTCGACACCGACCCCGCGCTGGTCCCGCTGAAGGAGACCGCGCAGGCGCTCGCGGAGCGGACCGACTGGCCGGATCTCTATGACGCCGGGCGGCTGGCCCGCAACACGGTGCCGGCCGCCGCGGCCGTCTACTTCGACGACATGTACGTCGACACCGCGCAGGCGCTGCGGACCGCCGATCGCATCCGGGGCCTGCGGGTGTGGGTGACCAACGAGTGGGAGCACGACGGCCTTCGGGTGAGCGACGGCGCGGTGCTCGACCGGCTGATCCGGACCGTGCGCGGCGAGGTGTGAACGGCGGGCGGGGTGCCCGTGCGCCCCGCCGCGGCCGCTCCCGGATCAGGCCTGCAGGGCCGGGTAGTCGAGGTATCCGGTGTCGTCACCGCCGTAGAAGCTCGCGCGGTCGGGCGTGTTGAAGGGCCCGCCGAGCGCCAGCCGCCGGGGCAGGTCGGGGTTGGCGAGGAACTGCCGCCCGAAGGCCAGCAGATCGGCGGTGCCGTCCTCGATGAGCGCCAGGTCCTCGGGGCCGGCGGGGCGCCCGTCGCCTGCCGGGTTGAGGACGAAGGTGCCGGTGAAGTGCTTGCGCAGCCTGCCGAGCAGCTCGTGGTCGGGGACGTCGCAGACGTGCAGGTAGGCCAGGCCGATCGGCTCCACCGCCCGGAGCAGAGCCGTGTAGAGGGGCTCGGGAGCGGGCTCGTCGATGTCGTTGAAGGGGTTGCCCGGCGAGAGCCGCAGGCCGGTGCGGTGGGCCCCGATCGCGTCGGCCACCGCGCGGGTGACCTCCACAGCGAAGCGGATCCGGCCCTCGGTCGTGCCGCCCCACGCGTCGGTGCGCAGGTTGCTGTTGGGGGCCAGGAACTGGTGGATGAGATAGCCGTTGGCGCCGTGGATCTCCACGCCGTCGAAGCGGGCCTCGACGGCGTTGCGGGCGGCCGCCGCGAAGTCGGCGACGGTGGCGCGAATCTCACTGTCCGTGAGCGCGTGCGGGGTGACGCAGTCCTTCATGCCGTCCTCGGTGAAGACCTGGCTGCCGGCGGCCACCGGCGACGGCGCCACCGGTATCAGGCCGTCCGGCAGCACGTCCGGGTGGCCGATCCGGCCGCCGTGCCACAGCTGCGCGAAGATCCGGCCGCCCGCTTCGTGCACGGCGTCGGTCACCCGGCGCCAGCCGGCGACCTGCTCCGCGGTGTGCAGTCCTGGCGTGAAGGGATAGCCCTGGCCGACCACGGAGGGCTGGGTGGCCTCGGTGACGATCAGGCCGGCGGTGGCGCGCTGGGCGTAGTACGTGATCATCGAGTCGGTCGGTACGCCACCGCCCTGGGTGGCGCGGTTGCGGGTCATCGGTGCCATCACGATGCGGTTGGCGAGCGGGGTGCCGGCGAGGTCGACAGGGTCGAAGGCGGTGGTCACTGAGGGCCTTTCCGTTGCTGGGCCACGGGACATCGACCTGAGTGCGGTCGAGATGTTGACCATGGTTTCAGCAGCCTGGCCGGCCCTTGCATTCCCCCATCGGCGCCCCGTCCGCTGGGGCGTGTCCGCAAAGTCCCGCCTGGCCCGCGACGCCTGGCACGCCCTAGGCGTGCAGCTCCAGCAGCCGGTCCACGTCGTCGGTGGAGTTGTAGAGGTGGAAGGCGGCGCGCAGCAGCCCGCCGCGCACCGAGATCCGCACGCCGGACTCGGTCAGCCGGGTCTCCGCGTCCGCGATTCCGGGGGTGGAGACGATCGCCGAGCCGGGGGCCGGGCGCGGGGTGAGACCACGGGCGGCGAGTCCGGAGCGATAGTGGTCGGCGAGCGCGGTGTTGTGGGCGTGGACGGTGGCGACGCCCAGCTCCTCGATGAGGGCGAGGGAGTGCTCGGCGCCGACGTAGGAGAAGTGGGCGTGCGGTTCGTCGTAGCGCCGGGCGGTGGCGGCCGGCGTGACGACGGGGCCGTAGCTGGAGGCGCCGGTGTCCTCGCCGGCTACCCAGCCTGCGTGCAGCGCGGCGGGCCACTTCGCCGCATCCCGGTCCGGCCCGCCGAAGGCCATGAAGGTGGTGCCGCGCGGACACAGCAGCCATTTGAAGGCCCCGCAGACGACGAAATCGAAGTCGGCTGCGCGCAGCGGTAGCCAGCCGGCGGCCTGGGTGATGTCGAGATAGGTACGTGCGCCGTGGGCCCTGGCTGCGGTCCGCACCGCCTCCAGGTCGGCGATCCTGCCGTCCAGCGACTGCACGGCGCTGAACGCGACCAGCGAGGTGCCGGGGCGTACCGCCTCGGCGAGGTCGGCGAGCGGAACGCTGCGCAGCTTGATGCCGGGGCGCGCGGCCAGGGGGTTGACCAGGGAGCTGAAGTCGCCTTCGGGCACCAGCACTTCGGAGCCTGCGGGGAGCGTGGCGGCGACGAAGGCGGACTGCACCGCGACCGAGCTGCCGATGGCGACGCGCTCCGGGGAGGTGTCGAGGAGCCGGGCGAAGGCGGCCCGGGAGGCTGCGGCGGGGGCGAAGTAGTCGCGGCCCATGGTGCCGTAGGACGCGGATTCGTCGAGGGCGGCGCGCACAGCGGCTGCGCTGCGGGCCGGAAGCAGTCCGCTGGACGCGGAGTTCAGGTAGATCGTCTCGGGCGCGAATTCGGCCCCGCCGAGTGGCTTTCGTCGCTGCATGTCCCCACTGTGCGGGGCGATCCGTGCCACGTCCATGGCGTCCGTGCCGTGCCCGCCCCCGAGAGCCGCTCATCCGCGCTGGTGGCGGGCCTGTGGGCGGGCCGACGGGCGGTCACTTCCCGGGCACGGCGCAGCCGTCGTCCGCGCAGACCTCGGCGTCGCCTGCCGGGAGGTGCCGGCCTGCGCCGTCGGCGTGGGCGCGCTCCAGTGCCTGCCGGAAGACCTCGGCGGGCTGTCCGCCGGAGATGCCGTACCTGCGGTCGATGACGAAGAACGGAACGCCGGTGGCGCCCAGCTCCGCGGCCTCCCGCTCGTCGGCACGGACGGCGTCCGCAAAGGCGTCCGGGTCGGCCAGCACCCGTGCGACCTCGTCGGCGGGCAGCCCCGCGCCGACGGCGATCCCGGTGAGCACGGCGGGGTCGCCGAGGGGCCGGGCCTCGGCGAAGTTGGCGCGGTAGAAGGCGTCGAGCAGGGCGTCCTGAACTCCGTGGGCCCGGCCGAGGTGCAGCAGGCGGTGCAGGTCGAAGGTGTTGCCGTGGATCCGGTCGGAGCGGTAGTCCAGCCCCTCCTCCGCCGCGGCGCCGGCGACCCGGGCCTCCATGGCTTCGGCCTGCTCGGGGGTGACGCCGTACTTGCGGGCCAGCATGTCCAGTACGGGGGTGTCGCCGGGGGCCGGGGCGTTCGGGTCGAGTTCGAAGGAGCGGTGCAGAACCTCGACGTCGTCGCGGTGGGCGAAGGCGGCGAGCCCGGACGCGAAGCGGGCCTTGCCGATGTAGCACCAGGGGCAGGCGATGTCGGACCAGATTTCGACGCGCATGGAGTGGCTGACCTTCTCTTTGTCGCGGCTTTCGGCGCGGCTTCTTCTCGCGGGGGCCTGAGGGGAACAGGCGGGGGCGGCGCGCTATTCCGCGGGCCGGCCCCGGGGTGATCGCCACAGACCGCGGGCCCGACGGCAGCTACGGCTCAGTGCCCGCCGGGAGTGGCTACCGCGAGGGCCAGTGTCAGCGTGAGGTGGGTGGCGTCGGGGGCGGGGCGGCGGCGCGGGTCCGGCCGCCAGCCGTGGTCGGTGTAGAAGGCGCGGGCCCGCTGGTTGTGCCAGACGACGTCCAGGGCGGCCTGGGAGAACCCGGCGTTACGCCAGGCGAGCAGGCAGGCGGTGTGCAGGGCGCGGCCGACGCCCGTGCCCCAGTGGTCGGGGTCGACCTGGAGCTGGTGCAGGATGACGGCTCCGCGGGCGCCCGGTCCTACGGGACGCCCGTAGGAGGCGGCGCCCAGGACTGTGCCGTCCCGCACGACGCAGAGTGTGTCGTCACGCTCCAGGGCGCGTTCCCAGACCGCCCGGCAGCGGATGTGCTCGGCGGGCAGGTCGAAGGGCACGCCGGGCGCCCGGCCGCGCTGGTACGCGGCGCGGGCGCGGCTGTGCAGGGTGGCGATCGCCTCCAGGTCCGCGGTGTGTGCCACGCGGACCTGGAGGGCGGGCTCCCCGCTTTCGGGACGCAAGGCTCCGGTGGCCCTACGCGCCTTCGGCACGGCCGTCGACGCGGCGCGGCAGCCCGAGCGGGTTGTCCTCCCGCAGCTCGGGCGGGAGCAGCGCGGGCGGGGCGTCCTGGTAGGCGACCGGCCGCAGCCAGCGTTCGATGGCGGTGCCGCCGACGGACGTGGACGTGGAGGTGGTGGCCGGGTAGGGCCCGCCGTGGTGCTGGGCGGGGGCGACCGCGACGCCGGTCGGCCAGCCGTTGACGACGACGCGGCCGGCGAGCGGGGTGAGGTCGGCGAGCAGCCGGGCGCCGCGTCCCTCGGCGTCGGTGCCTGCGCCCTCCTCGTCGCCGAGTTGCAGGGTCGCGGTGAGGTTGCCGGGGAGTCGGGCGAGGACCGCGCCGATCTCGGACTCGTCGGCGTAGCGGGCGAGGACGGTGACCGGGCCGAAGCACTCCTCCAGGAGGAGGTCGTGCGGGCCCTCGGCCGCGAGGCGGGTTGCCGGCACGGCGAGGAAGCCCGCGCTGACGCTGTGCTCACCGCCCGCGCCGGGGGTCACCGGAGCGTGGACATCGGGGAGTTCGGCGCGGGCCCGGACACCGTCCACGAAGGCGTCGCGCATCCGGTGGTCCAGCAGGACGCCTGCCTCGCTGTCGCTGACCGCCGCGGTCAGCGACTTCAGCAGCCGATCGCCGGCCTCTCCTTCGGGGGCGAGGACCAGACCGGGCTTGACGCAGAACTGCCCGACGCCGAGGGTCACCGAGCCGGCCAGTCCGGCGCCGATCTCCTCGGCGCGTTCGGCGGCCGCGGCCTCGGTGATCACCACGGGGTTGAGGCTGCCGAGCTCGCCGTGGAAGGGGATGGGCTGCGGGCGGGCCGCGGCGGCGTCGTGAAGGGCCCGGCCGCCGCGTACCGAACCTGTGAACCCGGCGGCGGTGATGAGCGGGTGGCGTACCAGGTCGACGCCGGCCTGGAAGCCGTGCACCAGGCTCACCACGCCCTGGGGCAGGCCGACATCGGCCGCGGCCCGGCGCAGCAGCGCGACGCACAGCTCGGAGGTGGCGGGGTGGTCCGGGTGCGCCTTGACCACCACCGGGCAGCCGGCTGCCAGGGCGCTTGCGGTGTCGCCGCCGGGCACCGAGAAGGCGAGCGGGAAGTTGCTGGCGGAGTAGACCGCGACCACGCCCAGCGGGATCTTGTAGCGGCGCAGGTCGGGCCGCGGCGGGGCGAGGGCGGGGTCGGCGTGGTCGATCAGCACGTCGAGGAACGCGCCCTCGGCGACGATGTCGGCGAAGGCACGCAACTGGTAGGTGGTCCGGCCGAGTTCTCCGGTGAGGCGCCCCGGGCCGAGCGCCGTCTCGGCGTCTGCGGCCTCGATGACGCG
Source organism: Streptomyces sp. NPDC048248 (assembly GCF_043201875.1). Classification (NCBI taxonomy): domain Bacteria; kingdom Bacillati; phylum Actinomycetota; class Actinomycetes; order Kitasatosporales; family Streptomycetaceae; genus Streptomyces; species Streptomyces sp. NPDC048248. The sequence continues at coordinate 88,729 of NZ_JBICZL010000013.1, forward strand.
GTCGCCGGCCTCCTCCAGCACATCGGCGGCGCGACGCAGAAAGGCCGCGCGCACGTCCCGGTCGGCGAGCGAGGCGCGGGCGGCGTGCGCCGCGCCAACCGCGGCATCCACCTCGGCCGCCGTCGCCTCCACCGCAACCTGCTCACGCCGCTTCCCGCTTCGGGGGTCGACGCTCCAGACTGGTGCTGCTGCCGCTGCTGCCACCGTGCATTCCTTCCCGATGAAGTCTTGCCGCACACCCGACCGTGTTCGGTATGCTGAACGCCGTCCCGGATGGTGAATCTCTGGGACTCTATGGGTGTCCGAACAGAGGGGTCAAGGGCGATGTCAGCTGCCGATACCGGTGGAGCGCAGGTCAAGTCCGCGGTACGGACGGTGGAGCTGCTGGAGTACTTCGCCGGCCGCCCCGGTATGCACAGCCTGGCGTCCGTGCAGGAAGCCGTCGGGTATCCCAAGTCCAGCCTCTACATGCTGCTGCGGACCCTCGTCGACCTGGGCTGGGTCGAGACGGACGCCACCGGTACGCGCTACGGCATCGGCGTCCGCGCCCTGCTGGTCGGCACGTCGTACATCGACGGTGACGAGGTGGTGGCCGCCGCCCGGCCCACCCTGGACCGGCTCTCCGACGACACCACCGAGACCATCCACCTCGCGCGGCTGGACGGCGTCAACGTCGTCTACCTCGCCACCCGCCAGTCGCAGCACTACCTGCGCCCCTTCACCCGCGTCGGCCGCCGGCTGCCGGCGCACTCCACGTCCCTGGGCAAGGCGCTGCTCGCCACCTACACGGACGACCAGGTGCGCGCGCTGCTGCCGCCCACCCTCGCGCCGCTGACCGAACACACCATCACCGACCGCGAGAAGCTGATCGAGGAGCTGCACGCGGTGCGCGAGCAGGGCTACGCCGTGGACCGCGAGGAGAACACGCTGGGTCTGCGCTGCTTCGGCATCGCCATCCCCTACCGCACGCCGGCGCGGGACGCGATCAGCTGCTCGGTGCCGGTGGCCCGGCTGACCCCGGCCCACGAGCAGATGATCAAGGACACGCTCTTCGACGCGCGGGACCGCCTGACGCTGGCCACCCGGCGGCTGTGAACGACGCGGGCGGGCCCTGCGACCTCTGCGCGGCCGCCGCTCCGGCAGTTTTGTCACGGAGTGTCACCCGCCCCGAGCAAGGCCGGTCACCCGTTCACCTCAAGACCGCCGGCCGCGAGGCATTCGCCGGAAACCCCCTCTGGCCTGCTTCTTTCTTGACGAACTCGGGCGTCATGGCGCCGCAGTGGGCGCGTTCTGACAACTCGTCAGCAGGCTCTCCCGACGCCGGACCGCTTATCTCGGAACCAGGAAGCGCGGAATTCCCCTCAGGCGCAGTGGTGTGCCACGTCCGTGCTTCGTGGAGGTTCGTGCCATGCGTTCCACTCGACTTCTCACCGGAGCCGGGCTGTCCCTGGCCGCTCTCGGCCTCTCCGCCACCGCGGCGTACGCCGGCGACTTCGGTGTGATCGAGGTGTCGCCCGACCCGGTCCGGCCCGGCTCCACGGTCTCCCTGGCCGTCACGGGCTGCGGGAACAGCCGCTCCGCGAGCGTCGACACCAGCACGCTCGGCACGGGCACCATCAAGCTCACCCAGCAGTCCGTACGGGGCTCGCTGACCGGCGAGCTGACCATCAGGCAGGGCACCTGGCCCGGCAACTACGGCATCAGCGGCACCTGCTCCGGCGGCAAGGAGATCACCGGCACCGTCCACATCGGCCGCGGCGGCAGCGCCACGGCCGCCCCGGCCGCCGGTGCTCTCGCCGCTCCGGCCGGCGGCCACACCGCTGCCCCGGCCGGCGGTGCCGGCTCCGCCCCGGCCCACGGCCCCGCCTCCCCGCCCAAGGGCAAGGTGGCGACCGGTGTCGGCACCACCAGCCAGAACACCGACACCACCGAAATCGCCGCGGGCGCGGCCGTGCTGCTCGCCGCGGTCGCCGGTGGCGCCTGGGCCTCGCGCCGTCGCCGCTCGGGAGACCGGATCTGATCGGGGCCGGCCACGGCCGGTGACCCACGAGACACCCGCCTCCCGGGGACACCCGTCGTACGTGGGAGGCCGGGGCGTGAGCCATTCACCGCTTCCTGGGAGGGGTGCGCACCGCCATGGGAACCAGCAGCCGCGCGCAGGGGGACAGAACCGTCATAGCCATCGGCACGCTGCTCGCGCTGGGCACCGGGATCTGGCTGGTCGCCCAGGGGGCCGGGACCACCGCCCCGCCGCAGCCGTCCGCCGCCCAGGGATTCTCGGCGTCATCAGGGGCCGGGCGGCCCGCGGGCCCGGCGGCCCGCCCGCTGCCGGTGTCGGATCCGGTGCGCGTCACGGTGCCGTCGGTCGGCGTCGACGCGCCGCTGACCCGGCTGGGGCTCGCCGCGAACGGGAGCCTGGCGGCACCGCCGGAGAAGGACGCGAACCTGGCCGGCTGGTACGCGGCCGGCACCGCACCCGGCGCCCGGGGCACCGCTCTGATCGCCGGTCACGTCGACAACCACGCCGGCCCTGCCGTCTTCTACCGCCTGGGCTCCGTGCAGAAGAACCACACCATCCGGATACGGCGCGCGGACGGCCGGACGGCGCTCTTCACGGTCGACGCCGTCGAGGTCTACCAGGGCGACGACTTCCCTGACCACAAGGTCTACGGCCCGGCCGCCCGGCCCGAACTCCGTCTGATCACCTGCGGGGGCGGCTTCGACGAGGCCACCCAGGAGTACCTGGGCAACGTCGTCGTCTTCGCCCATCTCACCGGCAGCGAGGGCCCATGACGCGCGCACCTCACCTTCGCGGGCGTCGCGAACCCCTCGCGGAAATCCGGGGCGGTCAGTTTCCGAGGCCCTGCGCAGTGGTGCGCAGCGCGTGCCGCACGGCCGCGAGGTCGCCGTCGCCCGCCAGCCCCCCGTGGTAGAGCCGCAGCGCGTTCGCGCCCAGTGAGCCGGCGTGCGCCGCGTCGGCGGCGAGGGTGCCGGGGCTGCCGCCCATGCCGGCGACGACGGTGAGGTTGGCGGCGACGGTGGCGCCGGCCGGGCGGTCGGCGAACGGCCCGAGCACGTCGGCGCGGGCCGCGTCGTCACCGGTGCACGGCACGACCACCCCGTCGGCGTGCGCGAGGACATCCGCTGGATCCACCCCGGCGTTGGCTCCGCAGCGATGCGCGGCCGGGTCGGCGTGCAGCAGCACCCGGAACTCCCCCGTCGCGGCCTCCCGTACGGCGCGCACGGCAGCGCGTTGCAGGGACCGGGCCGCCCGGTCGCGCCAGGTGCGCACCACACCGGCGAGGTCCCCGCCGAGCAGCGCCTCGATCCGGTCCCGTTCCGCCGCCCGCTCCCCCGGGGCCGCCGCCACCGGCCGGCTGCCCGCGCCCGGCCCTTCCCTCCAGAGCGGCTCCAGCGCCCGCCGCACCCCCGCGCGCACCTCAGCCGCGGGGATCCCGAGCGCGGTGTATCCGTCCGAGCAGACCGAGCAGAAGCACAGCGACATCAAGTACTGCCCGGCGCCGGACAGCGGAGCCCCGCCGATCTTGTCGTGCGCGTGCAGATGGGCCATTCCGTACCAGCCGCACGACTCCAGCTCGGTGCCCCGGGCGCCGGGGCGTACCGCTGCCTCCGCGGCGAGGTCCACGAGATACTCGCGCACCTCGCCGCGGGCGATGCACAGTGCCCAGGGGTAGGCGTCCCCGTAGACGTTGCGGACGACGGCGGACGGATGCTCGCCGCCCAGACGGGAGTTGTGCGCCAGCACCACCCAGGTGTGCACCTCAAGACCCGCCTCGGTCAGCGCGCGCAGGGCCGTGCCGAAGGGATCGGCACCCGGCACCCAGTCCTGGGTGTACGGCCGCAGCGTGCGCCCCGCCCAGCGCATGGCGTCCGGAGGGTAGAGGACGGCGGCGTGCCGGGCGGTGACGATGCGGCGGTCGGGGTGGCGCGGGGTCAGAGCGCGGGTGGAGTGGTAGGCGGAGGCCAGCGTGACCTGCTGGACACCGAGGTCGGCGATACGGCCGGCGGCGTCCGGGTCGCCGACGATGTCCCAGGGGTAGAGGAAGGCGGCGGTGTGCATCAGGCGCCGTTCTCCGGAGCCTCGGCGGCCAGGGTCAGGCCGCGCTCGATCAGGTCGGCGAGCTCCTTGACGTGCGCCGGGGCCGGTTCGCTGAGCGGGGGCCGGACCTCCCCCACATCCAGGCCGCGCAGCCGCACGCCCGCCTTGACCAGGGAAACGGCATAGCCGCGGCCCTTGTTGCGCAGGTCGACCAGGGGCCGGTAGAAGCCGTCGAGCAACCGGGCCACCGTCGCCTCGTCACCGGCGTTCAGGGCCCGGTGGAAGGCCAGGGCGATCTCGGGCGCGAAGGCGAACACGGCGGAGGAGTAGAGCCGCACCCCCAGGCCCAGGTAGGCGGGACCGGTGAGTTCGGCGGTGGGCAGCCCGTTGAAGTAGAGGAAGCTCTCGTCGGCGGCCTCGGTGCGCACGGCGCTGATGATCCGCTGCAACAGGTCGAGGTCGCCCAGACCGTCCTTGAGGCCGATGATGCCCGGCGTCCTGGCCAGTCGGACCACGGTTTCGGGGGTGAAGACGGCGTTGTCGCGCTGGTAGACGATGACGGGAAGCGGGGTGGCCGCTGCGAGTGCGGTGTAGTGCCGCAACAGCCCTTCCTGTTCCGCGACGACGAGATAGGGGGGCATGGCCAGCAGGCCGTCGGCGCCGGCTTCGTGGGCGATGCCCGCGAAGCGTTCGGCGAGCGCGGTGCCGTAGCCCGCTCCGGCGACGACCGGGACGCGGCCCGCCGCCTCCTCGACCGCGGCGGCGACACAGGCACCGAACTCCTCCGGGGTCAGCGCGTGGAACTCCCCGGTGCCGCAGCAGGCGAAGACGGCGGCAGCGCCCGCCTCGATGCCGCCGCGCACATGCGCCCGGAAGACCTCCAGGTCCAGGGCGCCGTCCGGCGCGTACGCGGTCACGGGGAAGAACAGCAGTCCGTCGAGGCGGCCGGCGAGCGGCGGGGCTGGGGTCACGGGCTCTCCCTGGCACGCATGCGCATGCACACGTGCATGCCTCTGATCTGTGTCTATATTTCTGAACTCGACCACGCTAGAGCAGCCGTCCCACGTCGGTCAAGAGCGCGAAATCCCCGGCGCGTCAAGCCGGTTCGACCATTCCACCGGCCTCCTTGACCCCCTGCGGGGCGGTCCTTAGCGTGTCCACACATCTGAATGCTGTCCACGCATCCAGCGTCACAGCGCAGCCGGAGGAGTCCCCGCACATGACCGCACCCCGCACCGTTCTGCTCACCGGCGCCGCCGGCGGGCTCGGCACCCTGATGCGCGAGCTGCTGCCGCCCCACGGCTACCGCCTGCGGCTCTTCGACCAGCGGCCCATCGACGGCGAGCCGGACGCGATCACCGCCGATCTGGCGGACAAGGAGGCGCTGCGCGAGGCCGTACGCGGCGTGGACGCGATCATCCACTTCGCGGGCATCTCCCTGGAAGCCCCGTTCGAGCAGATCCTGCGGGCCAACATCGAAGGCACCTACCACCTCTACGAGGCCGCCCGCGAAGAGGGCGTGCGCCGCGTCGTCTTCGCCTCCTCCAACCACGCCGTGGGCTTCACCCCCCGGCCCCCGGACGGCTCCGGAGCGATCTCCGTCGACACCCCTCGCCGCCCCGACACCCACTACGGCCTGTCCAAGGGGTTCGGCGAGGACCTCGCCTCGCTCTACTGGGACCTGCACGGCATCGAGACCGTCTCCCTGCGCATCGGCTCCTGCTTCCCCGCACCGACCTCCGTGCGCATGCTGTCGATCTGGCTGAGCCCCGCGGACGCCGCCCGGCTGCTGCACGCCGCGCTGACCGCCGAGGACGTCGGCCACACCGTCGCCTACGCCTCCTCGGCCAACACCCGCCTGTGGTGGGACCTGTCGTCGGCCCGCGCCCTGGGTTACAACCCGCAGGACGATTCCGAGCCCTACGCGGCGGAACTGATCGCGGCCCAGGGCGAGCTCGACCCCGACAACCCCGAGCACGCCCATCTCGGTGGCGCGTTCTGCACCGACCCGCCGCGCTGGCCGTACTGACCGGAGGGCGGGCGCGCCCGCCGGGGTGCGCCACCGGCCGTCGGGCGCTTCCGCGGGCGGTCGGCTGCTGACGCCTGACGCTGCCGTCCCGCTCCCGCCCGGCGCCGATCCGTCACCGTACGGAACTCGCCACCGCCCCCTCGCGTCCTTGAAGGCGAAGCAGGGCAGCGGAGCAGCGCGGAAACGCGCAGCGCGGCCCCGCGCCGACGCCACACCGCAGGAACGAGGAAACGCATCATGGGCATCGTCAGCTGGCTCGTACTGGGACTCATCGCCGGCGTCATCGCCAAGGTCCTGCTGCCGGGGCGCGACCCGGGCGGGCTGGTCGGGACGACCCTGATCGGGATCGCCGGCTCCTTCATCGGCGGCTGGCTCTCCACCCGCGTCCTGGACCGTCCGATACCGAAGGACTTCTACGACCCGTCGATGTGGGTGGCCGCGGTCGCCGGGGCCCTGGTCCTGCTGATCGCCTACCGGCTGCTGTTCGGCAACTCCCGCGACCGCCGCTGAGCCGGGCGGGCGGCGGCGGGGAACCGCCGGAGGCGCCTGCCGGGGGCCACGGCGACGGCGCCGGACCGGCCCGGCGACCATCCGGGTGCGGGTAATGGAACCGTAAAAGCCGGCCGGTCGTTACTGCTGGCATGACCGCTATGACTCCTGGCTCGAATCTCCCGCTCACCTCCGCGCGGGTCGCGGTGGACGTCACCGCACCCGTGCGGCTGGATGTGTCGGGCCTGCTGCTCACCACCGAGGGCAAGGTGCGCTCAGACGACGACTTCGTGTTCTACAACCAGCCCAACGGCCCCGGTGTGACCCACTCCGCGGCCCCCGGCGGCGGCGACACCATCACGGTGGACACCGGAGCGGTACCCGACGTCATCGAGAAGGTCGTCGTCACCGCGAGCCTGGACGCCCCCGGTGCCACCTTCGCCGGCACCGAGCCGACCGGCACGGTCCGCAACGCCGACGACGGCAGTGTCATCGCCTCCTTCACCCCGCCGCAGCTCGGCACGGAGACCGCCGTGGTGGTCGTCGAGATCTACCGGCGCAACGGCGTCTGGAAGGTCCGCGCCGTCGGACAGGGCTACGCCAACGGCCTCGCCGGCATCGCGACCGACTTCGGCGTGAGCGTCGAGGAACCGGCCGCCCCGCAGACGCCGGCTCCCGCCGCCCCGCAGGCCGCTCCCCAGGCTCCCGCGGCGCCCCCCGTCGCCGCACCGGCCGCCGCGCCGCAGCCCGCCGCAGCCGCGGCACCGCCCGCCGCGCCGGCTCCGGGCGCCGGCAAGATCAACCTGGACAAGGGCCGTGTCAGCCTCCAGAAGAACCAGACGGTTTCGCTGGTCAAGGGCGGACAGCCACTGCTCAGCTCGGTCCGGATGGGGCTCGGCTGGGAGCCCGCCTTCCGCGGCAAGAGCATCGACCTGGACGCCTCCGTCATCGCCTACGGCCCGGACCGCAAGAAGATCGACAACTGCTTCTTCGGCAAGCTGTCGATCCTCAACGGCGCGATCCAGCACTCCGGCGACAATCTCACCGGTGACGGCTCCGGCGACGACGAGGTCATCACCGTCCACCTCGGCGGCGTGCCCCCGCAGGTGACCGGTCTGGTCTTCACGGTGAACTCCTTCTCCGGCCAGAAGTTCTCGGACGTCGCCAAGGCGTACTGCCGACTGGCCGACGCGCAGACCGGCGAGGAGCTGGTCCGCTTCGACCTCACCAACGCCGAGCCGCGTACGGGCGTCATGATGGCCAAGCTCATCCGGCAGTTCTCCGGCGAGTGGGAGATGACAGCCATGGGCGAGTTCGTCGACTCCCGCACGGTGCGCGGCATGGTGAAGCCCGCGGCCAAGGCGCTCTGACCCCAGGGCCCCTCCGGCGCCCCGCCCCACCCGGTCCCGACGTCACCGCCGCGGCCGGGAGGGGCGCTCCCGCCGGAACCAGGCACCGGATGAACCACCTCCGGGTGCCCGCACCCCAAGCCCCCGCGAAGGGGCAGGCGAGTGCTGGGACGGGCACGAATGGCGATCGCGCCCATAGCCCCAACACCCCTCCTCCGGGCCACAGTTGATTGTCAGACCCACGCCGTAGGCTGGGTGGTGGCAGTTACGGAACGGGGAGGAATCGTGACAGGGGAAAAGGACTTCGGCCCACAGCAACTGGCCCACTGGCTGGGCATCGCACCACGCCACCTGCGCCGCGCCGAGACGCGCGGGCTGATCCCGCCACCGGACGTGGCGGACGAGCGCTGGTCGTTATCCGTCGCCAAGACCCTCGTGGACCGCGTCGAGACGATCCTGGCGGCCGTGGACGACGAGCACTATCCCGCGGCTCAGCCCCCCGGCGGGACCGCGCGGCGCCGAGTGCCGAAGCGGGACAGCTTCGGCCCACACCAGCTGGCGAAGGAGCTGGGTCTGGAACGCTGGCAGGCCGGCAGGGCGGAGCAGCGCGGGCTGATCCCAGCGCCGGACGTGGACGGCACCCGCTGGTCGCGCGAGGTGGTCGAGGCACTGCGCGACCGGGTGACGGAGATCCGCGAGGTCCTGGGGGACCACCCCGGGCTCGGTTCGATCGACGCGGCAAATCGACTCGCCGCCCGCACCGGCCTCCCGGTCGGACGGCCCGATGTCCGCGCCCTGGCCGACCAGGGCCTGCTCCGTCCCGTCGGCGAGTTCCGCGGCCATCCCATGTTCGGCCTGGACAGCCTCGACGGCCTCCCCCAGGAGCACATCGCCACAGTGGTGAAGCAACGCGAGGAATGGCTCGCCCAGAGCCTCACGGCCAAGGAAGCTGCGGCGCTGCTGGGATGGGCACCGGGAAGGTTCGAGGTCACCGCGGAACGCAACGCCCTCCGGCCGGGCCTGCTGGACCGCTACGACCGGGCCGAGGTCGAACAACTGCCGACGGCGGACGCGGGGGCGTAGGGGGCGAGGAAGCGCGTGACCGTCGGTCGTCACGGGGTCGAGGAAACCGAGGGCCGCGAGGGACCGCGAGGGCTGCGAGAGACCGAGGGGCCGAGGGGCCGAGGGGCCGACGGCAGCATCGGGGCGACCGGCGCGCCTGGGAGGGGCGACGCAGGGCCGGGGCCCGGCGGCCCGAGCTCCAGGGGGGAGGGTCGGAGGTCGGGGCGCGCGGCCGGGTCGGGCTCGCGGCCGGGCCGGCGGCTGGCGGCCGGGCCGGGTACCCCCGCCCCCGGCCGGATGGCACGGACGGCGGTAGCTGGGAGGACCGGCGGGGCTCGGTGAAGGCGCATCGCTCGCTCCCCGCCCGCTCGCCCCCACCCGATCGCCCGATGGCTCGCGCCACCGGCCCTCTCCCCCGCGGCGCCGCCCTCTCCTCAGCCCCGTCCGGCCAGTCCCGCGACCCGGGCCAGTCGCTCGTAGGACTCCAGCAGGGCCGTGCGGTCATAGGTGCTGGTGGTGACCAGGACCTCGTCTGCCGCGGTGCCTGCGATGAGGGCGTCGAGGGCCTCGGCGACCTCCTCCTCGGTGCCGTACAGGTGGCCCCGCAGCGCCTCCTCGTAGAACTCCCGCTCCCGCGCGGACACCGCGCCTTCGCCGGCGGCTCCCGCACCGGCCGGGGGCATCTCCTCGGCGGGCCGCAGCGGCGGGAAGGCACCGTGCGTCCGGGAGTACGCCATCGCCCGGGCCTCCGGGACCAGCAGCCGACGCGCCGCCTCCGTCGTGGCGGCGACGGCAACCGTCCCGGAGATCACCACATACGGCCGGTCCCACAGGTGGGAGGGACGAAACCGCGCCCGGTAGGACTCGATCGCGTCGAGCATCTTCGCCCGGCCGCGGAGGTCGCCGATGACCAGAGCGAGGCCGGCCTCCGCGGCGACCTGCGCCCCCGCGCCCGTCGCCAGGACGAACGCCGGCACCCGCAGCCCCTCGGCGGGACGCGCGTGGACCTGCGGATGAGCGGTCTGCGTACCCGTGAAGTAGCCGATGAGCTCCGCCAGTTGGGCGCTGAAGTCCTCGGTGGCGTCCTTCTCCGTGCCCAGAGCCCGCCGGATGCCGCCGGTGAAGCCGACCGACCGGCCGAGCCCCATGTCGATCCGGCCGGGAAAGAGCGACTCCAGGACCCCGAACTGCTCGGCGACCACCAGCGGCCGGTGGTTGGGCAGCATCACACCGCCCGTGCCGACCCGGATCGACGACGTCGCGGAGGCCACCGCGGCCGCCAGCACCGTCGGCGCGGACCCGGCGACCCCCGGCACGCTGTGGTGCTCGGAGACCCAGAACCGGTGGTAGCCGAGCCGCTCCGCCCGCCGCGCCAGATCCACGGTGTCGCGCAGGGCGGCCCCCTCCGGGTGCCCCTCTCTGGTGCGGGAGCGGTCCAGGATCGAGAATTGTGTCGTCCGTATCGTCGAGCTCACCCCTCCTTCAACGTCCGCGCCCGCTCAAGATTCCTCGCCACCTCCGTCGGCCCCACCCAGCGGGGCCACCCGGCGGGCAAGAACCCCACGACAGGCAACGGAGCGACCACCCCCGGCCCGCGTGCGGAGCGCACACCGCACGCGCACACGGCACGCACGAGGAGCGTTCGATGACGCAGCAGTCACACCCGGCAGGCGACGCAGGCCGGCGGAAGCAGCCCGGCCGCCCGGACGGCTCCGGGGTGCCGGATCTCCCCGACCGCGTGGCGAAGATCTACGGCGACCTCGACCTGAGCACCGTCCCCGCGTTCGCCGGCGGCTTCATCAACTTCGGCTACTGGGAGCAGCCGCCCGGCGCCGACCGCCCGCTGACCGTGGCCGACCGGGTCCGCAGCGAGGAGGACCTCTACCGACTGGTGCTGAGCGCCTTCGACCGGCCCGCGGGCCGCACCGCGCTGGAAGTGGGCTGCGGACGGGGCCTGGGCTGCGCGCTGGCGCTGCGCGAATTCGACCTCGGCTCGGTGATCGGCCTGGACGCCCACCCGGACCAGATCGCCCGCGCCCGGGAGGCCAACGCCGCGCTGCTCGCGAACGGCCCCACGCCCGCCACCCCCGGCTCCCCTCCGGCGCCCTCGGGCGCCCTGACCTTCGTGCGCGGGATCGCCGCACGCATCCCGTTGCCCGACGCATCCGTCGACTGTGTCTACTCCGTCGAGGCCGCGCAGCACTTCCGTGAGCTGACCGGCTTCGCCCGGGAGGCGACCCGGGTGCTGCGCCCGGACGGCCGGCTGGCGCTGACCACCTTCTTCGCCCGAGGCCCTGAGGCCGCCCGCGCGCTGCCGGAACTTCTGCCGCCGTACGCCGACGGCCTGGACGTCCCGCATGTCATCGACGAGGCCGCGGCCACTCTCGCCGACGCCGGCCTCCGCGATGTCCGGGTCCGGGCGATCGGCGACCGGGTCTGGGCCTCCTACGACCGCTACATGGCCCAGCAGCCGGAACTCCGCGACGAATGGCCACGCCGCTACCTCAGGGCGTACGAGACCGGTCTGCTGGACTACTACGTCCTCACCGCCGAGGCACCCGACGGCGGTGGCGGCGCCGGTGAGGGTGGTTCCGCCGCTACCGCTGCCGCTTCCACGGCCCGGTGATCGCCAGCATGATGCCCGGGTCCTGGATGTTGGCGAAGAGCGTCCGGCCGTCCGGGGAGAAGACCGGCCCGGTGAACTCGCTGAACTCCGGCTCGTCGGCGGTCCCGATGTTGAGGTCGTTGCGCGCGAGGGGGTAGGTGCGGCCGTCCTCGGTGGCGCCGAAGAGGTGCTGCACACCCTCGCCGTCCTCGGCGATGATCAGTCCGCCGTAGGGCGAGACGGTGATGTTGTCGGGGCCGTCGAGCGCCCCGTCCTTCGTGGGGTCCTGATTGACGCCGAGCAGCACCTTCAGCGTCAGGGTGCGCCGCCGCGGGTCGTAGAACCAGACCTGTCCGTCGTGCTGGACCGGGCTCTCCTCGCGGGCGAAGGAGGAGACGAGGTACGCGCCGCCGTCCGCCCACCACATGCCCTCCAGCTTGCGGGCACGGGTGATGTCGCCGTCCTCGAACTGCCGCCGCACCGGCACCTCGCGGGCGTCGCGGTCGGGCACCTCGGCCCAGTCGACGCCGTAGACGGTGCCGGTCCTCGTGGCACGCGAGAGGTCGTCGACGAACCGGCCGCCGGAGTCGTAGCACCTGGGCGCGGCCAGCACACCGGCGTCGTCGGCAAGCGTCCGCAGCTGCCCCCGGCCGTGCCGGAAGCCGTGCGGCGGGGTCCAGCGGTAGAACAGGCCGTTGGGGGTGTCGGCGTCCTCGGTCAGGTAGAGGTGACCGCGCTTGGGGTCGACGACCACCGCCTCGTGCGCGTAGCGGCCGAGCGCCTTGACGGGCTTGGGGTCACGGCCGGCCCGGATGTCGAGCGGGTCGACCTCGAAGACATAACCGTGGTCCTTGGTCATGCCCTTCTGGCCGGCCTTGTCCTCGTTCTCCTCGCAGGTGAGCCAGGTGCCCCAAGGGGTGTGTCCGCCCGCGCAGTTGGTGGACGTGCCGGCGATGCCGACCCGTTCGCCGACGGGGGTGCCGTCCTTGGCGACCTCCACGACGGTGCAGCCGCCGGCCGCCGCCGGGTCGTAGACCAGTCCGTCGGCGAGCGGCACCGGGTGCGGCCAGTCGGCGCGCGGGCCCTTCAGCTCGTGGTTGTTGACGAGCAGGGTGGTGCCCCGGGGGCCTTCGAACGCGCCGGTGCCGTCGTGGTTGGAGGGCGTGGACTCACCACTGTCGAGCGTGGTCACACCGGTCCGGGTGATGATCCGGTACGAGAAGCCGGCGGGCAGCGCGAGGATGCCGTCCGGGTCCTCGATCAGCGGGCCGTAGCCGAGCGGGTGGCCGTCCGCCGTTCCGTCGGCGCCGCCGGTGGCCGTTTCGCCCGCGAGTGCGCCGGGGGCGGTGGCCAGCACTCCGACACTGCCGGCCAGCGTCACCCCCGCACCGGCGAGGGCGGAACGCTTGGCGAAGTCTCTCCGGGTCAGCGGCATTGTCATCTCCTGGATGGCCGGTTTCTTCTGCCTGCGCCGCACACGTTCCCGCCCGCCTTCGAATTCCAGTTGAACGCGGCGCGACATCCAGGAAGCAGTTGGCCCGCGTGCAGCGGGCGGGGGCGGTCGCAAGCCCTTCGGCCCACGCCCGCCCCCGCCCGTATCACTGCCGCACCGGAGCACCACGGCTGCCCGGGCCGGTGGCCCGGGAGCAGCGGAGAGAAGTCAGTCCGCCTTGCGGGAGCGCGCCTTGAAGGCGGCCTTGCGGGCCTCCTTGGCGGCCTTCTTGTCCGGGTGCAGCCGCCCCATGGCCTCCAGGACGTCGGCGGTGGCGGGGTGGTCCACCCGCCAGGCGGTGTCGAAGAACCCGCTGTGCTGGTCGGTCAGGCTGCGGACCAGCTCGCGCAGCTCGTTCGCCGCGTCCTCCGTCGCGCTGTCCAGCTGCGCGGCGATGGTGTCCACGGTCAGCCAGAAGATCATTTCCTGGGACGGCTCGGGAATGCCGGTCGCCGCGCGCTCGGCCAGCCAGACCCGGGCCAGGCCGCCCAGCTGCCGGTCGTCCAGGACCTCGCGCAGCGCGGGCTCGGCATCCGGCGAGACCAGGGAGAGCGTCTGCTGGGCGGCGAGCCGGCGCAGCGGGGCGCGCTCGTCGTCGCCGCGGGCGGCCGCGAGGAGGTCACGGGCGGCGTCCGCGGGGGTGCGGGCGGCGAGCCACTGCTCGGACTCGGCCTGGGCGAGCGTCTCGGGGTATTCGGGCAGCGCGTCGAGGAGGACGTCCGCGCCCTTGTCCGTGAGGTCGCCGACGGCCGGGGCGTGGACACCGGCGTCCAGCATCCGCGCGCGGACCGCGTAGAGACCGAGCGGGGTGAGCCGGACCAGGCCGTAGCGGGAGACGTCGGCGTCGGCCGGCGGCTCGGCGCCTGCAGTCCCTCCTGGTCCTTGGGGGAGGACCGTCTCGCCGTCCTCGTCCAGCTCCTCGATGAGGGCTTCGTCCACGGGGGTGTAGGCGACGAGCCCGATCGGCTCCAGGACCCGGAACTGGTCGTCCAGGCGCATCATCGCCTCGGAGACCTCTTCGAGGATGTCGTCGGTGGGCTCGTCCATGTCGTCCGGGACGATCATGGAGGCGGCGAGGGCGGGGAGCGGGACGTCCTGCTCGGCGCCTTCGTTCACGGCCGTGAGCAGGTAGAGGTTGCCGAGGATGCCGTCCAGCATCTCGGCCTCCTCCTCCGGGTTCCAGTCGATCGCGTCCAGGTCCAGCTCGCCGCCCTCGGCGAGCTGGTCGGCGATGTCGGAGAGGTCGGGGGCGACCGCGTCGGCGAGCACGGTCTCCATGCCGCCGAGCCAGATGTCGAGGATGTCCTGCGGGCTGCCGGACGTGAGCATGCCCAGCTCCTCGCCGGGGCGGGCGGTGCCGACCGCGGCGTCGTCGGGGAGGTCGTCGGCGTCGGCCGCCTCGTCCGCCGTTTCCTCGATCTCCACCAGGCCGGTGTCCACCGCGAGCTGCCAGGCTTCGGCGGCGTATCCGGGGCCGTCCTCGTCGGCGCTCAGCCCGAGGTGCTCGGTGGCGGCCTCCAGCGAATCCTGGAGGATCTCGCCGCCGACGCCGACCGGTACGCCCCGCTCCGCCCAGCGGGCCAGCTTGGCGGCTCGGGCCATCAGCGGCGCACTCAGCGCGTCCCGGGCCAGTTCCGCTTCGGAGTGCAGCCGCACCGGCGGCAGGGTGGGGCGGTCTGCGGACATCTGGGGCTCAGCTCCTCGAACGGACTACGGCTCGTGCGACGCCCAAGCGTAGACGGAATTCTCCGTATCTCGGGCGGTTCACCCACCCGCCCGCGCCCGATCACCCGGTGGACCTTGACAACTCCCGTGGCCACACAAGAGATTGACGCGCGTAGAGATCGCCGGGCCGCTCCGCGCCGCGCTGTTTGCCGCCCTGACGCCCGCATCCTCTTCCCCCACTTCCCAGGAGGCCCTCATGCCGTCCCGCCGTTCGCTCCGCAGACCGGCCACCGTCAGTGCGGTGGCCTGCGCCGCACTCGCCACCGGCCTGCTCACCGCGCCGCAGTCCGCCGGCGCCGCCGGCGCCAGGATCCACGACATCCAAGGCAGCACCCGCCTCTCCCCGCTCGCCGGGCAGCAGGTCAGCGACGTGCCGGGCACGGTCACCGCGGTACGGTCGTTCGGCTCCGCGCGCGGCTTCTGGGTGCAGGACCCGCATCCGGACGACAACGCCGCGACCAGCGAGGCGATCTTCGTCTTCACCGGCGGCCAGACGCCGAAGGTCGCCGTCGGTGACGCGGTCACCGTCGCGGGCAAGGTCAGCGAGTACTACCCGGGCGGCAAGGACGCCGGTCTGCAGTCCGTCACCGAGATAACCGGCGCCACGTGGACAGTTGACTCCTCCGGCGCGAAGCTGCCCGCCGCCTACCGGCTGAACGCCGCCTCCATACCGACCCGTTACGCCCCCCGCGCTGACGGCGGAAACATGGAATCGCTGCCGCTGCGCCCCCGCTCATACGCGCTGGACCGCTACGAGTCCCTGGAGGGCATGCGCGTCTCGGTGGCCGGGGCGCCGGTCGTCGGCGCGACCAACACCCATCACGAGCTGTGGGTCACCGCCGAGCCCAAGCACCACCGCACGGCCCGGGGCGGCACCCTCTACGACTCCTACAAGGACCCCAACCCCGGCCGGGTGAAGGTGGCCTCGCTGATCCCGTTCTCCGAGCGTCCCTTCCCGGTGGCCGACGTCGGCGACGAGCTGACCGGCACCACCGCGGGCCCGCTGGACTACGACAACTTCGGCGGCTACACCCTCCAGGCCACCGAGCTGGGCACGGTCACCGATCACGGGCCGGCGCCGGAGAGCACTCGCAAGCAGAAGACCGACGAGCTCGCGGTCGCCACGTACAACGTGGAGAACCTCGCGCCCACCACCCCGCAGGCCAAGTTCGACCGTCTCGCGGCGGCGCTGGTCGATCACCTCGCCGCCCCCGACGTCGTGGCGCTGGAAGAGGTGCAGGACGACAGCGGCGCCACCGACAACGGCGTGGTGACCGCGGGCGCCACCCTCAAGAAGCTCACCGACGCCATCAAGGCGGCGGGCGGCCCGGCGTACGAGTGGCGGCAGATCGACCCGGCGAACGACCAGGACGGCGGACAGCCCGGCGGCAACATCCGGGTCGCCTTCCTCTTCAACCCCGAGCGGGTCTCCTTCACCGACATCGCCGGCGGCGACGCCACCACCCCGGTGAAGGTGGTCGACGACCACGGCAAGGCCGCACTCTCCGCCTCGCCTGGCCGGATCGCGCCCGCCGACCCGGCGTGGAAGGACAGCCGCAAGCCGCTCGTCGGCCAGTTCTCGCTCAAGAGCCGCCCCGGGAGCCGGGTGTTCGTGGTCGCCAACCACTTCAACTCCAAGGGCGGCGACCAGGGCCTGGACAGCCGCTTCCAGCCGCCGGCCCGCAGCTCGGAGACCCAGCGCATCGCGCAGGCCGGGCTGGTCAACGCCTTCGTCAAGGATCTGCTGGCCAAGAACCCCCGCGCCGATGTGGTGGTCGCCGGAGACCTCAACGACTACCAGTTCTCGCCCGTGCTGAAGAAGCTGACGCAGGGCGGCGTGCTCACCGACCTCGTCGGCAGGCTGCCGCGCTCCGAGCGCTACGGCTATGTCTACAACGGCAACTCCCAGGTGCTGGACCACATGCTCACCAGCCGCCATCCGGCCCGCGCCGACTACGACATCGTGCACATCAACGCCGAGTACGCGGACCAGGCCAGCGATCACGACCCGCAGGTGCTGCGCATCCGGCCGTGACGGTGGCCTTCACTCTCCTGGCCCACCTCCGGATCGCCAACTCCCCCTGAGGGTGCGGTACTGGGCAGGTAAGCACATCGGCTCGGACAAGGGAGTCATCATGGGCAAGGGCCAGAACCGCAAGTCGGCCAAGAACCGCGGCGCCGAGCGGCGCAGCGACCGCGAGCGGAAGCCGCAGGGGACCGAGGAGTCCGCCGCCGAGCGGACCCAGGACCTCAAGCCCCGGTCGCGCAACGGCCTGACCGGCGAGTAATGGGCCTGTGACGCCCGAGCGGCCGCCGCGCCCTGCTGGACGCGGCGGCCGCTCCGCGTCGCCCTCTCCTCGTCCCCGCAACGAGCTGGTTGTAG
Organism: Streptomyces sp. NPDC048248; assembly: GCF_043201875.1. Lineage (NCBI taxonomy): Bacteria > Bacillati > Actinomycetota > Actinomycetes > Kitasatosporales > Streptomycetaceae > Streptomyces > Streptomyces sp. NPDC048248. The sequence continues at coordinate 105,923 of NZ_JBICZL010000013.1, forward strand.
CACTGCTTCACGGACGAGCGAGCACAACTAAGTGGGCGTGAAATGTGGGTCGGGAGCACACTCCCGGAATGGACACCGCAGCCTCGCCCATCGCGGCACCCGGCGCCCCACCACTCTTCGGGCGCACCGCAGTTGCCATGATCACGCCGTTCTCCCCGGACCGAGAGCTGGACCCGGCAGGAGCGCAGCGGCTCGCCGCGTATCTCGTGGATGACGGCGGCTGCGACGGGTTGGTGCTGAGTGGGACCACCGGGGAGTCCCGACCACCTCTGACGCCGAGAAGGAAACGCTGCTCCGGGCCGTCGTGGAGGCTGTTGGCGACCGGGCGCGCGTCACCGCCGGGGTCGGCACGAGCGACACGCGGCACAGCGTCGCCCTGGCCCGCAGCGCGGAACGGGCAGGAGCCCAGGGGCTGTTGGTGGTGACTCCGTACTACTCACGGCCCACTCAGGAATCCGTCGCGCACCACCTGAGGACGGTCGCGGACGCCACCGGACTGCCGGTGATGCTCTACGACATCCCCGCCCGCACCGGCACCGCACCGACCGCGCAGACCCTGCTGCGTCTGTCCGACCATCCCCGCATCGCGGCGGTCAAGGACTGCGGATACGACCTGCTGAAGTCGGCGAAGGTCCTGGCAGCAACCGGCCTGGCCTACTACGCGGGATGCGACGAGCAGATCTTGCCGCTCCGCGCGATCGGCGGCACCGGCTGCGTCACCACCACCGGCAATGTCGCGCCCCGTGCGGTGCGTTCCGTGCAGGACGCCTACGACGCCGGAGCCACCTGCGAAGCCGCCCGGCGCCATCTGGATCTGGTGCCCCTCTTCGAGGCGGTCACCGGTTCGCAAGCTCCGGGCGCGGTCACCGTGAAGGCGCTGCTGAACCACCTGGAACTGCCGGCGGGACCGGTCCGCGGGCCGCTCCTGGACGCAGGCCCCCAGCTCACCACCCGGCTGACGGAGGCGCTGTGGAGGACCCGGGTCCGGTCTGCGGCGGCGCCTGCCGCGGCGGTCCCTGGGTAGCGGGGAACTGCGCCGGCGGCGGCCCGAACCCGCCCTGCCCGTGCGGCCCGGCGGCCTGCAGCCCCTCGCCTTCCCCGGGGCCGGCGGCCTGCGGCTGCTCCTCGGGCAGCAGGTCCCTGACCAGCAGCGTCGCTCCGGCGACCGCGCCGGGCATCAGGAGCACCGCGACGAACGGGACGAGGAAGAGCAGCACGATCGGCGTGCCGAAGCCTACGGCGAGCGCCTTGCGGCCGCGCAGCAGCCGCAGCCGCTCACGGACGGGGATGTCCCGGCGCTGCATCGCCACCGACGTCAGCTCCACGGCGAGGAAGAAGCCGGAGACGCAGAAGCCGATCACGGGGACGACGGTCTGCCCGAGGAACGGCACGAATCCGAGGGCGAAGAGCAGGATGCCGAAGCCGACGGCGCGCAGCAGCACATGGACGCTGTCGCGCAGGGCGATCCAGATCTCCTGCCACAGCGGCCGGTCCGGGCTCGGCGGGCAGAACCCCTCGGACTCCTCGACCTTCTCCGACAACGACTCGTAGAACGGGTCGCCGATCAGGAGGGTGACGGCCGTGAAGGTGAGGACGGACAGCATCAGCCCGCCGGCGAACAACAGCGCCACGAACAGGCCGCGCAGCAGCCCCTGCCAGGGCGAGCCCCAGTCGTCGGCGAACGGCGTGGCCCAGGCGGCGATGTCACCGGACCAGAAGGCCAGCGCGGTGAGCACCGCGGCGTAGAGGACCAGGGTGATCAGCGCGGGAATCAACCCGAAGCCCCACCACCGGCCGTGCCCGGCGACCCACCGCTGGCCCTTGCCCAGATACCGCAGCCCCGCTGCAAGATCACGCATGGCCCAAGCCTAGCGGCGCGCCGCACGGCCGGTGACACGGCCATGCCAGTTTCCCGGTGTCCGTCACGGCTCCCCGGTCAGCCGCGCCCAGCGCCCCTGCAACCGGTCGAGCCTGGCCTGCATCAACGCGGGTTCGGTGGCCGGACGGGGCACCGAACGGGATGCGGGCCCTTCGCCCGGCTCCCGGCGGTGCCCGGCCACCACCCGCAGCCGGCCGCCACCGACCCGGGCGAACTCCGCGAAGGCCATATGCCCCCGCCCCGCCGCACAGCTCCCGCACGCGCCGGTCAGCGCCCGCCAGCCGGTACGGCCCCAGCCCGCGTCCACGAAGACCTCCGCCGGAAGACCGCAGCCGCACGGGCCGACGCGTGCCACCCGCACCCGCTGGCGTGCGTAGCGCATGCCTCGCTCGAAACGGATGTACGCACCGAGCACCGTGACCTCGAGGAGCGTCGCCCGCCGGTGCGCGCCCGCACAGGTCAGGGCGAGGGTGTCGGAGAGTGCGTGCAGGCAGTGGAAGCCGCAGTCGCAGCGCAGAGCGGGGCTGCGGTGCCGGCGGCCGTAGACGCACCTCGCCTCGTCCAGTACCCCGTACGGCAGCGCGCCGCCGATCGACACCCCCGCGAAACCGACCCGACCGTCGTCATGGGAGACCACCGGGTGGGCGAGCTTGTACCCGCGCGGCGGCTCGGCCGGGCGCTCCTGCGGCAGTCGCAGCCTCCTCATCGGCCGGCCGGCACCCCGGCGCCGAGCCGCAGCACGGCATCGGCGACGGCCTCGGCGGCGTCGGTGGCGTCGGTGGCGTCGGTGGCCACCGACCGCGCCGCGTCCCGCTCCGGCTCGCCGGCCGCCTCGGCCCGGAGCGGTGGGCCGACCGCTTCCCGCTCCTCAGCGATGCCGACAGCGAGCGGTTTGCCCAGCCTCATGACGCCTCCCGGTACGGTGCGTTGGACTTCGTGCACGCCATGGTGGCCCACCGGCAGCGGCCTTGGCACCAGCGCAAACCGGCCCCCGCTTCCGCGCCCCGGGCGCACTCCGGTCCGCGCCCGCGCACCCGCGGAGCCACTCGCTGCGCCCTTTCACCGCGTCCCTCACCGGGCACGCCAACGGCCCGGCGGGTCTCCCCACCGGGCCGTTGGCGCACCGTGCCCGCGCCGGTCCCACGGGACCGGCGCGCTCAGCGGTGACCGCTCAGTTGTGGCTGTGCAGGATCTCGTTGAGACCGCCCCAGACCGCCTTGTTCGGCCGGGCCTCGACGGCGCCGGTGGTCGAGTTGCGACGGAAGAGGATGTTGTCGGCGCCGGACAGCTCCAGCGCCTTGACGACCTGGCCGTCCGGCAGCGTCACGCGGGTGCCGGCGGTCACGTACAGGCCCGCCTCCACCACGCATTCGTCGCCCAGCGCGATGCCGATGCCCGACTCGGCGCCCAGCAGGCAGCGCTCGCCGATGGCGATGATCTGCTTGCCACCACCGGACAGGGTGCCCATGGTGGACGCGCCGCCACCGACATCGGAGCCGTCACCGACGACGACGCCCGCGCTGATGCGGCCCTCGACCATGGAGGTACCCAGGGTGCCGGCGTTGAAGTTGACGAAGCCCTCGTGCATGACGGTGGTGCCGGCGGCGAGGTGCGCGCCCAGCCGCACCCGGTCGGCGTCCGCGATCCGCACACCGGCGGGCGCGACGTAGTCGGTCATCCGCGGGAACTTGTCGACGCTGGTGACCTGGAGGTGCAGCCCCTCGGCGCGGGCGTTCAGGCGCACCTTCTCCAGCTGGTCGACGGCCACCGGGCCGAGCGAGGTCCAGGCGACGTTCGACAGCAGGCCGAAGACGCCCTCCAGGTTCTGCCCGTGCGGCTTGACCAGCCGGTGGCTGAGCAGGTGGAGGCGCAGGTAGGCGTCGTGCGCGTCCAGCGGCTTGTCGTCCAGGGAGGCGATGACCGTGCGGACGGCCACGACCTCCACGTCGCGGACCGGGTCCGGGCCGATCGCCTTCAGCGAGGCGGCGCCCAGGAGCTCGGTGGCGCGCTCGTCGGTCAGCACCTCGGTGCCGGCCGGGCCAGGGGCCTCGGCGGTCGCAGCGACCAGCTCAGGGGCCGGGAACCAGGTGTCGAGAACAGCACCGTCGGACGTGACGGTGGCGAGCCCGGCGGCGACGGCGCCGGTCTGGAGACGGGAAGAAGCAGCATCGGTCATGTTCGAAACCTAACCGGAGGGTGCCCGCCGAGGCGAACCGGTCTCAGCGATCAGACCGGCCCGCACCGCCCGCCGCACCGGCCCCGCCCCCGGCCGCGTGCGAGGTCAGCCCAGGATCCCGGCCAACCCCGCCCGTACCGTGGCGGGTTGGAACGGCTGGCCGGTGAGCAGGTGCTGGAGGAGCAGCCCGTCGGCGAACGCCACCACCGCCCGCGCCGTCGGCTCATCGCCGATGCGCCGGCCGAGCAGCCGCACCATCTCGTCCAGGCAGGCGGCGGCGATCGGCCGCACCGCCTCGCGGCGCAACGCCGCCAGATACAGCTCGTACTCCAGCTCCACCCGGCCACGGTCGCCGGCAAGGGTGTCCTCGACCAGCCGGGTGACCTCGTCGGCCAGCGGCGCCGCCAGGTCGATGCCGTCCACCCAGCGGGCGAAGTCGGTCATCCACTCGCCGTTGACCTGCTGCAACGCGGCGACCAGCAGATCGTCCAGCGTCGCGAAGTGGTAGGTCGTCGAGCCCAGCGGCACATCCGCGGCCGCGGCCACGGCGCGGTGCCCAAGGCCCGCGATCCCCCGTTCGCCGACCACCGCGATCGCCGCGTCGATGATCCGCTGCCGGCGGTCGGGGTCGTAGCGGCGGGCCATCAGTGCGCACCGCCCAGATTCAGCACCACGACGCCGGCCACGACCAGCACCAGCCCGAGGATCTTCAGGGCGGACGCGCTCTCCCCCATGAAGATCATGCCGATCGCCGCGACGAGGGCCGTGCCGGCTCCGGCCCAGATCGCGTAGGCGGTGCCGATGTTCATCGCCTTGAGCGTCTGCGCCAGCAGGGCGAAGGCCACGAGGTAGCCCGCCGCGGTGCCCAGCGACGGCCACAGCCTGGAGAAGCCGTCGCTGTACTTCATCGCCGTGGTGGCGAGGACCTCGGACAAGATCGCGCCGGCCAGCGTCACATAGACCATGCGTACGAGCGTACACAACGTTGCGTACGCCCGTACACAAGGCCGTGCGTGGCCTGCGCAAGGGAGGGGCGCCGCCCCGGCGCGGCCGAGGCGCCGAGGGCGATGGGCATGCAGGGCGAGCCGACACGTCGAAACGGCCATATCCGCCAGGGAGTGCCTGGCGGATATGACCGTTTCGACGCGGCCGGGACGTCTCCCGAAGGAGGCCCCGAGCCGCGGTCAGACGTTGAAGCCCAGCGCGCGCAGCTGCTCGCGGCCGTCGTCGGTGATCTTGTCCGGGCCCCACGGGGGCATCCAGACCCAGTTGATCTTCAGTTCATTGACGATGCCGTCCGTGGCGGACTTCGCCTGGTCCTCGATGACGTCGGTCAGCGGGCAGGCCGCGGAGGTCAGCGTCATGTCGATGGTGGCGATGTTGGCGTCGTCGACGTGGATGCCGTAGATCAGCCCCAGGTTGACGACGTCGATGCCCAGCTCGGGGTCGACGACGTCGTAGAGCGCCTCGCGGACCTCTTCCTCCGAGGCCGGCTTGGTGCTCGTGATCGTATTCTCGGGGGTGTCGGTCATGCGGTCTTCGCCTCCTCGGAGAGAGCCTTGGCCGTGGCGTCCTTCCAGGCCATCCAGCTGAGCAGGGCGCACTTCACACGCGCCGGGTACTTCGAGACACCGGCGAACGCGACCGCGTCCTCCAGCACCTCTTCCATCGCGTCGTCCGGTTCGAGCTGCCCCTTGGACTGCATCAGCTCCAGGAACGTCTCCTGGATCTTCTGGGCGTCGCCGAGCTGCTTGCCCACCAGCAGCTCGTTGAGCACCGACGCGCTGGCCTGGCTGATGGAGCAGCCCTGCCCCTCGTAGGACACATCCTCAATGGTCGCGCCGTCGAGCCGCACGCGCAGCGTGATCTCGTCACCGCAGGTGGGGTTGACGTGGTGCACCTCGGCGTCGCCGTCCCGAAGACCGCGCCCGTGCGGGTGCTTGTAGTGGTCCAGGATGACGTCCTGGTACATGGAATCCAGCTTCACGGCTCAGTCAGTCCTCGTCCTCATCCGAAGAAGTTGCGGACGTGCTCCAGGCCCTCGACCAAGGCATCGACCTCGCCGGGGGTGGAGTACAGATAGAACGACGCTCGGGTGGTCGCAGGAATTCCGAACCGCAGGCAGACCGGCCGCGCGCAGTGGTGGCCGACCCGGACCGCGATGCCCTGCTCGTCGAGGACCTGGCCGACGTCGTGCGGATGGATGTCGCCGAGCGTGAAGGAGATCGTCGCCCCGCGGTCCTCGGCCGAGCTGGGACCGATGATGCGCAGGTCGGGCACCTCGAGCAGCCGCTTGACGGCGTACTCGGTGATCGCGTGCTCATGCGCGGCGATCTTGTCCATACCGATCGAGGAGAGGTAGTCCACGGCCGCGCCGAGGCCGACGGCCTGGGCGATCGGGGGCGTACCTGCCTCGAACTTGTGCGGCGCGGGCGCGTAGGTCGAGGAGTGCATCGACACCGTCTCGATCATCTCGCCGCCACCAAGGAACGGCGGGAGGTCCTCCAGCAGCTCCTGGCGGCCCCACAGGACACCGATACCGGTCGGGCCGCACATCTTGTGGCCGGTGAAGGCGACGAAGTCGGCCTGCAGCGCCTGGACGTCCAGCACCATGTGCGGGGCGGCCTGGGAGGCGTCGATGCAGACCAGCGCACCGACCTCCTGCGCACGGCGGATGATCGTCTCGACCGGGTTGACCGTGCCCATGATGTTGGAGACCAGCGTGAAGGAGACGATCTTCGTCTTCTCGGTGATGATCTCGTCGATGTTGGACAGGTCGAGACGGCCGTCGTCGGTGATGCCGAACCACTTCAGCTTCGCACCGGTGCGCTGCGAGAGCAGCTGCCACGGAACGATGTTGGAGTGGTGCTCCATCTCCGAGATGACGATCTCGGTCTCGTGGTCCACGCGGTAGGGCTCATCGGCCCAGCCGAGCATGTTCGCCACGAGGTTGAGCGACTCGGAGGCGTTCTTGGTGAAGATCACCTCATCGCGGCTCGGTGCGTTGATGAACGCGGCGACCTTGTCACGGGCGCCTTCGTACAGCGCCGTGGCCTCCTCCGCGAGCACGTGCACGCCGCGATGGACGTTGGCGTTGTGCCGCTCGTAGTACTCGTTCAGCGCGTCGAGGACCTGGCGCGGCTTCTGCGAAGTCGCCGCGTTGTCCAGGTACACGACCTTCTTCCCGTCGTGGACCACACGATCCAGCAGGGGGAAGTCCTTACGGATCGCCTCTGTGTCGAGGAGGCCCGGCATCTGTGTCACGCGGTCGCCCCACCCTTCGTGTAGGCCTCGTAGCCCTCGGCCTCCAGCTTGTCGGCGAGCTCGGCGCCACCGGATTCGGCGATGCGGCCGTTCGCGAACACGTGGACGTGGTCGGGCTTGATGTAGCGCAGGATGCGCGTGTAGTGGGTGATCAGCAGGGTGCCGACCTCGCCGGTCTCGCGGACGCGGTTGACGCCCTCGGAGACGGTGCGCAGCGCGTCGACGTCCAGGCCGGAGTCGGTCTCGTCGAGGATCGCGATCTTCGGCTTGAGCAGCTCCAGCTGGAGGATCTCGTGGCGCTTCTTCTCACCGCCGGAGAAGCCCTCGTTGACGTTGCGCTCGGCGAACGCCGGGTCCATGGAGAGACGCTCCATGGCCTCCTTGACCTCCTTGACCCACAGCCGCAGCTTGGGGGCCTCACCGCGGATCGCCGTCGCCGACGTGCGCAGGAAGTTGGAGACGGAGACGCCGGGCACCTCGACCGGGTACTGCATGGCGAGGAAGACGCCGGCACGGGCGCGCTCGTCGACGGACATCTCCAGGACGTCCTCGCCGTCGAGGGTGACGGTGCCGCCGGTGATCGTGTACTTGGGGTGACCCGCGAGCGAGTAGGCGAGGGTGGACTTGCCGGAGCCGTTGGGGCCCATGATGGCGTGCGTCTCGCCCTGCTTCACGGTCAGGTCGACGCCCTTCAGGATCTCGCGGGGGCCGTTCTCGGCCTCGACGGAGACGTGCAGGTCGTGGATCTCAAGCGTTGCCATGGGGAACTCAGGACTCCTGGGTGACGGAGACGAGCACGTCGTCCCCTTCGATCTTTACGGGGTATACGGGGACGGGGCGCGTCGCGGGAAGGCCGGACGGCTTGCCGGTGCGCAGGTCGAAGCTCGATCCGTGCAGCCAGCACTCGATCGAACAGTCCTCGACCTCGCCCTCCGAGAGGGAGACGTTCGCGTGCGAGCAGATGTCGTTGATCGCGAACACCTCGCCCTCGGTGCGGACCAGGGAAATCGGCGTGCCGTCGAGTTCCACCCTCTTGGGGGTGTCCTCCTCCAGCTCGCTGAGCGCCGCTGCGCGTACGTACGTCATGCGGCGGACGCTTCCAGCTCGGCCTCGATCTTGCTCATCAGACGCTCTTCGACGTCCGGGAGGCCGATCTGCTGCACCAGCTCGGCGAAGAAGCCGCGGACGACCAGTCGGCGGGCCTCGTCGGCCGGGATGCCGCGGGCCATCAGGTAGAACAGCTGCTCGTCGTCGAAGCGGCCGGTCGCCGAGGCGTGGCCGGCGCCGACGATCTCGCCGGTCTCGATCTCCAGGTTGGGGACCGAGTCGACCCGCGCGCCGTCGGTGAGGACGAGGTTGCGGTTGAGCTCGTAGGTGTCCGTGCCGGTCGCGGACGCCTGGATCAGGACGTCGCCGATCCAGACGGCGTGTGCGTCCTGGCCCTGCAGCGCACCCTTGTACGTGACGTGCGAGCGGCAGTTCGGGGCCTCGTGGTCGACCATGAGGCGGTGCTCCTGGTGCTGACCCTGCTCGGTGAAGTAGAGGCCGTAGAGCTCGGCCTCGCCGCCGGGGCCCGCGTAGTTGACGCGCGGGTGCAGCCGGACGACGTCTCCGCCGAAGGTGACGACCACGGACTTGAAGGTGGCGTCGCGGCCGACCAGGGCGTTGTGCTGGCCGACGTGGACCGCCTTGTCGTCCCAGTCCTGAACGGAGACGACGGTCAGCTTGGCGCCGTCACCGAGGAGGAAGTCGACGTTGGCGGCCAGGACCGCGTCACCGGTGTGATCGATGACGACGACCGCCTCGGCGAACGCGCCGAGCTCGATGACCTGGTGGCCGAAGGCCGTACCGCCCTCGCCGTGCACAGCGATCCGGATCGGCTCGTCGAGCACGGTGTCCTTGGGGACCGAGACGACCGAGGCCTTCTCGAAGGTGCTGTACGCCTGCGCGGCGACGCGGTCCACCGGCTTGCCGGCCTTGCCGACGCGCGGGTCGGCACGGTCCACCAGCTCGTGGGTGACGCCCTCCGGCGCCGTGATGTCGATCTTCAGATCGGCGCCGCCCGCGACGGCGGTGCCGTCGTGCAGGCCCCGCAGGCGCGCGAGGGGGGTGAAACGCCACTCCTCCTCGCGGCCGTGCGGCACGGGGAAGTCCGCCACGTCATAGGACGGCGGGGCGCTCATCCGTGTGGCGACGGTGGACTCCGCGGCCACCGCGATGGAGCCGGTGGTCGTGGAACCCGCCGATGGGGGTCCCCCCGCTCGAGCGGAGCCGAGAGTGGGGGAGTTCTGAGCCTCAGCCATGGCTGTCGTCGTGCTCGCTTTCTGCAATCAGGGAGTCGGTCGCTGCGTGGGGCCGGGTCAGCCGACCGAGCCTTCCATCTGCAGCTCGATCAGCCGGTTCAGCTCCAGCGCGTACTCCATGGGCAGCTCACGGGCGATCGGCTCGACAAAGCCGCGCACGATCATCGCCATGGCTTCGAACTCCGTCAGGCCTCGGGCCATCAGGTAGAAGAGCTGGTCCTCGCTGACCTTGGAGACGGTCGCCTCGTGACCCATGGACACGTCGTCCTCGCGGACGTCGACATACGGGTAGGTGTCCGACCGGGAGATGGTGTCGACCAGCAGGGCGTCGCAGAGCACGTTGGACTTGGAGCCCGCCGCGCCCTCACCGATCTCGACCAGACCGCGGTAGGAGGTCCGGCCACCGCCTCGCGCCACCGACTTGGAGACGATGTTGGAGGAGGTGTTCGGCGCCATGTGGACCATCTTGGAGCCGGCATCCTGGTGCTGGCCCTCACCCGCGAAGGCGATGGAGAGGGTCTCACCCTTGGCGTGCTCGCCCATGAGGTAGACGGCCGGGTACTTCATGGTCACCTTGGAGCCGAGGTTGCCGTCGACCCACTCCATGGTCGCGCCCTCGTAGGCGACGGCGCGCTTGGTGACCAGGTTGTAGACGTTGTTCGACCAGTTCTGGATGGTCGTGTAGCGGCAGCGGCCGCCCTTCTTCACGATGATCTCGACGACCGCGGAGTGCAGCGAGTCCGACTTGTAGATCGGCGCGGTGCAGCCCTCGACGTAGTGGACGTAGGCGTCCTCGTCGACGATGATCAGCGTCCGCTCGAACTGGCCCATGTTCTCGGTGTTGATCCGGAAGTAGGCCTGCAGCGGGATGTCGACGTGGACACCCTTGGGGACGTAGATGAACGACCCGCCGGACCACACCGCGGTGTTCAGCGACGCGAACTTGTTGTCGCCGACCGGGATGACCGTGCCGAAGTACTCCTGGAAGAGCTCCGGGTGCTCCTTCAGCGCGGTGTCGGTGTCCAGGAAGAGAACGCCCTGCTCCTCCAGGTCCTCACGGATCTGGTGGTAGACGACCTCGGACTCGTACTGCGCGGCGACACCGGCGACCAGGCGCTGCTTCTCCGCCTCGGGGATGCCGAGCTTGTCGTAGGTGTTCTTGATGTCCTCGGGCAGGTCCTCCCAGGAGGCGGCCTGCTGCTCGGTGGAGCGGACGAAGTACTTGATGTTGTCGAAGTCGATGCCCGACAGGTCCGATCCCCAGTTGGGCATGGGCTTCTTGTCGAACAGCTTCAGACCCTTGAGGCGGAGCTTGAGCATCCACTCGGGCTCGTTCTTCTTCGCCGAGATGTCGCGGACGACGGCCTCGGAGATTCCGCGCTTCGCCGAGGCGCCGGCCACGTCGGAGTCGGCCCAGCCGTATTCGTACTTGCCCAGACCCTCGAGCTCGGGGTGAGCAGTCTCCGTGGGGAGCGTCATGCGGGGTTCCTCCCGGCCGTGCTTGCAGATGCTTTGGTGGTCTTGGTGTTCTTCGGCGCAGTGGTGCTGTGAGCGGCCCCGCCGGCCTTCGGGATGAAGGTGGTGCACACCCCGTCGCCGTGGGCGATGGTGGCGAGTCGCTGTACGTGGGTCCCCAGCAGACGGGAGAAGACCTCGGTCTCCGCCTCGCACAACTGCGGATACTGCTCGGCGACGTGGGCGACCGGGCAGTGGTGCTGGCAGAGCTGTTCACCGAGCTGGGAATTGGGCGCGCTGCGCGCCGTAGCAGCGTACCCGTCCGCGGTCAATGCCTCGGCAAGGGCCCTGGTGCGGGCCTCGGGCTCGGCGGTCTCCACCGCCTGGCGGTAGCCCTCGGCCTGTTCGGCGAGCCGGGCGCGCGCGAAGGCGGCGACCGCGGCCTCGCCCATCTCGCCGCCGCCCGCGGTCTGCGCGATCCAGCGCAGTGCGTCGGAGGCCAGCTGGTCGTAGGACTGGTCGAAGGCGTCCCGACCGCAGTCGGTGAGTGCGAAGGCCTTGGCCGGGCGACCGCGCGTGCGCGCTCCGTAGACCCGCTGCTCGCGGGGCTCCACGACGCCCTCAGCGGCCAGCGCGTCGAGGTGACGGCGGACGGCCGCCTGGGTCAGCTCCAGGCGAAGGGCGAGCTCGGCCGCGGTGGACGGACCGTGGTCGAGAATGGAGCGGGCGACCCGGTTGCGGGTGCCCTGCTGCTCGTCGTGCGGCGACGGGGCGGTGTGACCGGCCCGTGCGGTGTGCACGGTCTGCTCGGGCGCGGAGGCGGCCGGCCCGGTGGTCGTCTCGACCACGGGCCCTTCCTGATCCTCGCTCGCGTATTTCACAACGTCATTGTTGCGTAATTCCTCGGAGCGATACAACCCTCGTCCGGATCACGGACTGGTGGCCTCGATCACTAAGGGTGACCTAATCCAAGGGGCTCCCGGAGACCCGTACACCGACTCCGACCTGCGCATGCGCTCCGCTTCCCCGCCCGCTCGACACCTCCGGGAGCCGCGCCTCGAAACTCTGTTCCGCACGGTCCGCAGCGACGCCCCGCGCACGGCACCGAGCCCGCGAACACGGGGATTCCGGCGCCCGACCGCCCTCCCCCGAGCGTTCGCACGAAATCCATGGCGCCGCGCACCGCCATACGGTTACGCACGGCTCCCCCCTGGGCCATCGAGCGGGACCCGGAACGGACGATGTGCGCCCCGGTCCCACCCCTGCAACGCATCCGAGCCCCCATGGACTCGCCGCCCGCCGCTCTTCGTAGACTTCCCGGCATGCGAACCGAGCCTGCCGTCGAGGTCGTCGGCCTGGTCAAGCGATACGGGGCCAAGACCGCCGTGGACGGGCTCGACCTGACCGTCGCGCGCGGCACCGTCACCGCCGTACTGGGCCCGAACGGCGCCGGGAAGACCACCACGGTCGAGACCTGCGAGGGCTACCGCAGCCCCGACGCCGGGCAGGTCCGCGTCCTGGGCCTCGACCCGGTCGCGGACGCCGCGGCGCTGCGCCCGCGGATCGGCGTGATGCTCCAGTCCGGCGGCGTCTACCCCGGCGCCAGGGCCGAGGAGATGCTGCGTCACACCGCCACTCTGCACGCCCACCCGATCGATGTGGACCTCCTCATCGACCGGCTGGGCCTGGGCAGCTGCGGCCGTACGGCCTACCGGCGGCTGTCCGGCGGCCAGCAGCAGCGGCTGGCGCTGGCGATGGCCGTCGTCGGCCGGCCCGAGCTGGTCTTCCTCGACGAGCCGACCGCCGGCCTCGACCCGCAGGCCAGACACGCCACCTGGGACCTGGTGCGGGAGCTGCGGCAGGACGGCGTCAGCACCGTGCTCACCACCCACTTCATGGACGAGGCCGAGCAGCTCGCCGACGACGTCGCGATCATCGACGGCGGCCGGGTCATCGCCCAGGGCGCCCCGGACGAGCTGTGCCGGGGCGGCGCGGAGAACACCCTGCGCTTCACCGGACGGCCCGGACTCGACATCGCCTCGCTGCTCAAGGCGCTGCCCGCGGACAGCGCGGCCACCGAGCTGACCTCGGGCACCTACCGCGTCCAGGGGAAGGTCGATCCGCAGCTCCTGGCGACCGTCGCCTCCTGGTGCGCGCAGAACGGCGTGATGCCCGACGCGATAGCCGTCGAACGGCACACCCTGGAGGACGTCTTCCTGGAGCTCACCGGCAAGGAGCTGCGCTGATGACCGCTACCGGCACGTTCACCCCGCGGCCCGCGGCGGCGCCGCTGCCCCGGATGATCCGCGCGCAGGCGGCCCTGGAGACCAGGATGCTGCTGCGCAACGGCGAGCAGCTGCTGCTGACCGTCGTCATCCCGACGCTGCTGCTCGTGCTGTTCTCGGCCGTCGACATCATCGCCGTGCCCACCGGCACGGCCGGTGGCGCGGGCAGCTCCGTGGACTTCCTCGCGCCCGGTGTCCTGGCGCTCGCGGTGATGTCCACCGCCTTCACCGGCCAGGCGATCGCGACCGGATTCGAGCGGCGCTACGGGGTGCTCAAGCGCCTCGCCGTCTCCCCGTTGCCGCGCTGGGGGCTGATGACCGCCAAGACCTGCGCGGTGCTGGTCACCGAGATCGTGCAGATCGCGCTGCTGACCGCCGTGGCGTTCGCGCTGGGCTGGTCACCGCACGCCGGTGCCTCCGGCGGCGTGACCTCCGTGCTGCTGCTGCTTCTCCTGGGCACCGCTGCGTTCTCCGGACTCGGCCTGCTGATGGCCGGCACCCTCAAGGCCGAGGCGACCCTCGCCGCGGCCAACCTGGTCTTTCTGTTGCTGCTGGTGGGCGGCGGCGTGATCGTCCCCCTGGAGAAGTTCCCCGAGGCGGCCCGGACGGTGCTCGAACTGCTGCCGATCACGGCGCTGTCCGACGGGCTGCGCGACGTGCTCCAGCACGGCGCGGGCATCCCCTGGCAGGACCTCGGGATCCTGGCCGTGTGGGCGGTGCTCGGCCTGGGCGCTGCGGCCCGCTTCTTCCGCTGGGAGTGACCGCCCGCGCGGTTCGGCGGGGGCGGCTCGGGTGGTTCCGTAGTGATACGGACCCCTCGTGAAAGTTTGCACAAGGGGCCGCCTACGATGGCTCCCGTGCCGAACACGCTGAATCCCCTCGAGCTGATCGCCCGCCGCTGGCAGCCCTCCGCCCGCTTTGTGCGGCGGGCCGCGCTCGCCACCGTCGTGATGGCCGTGATCATCGTCATTACCGGCGGCGCGGTACGGCTGACGCAGTCCGGTCTGGGCTGCTCCACCTGGCCGCGATGCACCCCGGACAGCCTCACGCCGACCGCCGAGATGGGCATCAACGGCCTGATCGAGTTCGGCAACCGCATGCTGACCTATGTGCTGTGCGCGTTCGTCGGCCTGTTCATCATCGCCGCCCGCGCCCGCTCGCCCCGGCGGCGCTCGCTGACCCGGCTGGGCTGGGCGCAGTTCTGGATCGTGATGGGCAACGCCGTCGTCGGCGGCATCACCGTCCTGACCGGGCTGAACCCCTACATTGTCAGCTCGCACTTCCTGCTCACCACCGGCCTCCTCACGGTCTCCGTGGTGGCCTGGCAGCGGGCCCGCGAAGGTGACGAGGAGCCGCGCGGCGTCGTCGTCCGCCCGGTGCGCCAGCTGGCCTGGCTCCTGCTGGCGGCGACCGGTGTGCTCACCCTCCTCGGCACCGTCGTCACCGGCGCGGGGCCGCACGCGGGCGACGCCAGGAAGGTGCACCGCATCCCGCTGAACTGGCAGGAGATCACCCAGCTCCACGTCGACTTCGTCTACATCGTCGTCGGCCTGACGGTCGCCGTGTGGTTCACGCTGCGCGCCGTGAAGGCACCGGCCGCTCCGCGCCGTGCGGTGCTGGAGCTGTTCGGCTGCCTCCTCTTCCAGGGCGGCGTCGGCTACATCCAGTACTTCATGGGGCTGCCGGAGATCGTCATCGGGCTGCACATGTTGGGCTCGGCCCTGGTCTGGATCGCGGTGCTGCGGGTCGTCCTTGCCCTGCGCGAGCGCGGTGCGGTGCCGCTGGTCCCGGCGCCCGCGGGCGTGCACGAGGCCCTGGAGCCTCAGCCGGCGACCGGCACCTCCGCCGCCAGCCGGTAGACCCGGCGGGCGGTCCCGGAGCCGATCATCTCGGTGATCCGCCGTCCGTCCGAGCCGTCGCACAGCCCCTCGTCGGACCACTCCCGGACGACGCGTGCCATGGCGCGCAGGAAGATGCGCGCGCCGGTCACGTAGAGCTCGGGCAGGCCGCTCGCACCCGAGGAGAACAGCAGCTTGCCGAACGGCGCCTGACCGAGGGTCTCCTCCGGCTGCGGTCCGACATCGGCGTACACATGGGTGTGCACCGCCGCGAGCTGCGCCGCCCGCCGGTGGTGCGGTGCGGCGGGCATGAGCACCAGGTCCGCTCCGAGACCGGTCGTGGCCCCCAGAAAGCCCGCGAGCGGCTGGGGATCGGGGCAGTGCAGCTGCACCGGCAGCCCCGTCGCCACCGCGCTCCACAGCAGATGCCGCACCAGCTCCGGCTCGTCGAGCCGCTCACCGGGGCGGCGGCTGCGCAGCCAGCGGTCCGCCGCACTCCGCACCGCACCGGCCCCCGGCGCCCGTCCGTCGCAGTACGTGGCGCCGGAGGCGAAGGCGGTGGCGTGCTGGGCGGACGCGTACAGCGCCTCCGCGAGATAGCCGATGAAGGAGTCGACGCTGCCCGAGGTGTCGGCGACCTGCTCGGCGAGGGGTTCGAGCCGGACGACCTCGTGGGCGCGGGCCGCGGCGGCCCCGGCCAGTTCCGCTGCGGAGGTCAGATCGCTGGGGGTGCCGGCCTCCACCAGGAAGGTGCCGATGCCGGCGCCGCGCAGCAGGAGGCGGCCGGCGCGGTAGGCGCCGATCTCGCGTCTGCGGGCCAGATAGCGGGTCGGCGGGCAGTGCGGCTCCAGGCCGAGCAGCGGGGGGCACCAGCGGCGTACGGCGATGCCGGTCCAGCTGTCGAAGTAGGTCGTGCCAGCGGGGGCCGGGCCATGCGCACCGGCAGCGGCGCCGAGGTGGGCCTCGAAGGAGCCGAGACCGAGTTCACCGTGCACCGCGCCGTGGCTGTACTGATCGATGAGCGGTGGAGATCCGTCCATCCGCTTCTCCTCGCCGAGAGCCGCCGGGCGGCGCGGAAGCGCCGCGCCCGTGGGTTCAACGGACGAGGAGGTCGTCAGGTATCGGGCTCGCAGGCGCCGGGCGGCCCGCCGCAGGGCGCGGGCGCCGCTCCGGCAGGGCCGTCAGGAGTTGGCCGGGCCACCCAGCTGGATGCCTGCCATCCGGGACCATTCGTACGGACCGGTGCGGACCTTGGCGGCGATGTCGCCGTCGAAGTCGTCATGGAGTGCGACGCCGGCCTTCTCTGCCGCGCCCTTGGCGGAGTCGTAGCTCTCCGCGACGAGGGCGCCCCACTCGCCGTTGGCGCCGACGAGGGCGATACGGGTGCGGCCGCGGCCGATGTGTGCGAGCTGGCCCTCGGCGCTGCCGCCGTGCGACGTGGCGAAGGCGCGGATCTCCTTCGCGAGCTTGGCCGTACGCCGCTCGGCCCGCTTGTCGGGCTTCGCACCGGCGCTCTCGTCGGCCGCCGTCGTCACCTGCTCGTCCGCCTGCTGGTTGTCTGCCATGGACAGAATGCTACCCGCCGGTAATCAACGGAGGAAGGGGTCCACGGCAACGGCGACGAACAGCAGGGAGACATAGGTGATGGACCAGTGGAACAGTCGCATCTCCTTGAGCTTGGCACCGGTGACACCGGCCTTGGCGCGGGCCTGCAGGCCGTGCGCCTCCTTGAGCCAGAAGACGCCGCAGGCGAGGGCGACCGCGGTGTAGAACCAGCCGGTGTAGCCCAGGGGCTGCAGCAGCAGCGAGACGGCGACCATCACCCAGCTGTAGGCGACGATCTGGCGGGCGACGGCCTTGTTGCCGGCGATGACCGGCAGCATCGGCACCCCGACCCGCTCGTAGTCGTCCTTGACCTTCATCGACAGCGGCCAGTAATGCGGCGGCGTCCAGAAGAAGATGACAAGGAAAAGGATCACCGCGGCCCAGGAGACCGAATTCGTCACCGAGGACCAGCCGATGAAGACCGGCATGCAGCCCGCGATACCGCCCCAGACGATGTTCTGCGCGGTACGCCGCTTCAGGATCATCGTGTAAACGACGACGTAGAAAAGCAGCGCCCCGAGGGACAGCATCGCCGACAGCGGATTGACGAGGAACCAGAACCAGGCGGTGGAGCCCACCGCGAGGGTGGTCGCGAAGACCAGGCATTCACGCGGCGAGACCATGCCCGTGACCAGAGGCCGCTGGGAGGTGCGGTCCATCAGCGCGTCGATGTCGCGGTCGATGTACATGTTGAAGGCACCCGCCCCGCCGGCGGAGAGGTAACCGCCGATGCAGGTCGCCAGCACCAGCCAGAGGTCCGGCACGCCCTCGGCGGCCAGGAACATCACCGGCACCGTCGTCATCAGCAGCAATTCGATGACGCGCGGCTTGGTCAGGGCGATGAAAGCCTTGACCCGGGCACCGAAAGGACGGTTGCCTGGACCTGGACTCCCAGGGCTCCGAGAGAGCGCCCCCGCAGGACGGGATTCGACGGCCGTCACGCACACCCCTGGAAGTAACTACTGCGGCTGAGCGCCGCGGAGATAAGGCCAGCAAGACATCCGGGCGGGTAACAGCCCGGTGAGCACTTGCGCGTACCACGCCACTCTAGACGTAGGGGATACCGCGGCCTTCGCGGGGGGTGGGGTCGTGTTGACCCCGACGGCGCAGGAGGAATCGCGACCGCGGCGAAGGCCACCGCCTCCGGCGGGCCGCAGGATTCACACCCGACTGCCGGGGCACCCGGATGTTCACGAGGCGAATCGGGGCATCCGACGGCAGTCCGACCGTGCCGCCGACACCCCGTGTCGCCTGGGCGTTCACCTGCTCATCCGGGCGCTCGTTCGCCGGCCGGAAAACTCATGTGTTGCAGGTGACAAAGCCCGGGGTTCCGGCGAAAAAATGCGCCTCCCACGCAGGTAGGCTCGACTTCGTCCGGGGGCATTTCCGTTCCCGGCATTCGACATGTGGAGAGGAGCCCTGACCCAGGGTGAGCACCAAGCCGACCACCACAGGTCTCGAGTGGACCGATCTGGACCAGCGTGCCGTCGATACCGCCCGCGTTCTGGCCATGGATTCCGTGCAGAAGGTCGGTAACGGCCACCCCGGTACGGCCATGAGCCTCGCTCCTGCCGCGTACACCCTCTTCCAGAAGGTGATGCGGCACGACCCGGCGGACGCCGACTGGACCGGCCGCGACCGTTTCGTACTGTCCGCGGGCCACTCGTCCTTGACCCTCTACATCCAGCTCTACCTGGCCGGTTTCGGCCTGGAGCTGGACGACCTCAAGGCCTTCCGCACCTGGGGCTCCAAGACCCCCGGCCACCCGGAGTACGGCCACACCACCGGCGTGGAGACCACCACGGGCCCGCTCGGCCAGGGTGTCGCCAACGCCGTGGGCATGGCGATGGCCGCCCGCTACGAGCGCGGCCTGTTCGACCCCGAGGCGGCCGCCGGCAGCTCGCCGTTCGACCACCACATCTACGCGATCGCCGGTGACGGCTGCCTCCAGGAGGGCATCTCCGCCGAGGCGTCCTCCCTGGCCGGGCACCAGAAGCTCGGCAACCTGATCCTGCTGTGGGACGACAACCACATCTCGATCGAGGGCGACACCGAGACCGCGATCTCCGAGGACACCGAGAAGCGGTACGAGGCCTACGGCTGGCACGTCCAGCGCGTGGAGCCCAAGGAGAACGGCGACCTCGACCCGGCCGCCCTGTACGAGGCGATCGAGGCGGCCAAGGCCGAGACCGAGCGCCCGTCCTTCATCGCGATGCGCTCGATCATCGCCTGGCCGGCCCCGAACGCCCAGAACACCGAGGCCGCACACGGCTCCGCGCTGGGCGACGAAGAGGTCGCCGCCACCAAGCGCGTGCTGGGCTTCGACCCGGAGAAGTCCTTCGAGGTCTCCGACGAGGTGCTCGCGCACACCCGCTCCGCCCTCGACCGCGGCCGCGACGCCAAGGCCGAGTGGGGCAAGGCGTTCGCCGCCTGGCGCACCGCCAGCCCCGAGCGCGCCGCCGAGTTCGACCGCATCGCCGCGGGCGAGCTGCCCGAGGGCTGGCAGGACCACCTCCCGTCGTTCGAGCCGGGCAAGGCCGTCGCCACCCGCGCCGCTTCGGGCAAGGTGCTGCAGGCACTCGGCGGGATCGTGCCCGAGCTGTGGGGCGGCTCCGCCGACCTCGCCGGTTCGAACAACACCACGATCGACAAGACGTCGTCGTTCCTGCCGGAGGGCAACCCACTGCCGGGCGCCGACCCGTACGGCCGCACGATCCACTTCGGCATCCGCGAGCACTCCATGGCCGCGGAGATGAACGGCATCGCGCTGCACGGCAACACCCGCATCTACGGCGGCACCTTCCTGGTGTTCTCCGACTACATGCGCAACGCCGTCCGGCTGTCGGCCCTGATGCACCTGCCGGTGACGTACGTGTGGACGCACGACTCCGTCGGTCTGGGTGAGGACGGTCCGACCCACCAGCCGGTCGAGCACCTCGCCGCGCTGCGCGCCATCCCGGGCCTGAACGTCGTGCGCCCGGCCGACGCCAACGAGACCGCCATCGCCTGGCGCGAGATCCTCAAGCGCTACACCAAGGAGTTCGGCGTCGGGGCCCCGCACGGCCTCGCGCTGACTCGCCAGGGCGTGCCGACCTACGAGGCCAACGAAGGCGTCGCCAAGGGCGGTTACGTGCTCTTCGAGGCGGACGGCGGTGAGCCGCAGGTCGTGCTCATCGGCACCGGCTCGGAGGTCCAGCTCGCCGTCGGCGCCCGTGAGCAGCTCCAGGCTGCCGGTATCCCGACCCGCGTGGTCTCGATGCCGTCGGTGGAGTGGTTCGAGGAGCAGGACCAGGCGTACCGCGACAGCGTGCTTCCCCCGTCGGTCAAGGCCCGTGTCGCCGTCGAAGCCGGCATCGGTCTGACCTGGCACCGCTTCGTCGGTGACGCCGGCCGCATCGTGTCCCTGGAGCACTTCGGTGCCTCCGCCGACGCGAAGGTCCTCTTCCGCGAGTTCGGCTTCACCGCCGACGCGGTGGCCGCCGCCGCTCGGGAATCGATCGAAGCCGCCGCGCGCTGACGCCCATATACGACAAGTAGGAGATGCAGAACCCATGACAGACGCACTCAAGCGCCTCTCCGACGAAGGCGTCGCGATCTGGCTGGACGACCTGTCGCGCCAGCGCATCACGTCCGGCAACCTCGCCGAGCTGATCGACCAGCAGCACGTCGTCGGTGTGACCACCAACCCCTCGATCTTCCAGAAGGCGATCTCGGACGGTCACGGCTACGACCAGCAGGTCGCCGACCTCGCGGCCCGCAAGGTCACCGTCGAGGAAGCCATCCGCATGATCACGACGGCGGACGTCCGTGACGCCGCCGACATCCTGCGCCCGGTCTTCGACGCCACCGGCGGCCAGGACGGCCGGGTGTCGATCGAGGTCGACCCGCGCCTCGCGCACCACACCCTGCCGACGGTCGCGGAGGCCAAGCAGCTCGCGTGGCTGGTGGACCGCCCCAACACCCTCATCAAGATCCCGGCGACCAGGGCCGGCCTGCCGGCGATCACCGAGGTCATCGGCAAGGGCATCAGCGTCAACGTCACGCTGATCTTCTCGCTGGAGCGCTACCGCGAGGTCATGGACGCCTACCTCGCGGGTCTGGAGAAGGCCAAGGCCGCCGGCCTGGACCTCTCCAAGATCCACTCCGTTGCCTCGTTCTTCGTCTCCCGTGTGGACAGCGAGATCGACAAGCGCCTGGAGAAGATCGGCACGGACGAGGCCAAGGCGCTCAAGGGCAAGGCCGCGCTGGCCAACGCCCGCCTGGCCTACCAGGCGTACGAGGAGGTCTTCTCCTCGGACCGCTGGGCCGCGCTGGACAAGGCGCTCGCCAACAAGCAGCGTCCGCTGTGGGCCTCGACCGGCGTCAAGGACCCGGCCTACAAGGACACGCTGTACGTCGACGAGCTGGTCGCCCCGGGCACGGTCAACACCATGCCGGAGGCCACCTTGGAGGCCACCGCCGACCACGGCCGGATCACCGGCGACACGGTGCGCGGCACGTACGAGTCGGCCCAGGCCGATCTCGACGCGATCGCCGGGCTGGGGATCTCGTACGACGAGGTCGTGCAGCTCCTGGAGGACGAGGGCGTCGAGAAGTTCGAGGCGTCCTGGAACGACCTGCTCAAGTCCACTGAGGCGGAGCTCAAGCGCCTTTCCCCTTCGGAGGCCTGAGGAATTGACCAGCAGCAATCCGCTGCGTGACGCACAGGACCGGCGGCTCCCGCGTATCGCGGGGCCGTCCGGCCTTGTCATCTTTGGCGTCACGGGCGATTTGTCCCGTAAAAAGCTGATGCCCGCCGTCTACGACCTGGCCAACCGCGGTCTGCTCCCGCCGGGTTTCTCCCTCATCGGGTTCGCCCGCCGTGAGTGGGAGCACGAGGACTTCGCGAAGGAGGTGTACGAGGCCGTCAAGCAGCACTCCCGGACGCCCTTCCGCGAGGAGGTCTGGCAGCAGCTGGTCCAGGGCTGCCGCTTCGTCCAGGGCAACTTCGACGACGACGACGCCTTCGAAACCCTCAAGAACACCATCAACGAGCTCGACAAGGCGCAGGGCACCGGCGGCAACTTCGCCTTCTACCTCTCGGTGCCGCCGAAGTTCTTCCCCAAGGTCGTCCAGCAGCTGAAGAAGCACGGGCTGGCCGACCAGAAGGAGGGCTCCTGGCGCCGCGCGGTCATCGAGAAGCCCTTCGGCCACGACCTCAAGAGCGCTCAGGAGCTCAACCAGGTCGTCCACGAGGTCTTCCCGCCGGAAGAGGTCTTCCGGATCGACCACTACCTGGGCAAGGAGACGGTCCAGAACATCATGGCGCTGCGGTTCGCCAACACGATGTTCGAGCCGCTCTGGAACCGCAGCTATGTCGACCACGTGCAGATCACCATGGCCGAGGACATCGGCATCGGCGGCCGGGCCGGCTACTACGACGGCATCGGCGCGGCGCGTGACGTCATCCAGAACCACCTGCTCCAGCTGCTCGCGCTGACCGCGATGGAGGAGCCCGCCTCCTTCGAGGCGGACGCGCTGGTCGCCGAGAAGACCAAGGTGCTCGGCGCCGTCCGGATCCCCGCCGACCTCGGCAAGGAGACCGTGCGCGCGCAGTACACGGCCGGCTGGCAGGGCGGCGAGCAGGCCGTCGGTTATCTGGAGGAAGAGGGCATCAACCCCCAGTCCAAGACCGACACCTACGCCGCCATCAAGCTGCAGGTGGACAACCGCCGCTGGGCGGGCGTCCCCTTCTATCTCCGCACCGGCAAGCGCCTCGGCCGCCGCGTGACCGAGATCGCGGTGGTCTTCCAGCGCGCCCCGCACTCCCCCTTCGACCACACCGCGACGGAGGAGCTGGGGCAGAACGCCCTGGTCATCCGCGTGCAGCCGGATGAAGGCGTGACCGTCAGGTTCGGCTCCAAGGTGCCGGGAACCTCGATGGAGGTGCGGGACGTCTCGATGGACTTCGCGTACGGCGAGTCCTTCACTGAGTCCAGCCCCGAGGCGTACGAGCGGCTGATCCTCGATGTACTGCTCGGTGACGCCAACCTCTTCCCGCGACTGGAGGAGGTCGAGCTGTCCTGGCGCATCCTCGACCCGATCGAGGAGTACTGGGAGAGCAAGGGCAAGCCCGCGCAGTACCCGGCGGGCACCTGGGGACCCGTCGAGGCGGACGAAATGCTCGCACGAGACGGACGGAGCTGGCGTCGCCCATGAAGATCGATCTGACGGAAACCACGGCCAGCAAGATCAACAAGGCTTTGGTCCAGGGCCGTCGCGCCGTCGGCACCCCTGCCATCGGCATGGTGCTGACCCTCGTCATCGTCACCGACGAGGAGAACGCCTACGACGCCCTGAAGGCCGCCAACGAAGCCTCGCGTGAGCACCCCTCGCGCACGCTCGTCGTCATCAAGCGGGTCAGCCGGTCGCCGCGCAACCGCTCCAAGGCGCGCCTGGACGCAGAGGTCCGGGTGGGCACGGACGCGGGCACCGGCGAGACGGTCGTACTGCGGCTGTACGGCGAGGCCATCGACCACGCCCAGTCCGTGGTGCTGCCGCTGCTGCTGCCGGACGCGCCGGTCGTGGTCTGGTGGGCGGTGAACGCCCCGAAGAACCCCGCGAAGGACCCGCTCGGTGCGCTGGCCCAGCGCCGTGTCACCGACGCCTACGCCGCCGAGAATCCGGTGGCGGAGCTGGCAAGTCGCGCGGACACCTACACCCCGGGCGACACCGACCTCGCCTGGACCCGCATCACCCCCTGGCGTTCGATGCTCGCCGCGGCGCTCGACCAGGCGCCGTGCACGGTCACCTCGGCCGAGGTCGAGGGCGAGGAGTTCAACCCCAGTTGCGAGCTGCTCGCCATGTGGCTCGCCAGCAGGCTGCACGTCCCGGTCAAGCGCACCGCGTCGGCCGGTCCCGGCCTGACGGCCGTGCGGATGGAGAGCAGCTGCGGTCCCATCGTGCTGGACCGTCCGGACGGCTCGCTGGCCACGCTCTGCATGCAGGGCCAGCCCGACCGGGCGGTGGCCCTCAAGCGACGGGACACCTCCGAGCTGCTCGCCGAGGAACTGCGCCGGCTCGACCCGGACGACACCTATGCCGCAGCGCTGAAGTACGGCGTGGCACGCCTCGGGGAGTCGTCCGGCGCGGAGGCGAAGTCCGCCGAGGAGACGCCGGTCGCAGCGGAAGCCGCCCCGGCCAAGCCCGCGGCGAAGAAGGCACCCGCCAAGAAGGCGGCCGGCAAGTGAGTGCTCCGCAGGTCGTCGTCCACCGCGACAAGGAACTCATGGCGAAGGCCGCCGCGGCCCGGCTGATCACCAAGATCGTCGACGCGCAGTCCGCCCGGGGCTTCGCCTCGGTGGTGCTGACCGGCGGACGCAACGGCAACGGGCTGCTCGCGGCCCTCGCCGAGGCGCCCGCCCGGGACGCGGTGGACTGGTCCCGCCTGGACCTGTGGTGGGGCGACGAGCGTTTCCTGCCGTACGGCGACCCCGAGCGCAACGACACCCAGGCCCGCGAGGCGCTGCTGGACAGCGTTCCGCTGGACCCGGCCCGGGTGCATCCGATGCCCCCCTCGGGCGGAGCGTACGGCAATGACGCCGACGCCTCGGCCGAGGCGTACGCGGCCGAACTGGCCGCCGCCGCACGGCCCGAGGACCACGGCCCGGTGCCGTCCTTCGACGTCCTGCTGCTGGGTGTCGGCCCGGACACGCATGTCGCCTCGCTCTTCCCCGAGCTGCCGGCCGTGCGCGAGAGCGAGCGGACGGTGGTCGGGGTGCACGGCGCCCCCAAGCCGCCGCCCACCCGCATCTCGCTGACCCTGCCGGCGATCCGTGCGGCACGGGAGGTCTGGCTGCTGGCGGCCGGCGAGGACAAGGCCGGTGCCGCGGCGATCGCGCTCTCCGGCGCGGGCGAGGTCCAGGCTCCGGCAGCCGGTGCCCGGGGCCGCAGCCGGACGTTGTGGCTGCTGGACGAGGCGGCGGCGGCCCAACTGCCGCGCAGCCTCTATCCGCCCGCCTCGGCGTAGGTTCCGAAGAACGCCTGCGGCCCCGTCCTCCTCCGGGAGGGCGGGGCCGCTGTCGTCTCTCGAAAGCGCCGTGGCGCCCTCGATCAACGGCCGCGCAGCTCGCGGTACTTGCCGACCAGGCGGGCGGTGGAGACGTCCAGGCCCGGCACCGTGGCGCCGTCCGTCAGGGCCGGCTCCACCCGCTTGGCGAGGACCTTGCCCAGCTCCACGCCCCACTGGTCGAAGGAGTCGATGTTCCAGATCGCGCCCTGGACGAAGACCTTGTGCTCGTAGAGGGCGATCAGCTGGCCGAGGACGGACGGGCTGAGTTCCTTGGCCAGGATGGTGGTGCTGGGGTGGTTGCCGCGGAAGGTCTTGTGCGGCACCAGCTCCTCCGCCACGCCCTCGGCGCGCACCTCGTCGGGCGTCTTGCCGAAGGCCAGCGCCTGGCCCTGCGCGAAGAGGTTCGCCATCAGCAGGTCGTGCTGGGCGACCAGGCCCGGCCGCAGATCAGCGACCGGCTCGGCGAAACCGATGAAGTCCACCGGGATCATCTTCGTGCCCTGGTGGAGCAGCTGGTAGTAGGCGTGCTGGCCGTTCGTACCGGGCGTTCCCCACACGACAGGCCCGGTCTGCCAGTTGACGGGGTTGCCCTCGCGGTCCACGGACTTGCCGTTGGACTCCATGTCCAACTGCTGGAGATACGCGGTGAACTTGGAGAGGTAGTGGCTGTACGGCAGGACCGCGTGCGACTGGGCGTCCCAGAAGTTGCCGTACCAGATGCCGAGCAGGCCGAGCAGCAGCGGGGCGTTCTCCTCCGGCGGGGCGGAGCGGAAGTGCTCGTCGACGAGGTGGAAACCGGCCAGCATCTCGCGGAAGTGCTCCGGGCCGATCGCGAGCATCAGCGACAGACCGATCGCGGAGTCGAAGGAATAGCGGCCGCCCACCCAGTCCCAGAACTCGAACATGTTGGTGGTGTCGATGCCGAATTCCGCGACCTTCTCGGCGTTGGTCGACAGCGCCACGAAGTGCTTGGCCACGGCGTCGTCACCGGCGCGGAGCGTGGACAGCAGCCAGTCACGCGCGGACGTCGCGTTGGTGATCGTCTCGATGGTGGTGAAGGTCTTCGAGGCGATGATGAACAGCGTCTCGGCCGGGTCCAGGTCGCGCAGCGCCTCGTGCAGATCGGCGCCGTCGACGTTGGAGACGAACCGGAATTGCAGCTCGCGGTGGCTGTAGGCGCGCAGCGCCTCGAACGCCATCGCCGGGCCCAGGTCGGAGCCGCCGATGCCGATGTTGACGACGGTCTTGATGGGCTTGCCGGTGTGGCCCTTCCAGTCGCCGGAGTGGATCCGGTCGCAGAAGACGCTCATCTTCATCAGGGCGGCGTGCACGGCCGGGACGACGTTCTCCCCGCCCGTCGTGATGACCGCCGCGCCGGGTGCGCGCAGCGCGGTGTGCAGCACGGCACGCCGCTCGGTGATGTTGATCTTCTCGCCGCGGAACATCGCGTCCCGCAGCCCGGCCACGCCGGTCGCCGCGGCCAGCTCCTGGAGCAGCCGCAGGGTGTCATCGGTGACCAGGTGCTTGGAGTAGTCCAGGTGCAGATCGCCGACCTGGAGGGTGTACCGCTCGGCGCGGGCCGGGTCCCGGTCGAACAGCTCACGAAGATGTACCTCCCCCAGCTGCTCCCGGTGCTTGTTCAGCGCCGTCCACTCCGGCAGCTGGTCGAGCCTGCTGCGGCGTTCTGCGTTCATCTCCGACATCAGCCTTCTCATCTCGTACCGGCCCCGCCGTGCTCCAACCTAATTGATCAGGGCACGGTATGAGGTGTCTGTCCGCTGTCGGCCGACTGAAGCACGGGTATCAGGGTGACGACGCCGAGACCCAGCAGCGCGGCGGCCAGCAGGGCCGGGAGGTTGGCGCCCCACACCGCGGCGGCCGCGCCGCCCAGCAGCGCCCCCAGCGGCGTCCCGGCGACGGAGACCGTGCGGAACGCGGCACTGATCCGCCCGAGCATCGCGGTGGGGCTGCGCTGCTGGACCACCGTCGTCTCCAGGACGCTCCACACCATGCTCGCGAAGCCGAACAGGCCGAGGAACGCCGACGCGGCCCACAGGGAGCGCAGCGTCCCGAAGGCCACCAGCACGGCGGTCTGCAGCAGGCCGGCCAGGAGCAGGGTGCGGACCTGGCCGCCGAGCGCGGCGGTGACCCGGCCCGCCGTCAGCCCGCCGAGCACCATCCCGATGCCGTACCCGGTCGTCACCGCGGCATAGCCGAAGTCCCCCGCACCCAGCCACTCCTTGACCACCACCACGAGGGTGGCGATCAACGCGCCGATGCCGACGTTGCCCAGCGCCACCGCTACGCAGAACGACCGCAGGACCCGGTCGCGCCACAACGCCC
The DNA here is from genome assembly GCF_043201875.1 of Streptomyces sp. NPDC048248. Lineage (NCBI taxonomy): Bacteria > Bacillati > Actinomycetota > Actinomycetes > Kitasatosporales > Streptomycetaceae > Streptomyces > Streptomyces sp. NPDC048248. Next base: position 133,121 of record NZ_JBICZL010000013.1, read on the forward strand.
GGGTGCCGTCGGCGATTTCACGCCGGAGAGTGGATGCGGCACGGGCCGGCGCAGGCCGCGAGGGGGTCAGGCCGCGCAGCGAGGCGACCAGTGCCGCAGCGACGAGGTAGGTGACGGCGTCGGCCGCGAAGGGCGCGGCGGCGCCCAGCGCGATGAGCAGTGGCGCCAGCGGCCCGCCGACGAACCGGCCCAGCACCTCCTGGCCGGTCATCAAACGGGCGTTGGCGATGCCCAGTGCCTCCTGCGACACCACCGCGGGCAGCAGGGCCGTGGCGGCGTTGTCGAAGAGCGTCTGGAGGGTGGTGAGAGCGAAGGCGAGGGCCAGCAACAGCCCGATGCCGGCCGCCCCGAGCGCCACGGCCAGGGCGAAGCCGGCCATCAGAAGGCCGCGCAGCACATCGACCACCCACATGGCCCGGCGCTGGTCCACCCGGTCGGCGACCGCGCCGCCCAGCAGGCCGAAGCACAGCCAGGGCAGCAGACCGCAGGCGGTGACGAGGGAGATCAGCACCGGTGAGTCGGTCAGGGAGTAGGCGAGCAGCGGCAGCGCCGTACCGCGCAGCGCGTCACCGAAGCGGGAGACGGCCGCCGCGGTCCACAGCAGGCCGAAGCCGCCGCGCCAGGCGAGCGTGACGACACCCGCCGCGCCGCCAACCCCCGTGCTCGCCATGCCGCCTCCGTACCGTTTCTCCCGGTACACAAACGGTAACGACGACCACTGACAGCGGACCTCGGGCAGCTTCCCCATCCGCTACCTCAGATGCCGCGCCGGGTGCGGCCGACAGCCGGTGGCGGGCTGGACAGGGACTCGCGATGAGGCGCCCCACGCGCGACCGGCCCGGCCGGAGGGTCGTCTGTCCCCTCCGGCCGGGCCGGTCCGGCGTCTGTGGTCCGTCAGATCTCGCCGCGGAGCTTGGCGAGCGCCTCGGCGAGAATCGCCTCTCCGTCAGCGTCGCTACGACGCTCCCGGACGTAGGCGAGGTGAGTCTTGTACGGCTCGGTGCGCGGCGGGTCCGGAGGGCTCTCCCGGTCCTTGCCTGCCGGGAAACCACAGCGCGGGCAGTCCCAGGTGTCAGGAACCTGCGCGTCACCGGCGAAGCTGGGCTGTGTCTCGTGCCCGTTGGAGCACCAGAAGGAGATGCGGGTGCGCGGCGCGGATTCACCGCGCTCGGCCTCCCCCATCGGCCCCGCCCCGACCCGACTTCCTCGGATCGCGTTGCCACTTGCCACGGTCGTAACTCCCTGCGTAATGGTGCTGCGAAGCCTCTCACAACAGCTTCACTGCGGGCTCTAACAGCAGCTGCGCTGCGGGCCCCCCAGTTTACGTAAGGCCCAACGCGCGTCCAGTGACAGGAGTTACCCGTCCGAGGACGCCGCCCTCATGATAGGCCGCGTCTCCGACGGTATGTCAGTTTCCGAGCTTCATCAGGACACCGAGAACGACAATGCACGCAAACCACAGCAGACCGATCACGATGGTGATGCGGTCGAGGTTGCGCTCGGCGACCGAGGAGCCACCGACCGAGGACTGCATACCGCCACCGAACATGTCGGACAGGCCGCCGCCCTTCCCCTTGTGCATGAGCACCAGCATCATCAGCAGCAGGCTGAAGACGATGAGGGCGATCGAGAACCCGATGACCACGGCTGGACCAACTCTCTAGGACTGACGGACGGAACAGTTGTTCCGACGCCTTCCGGCGACGGAGACCCACCACACGAGATCAAAATGGTGCGGGGCCGGGGCGGCGTGCTGGACGCCGGACCCGGCCCCGACAGGGTACGACGGGCCGGGCCCGTCGTCATAGCTGCTACTGGTCGCGGAAGCGGACGATCTTGACGAATTCGTCCGCGTCCAGCGCCGCGCCGCCGATCAGCGCGCCGTCGACGTCGGGCTGCGCCATGATCGCCGCGACGTTGCCGGACTTGACCGAGCCGCCGTACTGGATGCGGACCTTGTCGGCCAGGTCCTGGCTGTAGAGCTCGGCGAGGCGGCCGCGGATCGCACCGCAGACCTCCTGCGCGTCCTCGGGCGTGGCGACCTCGCCGGTGCCGATGGCCCACACCGGCTCGTAGGCGATCACGATGGACTCGGCCTGCTCGGCGGGGATGTCCGTCAGCGCGCCGTCGACCTGGGCGAGGGTGTGTGCGACCTGGTTGCCGGCCTTGCGGACGTCCAGGCCCTCACCGACGCACAGGATCGGGGTGAGGCCGTGCTTGTAGGCGGCCTTGACCTTGGCGTTGCAGATCTCTTCGTTCTCGCCGTGGTACTGGCGGCGCTCGCTGTGCCCGATGGTCACATAGGTGCACTTGAGCTTGGCGAGCATGCTGCCGGAAATCTCACCGGTGTAGGCCCCGGAGTCGTGCGCCGAGAGGTCCTGGGCGCCGTACTTGATCTTCAGCTTGTCGCCGTCCACCAGCGTCTGCACCGACCGCAGGTCGGTGAAGGGCGGCAGGACCGCGACCTCTACGGCGTCGAAGTCCTTGTCGGCGAGGGCGAAGGCGAGCTTCTGGACGTGTGCGATGGCCTCGAGGTGGTTGAGGTTCATCTTCCAGTTGCCCGCCATCAGCGGGGTACGGCCCTCGTTCAGAGCAGTCACGTTCTTCAGTCCTCCAGAGCAGCGAGGCCGGGGAGCGTCTTGCCTTCGAGGTATTCGAGGCTGGCGCCACCGCCGGTCGAAATGTGGCCAAAAGCGTTCTCGTCGAAGCCCAGGGCGCGGACAGCCGCGGCCGAGTCCCCACCACCGACGACGGTGAAGGCGGGGCTGTCGAGCAGTGCCTGCGCGACGGCCGTGGTACCGCCCGCGTAGTCGGGGTGCTCGGCGACGCCGACCGGGCCGTTCCAGAACACCGTCTCGGCGTCCGCGATCTTCGAGGCGAAGAGTTCGCGGGTCTTCGGGCCGATGTCCAGGCCCTCCTTGTCGGAGGGGATCTTGTCAGCGTCGACGACAACGTACTCGGCGGGCGCCTTGGTCTTCAGGTCGGGGAACTCCGCCGCGGCCAGGACGTCGACGGGAAGAACCAGCTCGACGCCGTTCTTCTCCGCCCGCTCGAGGTACTCGGTGACCGCGGGGACCTGGTCCTCCTGCAGCAGCGAGATGCCCACCTCGTAGCCCTTGGCCTTGAGGAAGGTGTACGCCATGCCACCGCCGATCAGCAGCCGGTCGGCCTTGCCGAGCAGCTGGTCGATCACGGCGAGCTTGTCGGAGACCTTGGCGCCGCCGAGGACGACGACGTAGGGGCGCTTGACGTCCTCGGTGAGCTTCTTCAGCACGTTGACCTCGGCGGCGATCAGGTCGCCGGCGGCGTGCGGAAGGCGGGCCGGGAGGTCGTAGACCGAGGCGTGCTTGCGGTGCACGGCGCCGAAGCCGTCACCGACGTACAGGTCCGCGAGGGCGGCGAGCTGGTCGGCGAACGCGCCGCGCTCGGCGTCGTCCTTGCTGGTCTCGCCGGGGTTGAAGCGGAGGTTCTCCAGTACGGCGACCTGGCCGTCGGAGAGGCCGTCGACGACGGACTTCGCGGACTCGCCGACCGTGTCGGTCGCGAAGGCCACGTCCCTGCCGAGCAGCTCGCCCAGCCGGGCAGCCGCGGGGGCGAGGGAGAAGGCCGGGTCCGGGGCACCCTTGGGGCGGCCCAGGTGGGAGGCGACGATGACCTTGGCGCCGTACTGCGCGAGCTTGGCGATCGTCGGCTGGACGGCGCGGATACGGCCGTCGTCGGTGATGGTCGTGCCGTCCAGCGGCACATTGAGGTCGGCGCGGACGAATACCCGCTTGCCCGCGACCCCTTCTGCGGTGAGATCGTCGATCGTCTTCATGAGGAGTGACTCCGTAGCTTCAGTCAGTCATGGGTCGGGGCCCGTACGACGCTTCATCGCGTCATACGAGCCCCGTCCTCACATCTCAATGCCTTGGGGTGCCCGGTGAAGCAAGGGGGCACCTCTCAGCGCCTGCTGGTCGAGATCAGAGCTGGCCGCCGACGAAGGTGGTCAGGTCCACCAGGCGGTTGGAGTAGCCCCACTCGTTGTCGTACCAACCGACGATCTTGACGCTCTTGCCCTGGACCATGGTCAGGGAGGAGTCGAAGGTGCAGGACGCCGGCCAGTTGACGATGTCCGAGGAGACGATCGGGTCCTCGGTGTACTCCAGGACGCCCTGGAGCTGGCCCTCGGACGCCTTCTGGAAGGCGGCGTTGACCTCGTCCTTGGTGACCTCGCGCTCCAGCTCGATGACCAGGTCGGTGACCGAACCGGTGGGGACCGGCACGCGCATGGCGATGCCGTCGAGCTTGCCGGCGAGCTCCGGGATCACCAGGGCGGTGGCCTTGGCGGCACCGGTGGTGGTCGGGATGATGTTCTCGGCGGCGGCGCGGGCACGGCGCAGGTCGCTGTGCGGGAAGTCCAGGATGCGCTGGTCGTTGGTGTACGCGTGCACCGTCGTCATCAGGCCCTTGACGATGCCGAAGTTCTCCAGGAGAACCTTGGCCATCGGCGCCACACAGTTGGTGGTGCAGGAGGCGTTGGAGATGACGTTGTGCTTGGCGGCGTCGTACTTGTCCTGGTTGACGCCCATCACGATCGTGATGTCCTCGTCCTTGGCGGGCGCGGAGATCAGGACCTTCTTGGCGCCGGCCGCGATGTGCTTGGCGGCGTCGGCCTTCTTGGTGAAGATGCCGGTCGACTCGATGACGATGTCGGCGCCGAGCTCACCCCAGGGGAGGTTCGCCGGGTCGCGCTCGGCCATCGTCTTGAAGGTCTGGTTGCCGACCGTGATGGTGTCGTCGGTGTGGCTGACGTCCTGCTTGAGGCGACCCAGGATGGTGTCGTACTTGAGCAGGTGGACCAGGGTGGCGTTGTCGGTCAGGTCGTTGACACCGACGATCTCGATGTCCGCACCCTGCTCCAGGAGCGCGCGGAAGTAGTTACGACCAATGCGGCCGAATCCGTTGATGCCTACGCGGATCGTCACGAACCGATCTCCTCGTTGGTACGCCGGCTCAGATACCGGCGAGCTGTATGGGATGTCCCCGACCGCCTCCGACCCTACCCCCAATACGAGACGTACGTGACATTGACAGGGACGGCTCGCGCTCCCTCAAGAACCACTCCCGGCCAACACGCCCCGCGCCCCCGGAATCTCCTGGGAAACCGGGGGCGAGCGGGGCTGCGGATGAGCCTGCGGACGGTCAGCCGACCATGCCCTCGGCCAGCTCCTCGGAGAGGTTGGACTCGGTACCGGGGATGCCGAGATCCTGCGCACGCTTGTCGGCCATCGCCAGCAGCCGGCGGATCCGGCCGGCGACCGCGTCCTTGGTCAGCGGCGGGTCGGCGAGGGCGCCCAGCTCCTCCAGGGATGCCTGCTTGTGCTCCATGCGCAGCCGGCCGGCCGCCGCGAGGTGCTCGGGGACCTCCTCGCCGAGGATCTCCAGGGCCCGCTGGACCCGGGCGCCCGCGGCCACCGCGGCGCGCGCCGAGCGGCGGAGGTTGGCGTCGTCGAAGTTGGCGAGACGGTTGGCGGTGGCGCGGACCTCGCGGCGCATCCGCCGCTCCTCCCACGCGAGCACCGACTCATGGGCGCCGAGGCGGGTCAGCAGCGCGCCGATGGCGTCCCCGTCGCGGACGACGACGCGGTCCACGCCGCGCACCTCGCGGGCCTTGGCCCCGATACCGAGCCTGCGGGCCGCGCCGACCAGCGCGAGCGCCGCCTCGGGGCCGGGGCAGGTGACCTCCAGGGAGGAGGAGCGGCCGGGCTCGGTGAGCGAGCCGTGCGCCAGGAAGGCGCCGCGCCAGGCCGCCTCGGCGTCGCAGGTCGCTCCCGAGACCACCTGTGGTGGCAGGCCGCGGATGGGACGGCCGCGGCCGTCCACCAGACCCGTCTGCCGGGCGAGCTGATCGCCGCCGGCCACCACGCGGACGACGTAGCGGCTGCCGCGCCGCAGGCCGCCGGGAGCCATCACCACCAGGTCGGAGGAGTGTCCGAAGATCTCCAGGATGTCCTTGCGGAGCCGCCGGGCCGCGATGCCCGTGTCCAGCTCCGCCTCGATCACAATGCGTCCGCTGACCAGGTGCAGACCACCCGCGAACCGCAGGATCGACGAGACCTCCGACTTCCGGCAGCAGGTCCGGGTGACGGGGAGCCGGGAGATTTCATCCTTCACCGCAGCCGTCATCGCCATGGGCCGATCCTTCCATGCATCCGAAAAATACGGTCGTACGCGGCTGCCAGCAGCTCCGGGTCGTGCCGGTCGGGGGCTCCCCCGGCCGTCGACCGGGCGTCGTCTCCTTGTGCGGCGACCGCCGCCAGCTCGACCTCGCTGCCGACGAGCTGCTTGGCGGCAACCGTCAGACCTTCGATGTCGGGCACGGCGGCCTTGTCGGCCAGCACCACGTCGAAGGCGAGTTTAGGGGCGTGTCGGGCCAAAACCTCCAAATGACGCTGCGGTGAGAAGCCATCGGTTTCGCCCGGTTGGGGCGCAAGGTTGAGCGAAAGGACCTTTCGGGCCTTCGTCTCCTCCAGCGCCTCGCGCAATTCCGGCACCAGCAGATGGGGGATCACGGACGAGAACCACGAGCCGGGACCGAGGACCACCCAGTCCGCGTCGCGCACCGCGGCGACCGCCTCGGGGACGGCCGGCGGGTCCTCGGGCACCACATGGACCGAGCGCACCTCACCGTGGGTGAGCGCGACGGTGGCCTGGCCGCGGACCGTGCTGATCTCGTCCGGGCGATCCCGGTGATGGCCCTTGACCTCGGCCTGGAGTTCGAGCGGCACCGCCGACATGGGCAGCACCCGGCCGTGCGCGCCGAGCAGCTTGCCGACCAGGTCCAGCGCCTGGACGTGGTCACCGAGCTGCTCCCACAGGGCGACGATCAGGAGGTTGCCGACGGCGTGGTCGTGCAGTTCGCCCTCGCTCTTGAAGCGGTGCTGGATCACCCGCGACCAGGTCTGGCCCCAGTCGTCGTCCCCGCACAGGGCGGCCAGGGCCTTGCGCAGGTCGCCGGGCGGCAGCACGCCCAGCTCGTCGCGGAGCCGTCCGCTGGAGCCGCCGTCGTCGGCGACGGTGACCACGGCGGTCAGGTCGCCGGTGATGCGGCGCAGTGCCGTGAGCGAGGCGGACAGGCCCATGCCGCCGCCGAGCGCCACCACCTTGGGCGTGGCGCCCTTGGTCATGCGGCCGCTGGGGACGAGCCTGCGGACCCGGTGCAGCCGCAGCGCACGGCCGGTCACTCGCGCCCCATGTCCCGGTGGACGATGACGGTTTCGACCCCTTCGGAGACGAGCCGGCGCCCGAGCTTCTCGGACATCGCGACGCTGCGGTGCTTGCCGCCCGTACAGCCGACGGCGATGGTCACATAGCGCTTGCCCTCACGGCGGTAGCCCTCGGCGACCAGGCGCAGCAGCTCGGCGTAGCCGTCGAGGAACTCCTTGGAGCCGGGCTGGCTGAAGACGTAGTTGGAGACCTCTTCGTTGAGGCCGGTGAACGGCCTCAACTCGGGGACCCAGTGCGGGTTGGGGATGAAGCGGCAGTCGATGACCATGTCGGCGTCGACCGGCAGGCCGTACTTGAAGCCGAAGGACATGACCGTGGCGCGCAGCTCGGGGACCTCTTCGCCGGCGAACTGGGCGTCCATCTTGGCGCGCAGTTCGTGGACGTTGAGGCTGGAGGTGTCGATGACCAGGTCGGAGTCGCCGCGCAGCTCGCGCAGCAGATCGCGCTCGGCGACGATGCCGTCGACGATCCGGCCGTCGCCCTGGAGGGGGTGCGGGCGGCGCACCGACTCGAAGCGGCGCACCAGCGCCTCGTCGGAGGACTCCAGGAACACCACGCGGCGCCGGACGTTCTGGCCGTCGAGGGTGGCCAGGGATTCCTTGAGGTTGTCGAAGAAGCGACGCCCGCGGACATCGACGACGACGGCGATCCGCGCGACGTTGCCCTGCGAGCGGGCTCCCAGCTCGACCATCGGCGGGATCAGCTCGGGCGGGATGTTGTCGACGACGAACCAGCCGAGGTCCTCCAGGCACTTCGCCGCGGTGCTGCGGCCGGCCCCGGACATGCCGGAGATGATCACCAGCTCGGGGATCGCGGCGCTCTCACCCTGGTCGGACTCGCGCATCGTGCCCGTACTCACCTGTGCACCGTCTCTCTCGGTTTCCTGCGTTTCACGCGGTGTGCTCATCGTTCCTGCCCCCGTTCCGGGACAACGCGGCCGGAGCGGCCCCGTCATCCTCAATGATCTCTCCTGTGGCGGTGTTCACCGCGGGCGCGGCCGGTGCCGCCCCGGCCAGCGCCGCGGCGACCGTCTCCGCGGTCTTGCGGCCGACCCCGGGGACCTCGCAGATCTCGTCGATCGTGGCGGCCCGCAGCTTCTTCACCGAGCCGAAGTGCTTCAGCAGTGCCTGACGGCGGCTGTCACCGAGTCCCGCGACGGCGTCGAGCGGTGAGGCCTTGAGCCGCTTGGTGCGCTTGCTGCGCTGGTAGCTGATGGCGAAGCGGTGTGCTTCGTCACGGACGCGCTGGAGGAGGTAGAGGCCCTCGCTGCTGCGCGGCAGCACCACCGGGTCGTCGTCCTCGGGCAGCCAGACCTCTTCGAGGCGCTTGGCGAGGCCGCACACGGCGACGTCGTCGATGCCGAGTTCGTCCAGGGCCCGGCGGGCCGCCGCGACCTGCGGGGCGCCGCCGTCGACGACGACGAGCTGAGGCGGATAGGCGAACCGCTTGGGGCGCCCCTCCTCGTCGGTGGCGCGGCCGCCCATGGGGTCGGGCTCCAGGTCCGCCGCGTTCACCAGCGCGGAGCCTGCGGAGCCTGTCATGGGGTCTTCGCCCGCGGCGGCCGGGTCGGTGCGGGCCGCGGTGGCGCCAGGGGGCGCTTCGCCGGCGAACGCCGCACCGTTGCGGGCGGACGTGCCGTCGCCGGCCGCCGCGCCGCTGCCGACCGGCACTCCTTCGTCCTCCGCGTGGGCGTCCGCGGCCGGCTCCTCGGTCCACTCGCCGGACTTCTGCTTCTCCTGCAGATAGCGCTTGAATCGTCGACCGATGACCTCGTGCATGGACCGGACATCGTCCTGACCCTCGAAGCCCTTGATCTGGAAGCGACGGTATTCGCTCTTGCGGGCGAGGCCGTCCTCGAAGACCACCATGGAGGCGACGACGTCATCGCCCTGGAGATGGGAGATGTCGAAGCACTCGATGCGCAGCGGCACCGAATCCAGGCCGAGAGCCCCGGAGATCTCCTCCAGGGCGCGGGAGCGGGTGGTCAGATCGGAGGCCCGCTTGGTCTTGTGCAGCGCGAGGGCCTGCTGGGCGTTGCGCTGGACCGTTGCCATCAGGTCCTTCTTGTCGCCGCGCTGGGGGATGCGCAGCGAGACCTGGGCTCGGCGGCGCTCGGACAGCCACTGCTGGATCGGCTCGACCGGCTCGGGAAGCGCGGGGACCAGCACCTCCTTGGGGACGGCGTCTCCCTGCTCCTCGCCGTAGAGCTGCTGGAGGGCGTGTTCGACGAGGTCGGCGGTGGCGACCGCCTCCACCTTGTCGGTGACCCAGCCCCGCTGACCGCGCACCCGGCCGCCGCGGACGTGGAAGATCTGGACGGCGGCTTCGAGTTCGTCCTCGGCCAGCGCGATGAGATCGGCGTCGGTGGCGTCGGCGAGCACCACGGCGCTCTTCTCCATCGCCCGCCTGAGCGCCACTATGTCGTCACGCAGCCGGGCGGCGTTCTCGTACTCCATCTCCTCGGCGGCGTCCTGCATCTTCCGCTCCAGGCGGCGGATGTACGCACCGGTGCGGCCGGTCATGAAGTCGCAGAACTCCTCGGCGAGTTCACGGTGCTCCTGGGCCGAGATGCGTGCCACGCACGGGGCGGAGCACTTGCCGATGTAGCCGAGCAGACAGGGGCGGCCGATCTGGGCGGAGCGCTTGAAGACCCCGGCGGAGCAGGTGCGCACGGGGAAGACGCGCAGCATCAGGTCGACGGTCTCGCGGATGGCCCAGGCGTGGGCGTACGGACCGAAGTAGCGGACGCCCTTCTTCTTGGCGCCGCGCATGACCTGGACGCGGGGGAATTCCTCGTTGAGCGTCACCGCGAGATACGGATAGCTCTTGTCGTCGCGGTACTTGACGTTGAAGCGCGGGTCGAACTCCTTGATCCAGCTGTATTCCAGCTGGAGCGCCTCGACCTCGGTGGAGACCACGGTCCATTCGACGGAGGCGGCGGTGGTGACCATCGTGCGCGTGCGCGGGTGGAGCCCGGCGAGGTCCTGGAAGTAGTTGGCCAGGCGCTGGCGCAGGCTCTTGGCCTTGCCGACGTAGATGACACGGCCATGGTCGTCGCGGAACTTATAGACCCCCGGCGAGTCGGGGATCTGTCCCGGCTTGGGTCGGTAGCTACTGGGGTCTGCCATGACCACCACCCTACTGACCGCCACCGACATTCACGGTCCGGACGGCCTCCCGGTGGTGGCCGTCCGGCCACGCCGAGGCGGCCCCGCAAGCGCGGTCGGCGGGCAGTGCGCCGCCGCACGCCGCCCGCGCGGGCGAGCGGCGGCTCCTCGCGGAATTGGACCGCAAGGACCGCGGCCCGCCGTCGTGGGCGGACCGGGGCCCCTGCGCGTTGATGCGGTGCCCGGTGGCCGCGCCGACCGCCTGTGGTGAGGTGGCGGATCAGCTACGGGCGCAGGCCGGGCGGGCACTCACCGGGCGCGCCTCCTGCGCAGCGCCGCCGCGCCGGAGAGACCGAGCGCGAGCAGGGCCGCGAGCCCGGCCACGGTCGAGGCGGCGGTCACCGGTATGTCGTCGCTCGCCGGCACGGCGGCGGCCTCGGCCTGCTGCTTGCGGGCGCTCTCCTTGGCGGCCCCCTCGGACGGCGGGCCGTAGCCGCCGGCCTCGCCCCGCTTGTCGTAGGCGGAGCCGGGCAGCTTGTCGCCGTACGCCTCCGCCACCCGCTTCCGGTAGGCGGCCACGCTGGTGCCGTGGGCTCCCACGGCCTGCCGCGCCTCCGCGTCCAGCGGCTCCACCCGGTCACCGCGCTGCACGTACCAGGCATCGATCTGCGGCTCGTGGAAGACCGTGCCGGCGCCGCCCTTCGCGGCCCCGGCGCGGGTGTAGCGGGTCTCGTCGTCGCCGCTGGCGATGTTGACGACCCGCCAGTCCGCGCCCCGGCGCACGGTCCACACCGAGGCCTTCTCACCGTCGGCCGCCACGGCCTTGCTGGCGAGGAACTCCAGCCGGGCGACGGGGGCGTCGGCCTTGCCGCGGACGAAGTCGGGCGACAGGACGTACACGGGGACCGCCGCACCCTCGATGCGCGGGGCGGTCGCTGTCCGGGGCGCGGTCGCGCCGGCGCCGCCGCGGGCCTCGTCACGGGCGAAGAACCGGGCGAGGGTGGCCAGGGTGGCGGGGGCGGCAGCCGCCTCGTGCGCGGCGGTGAGGCTGGTACGGGCCGGAGCCTTCGGCGGCGCGGGGCTGTCGGCGGCCAGCGCGACGTGCGGGGCGAGGCCGATGAGGACGGTGGCGAGCGTTCCGGTGGCGGCGGCGCGTACGGCGGTGTGCTTCCTCACGGCTCAGGCTCCTATCCGGTAGAGGGAGTGCGTCCAGGAGAAGGAGCTGCCGTTCACGTAGTAGTCGAAATCGCCCCAGTTGTACCGGCTGTTGGAGCCCCAGGGGTCGCCCCAGTAGACCCAGTTCCGGTCCGTGTCGAAGCCGTGGATGACATGCATGTGGCCGCCGCCGGAGGACCACTGGATGCGGGTCTCGATGGGCCGGTTGGCGCTGATCTCGCTCTGCACCGTGCTGTAGCGCAGATATCCGGTGACGTACGAGCCGGAGTTGATGCCCATCCAGTCGAAGGCGTTCTGCACGTTGCCGAGGGTGGCCTGGTTGTTGGGGCAGGAGGTGCCCTGCTGGCGGTTGAACGCCGCGTTGCAGAACTGGTTCTGGCTGTAGCTCTTGCCGTACCAGGCCGCGATGGTGTTGCCGGAGCCGGCCCAGCACCAGTTGCTCTGTTCCTGGGCCTGCATGGAGATGTCGAGACGGTTGGCGGCGAGCGACGCGGCGGGGGCTGCCGCGCCGGCCGTCGCGTCGGCGTGCGCCGGGGGCGCGGCTGCCGAGGCGGTGGCGCCGGGGAGCGTGGTCAGCGCCGCGACGGTGAGTGCCGCGGCCGACAGCCATCTGCGGCGCGAACGGCGTGCGAGGGGTGCACGGGTCATGGCGTTCCTCCCGTGAGGGGGGTGGAGGGGGTGAGAGGAGCGCATCCGGATGCTGCTGAGGAGCATCGGGTGTTGTCGCGGGGAGGTCAACACGCTTCAATGCGAGGTGACATGGGGGTGTGGACGGACGGGCCCGGATGTGAACGGCCGGCGGCGCGCGTCCTGCAGTGACCAGGCAGGAAAGGCGCGCGGCGTGCGTCCCGGTTGTGAACGTTCACCCGCGCGCCGGAGGAATGAGGCAATGGCACAGAAGACCCCCGAGTCGGCCGAGCTGGAGCAGCTGCTGCGCACCGGGCCGTTCCACCTCGCCCTGCGCAGCGCGCTCACGGTGCGCGGCCTCGCCCTGACCCGCGTCCAGCACAAGCTTGCGCAGCGCGGCATCAAGGTCGGGGTGACGAGCCTGAGCTACTGGCAGCAAGGCGCCCGTCGCCCGCAGCGCCCCGAGTCGCTGCGAGCGGTCCGCGCTCTGGAGGAGGTGCTCGGCCTGCCCGCCCAGTCCCTGCACCGGCTGCTGGAGCCCGAGGGCGGGCCCCGCCCGGAGGCCGAACGCCCGGTCGGCCGCTCGTACCGCTCGCTTGTGGCACCCGCCGACGCGCTACGCCAGCTTTTCACCGAGCTGGAAACCCCCGCGGACGGAGGGCTGCACACCGTGGGGCATCACGAACGGGTACGGATCGGGCCGGGACGTGAGCTGAGCGAACGCGAATCACTGCAGGTGGTCCGCGCCCACAGGGACGGAGTGGACCGCTACATCGCCATCCACCGCGGCGACACCGGCTGCGATCCGTCCCGGGTCACGGTGCGCGCCGTGGAGAACTGCCGGCTGGGTCGGGTGCGCGGGGACGCGGAGACCGGTGTGGTGGTCGCCGAGCTGCTCTTCGACGCGCGGCTGCGGGCCGGCGACACCCAGGTCTTCGGCTATGTCTTCGAGGACGGCAGTGGCGGCCCGAGCGCCGAGTACATCCGCGGGTTCAGCTTCGCCGGCGGCCAGTACGTCCTGCAGGTGCACTTCGACGAGGCGGCCCTGCCGGTACGCTGCCGCCGCTTCTCCCAGGCGTCGGCCGGTGCGCCACGCACCGGCAGGCAGGAACTGACGCTCAACGGCCGGCACCGCGCGGTCCATCTCGTGGAACAGGGCGTGCGGCCCGGGATACTGGGGATCGACTGGGACTGGGGCTGAGGGCCCGGGGGCGACCGGACCGGAGCGACCCACCACCATCCGGCTCGTCCGCCCCGCGAACTCAGCCCGCGATCAGCTTCCCGCCCTCGGCCTTCACCGGGACCTCGGGCAGCGGCCGGGTCGCCGGGCCCTCGATGACCTTGCCGGTGGTGACGTCGAAGCGGCTGCCGTGACAGACGCAGTTGCCTTCGGTCCTGTCGACATCGGCGAGGATGCAGCCCGCGTGGGTGCACTTGGCGCTGAAGCACTTGAAGTCGCCCTTGGCGGGCTGCGATACGACCAGCCGGTCCTCGCGGTAGAGCTTGGCGCCGCCAACCGGCACCTCGGCGGCGGACCCCAGATCGACCGGTGCGGTGGGCACGGCCGAGGCGTCCTCCTCCGAGCCGCCCGAGCAGGCCGCCACCCCGAAACCGGCGGCGCCGGCGAGGGCCGCTCCCCGCAGTACGGTTCGACGGGCGGGGGGCTGGCGCATGGCTACTCCAGAGGTCCGAGGGTGTCGGACCCGACGATACCGATACGGATCATTCCGCCTCCGGCGACCCGAATGCCTCGGGTCGCACGGCCCTCCGTACGCGGCGGCCTCCGATCCGCCGTGTCCTGCGGCGCCGCGCGTCCCAGGGCATCGCGCGGGTGCTTGCGCCGGCGCGGGTGCCGACGGCGCGGCCCTGCTCGCGAAGGCGGTCCGACGCCCGGTTCCCCTCCGGACAACTTTCTGGGCGCAAGCGCTTACGCAAACGTTTACGCGTATGTTGTGATGGTGCCGGCGCCACGAGGAGCCGCACGGTCGGCGCCGGGGCCGCCCGGACCGGGAAGGACATACCGAATGGCAACGATGGCCGATGTGGCGCGGCTCGCGGGCGTCTCCGTCGCCACGGTCTCGCATGTGCTCAACGAGACCCGGCCGGTACGCGCCGGCACCCGCGCCGCGGTGCTGGGCGCCATCGACGAGCTCGGCTACACCCACAACACCCTCGCCCGCTCCCTCGTCACCTCGCGCACCCGGTCGATCGGCCTGGCCGTTTCCGCGATCAGCAACCCGTACTTCACCGAGATCCTCCAGGGTGTGGAGGCCGGCGCACTGGAGGCCGGCTACAGCCTGCTGATCGCCGATCCGCACGACGACCCGGTGCACGAGCGCAAGGTCGTCCAACTGCTGCACGAGCGGCGGGTGGACGGCATGATCGTCGCGCCGTCAGCGGAGCCCGCCGAGATGGTCGGGTATCTGACCCGGCGCGAGGTGCCCACCGTCTTCCTGGACCGTCTGGTCGACGACGGCCGGGACCAGGTCTGCGCCGAGAGCACCGGCCCGGTACGTGAGCTGGTCGAGCATCTGGCCGGTCTTGGGCACACCCGGATCGGCATGGTGGCGGGGCTCCCCGGGCTGAGCACCACCACCGAACGCGTCCAGGGATACCGCGAGGGGCTGCGCGCCCGCGGGCTGCCGTTCGCCCCCGAACTGCTCGCCGGCGGCAACTCCGAGGCGGACGGGGCTCAGGACGCGACCCGGCAACTGCTCGCCGCGCCTGAACCACCCACCGCGATCATCACCGCGAACAACGCGATGACCATCGGCGCGCTGCGTGCGCTGGGCGAACAGTGCCTCCAGGTCCCCCGCGACATCGCGCTGGCCTGCTTCGACGACTTCTCCTGGGCCGACCTGTTCACACCGCGGCTGACCGCGATCGCGCAGCCCAGCAAGGAGATCGGCGCCACCGCGGTCCGGCTGCTGCTGGAGCGCCTGGAGGCACCGGACCGGCCACCGCGCACCATCCGTCTCCCTTGCACCTTGGTTCACCGTTCGTCGTGCGGCTGCCCCTCTCCCGCGCCGGGCGCGGCGGGCACCGCCCACCCGGCCGCAGCACCGGCCGCGACCACTGGCCCGGCCGAAACAGCCGCCGGCCGAGCCCCACAGGAAAGGAACCGCACCCGTGATCGTCGTCGCCGGTGAGGCACTGATCGACCTCGTCCCCAGCCCCCGGGAAGCGTCCGGGGACGGCCGGTTGCCCGCGCTTTCGCCGCGCCGCGGCGGCGGCCCGTACAACACCGCCATCGCCCTGGGGCGACTCGGCTCGCCCACCGCCTTCTGCTCGCGCATCTCGACCGACGCCTTCGGTGAGGCACTGGTGGAGGGACTGCGCACCGGTGGCGTCGACACCTCCCTGGTGGAGCGGGGCACCGAGCCGACCACCCTCGCCCTGGCGGACATCAGCCCGGACGGCTCGGCCGGCTACGGCTTCTACGTCGACGGCACCGCCGACCGCCTCTTCACGCTGCCGCCCGCACTGCCGGAGGGGGCCCGCGCCCTGTCCCTGGGCACCTGTTCACTCGTTCTGGAACCGGGCGCGAGCGCCTACGAGGCCCTGCTGCGCCGCGAGGCGCGCCGCGGCGTCTTCACCGCGCTCGACCCCAACATCCGTGCCGGGTTGATCGCAGACCCCGCCGCCTACCGCGCGCGCTTCGCCTCCTGGCTCCCGCACGTCGCTCTGCTGAAGATGTCGGAGGAGGACGCGCGCTGGCTGGCGGAGGTGGAGACCGGCTCGCCTTCGGGCGCCCCGGGTGCCTCGGACAACGGTGATGACAGCGGTGCGGACGGAGCGTGGGAGGCGGTCGCCGCGGCGGCGAAGGGCTGGTTGGGCGCGGGCCCCGCAGCGATCGTCATCACGCGTGGCGGCGACGGTCTGACCGTCCTGACCCACGGGGGCGACGAGGTGAGCGTGCCCGGCGATCGGGTCGAGGTCGTCGACACCATCGGCGCGGGCGACACCGTCAACGCCGCGCTGCTGCACCGGCTCGACGCGCACGGCGCCCTGTCCCACGCCGCAGTCGCCGCGCTCGGTGCCGGCGACTGGCGGGACATCCTCGGCTTCGCCGCCCGGGCAGCCGCCGTCACCTGCTCCCGCGCCGGCGCCGAGCCCCCGTACGCGGCGGAAATCGCGATGTAGGCAGGGTGGGGAAGGGACAGGGAACGGCTCGTAGCCGACGACGGGCCGCCACCGCCTCGTGAACGAGGTGCGATGGCGGCCCGGTGGGTCACGCGTCCACGGCGTCAGCAGGTCCGGCGGGCCCGGGTCGTCTTCTTCGCGGCGGCGGGTGCGGTCTTCTCGGCCGAAGCCGTCCGTGCCGTGACCTTCGCCGGGGACTTCTTCGCCGCAGCCGACACGGCCTTCTTGGCCGGCTGCCTCTTCGCCGCAGCCTTCTTCGCCGCGCCCTTCTTCGCCGGCTTCGAGGCCGGCGAGGCGTCGCTGACGCGGTCGCCGAGGATGTCCCGCAGGAACTTGCCGGTGTGGCTGGCGGGAATCGCGGCGATCTCCTCGGGCGTGCCCTCGGCGACGACCAGTCCACCGCCGTTGCCGCCCTCGGGACCCATGTCGACGACCCAGTCCGCCGTCTTGATCACGTCGAGGTTGTGCTCGATGACGATCACGGAGTTGCCCTTGTCGACCAGTCCGGACAGCACCGAGATCAGCTTGCTGATGTCCTCGAAGTGCAGACCGGTCGTCGGCTCGTCCAGGACGTAGACCGTGCGGCCGGTGGAACGCTTCTGGAGCTCGCTCGCCAGCTTCACCCGCTGTGCCTCACCGCCGGAGAGGGTCGGTGCCGACTGGCCGAGGCGGACGTATCCCAGACCGACCTCGTGCAGCGTCTTCAGATGCCGGGAGATGGTCGGCACCGCCTCGAAGAAGTCCAGCGCCTCCTCGATGGGCATGTCCAGCACCTCGGCGATGGACTTGCCCTTGTAGTGCACCTCAAGCGTCTCGCGGTTGTAGCGCGCGCCGTGGCACACCTCGCACGGGACGTACACATCCGGCAGGAAGTTCATCTCGATCTTGATCGTGCCGTCGCCGGAGCAGTTCTCGCAGCGGCCGCCCTTGACGTTGAAGGAGAAGCGGCCGGGGAGGTACCCGCGGACCTTGGCCTCCATCGTCTCCGCGAAGAGCCTGCGGACATGATCGAAGACACCGGTGTAGGTGGCCGGGTTGGAGCGCGGGGTCCGGCCGATCGGCGACTGGTCGACGTGCACGACCTTGTCCACCAGGTCATCGCCCGCCACCCGGGTGTGCCTGCCCGGCACCGACTTGGCGCCGTTCAGCTCGCGCGCGAGGTGGGTGTAGAGGATGTCGTTGACCAGCGTCGACTTGCCGGAGCCGGAGACTCCGGTGACGGCGGTCAGCACACCGAGCGGGAAGGAGACGTCGATGTCCTGGAGGTTGTTCTCCTTCGCGCCGTGCACCGTCAGCTGCCGGGCCGGGTCGGCGGGCCGGCGGATGTCGGGCATCGCGATGGCCCGCTTGCCGGCCAGATACTGCCCGGTGATCGAGTCCTTGTTGGTCAGCAGCTCCTTCATGGGACCGCTGTGCACGACCTTGCCGCCGTGCTCCCCCGCCCCCGGGCCGATGTCCACGACCCAGTCGGCGACCTTGATGGTGTCCTCGTCGTGCTCGACGACGATCAGGGTGTTGCCCATGTCGCGCAGACGGACCAGGGTCTCGATGAGGCGGTGGTTGTCGCGCTGGTGCAGGCCGATCGACGGCTCGTCCAGGACGTAGAGCACGCCCACGAGGCCGGAGCCGATCTGGGTGGCGAGGCGGATGCGCTGGGCCTCGCCACCGGACAGGGTGCCGGCGGCGCGGTTCAGGCTGAGGTAGTCCAGGCCGACGTCGACCAGGAACTTCAGCCGCTCGTTGACCTCCTTGAGGACCCGCTCGGCGATCTTCTTCTCGCGGGCGTCGAGCTTCATGTCCCGCAGGAAGTCGGCACAGTCGCTGATCGACATGGCCGCGACATCGGCGATCGACTTCTCCTGGACCGACACGGCGAGCACGATCGGCTTGAGCCGCGTCCCCTCACAGGTCGGGCAGGGCACCTCGCGCATGTAGCCCTCGAAGCGCTCCCGACTGCTGTCGCTCTCCGCCTCGCTGTGCCGGCGCTTGACGAACGGCACGGCACCCTCGAAGGGGGTGGTGTACGCCCTCTCGCGCCCGTACCGGTTGCGGTAGCGCACCTCGATCTGGGTGCGGTGGCCTTGCAGCAGGGCCTTCTTGGCGCGCTGCGGCAGCCCGGCCCACGGAATGTCCGTACGGAAGCCGAGGGCGTCCGCGAGGGCGTCGACCAGCCGGCCGAAGTACTCCTTGGTGTGGCCGTGCGACCAGGGGTGGATCGCTCCGTCGTCGAGGGACTTCTCCTCGTCGGGAACGATCAGGTCGGGGTCGACCTCCATGCGCGTGCCGATGCCGGTGCAGTCCGGGCAGGCGCCGAAGGGCGAGTTGAAGGAGAAGGACCGGGGCTCCAGCTCCTCGAAGGACAGGTCGTCGTAGGCGCAGTACAGATGCTCGGAATACATCCGCTCGCGCTGCGGGTCGTCCGCGTCGAGGTCGACGAAGTCGAGGATGACCATGCCGCCGGAGAGGCCGAGGGCGGTCTCCACCGAGTCGGTCAGCCGGCGCTTGGCGGACTCCTTGACCGTGAGGCGGTCGACGACCACCTCGATGGTGTGCTTCTCCTGCTTCTTCAGCTTCGGCGGCTCGGAGAGCTGGATCGTCTCCCCGTCGACCCGCGCCCGGCTGTAGCCCTTGGTCTGGAGGTCGGAGAAGAGATCGACGAACTCGCCCTTGCGCTCGCGCACCAGGGGGGAGAGCACCTGGAAGCGGCTGCCCTCGGGGAGCTTCAGGACCTTGTCGACGATGGCCTGCGGCGACTGCCGGGCGATCGGCCGCCCGCACTCCGGGCAGTGCGGCTTGCCGATGCGGGCGAAGAGGAGGCGGAGGTAGTCGTAGACCTCGGTGATCGTGCCGACGGTCGAGCGCGGGTTGCGCGAGGTCGACTTCTGGTCGATCGAGACCGCGGGGGACAAGCCCTCGATGAAGTCCACATCGGGCTTGTCCATCTGCCCGAGGAATTGCCGGGCGTACGAGGAGAGCGACTCGACGTAGCGCCGCTGCCCCTCGGCGAAGATCGTGTCGAACGCGAGCGAGGACTTACCCGACCCGGAGAGCCCCGTGAAGACGATGAGGGAGTCGCGGGGGAGGTCGAGCGAGACGTTGCGGAGATTGTGCTCACGAGCGCCACGGACGATGAGACGGTCGGCCACGCCGGTCGCACCTTTCTGGAGAGGGGCGGGGAGCCGCGGCCCTGCGTCCGCCGCTCGGTGGAGCAGAGGCGGCGGAGCGGAGCGGAGCCCACGCCCCAGGGTATGGGGACCGCCGCGGCACTGTCTTAGTGATGCCTACACGAGCCTATAGCACGCGCATTCGATTTACGGTGCTCGAGAGCACCCTTCACCCAAACGTGTGGCGGCGCCGTTTCCTTCCCGCCCGCCCCGCCGCCCGTACACCGCGGGTCTGCAGCCCCGGCCCCGAGCCTGTGCAGCGGCTCCCGCTCCGGCAGGAGAACCTGCGCCGCGGCGCCGCAGCCTGTTCAACGGCCTCAGCGCCCACCAGGTCACCCATCGCCTGCCGCACCACGGCTCCGCCGCCCGCGGTGCCGCATGCCGCCATGATCGGCAGCGAGGCCGGCCGCGCGTCAGGGTCGCGTACCTCACACACAGCCCCGGCGGCTCCGCAAGCGCACTCGGCTGGACCGCGTCCCCATGGTCAAACAAGCGTCTCGGCGATCCCGGGGGCGGCCTCACGCTGCGTGCAGTGGTGCGAGGGCCGGCCGCGGTGACTCGCCCGCCCCTCGCGCACCACCCGCGTACGCCACGGATCCGTGTCGGCCGACTCCCGAACTCGCCCTCACGGCGCTAGCGTCGGGCCATGACCCTCACTCCGCCAGACTTCCCGCACGACGCGGCCGCTGTCCGCGAGGCCACCGACCGCCTGCTCGTCTCGCTGGGCAAGCTCGACGACGAGGCGATCGGCGAACCGTCCCTGCTCCCCGACTGGTCCCGCGGTCACGTCCTGGCCCACCTCGCGCGCAACGCGGACGCGCTGGTCAACCTGCTCACCTGGGCGCGTACGGGAGTCCCGGCGCCGATGTACATCAGCGCTGCGGCCCGCGACGGCGACATCGCCCGGGACGCGGACCGCTCACTGGCGGCACACCTGGGGGACCTGCGGGAGAGCGCCGCGCGGTTCGACACGGCGGTGGACGCGCTGCCGGCCGAGCGCCTGGCGTACGAGGTCGAGATGCGCAACGGCGTCGTCGAGCGGGCCGACCGGCTGCCGCTGCGGCGGCTGGCGGAGGTCGAGCTGCACCACGTCGACCTCGGGGTCGGCTACGCCGTCGCCGAGCTGCCGCCCACCTTCCTCAGCAGTGAGCTGGACTTCCTGGCCACGGTGAAGTTCGCCCGGCATCCGAAGCTGCCCGCCCTGGAACTGCGGACCGATGACGGCCGCATGTGGCGCACCGGGGGCGGCGGTACCACGACGGGCGGCGAGGACCCGCCCGTGGTGGTGACGGGCTCGGCCGCGGCTCTGGTCGGCTGGCTCACGGGGCGGGCCGACGGAACCGAACTCGACGCCCAGGGCTCCGAGCTGCCCGCGGTCCCGCCGCTTTAGAGTGGCCCCATGGGCTACAGCGGAGCAGTGAAGGTCGGCGGACCGGCCGACGTGCACGAGCTGACCGACCTGATGATCTCGAAGGTCGCGGTCGGTCCGATGAACAACAACGCCTACGTGCTGCGGTGCCGGGCGACCGACGAGCAGCTGCTGATCGACGCGGCCGCCGATACGCACACCCTTCTCTCGCTGATCGGCGACAGCGGCATCGCCTCCGTGGTCACCACGCACCAGCACGGTGACCACTGGGGCGCCCTGCGCGAGGTGGTCGATGCGACGGGTGCGCGGACGTACGCCGGACGGTACGACGCCGAGGGCATCCCCGTGCCCACCGACGTGTTGGTCGCCGACGGAGACACCCTCACCGTCGGCCGGGTACAGCTGACCGCCCGTCATCTGGTGGGCCACACGCCGGGCAGCATCGCGCTGGTCTACGACGACCCGCACGGCGCTCCGCACGTGTTCACCGGCGACTGCCTCTTCCCCGGAGGCATCGGCAACACCTGGGGCAACGCCGAGCACTTCACCAGCCTCCTCGACGACGTGCAGACCAAGCTCTTCGACCAGCTGCCGGACGAGACCTGGGTCTACCCGGGCCACGGCAACGACACCACGCTCGGCGCCGAGCGTCCGCACCTGAAGGAGTGGCGCGAGCGCGGCTGGTAGCGCTTCGCGACCACGAGCACGCCAAAGGGCGCGCGTCCGGGCCCGCACGCGGCAAGTCCGTGTGCGGGCCCGCCGCGTGCGGGGTCCAAGTGCGGGTTCCACGGCCGCGTTCCTGTCCATGGGCGCGTAATCGAGCTGCGAGCCCGGCGTCCGCGCCTTAGTGTCACGCCATGCTGCCGTTGCGCTCCTCTCCCGTGTACCCGCGAAAGCCCCGTCCCGGCGACCGCGTCGCCGTGCTGTCCCCGTCGTCCGACCTCGCGGCACGGCTGCCGCTGCCGTACGAACTCGGCCTCGCCCGGCTGGAGAAGGAGTTCGGGCTGCAACCGGTCACCTACCCGTCCACGCTGCGCAAGGACGCCTCTCCGCAGGAGCGGGCCGACGACCTGCACGCGGCGTTCGCGGACCCTGCGATCAGGGCGGTCTTCACCACCATCGGCGGCGACGACCAGATCACGGTCCTGCCGTACCTGGACCGCGCAGTCTTCCGCGCCGATCCCAAGCCGTTCTTCGGCTACAGCGACTGCACCAACCTGCTGGCCTACCTGCGGAGCACCGGGATTGTCGGTTTCCACGGCGCCTCGGTGATGTGCGAACTGGGCCGTCCCGGGGCGCTGCACCCGCTCACCGCCGAGTCGCTGCGCGCCGCGTTGTTCACCCCGGGCCCGTACGAACTGCGGGCCGCCACGCAGTACACCGACGAGGGCGGCGACTGGGCCGACCCGGACACCTTCACCACCGAGCCCGCCATGTGGCCGGGCGACGGCTGGAGTTGGCACGGGCCGGAGCGGGTGGTGGAGGGCGTCAGCTGGGGCGGCTGCCTGGAAGTGCTGTCCTGGATGCTGATGACGGACCGGGAGATCGGGGCGGTCACCGATTTCGACGACGACGGTGTGCTCTTCCTGGAGACATCCGAGGAGCTGCCGCGCGCCGACGATGTGTACTACGTGCTGCGCAGCATGGGCGAGCGCGGCCTCCTCGGGCGGTTCGGCGCGCTGCTGATGGGACGCCCGAAGGCATGGTCGTTCGACCAGCCCCACTCCCCCGAGGCGAAGGCGTCGTATGTGCGGGAGCAGCGCGCGGCGGTGCTGCGGGCGCTGGCCGCGTACGCGCCGGAGATGGTGGCGGTCTTCGACGTCGACCTCGGGCACACCGATCCGCAGCTGGTGATCCCTTACGGCGGCACGATCCGTGTCGACGGGCAGACGCGGCGGATCACGGTCACGTACTGACCTGCGGACCCGGTGCGAAAGCGGCCGGTACCGCTCCGACGGGAGCGGTACCGGCCGCTTTCAGCGGTGCGGATTTCAGGCGTCGATGCTGCTCTTGGTCTCCGTCTCGGCCGCCGCCTGCTTCTTCGAAGCGCGCAGGCTGGTGATCGTGGTGACGACGAGGACGGTGCAGATGACCCCCAGCGAGACCGGGATGCTGATCTCCGGGACGCCCACCCCCGACTCGTGCAGGGCGTGCAGCACGAGCTTCACACCGATGAAGCCGAGGATGATCGACAGGCCGTACGAGAGGTGGACCAGCTTCTTCAGCAGCCCGCCGATCAGGAAGTACAGCTGCCGCAGGCCCATCAGCGCGAAGGCGTTGGCGGTGAAGACGATGTACGGGTCCTGGGTGAGGCCGAAGATCGCCGGAATGGAGTCCAGTGCGAAGAGGACGTCGGTGGTGCCGATCGCCAGCATGACGATCAGCATCGGCGTCATCAGCCGCTTGCCGTTCTCCACGATGAACAACTTGGTGCCGTGGTAGGTGTCGGTCGACGGCACGCGCTTCTCGACCATCTTCAGGACGCGGTTCTCCTCGAACTCCTCGTCCTGCTCCTCGGCCCTTGCCTCCTTGATCAGCTTCCACGCCGTCCAGATGAGGAACGCGCCGAAGAGGTAGAAGACCCAGGAGAAGTTGGCGATGATCGCGGCGCCGGCGCCGATGAAGCCGGCCCGGAGCACCAGTGCTATCAGCACGCCGACCATCAGCACCCGCTGCTGGTAGATCGCCGGGACGGCGAACTTGGCCATGATCAGAACGAAGACGAAGAGGTTGTCGACGCTCAGGGACTTCTCGGTGATGAAGCCCGCGAAGAACTCGCCGGCGGGGGCGCCGCCGCCGAACACCAGCAGGCCCAGGCCGAACAGCGCGGCGAGCGCGATCCAGACACCGGTCCAGATGCCGGCCTCCTTGAGGGAGACCTCGTGCGGTTTACGGCCGCCGATGAAGAAATCGGCGGCGATGAGGGCGCACAGACCAAGGATGGTCAATGCCCACATGGTCAGGGAAACGTCCACTGCTCCTCCGGCAGAGTCGTACGGCACTTACAGCGTCGTCGCTGCCGGAGGTCTCTTCCACCCTGGTCCGCGAATGCTCGCGGTCCTTGAGACGGGCCGACGCCCCGGGATCTCGTCACACTCGCAATCCGTGATGACGGGTACGTCGCAGCGGGAATACTCCCCTCCGCCCCTAAAGAGTAAAGGAAGCCCAAGACTTAGTAAAGAAATGGGCAAAGTGGCTGGTCAGGGGCTTTACCAGCACGCTGCGGCAGCCGCGGACAGCATCACCGCCGGTCGCCGCGCCGCGCCTCGCCCAGCCGTCCCAGAACCTGACGGACCACCTGGCTCCCCTTCGGCGGGAGCGGCGGTTCGTACGTCCAGGCGTGGCCGACCCAGGGGTCGGCCAGATGCGCGTCGGGCACGGGAGTGATCCGCAGCAGGGACCGCCAGAGCGGGTCGAGGACCGGGCCGTACTCCTGCGCCTGGGACCGGTCGGCGACCATCATGAGATGCACCCCGACCGCGGGTCCCTCGTCGGCCAGATAACGGAGCTGGGTGAGGGCCCGGTCATCGAAGCCGTGCGGGAAGTCTTGCACGAGCAGCAGGTGTTCGGCGGTGTCCACGTCGGGCGGCAGCGCGTCCGCAACCCGGTTGCGCACGGCCATCTGGACAAGGTCCACCCGCCGGGTCAGCGCCTCCAGGACCGCTGCCACACCCTTGGCCCCGGCCGCCGGGGCCTCGCGCAGGGCGCCGGACTCCCGCAGCGGCGCGAGCGCGGACGCCGCACCGCCGCCGGGATCGATGACCTGGACGACGAAATCGCCCGCGGGGTGAATCGCGAGCAACCGTGCCGCGATGGCCACCGCGGTCTCCATCGCGCGCCGGCGCAGCTCCGCCTCGTCCAGCGGTCCGTCCGTGAGCGCGCTGCCCAGCTCCCGGCGCCCGTACTCCCGCTCGGGTTCCTCGCTGTCGCGGGCGTGGGCACCGCGGCCGCTGTCGATCCACAGGCCGCGCTCCAGGGGGAGCCGTACGAGCATGGGGATACGCAGATCGAGCACCTCCGGGAGATGCAGATCGCCCAGGCGCAGCGCCATGGGGGGCTCCAGCGGAACGTGGTAGCCCTGCCAGACGGGGCTGTCCCAGCGGGCGAAGGCGGGTGGCAGCGCGGGCTCCACGACGTCCGATTCGGCCATGAGCTGGGCGAGGTCGCGGTCGAGGGCGGCGCGCGCCTGGGCGACGAGGGAGGCGTGCCGGTCCCTGGCGGTGGCGCGGGCGGTGTCGGCGGCCGTCCCGAGGCGGTTGCGCGGGTCGGCGAGGGCCTTGTCCAGCTCCTGTTCCAGGCGCGACTCGGCGAAGTCGGAGGCGCTGCGGTAGGCGGAGACCGACCGGGCCAGGTCTTCGAACATGCCCCAGATCTGGTTGTAGAGCCGCTCCTCCATGCTCCATCCGGCGGCGTCACCGGCCACCGGCAGGGGCGGGCCGTCGGCGGACGGCACGGGTCCGGGGGCGGCAGCCGGTGCCGGGGTGGTGCGGCGCTTCGGGTGCCGGTAGTCGATCGGGCCGCCGCCCTGGCCGCTCTCCCCCGGGGCCGGGCCGGCCGCTGCGGGGCCGGACGGGACGGCCGAGGACTGCGAGCTGCCCGGGGCGGAGGACTGCGCGCTGTCCGAAGAAGCGATTGGCGCCGCGATGTCCGAGCCCGGAGCAGCGGCTGCCGGATTCGAGTGGTTCACATCGCCGGGCGGAATCCCGGGCTGTTCCGACCGGCTCGCCCCGGCGGGCGCGGGGACCGCCCGCGCATGACCCAGGCTGACCGCCGCCTCGATCTCCGCGGACAACTCGGCGGCCTGCGAAAGCCCTTGATCACGCAGCATCGCGGTGAGTCCGTCGGCATATCCCTGCCCCACGGCGCGCACCTTCCAGGCCCCCTGCCTGCGATACAGCTCGACGGCGACGACGGCGGACTCTGCGCCCAGACCGGTGAGGGTGTAGCCGGCGATCCCACTTCCGTCCAGGCCGGTGACCGTGACGGAGGGCGCGGCAGTCGCCCCGAAACCGCTCACGCCGCCGCTCCCGGGCAGCGCCAGCAGCACACTCACGCGGTGCACGGCCTCGGACAGCGCGTCGAGATCCACCGCGAGGCGGTGCTCGGTGGCTGCCTGACGGGGGACCTCGATGCCGGTGAGGCGCGGTGCCCCCGGGTGGGCCACGGCGTCGGCGCCCGACAGCCTGCCCTGCTCGTCGCCGAGCGTCACCCCCGCCACGACGGGCCGGCCCGCCACCACACGGATCTCCACACGGGTGCGGTCCAGCGGATGGTTCTGCCCCCGGACCAGCTCGGCCGTCATCGTTCGTTCCCCCTGGTTGTCGTACGTCCCGGGCAGGCCCCGGGCACCGATGGCCCGGAGCGTGGCGGCGGCGCGGCCCGGTGCGCGCTGCCGCTCCCCGCCATGGCGGCGGAGACGGCTACAGATACGGCACGATCGCCGGCACCACGTCCTGGAAGGTACGGCCGTTGGAGGGCTCACCGATCGCGGTCATCTTCCAGCCGTCGCCCACGCGGTGCACCTTGGACATGACCTGCGCGGTGTAGTTGCCGCCACCAGTGAGGGTGTACCGGGCGAGCTCCTGCCCGTTGGCCTCGTCGACCAGACGGCAGAAGGCGTCCTCCACCTCGGTGAAGCTCTGCCCGGTGAAGGAGTTGACGGTGAACACGATCTGGTCGATGTGCACCGGGACCCGGGCCAGGTCGACCAGGATGGCCTCGTCGTCGCCGCCCTGCCCCGCGCCGCCGACGAGGTTGTCACCGGTGTGGCGGACCGAGCCGTCGTCGCTGACGAGGTGGCGGAAGAAGACGACGTCGATGGGCTCCTTGCCGGCGAACAGCACCGCCGAGGCGTCGAGGTCGATCTCCTTGGTGCGTCGCCCGAAGAGCCCGCGACGCGGCGCCGAGCGCCATCCCAGCCCCATCCGCACCGCGGTGAGGGCCCCTCCGTCGGACTTCTGCAGGCTGACGCCCTGTCCCTTGGACAAATTGACCGACACGCGCCGTCCCCTCTCTGTGCTGGGCCGCCGTTCCGGCGGCCCCGTCGAGCCTACGCAGAACGACCGCCCCGCAAGCCGCCAGGCCCGCCTTTGTGGCACTTCTGCGACACAGCGGACCTCCCGGGCGACGGCGCCCCCCTGTCACGCAGAGCTGCAGCGACGCCTCTCTGCCTACGCGTTCAGGCCCCCGCACCGCCTGCCCCCCGGCTCGGCAGGCGCCCAGCGCTGCCCGCTACTTCACCCCCGCCTCCCGCATCTGACGCAACTCCTTCTTCAGTTCACCCACCTCGTCGCGCAACCGCGCGGCGACCTCGAACTGCAACTCGGCCGCCGCCGCCCGCATCCGCTCGGTCATCTCCTCGATGATCCCGGCGAGTTCGGCGGCGGGACGGTCCGTCGGGGCAACCTTGCCCTTACCGCCCTTGGCCTTCCCGCCGAGCTCCGGTACCGGCGCCGGCGCCTTGGCGTCCTTGGCGTCGGCCTGCTTGCGGTAGCCAGAGCCCAGCAGTTCGCGGGTGTCGATCTCCTCGCGGGCGATCGTCGCGACGATGTCACCGATCTTCTTCCGCAGCGGCTGCGGGTCGATGCCGCGCTCCTTGTTGTACGCGAGCTGCTTCTCCCGGCGGCGGTTGGTCTCGTCGATGGCCTTCTCCATCGCCGGCGTGATCTTGTCGGCGTACATGTGGACCTGACCGGAGACGTTTCGCGCGGCACGCCCGATCGTCTGGATCAGCGCGGACCCCGATCGCAGGAAGCCCTCCTTGTCGGCATCCAGGATCGCCACCAGGGAGACCTCGGGAAGGTCGAGTCCCTCACGCAGAAGGTTGATGCCGACCAGGACGTCGTACTCACCGGAACGCAGCTCGCGCAGCAGTTCCACACGCCGCAGGGTGTCGACGTCACTGTGCAGATAGCGGACCTGGATGCCGAGTTCCAGGAAGTAGTCCGTGAGGTCCTCGGCCATCTTCTTGGTGAGGGTGGTGACGAGGATCCGTTCGTTCTTGTCCGTCCGCGTACGGATCTCGTGCACCAGGTCGTCGATCTGCCCGTCGGTGGGCTTGACGACCACCTCGGGGTCGACCAGACCGGTCGGGCGGATGATCTGCTCCACGTAGCCGTCGCCGCGTGCGAGCTCGTACTTGCCGGGCGTCGCGGACAGATAGACGGTCTGGCCGATGCGCTCCAGGAACTCCTCCCACTTCAGCGGCCGGTTGTCCATGGCCGACGGCAGGCGGAAACCGTGCTCGACGAGGGTGCGCTTGCGCGAGGCGTCGCCCTCGTACATGGCACCGATCTGCGGGACGGTGACATGGGACTCGTCGATGACCAGCAGGAAGTCGTCCGGGAAGTAGTCGATGAGGGTGTTGGGCGCGGAGCCGGGCTCGCGGCCGTCCATGTGCATCGAGTAGTTCTCGATGCCGGAGCAGGAGCCGATCTGACGCATCATCTCGATGTCGTACGTGGTGCGCATCCGCAGGCGCTGGGCCTCCAGGTGCTTGCCCTGCTTCTCCATCGTGGCCAGGCTGTCCGCCAGCTCGGCCTCGATCCCGGCGATGGCACGCTCCATGCGCTCGGGACCTGCGATGTAGTGGCTGGCCGGGAAGATGTACAGCTCCCGGTCCTCGCTGATGACCTCGCCGGTCAGGGGGTGGAGGGTGGAGAGCGCCTCGACCTCGTCCCCGAACATCTCGATCCGCACGGCCAGCTCCTCGTAGACCGGGAAGATCTCGATGGTGTCGCCGCGCACCCGGAAGGTGCCGCGGGTGAAGGCCACGTCGTTGCGGGTGTACTGGATGTCGACGAAACGGCGCAGCAGCTGGTCGCGGTCGATCTCGTCGCCGACCTTCAGCGGCACCATCCGGTCGACGTACTCCTGCGGCGTGCCGAGGCCGTAGATGCAGGACACCGACGCGACCACGACGACGTCCCGCCGGGTGAGCAGTGAGTTCGTCGCGGAGTGGCGCAGCCGTTCGACCTCCTCGTTGATGGAGGAGTCCTTCTCGATGTACGTATCGGACTGCGGGACGTACGCCTCGGGCTGGTAGTAGTCGTAATAGGAGACGAAGTACTCGACGGCGTTGTTCGGCAGGAGCTCGCGGAATTCGTTGGCGAGCTGGGCCGCGAGGGTCTTGTTGGGCGCCATGACGAGCGTCGGGCGCTGCAGCTTCTCGATCATCCACGCGGTGGTCGCCGACTTGCCGGTGCCGGTGGCACCCAGCAGGACGACGTCCTTCTCACCCCCGCGGATGCGCCGCTCGAGGTCGGCGATGGCCGTGGGCTGGTCACCATTGGGCTGATAAGGGCTGACAACCTCGAAGGGTGCCACCGTGCGTTCGATCTTTGATACGGGCCGCATGGAATCCACCGTACGACCCAGCACTGACAATCGACGTGGTAATTGCCCTGACCTGCGGTTTCACCCCACAGGCCCGGGGCGGCGGCCGACGCGGCCGGTGCACCGCCACATTCCTTCGGCGATATCCTGCCCCTCCCGCGCACAGCCCCGGCTCCGGCATGGCGTCGCCACCCCGCCCTGACGTCCCTGCGTAGGGCGCTCTCCGGCAGATCCGACCCGGGCGCGTCGCTCTCGGATCTATATACAGAACACCCGCCTGCTCGCAAGACCAAAACCAGTCAGAAGCACGAGCGGTGACGAACCATAGGCCGAGATGCGCGGACGCCGTGGCTCCGGCAAGTTGGACGACGTCGGGGCGTACGACCGTTGCACCGCACTCTCCGGGCATCCCGCGGCCTCGGCGCTCAAACACATAAAAGCTGCTGCTTCTCGTTCATTATCTGGCCATCCCACGCCTACCTCCCGCTACGGCCCGGCTGCCAGCCTCTGCTCATCCGACCCGTTCACGTCACTGCACGTCTGCTCACTTCCACGACGTCACGAGGAGTCCGCATGCGTATCCGCCCCGTTGCCACCGGCGTCACCGCTGCGCTCATGGGTCTGTCCACGCTCGTCCTCTCCCCCTCCGCCGCCCACGCCGCGACCGACGACCACAGAACGGTCGTCTTCGCCCACCGGGGCGCTTCGGCGTACGCCCCGGAGAACACCCTGGCCTCGATCGACGCGGCGCACCGGCTCGGCATCGACTGGGTCGAGAACGACGTCCAGCGCACCAAGGACGGCGAGCTGGTGATCCTGCACGACAACTCGCTCGCCCGGACGACCGACGTCGAGCAGGTGTTCCCCGACCGTGCGCCCTGGAACGTCGCCGATTTCACGCTCAACGAGATCGAGAAGCTGGATGCGGGCAGCTGGTTCGGGCAGAAGTTCGAGGGTGAGCGCGTGCCCACACTGGAGGCCTACATGGACGAGGTCGAGCACAACGGGCAGAAGCTGCTGATGGAGCTCAAGTCGCCGGAGCTCTACCCGGGCATCGAACTCCAGACCCTCGTCGAGCTGCGCCGCGACGGCTGGCTGAGCAAGTCGCACGTCAAGCGCCGCCTGGTCATCCAGAGCTTCAACGCCGACGCCATCAAGACCGTGCACTTCTTCCGCTCGGACGTCAAAACCGGCTTCCTCGGCAACCCCACCGTCGCCGACCTGCCGAAATACGCCGAGTACTGCGACCAGATCAATCCGAACCACAACGCGGTCACCCGTGACTACGTATCCGCCGTGCACGGCCTGAAGGGCCCCCACGGCCGGGCCCTGGAGGTCCACACCTGGACCGTCGACGACGGCGCGCGGGCCGTCAAGGTCGCCGAGATGGGCGTCGACGGGATCATCACCAACAAGCCCGACGTCGTGCGGGACGCCCTGGCGGGCGCCTCCGGCTGACGCCCGGCCGGCGGAGCGGGGCGGGCGAACGCCTCCGCCCCGCTCTCCGCCGCATTGTCAGTGGTGGGTCCTACGCTGAACACGTGACGAACGCAGAGCAGGACGACCAGGAAGCCTTCCGGTCGACGCCGCCGGACACCGGCCGGGACGCGGCGGTCGCGGCCCCCCGCGACTGGGGCCGGACCCTGCTGGAGAGCCCGATCGGACCCCTGCTGCTCGCCGCGACCAGGAAGGGACTGGTCCAGGTCCTCTTCCATGCCGACGAGCCGACGGCCGACCGCGCGCTGACCCGGCTGGAGCAGCGCTTCGGGGGACCACCGCTTGCGGAGATACCTCACCTGGCGACGGCGACCACCGAGTTCACCGCCTACTTCGCCGGGGACGTACGGGCCTTCACGGTGCCCCTGGACTGGGACCTGTCGAGCGGCTTCTCCGCCCGGGTCCTGCACGCCCTGGCCGAGAGCGTGCCCTACGGCAGCGTCGTCGGCTATCAGGACCTCGCCGACCGCGTCGGGGAGCCGGGCGCCGCCCGCGCGGGCGGCGCGGCGATGGGGTCCAATCCGCTCCCGGTCATCGTGCCCTGCCACCGCGTCGTGGCGAGCGACGGCGGCATCGGGGGCTTCGGCGGTGGCCTGGAGACCAAGCGCCTGCTGCTCGCCCTCGAAGGGGTGCTCCCCGCTCCCCTGTTCTGACCACTCCTCCCGTCGACCGCCGGTCCCCGGCACCTACGAACGGCAGCGCCATGTCCCGTCAGATCGCTCTGCTCCGCGGCATCAACGTCGGAGGCCACAACTCCTTTCCCAAGGCACGGCAGCTCCAGCTGGCCGAATCTCTGGGCTTCGAGGACGTCTCCGTCCTGTTGCAGACCGGCAATATCGTCTTCGCAGATCCGGGGACGCCGCCGGAGACGACCGCCCGCACGCTCCATGAGGCGATCGCCGCCGAGCTGGGCCTGTCGGTGACGGTCATGGTCCGCACCCGCGAGGAGCTGGCGGCCGCCGTCGCCGCGAATCCGTTTCCGCAGGCCGTTCCGGAGCCCAAGAGCCTGCATGTGACGTTTCTGTCGGCGGCGCCGACCGACACCTCCGCGCTGGACGCCCTCGACCTCGCCGCGTTCGCGCCCGACCGGTTCCAGCTGGTCGGGCGCGAGCTGTTCCTCTGGTGTCCCGGTGGCATCGGCCGCTCCAAGCTCGCCGAGAAGGTGAGCCGCGCCCGGCTCGGAGTGTCGGCCACCGCGCGCAACTGGAACACCGTCACCAAGCTCCTGGCCCTGGCCGACGCCTGAGCCGCCTCCGACGCCGGTGCGTCCCGGCGCGACAGACTCCTGCAGGCGGCTGTCGGCCAACGCGCGATACGCGCCTGCCCGGGCGGGCTCTCAGCGCCAGCCGTAGAGCTCGCGCAGCCGGTTGACGACCAGATTGAAGCGGCCCCGGTCCAGTGCGCACGCCTCGCGCCGCATCCCGGCCGGGTGCACCCGCAGCACCCGGTCCACGTCGACCCACGAGTCGCGTCCGGCGCGGTCCCACGGCCCCGCACCCAGGGGCACCCATTCCCGGTCGTTGTCGTGCCGCTTGCTGGAGAGCTGCACGGCCAGCAGCGTGCCGCCCCGCTCCCGGGCGACGACCAGCACCGGCCGGTCCTTGCCCCGCCCGTCGTTCTCCTCGTAGGGCACCCAGGTCCACACGATCTCGCCGGGATCCGGGTCGCCGTCCGGGTCGGGTGCGTAGGACGTCTGTATGGCGCCCACGGCGCGTGGCCGGGCTTCCACCGTCGCGGTGGGACCGTGGCTGCCGGGCAGCGCCACCGGCTCGTCGGATGCGTTGAATGAAGTGGTCACGGGCCCACGCTAGCGGCCCTCACCGGCGCGCTGACCAGCGGTCAGCGGTCGATTGTCAGTGGCCGGCCGTACGGTTTTCAGCAGTGGGGGCGGCCGTTGGGACCGCCAGGGGGGAGGGATCGCCATGTCCGGGAACACGACGTATCCGGAACTGTCGCAAGAGGGCGCCGGCGCCCACAAGTTGCGCGAAGTGGCGGTGCGCGCGAGATCCGGCACCTCGTCCGACGCCGTTGAACGGCCGTCCGGGTTGTCGGGCCGAGCCAGGGAGCGATCAGCCCGGTCCGCTCCATGCGGGACGCCAGGGGTCGTCGGCCCGGACGACGACATCCGCGGCCTGCTCCGGCCTCGTCTCCTCCTCGTAGCGCGCGAAGGCGGGCAGCGTCCACCGCGCGTGGTCCGGCGTGCGGCGGGCCAAGGCGGCGGGGGACAGCTTCAGGTGGACCGAGAGATCGAAGGGAAACCAGTGACCCAGCAGCAGGGGGCCGTGCAACAACAGCACACCGCCGGGCGGCAGCTCCAGGTACGCGCTGCGCGTCGCCCGGTCCGCCACCGGATCCCACAGATCCGGCAGCACCCGTCCGGTGCCACCCGGGTCCAGCGGCTGGAAGACCTCTCGCCACAGGGCCTGCCGGTCGAACCACTCGTCGTGGAAGGCGTCCGGATCCTCACGGCCGTACTCAAGGCGCAGCGAGGCGGGACGCAGAAAACCGAACGCACCCGCCTTGTGCACAGGCCGCCCCCTGAGGCGCAGGGCCTCCGCGAGGCGCCCTGCGAGGTCACCGGGATCCGCGGCAGGAGCCCCGTCGACCGCGACCCGCAGCCACGAGCTCCCGTCCTTCGCCGGCATGGTGGCGATGCGCTCGGCGAGCGCATCGGCCAGCCGTTCCCAGGTGATCGCTTCGAGCCGCACCCGGCCATTGTGCCCGGCCGCGCGGGGCGGGGCGCGCCGGGTCCGCCGGGCAGCGGCCGGTCCGGGGGCACGCCGGGGGTGAGCACCGTGACCCCGGTCGGCGCGGTCTCCGGCATGGTGTGGTGCGCGTCCCGCACCGCGGCCTTCCCCTGCTCGGGCTGCAACTCGTCGACCAGCGCGCGTAGTTCCCCCACAGCGACCGGATCGGCTCGCGACACCTTCAGCTCTCCTTCGCGCACCCGGCAGGAGCCGGGCTCATGAACCGGCCCGCGGTCGCTTTCCGCCGGTCAGGCCTGGTCCGCGGTCGGCCGGGCCGCGCCGTAGCGGCTGAGTTCGGCCGCCGCCTCCTTCGTCGCCTCGATGACGTCCTCCGGGGCCACCGGCATCACCGACTTGAGCTTGAGGAGCAGTACCGCCCCCATGATGGCGCCGTCCCACATGATGGGCGCCGCACAGGAGTTCCAGCCGGCCATGCACTCCTCGTAGCCCAGGGCGTAGCCCAGGTCGCGGACCTCGGCCAGGGACGCCCTCAGCGCGTCGTTGTCCCGGTAGACGCCCGGTCCGGCCTGGTCTGGGACGGGCTCGGACAGCACCCGCTGCTGCAGCACCTCCGGCAGGTAGGCGAGGATCGTCCGCCCGGAGGCGCCGGTGCGCAGCGAACGCGTCACGGACAGCACATCGCGCGGCGTCATTCCCAGTTCCGCGAGGTCGGAGTCGCCGACGGCCATGTCCACACATTGCCGTTGCGCGCCGGAGAACGGGGCGACCATGTAGAGGAACGCCAACCCCCCGTCGGTGGCCATGCGCAGTTCGCGCAGCACCGTCTGCGAGGTGGCACCGTCGAGCCGGTGGTCGAGGGCGGTGAAGGCGAGCTGGGCGGCCGAGGTCCGCAGCCGGTAGAGGCCGCGGTCCACCCGCTCGAAGATCCGCTGGTAGATGCCGGATTGCAGGATGCGGTAGACGACGGAGTCGTCCAGGCCGGTGCACTCGGCGATCTCACCGGGCCCGTGGGCGGACCCGCCCAGTTCGGCGAAGGCCGTCTGGACGAGGAAGACCCGTTCGGCATGGCTGGATCCCGACGTCCGGGAGCCGGCGCCCGCCCCACCGCCCTTGCGTCCGGAACGGCCCGGGGTGACCGGAGCCGTTCCCGGGGCCCTCGAAGCGGAGTTCGGTGCGGCGGCTTTGGACGCCGCGGTGCTGTTGCCCATCGTGTGCTCTCTCCCCTGGCAGTGTTCCGCGCCCGAAGGCGCACGGCATTTCCGGTGCGAGCCGGCACACCCACCGGCCGCGGACTGCGTTGCGGCCGGTGGCGGGCCGCCCCGGCGTGCGCTGCCGGGGCGGTGCTACCCCTCCGGCGCCCGGTGTCAGCGGGCGACGTCGAGGGCGAGTTTGCCGGTCGGGGTGCGCGCGGCCAGATCGTGGTGCGCCCGGGCCGCCTCGCCGAGGGCGTAGGTGGCACCCGTCAGCGGCTTGAGGGAACCGTCGGCGACTGCGTCGAACAGCGCCCGCATGGACGTCGGAAGCGCGGTGCGGTCCCCGTAGAGCTGCGGCAGCCAGAAGCCCGAGACGGTGAGCGACCGCTCCATCAGGTCCCGCGTCGGCACGTTCGCCAGCTCGCCCCCCGCGAACCCGTAGACCGCGAGGCGGCCGCGGGGCGCGACGGCTGCGAGCGTCCTTGCGAAGGTGGCTCCTCCGGTCATCTCCAGAGCCGCCTGGACCGGGCCACCTGCTGCCTCCAGGATGCGTTCCGTCAGGTCCTCCGCGGTCGAGTCGACGACGGCGTGGGCGCCCAGCTCCTCGGCGAGCTTGCGCTTCTCGGCGGAGCCGGCCAGGCCGATGACCTTCGCGCCCGCACGCGCGGCGAGCTGGACCGCCAGCGAGCCGACGCCGCCGGCCGCGGCCGGCACCACCACGGTCTCGCCCTCGGTGAGGCGCAGGGAGGTGAACAGCAGATGCCAGGCGCTGTTGCCCTGCAACGCCAGGGCGACGGCCTGCTCGTCGCTGATGCCGTCCGGCACATCCCAGGTGACCCGACGGTGCAGCAGGGCACGCTCCGCGTATCCGCCCCCGCGGGTCAGCCCGACGACACGGCGTCCGCCGTCCACCGTTCCCACCACTTCGTTGCCGGGTATGTACGGCAGCTCGACCGGCGCGAGGTAGGTGTCCCCCCGGACGTGCACATCCGCGTAATTGATGCCCGCCAGGGACACATTCACCAGCGAGTGGCCGGCGCGGGGCTCGGGCTCGGGTACGTCCTCGAGCCGCAGCACCTCCGGGCCGCCGAATTCTCGCATCACGATCGCGCGCACGACTCTCCCTCTGGTTCACATGTGCTGTGCCCGCACAGGGTAGGCACGGCGCCCACCGGCTTGTGGAGACCCGATCAATTCGCGCCAACCATCTGGGGCTTGGTGTGCGCGTGCTGTGCGCGTCACGAGAAATACTCGTCGGCTTTCTCGTGTCGCGAGAAAGGCGGTGGGCGCTTTCCACCCATTGCAACGTTTTGCATCGGATCTACCCGCGAGTATCGCCCGGGTGGCTCTCACGCGTCCCTCGCTCGATTTCGGGTTCCGGATGTGATCGCTGCAGCCTACGATCCGGAATTGTGTCCGCCGTCAACCAGATGCGCCGGCCGCGTTCCCGGGAGCAGAGCACGTTCCGCGAGGCACCTGCGCTCGCCCGGCCCACCCGCCGGGACGGGCAGGCGGCAGAGGACGTGGCCGTACGCGAAGCGGGGCGGGCACGGCCTGAGGGGGAGTCATGAGGGGGCAAACGGGGGACGGCAGGCCGGCGTTCGCGCCGGCCTGCCAGGATCTTCAACGGCCGCAGCCACTCACGCCGGTGCTCCTGCGCCGTCTGCGGGCCGCGTCCGTGGCACTGCCCGCGATGTTCACCGCTTCGCTGACGGCAGCCACCGGCGCGGTCGCCGCCGCGCGCCGACGGGTCCGCAGGAACCCGGCACCGCCGTATCTGGACGTGGCCCGCCCCCGACCGGGAGCCGTTCGTCCCTGCAGAGAAAGGCACTGTCCATGAACGCGTCGAGCAGCACGAGCAGCACCGGGCTCCAGTTCACACACCCGCACCTCGCGGTGGTGCTCGGCGGCGGCTTCACGGGCATGCTCGCCGCAGCGGCGCTGTCCGAACATGCCGATGTCATCGTCGTCGAGCGCGAGCGGCTGCCGCGCACTCCCGCTCTTCCCACCGATCTTCCGCAGGCCCGGCCCGCTCCTCTGCTGACGACGGAGGGCGCCCGGGCCGTCGAGTCGTTGCTGCCCGGAGCGACCGAGCAATGGCTCGCCCAGGGAGCCCGCCGCATCCCCGTGCCCTCCGAGCTCGCCGGGCAGCCTTCGCACGGCTGGTTACGTCTCCGGCCGCAGTCGCAGCATCTGATCGCCTGCTCCCGCGACCTGCTCGACCTGGCGGTACGCCGACAAGTGACGGCCCTCCCGGGAGTGATGGTTCTCGACGGAACCGAGGCCGAAGACCTCACGGGCACCTCGGAGCATGTCACCGGGGTACGCGTGCGGAACACCCTCACCGGCGAGGTGTTCCGTCTGGACGCCGACCTCGTGATCGATGCCACCGGACGGAGTTCCACGACTTCCGACCGCCTCACCGCGCTCGGCCTGCCTCCGGTGGGCGAGGAGGTCGTGGAGTCCGGGGTGCGCTCCGCCACCCGTCTTTTCCGCGCACCGGTCGGCGGGGAGAACCGCCCGGCGGTCAGCTCACGTTCACAGAGCACACTGCCGCTCCCGGGGAATCCTCCCTTGGGGCGCCGGATACCCGCCCGGACTGCGACGCTGGTGCCCGTCGAGGAGGGGCGCTGGCTGGTGACGCTCACGGGTTCCGGGGAGGAGCAGCCGTCCGAACACGCCGACCGCTTCGTGTCGTTCGCCCGCCGCATCCCGCGCTCCGTCATCGGCGACGTCATCGCCGACGCCGAGCCGCTGAGTGAGGTGCGGCTCTCGCGTGACACCACTCACCGCCGGCGCCGCTTCGATCAACTCGCCTCCTGGCCGACGGGGTTCATCGCCCTCGGCAGCGCCGTGGCGTCCTTTCACCCCGACTGTGGGCAGAGCCTGTCCCTGGCCGCGTATGGTGCCGCAGCCCTGCGCGCGGCTCTGCGCCGGCAGGGCATGGACGATCCTGCGCTCGCGCCCCATGTGCAGCAGCGCGTCGGCCGCCTCGTCGAGGCACCGTGGGCTGCGGCAACCGGCCGGGAACCCAGCTCCCACAGCCCCATCCCGCAGGGTGCTGCGGCCGTCCGGTTCCTTCGCGGTGCCGTGGACGGCGTCCTGGGCACCGCTACCGACCACTCCCCCGTCTGCCGCGGCTATATCGATGTATTGACTCCTGTCGCGCCCACCCCCGTTCCGCGCGAGCCTTCCGCACTCGGTCTGCGCAGGAGTACGAGGCGCCCGCGCCCTGCTTCGAGTGGCACGACGGCGTCGGGAACGGCGCCGCGACCGGCGGTCGGATCAGCCTTCATGTCACCTACGGCGCCCGCATCGAAACCGTCCTCGGCCCCGGCGCCGTCCTCGACTTCGGCCGATGCCAGGACGGCTGCCGGACAGCACAGTGACGCGCCCGGTATCGCTCCTGCGCTCTCGCCGCTGCCCGCGACCTCAGCCGGCGCGGCGCGTACTCCCGCGTCCACCGCCCAGGCGCCTTCCGCCGCCCCCTCCCACCGCGACGCCGCACAACCACGCCGGCGCTTCCCCCGACGCCCCCTCGACCCGGGACCGACATCGCTACGGCGCATCGGCGGAACCGGCAGACGGAGACCGGCCGACGACTGACGCCGGCGGACCTCGTCCCGGGCCGAGCCCTGTCGACGGTCCCGACCAGCAAGTTCGGTGCTCCTGCCCGCGGTCGACGCCCGGCAGGTCACTCCTCAAGACCGCGAGCCCCCTCACGGGGGTGGGGGGCTCGCGATAACTCTTTCCACTCGCCCGCGTCCGGGGCGCGTGGATGCTGTTGCCTGCCCGGCCTGCCGTCGCCTGGTCCGCTCCCTGCTGCGGCCGACGAACAGGCCGCGGCAGTCGGCAACCACGCGGCGGGCAAGAACCCTCCGCTGTACCGCCGTTGCGAGTGCGGACGGGTGGTCAGCCCCACGCCCCTCAGCACGTCCGGCAATCGATCAGAGTCCGGTGGGCGACGCGGTCTCCCGTCGTTCGGGTGAACTCCCCAGGAGACGATGGGCAAGGGCAAGTGAGGCACCCGGGTCGGGCGCGGAGGCCGACGCCGTGGTGCGGTGCTCGGGGAGCCGCTCGACGGCGGTGATGCCCGTGTCGGATTCCAGGGTGGGCGCGTAACCCGCCGCACGGAGCGCCTCCAGCGTGGCGGCCGGCGGACGGCCGCTGACCAGGACAGTCGGGGCGACGGCCCGCAACTCCAGGCTCCTCAGGGCACGGTGGGCGGCGAGTTCACGCACCAGCGCTTCGTCGTCGGACCGGATGCAGCTGGCAGCGGGCAGGACCCGCATCCGGCCGTGGGCGCGAGCGGTGTCCTGAATGAGGTAGCTGAGCGGCTGCGGCAGGGCACCCGTCGCCGACGCGGCCGTCAGGTCGTCGAGCAGCGTGGCGGCGGTGCGGCCGGTGTCCAGCGCGCGGCGTACCGAGGTGGGCGTGAAGCGCCAGGTCACGGCGTGGCCTTCGGACTCGCGGTCGGCCGAGGAGCCGAGCAGTGCGGCGAGACCGGCGGCGGGACGGCCGGGGACGACGGCGGTCAGGTCGGCCTGAAAGTGCGCCTGGTCGAGCAGCGGCGGGAGCAGGTCACGGAGCGGCTCGTCCAAAGCTCGTGGGTCGGCCAGAAGGGCCCGCCCCAGAGGCGTGAGCGTGCCGTGCGCGACCAGTCCCAGGAAGGCCGCTTCGTGCAGTGTGTGCGCCGCGCGGTCCTCGGTCATCGGCTGATCGATGAGAGCGAGGGGCCGGTGCCATGACGCCACGCGCAGGAGGGCACTCAACTGGCTTCGCTGTTCCCCGTCCCGCTGTTCGCGGTCGGCAGGCAGCGGCGGAAGGGGGGCTCCGGCCCCTGGCGGGACCTCGGCCAGCGCGGCCAGCAGGGCATACCGCAGAGCGGGCGCGTATCGGTCTTGTCCGCGCACGAGCGCGGTCGGGGTCTCGCCGAAGGGAGTGTGAGTGGGAACTGCCCACAGGGCGGACCAGGCGGTCAGGACAGGGGCCAGGCGCTCGCCGGGCGGTCGGGTGAGCCAGTCGTCGTAGGCGCTGGTGGGGAGCGCGGTGATGCCTGAGGGGGTGCGGGTCAGGGCGATCAGGTCGGCGGCGAGGACGAGGTCGAGGAGGAGCCGGGTGTACGGTTCGCCGGCGCCGGCCGCCTTTGCCAGGCGCTTGATCTCCCTGATGGCCAGGCCCCCGGACTTCCGCAGCGCGGCGGGCTGCGTCGCCAGCGAGCCGAGGAGACGCTCGACGGTGGCGGCGAGCGTCGCCGCGGCGGCCCGCGATTCATCGTCCAGCGCGGTGGCGGTGAAGGCCGTGATCCCGCAGCGGGCGGTGGCCTCGTCGAGGTCTGCGAGG
Organism: Streptomyces sp. NPDC048248; assembly: GCF_043201875.1. NCBI lineage: Bacteria > Bacillati > Actinomycetota > Actinomycetes > Kitasatosporales > Streptomycetaceae > Streptomyces > Streptomyces sp. NPDC048248. The sequence continues at coordinate 173,051 of NZ_JBICZL010000013.1, forward strand.
GCGGGCTGCGGCGCCTGCGCGGACAGGGGGCCGAGGTCGTGGGCGGCGAGCAGCTGGGGGGTCCGGGGCGGGACGACGATGGCGCCGTCCTCGGTGGGGGCGGCGAGTCCGTCGTCGTACAGCGCCCGCAGCGCAGTCTCGGCGGCGGCGCGCTCCGGGCCGGGCGATGTGGCGCCGAGCGCGGCGTGGACATCCTCGGGCGGCACGGGCGCGGTGGCCAGTTGAGGGAAGGAAAGCCGGTGGGCCATCAGGGACTGGTAGTCGGCGCCCGGGGCGGGCGCGGCGGGAGCGGGGGCGTCGCGCCCGGCCCGCTCCTGACTGATGCGCGCCGTGGTGGCGAGCATGAGGAGGCGGGGCTGATCGAGATGGAGGACGAGGTGGTGGAGGGTTTCGTACGACCACAACGCGGCTGCCAGACCGCGGAGTTCGGTGGCGGCGGGTCGGCGGGCGAGCGGCTCGGCGTGGCGGCCGAGGAGCGCGGCGAGCTGCTCCGGGGTGCGCTGGGCGAGGGACCGGGTGAGTGTGTCGAGACCTTCCACGGCCCTGAGGTTAGTCATCTCGCGAGCAGGGCGCTGAGGGCGCCCACGGGGTCGGGGTCCGCCGGTCCGGTGGGCCACCAGTCCTCCGAGCCGGGCTCGGATTCGTACGGATACCAGCGGTTGTCGTGGCCGAACCGGAGCTGGATGCCGCGGTCGGCGTCGGTGAGGTGGTTGTGGCGCGGCCGCAGCAAGGGCAGGTCCGCGGCCAGGAGAGCGCTGCGGGCTCGGTCGAAGTCCCCTGCGGGCGGCTCCCAGGGGGTTTCGAGGAGGGCGAGACCTTCGGGTCCGCCCTGCCGCCACGCCGCGACGGCACGAGCCACGTCCGCGGCGCTCCGGCCGGTGGCCGACGCCAGGTCGCGGTAGAGCGCCCGGGTCGCGGAGGTCAGGCCGGCGGTGGGATGAGCGGTTGCAGCCAGTCGAATGGCGTCCTCCCAGGCGGACAGCACCGAATACGGGGTGCATGGGGAGGGCGCCGCTCCAGGGGCGGTCGGCGCGCCGGCGGCGGTGACACAGGCGTGAGCGCGGGTCGCGGCGTCGGCGGCCAGGAACTCGATCGCCGCGGGGTCGAAGGGCAGTCCTTCGCCATCCGGGAGGGCGAGCGGTTGTCCGGGCTGCGGCGGCGCGGGCAGAGGCGGTGGGAGCTGCGGTCGCGGACGGTCGGCCAGGGCCTCCCGGGCGAGGACACCGCCGGTCGAGCTCGCCGGCGTGGACCTGTCCCCGGTGGGGTCTCCGGCACCGTCGTCGGGACCGGCGGAGTCGTCAGATCCGGGAACAGCGACGGGCCGGGCAGCGGCTTCCGGGGCCGCTCCCGGCCCTCGTCCATCGCTCGCGGGCGCCCGAGTACGCGCGAGGGTGTGTGCGCGGGTCTCGCGGGCGGTGTGGGTGGCGTTGCGGCGGGAGAGTTCGTCGAGAAGTTCCCGTTCGCCACGTCCCCGCATCAGCAGCAGCACGAACGGATCCGCGTCCAGCAGGCGGGCCGCCTGGAAGCAGAGTGCGGCAGCGTGTTTGCAGGGGCGCCCGTTGTCGGGACACGTGCAGCGGGGGACGAGATCGCCCGGCCCCGGGAGGAGCCGCACCTCCCCCTCGGCCAGCTCACTGGGCAGCTTCTTGGCCAGCAGGGCGGTGAGCTGTGCGGGTTCCGCGACGACGGCGTCGAGAAGGACGTCCCACTCCTCGTCGGAGAGCGTCCGCAGGCGGATGTCGGCGCTGTAGGGGCGCGGTCTGCTGCCGCGCACCGTGGCGACGATGCGGCCGGGCGTGACGTTGATGGTGTCGACATGGCCGTCCCTGGCGTACGTCCGGCCCCGCGCGAGCCGGGCGCTGTCGAGCGCGGTCGTCTCCAGCGCGTCCAACCAGGCGCTCCCCCACCAGGATTCGGCGAACAGTCCGCGGGCTCCCGTGCGGTCGGGCAGTGGCGGGAACGTACGCGAGCGGTCCGCGCGCGCCAGCCGGTCCGCCGCGGCCGCGCGTCCCGAGGCGACAGGCCGCCCCCGAAGACCGGAACCCGCCGCGGCGTCGGACGCGCCGGGACGGCCTTCGGGCACGCCCTGCGGGCGATTGCCGTAGGGCCGGTGGCCGCCGGACGCGGAGCGGGGGCTCATGCGGTCCTCCTCAGGGAGACGAGGTCGGCCAGTTCGGCATCGGACAGCTCGGTGAGCGCGGTCTCACCGCCGGAGAGCACCGCGTCGGCAAGTGCTCTCTTGGCGGTCAGGAGCTGGGCGATGTTGTCCTCGACCGTGCCCTCGGCGATCAGCCGGTGCACCTGGACGGGCTGGGTCTGGCCGATGCGGTAGGCGCGGTCGGTGGCTTGCTCCTCCACGGCCGGGTTCCACCAGCGGTCGTAGTGGATCACGTGTCCTGCCCGGGTGAGGTTGAGGCCCGTCCCTGCCGCCTTGAGCGACAACAGGAAGACGGGGGCCTCTCCCGACTGGAATCGGTCGACCATCCTCTCCCGCTCGGCCACGGGTGTGCCGCCGTGCAGGAGTTGATGTGCGATGCCTCGGGCGGTGAGGTGCCGTTCGAGCAGCCGTGCCATCCCGACGTACTGGGTGAAGATCAAGGTGGCGCCGCCCTCGGCGAGGATGGTGTCGAGCAGCTCGTCGAGGAGTTCGAGCTTCCCGGAGCGAGCGGTCAGGCCCGGGGCGGCCTCCTTGAGGTACTGCGCGGGGTGGTTGCAGATCTGCTTGAGGGCAGTGAGCAGCTTCATCACCAGACCGCGGCGTGCGATGCCCTGGGCAGTCTCGATCCTTGCGAGGGTCTCGCGGACCACCGCTTGATACAGCGCGGCCTGCTCCCGGCCCAGGGCCACCGGGTGGTCGGTCTCGGTCTTGGGCGGGAGTTCCGGCGCGATGCCGGGGTCGGACTTCTTGCGGCGCAGGATGAACGGGCGTACCAGCTTGGCCAGTCGTACGGTCGCCTCGGGGTCACCGCCGCCCTCGACCTCCCGCGCATGCAGCGCGCGGAAGGTCTTGAGGGATCCGAGGAGCCCCGGGGTCGTCCAGTCGAGCAGGGCCCACAGCTCGGAGAGGTTGTTCTCGACGGGGGTCCCGGTCAGTGCGATCCGGGCCGGCGCCTTGATGCTGCGCAGCGCCCGCGCGGTGGACGAGCGCGAGTTCTTGACGTGCTGGGCCTCGTCGGCGACGACCCATGCCCAGGTATGGGCCGCGAGTTGGGGCGCGCTGCTGCGCATCGTTCCGTACGTCGTCAGCACGAAGCCGCCCTGGACGTCGTCGAGGCTGCGGCCTGCGCCGTGGAAGCGGTGTACGGGGGTGCCGGGGGCGAAGCGCTCGATCTCGCGCTGCCAATTGCCCAGGAGGGAGGTGGGACAGACGACGAGGACGGGCGCAGCGGGCCGCCGGTGGAGGTGGAGCGCGATGACGGTGATGGTCTTGCCGAGCCCCATGTCGTCGGCGAGGCAACCGCCCAGACCGATCGAGATCATCGTGTCGAGCCAGGCCATACCGCGCAGTTGGTAGTCACGGAGGGTGGCCCGGAGCCCGGCGGGCCGGGGCAGGGGGCGAGCTTCGGTGGTGAGGCGGGAGCGCAGAGCGGCGAGGGCTCCCAGCGGCACCACGTCAACCTCTTCGCCGTCGACGTCCGTGGTGCCGCTGAGTGTGGCCGCGAGGGCGTCGACGGGGTCGAGATAGCCCAGTTCCCGCTTGCGGGCCTTGCGGACCAGCGCCGGGTCGACCAGGACCCATTGGTCGCGCAGTCGCACGACGGGACGGTGCGCTTCGGCCAGGGCGTCCATTTCCGCCTCGGTCAGCGGGGCGCCGTCCATCGCCACCTGCCAGCGGAACTGCAGCAGTTCGTCGGTGTCGAAGAAGCCGAAGCCGTCGGCGGCGGACCCGGGCGCCGGGCGCAGTACGGCCGCGGCGGTCAGGCCACGGGCCAGCTCCTTGGGCCAGTGGACGGCCACGCCTGCGGCGGCGAGCCGTGGCGCGGCCTCCCCCAGCAGCTCGTACAACTCGTTCTCGCTGAGGGGCAGTACGTCGGGGATCGGCCGCTCCAGGAGGCGACCGAGCGGGGACCAGACCCTGACCGCGCGGCGTAGCGCGAGAAGCGTGTCGACGCGGGAGCGCGGGCCGAAGTGGTCAGGGCCCTCGCCCTCCCACAGACTGCGGGCATCGGCCACCAGGGTCGGGTCGGTGAGGCTGTGCACCTGCAGAACGGCGGCTGCCGCGCCCCGCGCCTCGACCGGGGCGCTGTCACGCCCACGGTGCTCAGCACTGCCCGTATCACCCGGCTCGGCGGCTCCTTCTCCGGCGTCCCGGCCTCCCCCGTCCGCATCGTGCTCGGTGTCGAAGAGCTTGTGCGGCGCCAGGTCCAGGCGCAGGGAGAGCCGCACCCCGGCATCGACGCCGGCAGCCACCTCCGCGGCCCACTCCCGGGCACCGGGCAGGCACTGCGGCGCGCTCCCCGCGTACGGGGCGCCGGCCACGAAACCGGCGGCAGGCGTGCGTGGCAGGGTGTCGACCACCGCGTCCACGAAGAGCCGCACCAGCCCCTCCGGGTCGCGTAGCTGCAGCGGACGGCTGCCGGGGAGCGGAACGGCGTGGGCTTCGGCAGGCATGGCGGCAGCGATGGCCCGGAGGTGCGCCATGTCGTCCGGGTCCAACGGTCCGGCGCGCCACGCGTCGGTGTCCTCGATGGTCAGCCCCGGCAGCAGTCTGCCCCGGCCGGCCAGATGCAGAGCGTGCAGCGCGGCCGCGCCCCAGCAGGCGGCGGCCGGATGCGCAGCCGGGTCGCGCCGGGCGCGGATCAGCAGCGGGACAGCCTCGGCCAGGGGAAGGAGAACCGCGGGGACGGTGCGGGTGCGGGCGCCGTTCCCATGACGCCGGGCGACGGTGAGCCGTGCAGGCTCAGCGGCCGACTCCGTCGCCGTTCCCGTGGCCTGTCCCGGGCCGCGCTCGCTCCTTCCACTCGTCGGAAGCGGGCTCCCGTCAGGCTGCCAGAACGCGATCCGCCCGGCCCGCGGTGACACGGCGGGTAGGAAAACCGCGGCGCAGCCGACCAGAGCGTCGCCTGCTCCGGCATGGGCGGCTGCGGCTGCGTGCGCGGTCGTCAGCGAGGCGTCCGCGGGCCGGGACGCTTCTGCTGCCGCCTCCCACTGCCTTGCCATACCGCCCTCTCGTGCTTGATCTTCGGCGCCCCGGGTCCGGCGCACCGCTCGCGGCACCTGCCGGGCTCGCCGCGGCTGACCCGCTTCTGTTGCCCCAACCTGCGAGTCTACGGTCGTGCGCACTGCCCCTCCCGCGTCACGCCCTCCTGCATCACGCCGGACGGCCACACCCGCCTCGGCGGCTCGGGCCGACGGCCAGCTGTCGACCAGTGCATCGACCCGCTCCCCCTCCGACCTCTTCCTCCTGCCGCCGCCGCGGCACCGGTCCGACGGCCCATCGTCGCGACGAGCGGGTGCGCGCCGGGCGGGTGCGCGCCGGGAACCGGCACGTTGCCGAAGGCGCCGTCGTGTCGTCGGATGCCCCCTGCCGAAGAGAAACCCATACGTTCCACTCCCCTGTCGCACTGTCGACGGTGACGGTCCGTCGCGCAATCTGCGTTGGGACCGATGGAAGCAGACACCACTGACAACGCCGTCCGCCGAGCGGTCGAGACTCCCCGCCACGACGCCGCTGACCTGCACTGAAGACGTTCTCGGCAGCCGCGGTGGATCGGTTGTCCACAGCCCGCAGATCACTCTTCACGCTCGTCGCGAGTACGGCTACATTGAGTGACGAAACAACTCTCAGTAACCGTTTCGCCGTGAGGAGTCACCATGCGTATGCCGACCCAGGAACAGGCCGCCGCCACCGACGCCTTCGATACCGGCTCGCACCTCGTCATTCAGGCGGGCGCCGGCACAGGCAAGACGACGACCCTCGCGATGCTCGCTCACACGGCCCGGCGCCGAGGCCGGACCGGTCGCTATATCGCCTTCAACCGAGCCATCGCGCGCCATGCCGGCCGTACATTTCCCGCCGGAGTGTCCTGCGGAACTGCCCATGCCCTCGCCTACACCGCCGTGGGGAGGCGATATCGAGGCCGGATGAACTCCCCACGACAAGCGGGGTGGCGGACAGGCGCGGCTCTGGGCATCGACGACGGTTTCTCCGTTCGCCTCGGGGCGCGCAGGGTCACCAACAAGGCGCTTTCCTACAGCGCCCTGCGCACCGTCACCCGGTTCTGCCAGTCGGCGGACAAGGAAATCGCTCCCCACCACGTCCCACCCCTCCGGGGAGCCGAACAGAAGCCCCTGCACGACCAGCTCGCCGACCTCGTCCTGCCCTTCGCCCGCAGAGCCTGGGCCGATCTCCAGCATCCGGAGCGCGGCGTCGTGCGCTTCGAACACGACCACTACCTCAAGATGTGGGCTTTGCAAGAGCCCGTGATTTCCGGGGACTTCCTCCTCCTGGACGAAGCGCAGGACACCAACCCCGTCGTCGATCAGGTCTTCACGGCCCAGCGCGCAAACGCGCAGCTGGTACTGGTAGGGGATTCCGCGCAAGCGATCTACGGCTGGCGTGGAGCGCGGGATGTCATGACGGGATTCGACGGCACCCGGCTCGGCCTCTCCCGCTCCTTTCGCTTCGGCCCGGCGCTGGCGGAGGAGGCGAACCGGTGGCTCGCGATCGTGGACGCACCGATCCGGCTCACGGGCTCACCCTGGCTCAAGACCGAGGTGAGCCGGCTCAGCGATCCGGCAGCGATCCTGTGCCGCTCCAATGTCGGGGCGATGGTGGAGGTGATACGGCAACTGGCGGCGGGCCGCCGGGTCGCGCTGGCGGGTGGTGGCGAGATTCTGAGAGCGCTGGCCGGTGCCGCTCATGACCTCGAAGCGGGGCGCCGCACCGCCCACCCGGAGCTGACGCTCTTCGAGTCCTGGGGGGAGCTACGGGAGTACGCGGAGTTCGACCCCGCCGGGCGGGATCTGCTGCCACTGGTGGAACTCGTCGACGAGCACGGCACACAGGCCGTACTGCACGCGCTGGACCGTCTCACGCCCGAGGCGGACGCCGAGGTCACCGTCTCCACAGCTCATCGCGCAAAGGGCCGGGAGTGGTCGACCGTGCGCATCGCGGATGACTTCACCGCCCCTGATGATCTGGCCGAGATCGGCGAGGACGGCGCCCCGCTGCCCGGCCCGATCGACACCGACGAGGCGCGCCTTGCGTACGTCGCGGTGACACGGGCCCGCTCACGGCTCGACCTCGGCGGCCTCTCGTGGATCCACTCGCACCCCGCGGGTGATCCACGTCCCACCGACCAGAGCCCGCCGAGGCACGTCAGCAGCCGAGAGCAGAGAGACAGCAGGTCAGAGGCAGACAACCAAACCTCCACGGCGTCCGTGCCGAGCGCATACGCGACCCGCACGGAGGGAGGCGGGAGCGCGGGGAGGGCCTCATGAGCAGCTACCGAATTTCGTCACGGGAGAGGTGACGAGGCCGTCGATGTGCAGGATCCTGGAGTAGGGAGATGGGTGCCGATGCGTACAGGAAATGAGCCGGTACAGGCACGCAGTCCGCTGAGAATACGCTGCGGACTGGCGTTGTGGGGCCTGCTGTGGGCCCTCGTGGGAGCAGTGGCATTCGCCGCGGCCGAGCGACCGGAATGGGCAGCGGCGTGTGCCGCACTGGCGGCGGTCGCCGCGACGGATCTGGTCATGGTGATACGGCACATCCGCCAGGGCCCGCACTTCCAGCCAGGCAGGGAGATACCCCCCTACGAGGCAGACCGAGGCAGGAACGACGCCTTCAAGAGATGGAACACCCGCGGCAGGAGCGGGAACAGCCGGCCGTAGGGGGTGGCGACACCAGGGCGTCGTGCTCGCCTCGCGGCGACGGAGTGGATCGGCCCCGGGCGCCCAGGGAGCCCCCCCGGGCGCTCGCGCGCCTAATGCCGAGGGGGTTGCCTTCGGAGAAGTGGCGCCCACCAACCGACTCTGGGACGTCGGACGGGAAGGGGCATCGGCGCGGGCCCGGCTGAGCATGGTCACGTGCCGGGCATGAGCATGAGCATGGGCACAGGCACGGGCACCCGTCGCTTGCCACGTTGAGCTGCTCCACGCCCCACAAACAACCGGCCTGCCGACCCGGATCACGGCCCAGGTGAGAGGAGTCTCGGAAGACCGCGCATTGGCCGCCGCCAAAGTGAAGGAGCAGCACCTCGCCCCAAGTCGGCAACGCGCCTCAACCGGTTGCCCTTGGCCCTACCTGGGGCCTTGCCCCGGTCCGTTGCGACCGTCGTCGCGGACGCCCCCGTCACCGCCGCCAAGCCCGTCGTCGCCACCACGCCCGTTGGCGCCACCATGCCCGTTGGCGCCGCCATCGCCGTTGGCGCCGTCGTGGGCGAAGCGGGCCGCTTCGATGAACTCGGGGCGCGGTTCCAGGGCCGCCGCCAGGCGGAAGTGACGCAGCGACTCCTCCGACCTGTTGGCACGCTCCAGGGTCCGGCCCAACGCGAAGTGCGCGAAAGCATTGTCCGGTTCGCGCTCCAGCACGATCTGGAATTCGAGCTCTGCGGGCCGCAGTTGCGCGGCGAGGAAGAAGGCACGCGCACGCAGCAGGCGGGCGGCGGTGTTCTCGGGGTGCGCGGCAATGACCGAATCCAGCAGCCGAATCGCTCCGCGAGGATCGCGGGCCGCCAACAGCTGCTCCGCGGCACGGAAGTCGATGACGTGGGTCTCAGGGCTGTGCTCGGGCACGGCCGCCTCCTCTCCGATGGCCCTCCGGGCAGGCCAAAGCCACCGACCCCGGAGCTACGTGCGCAAGAACAAGCCCGCCCCCCGCCACATTCCCCGTTCTCGTTTCTCCCGCTGTTCCCGTTCTCCCGCTCTTCTCGTTCCTCCGGCTCTCCGGCTCCCCCGGCCACCGTCGCCGGCGGCCGTCACCGACAGCCTCTGCCGGGCGATGCTCCAGGGCACCCGCCCTCCGGCGAGAGCCCCCTCGGCACCGAGGCCCGAGCTAGAGGCTGATGTGGTACGCCTTGCGCAACGTCTCGTGCACGGTCCACTGCGTACGGTCGCCCTCTCGCAGGAAGCAGGCATCACCTGGTCCCACGTTCAGCACGGCACCGCCCTCGACCTCGATGGTGGCGCGTCCGCTGACGACGACGAAGAGCTCGTTGGCTTCCGTGTCCGTGACGACACCCGGCGTTATCTGCCAGATGCCCCGGATCTGGCGGCCGTCCGGCGATTCCCACAGCACCTTGCCCGTCACCACGGGCTCCCCGCGGACGATCTGTTCGGGGTCCAGCGGTTCCGGTTCCAGATCGGCGTCCGCGAAGCCGGGAATGTTGACGACGAACGACGCGGGAACAGCCGCGGACGAGCCGGAGGCCGCAGCGGCGCCGGCCCCCGTACCGGTGCGGGCCCGATCGTCCTGAGCGTCGGAACCAAGATCGGTAGCGGTCTTGGCGGCGGTCACCTGCGTGGCATCGGAAGCACTCATGGCGGCGAGGCTACAGCCCTGCCTCAAGCGCTCCGCAGGCGCTCCCACACCGCGCGGACCTGGGGCTCCAGTGATTCCAGGGGCCCATCGTTGTCAATGACGTGATCCGCGACGGCCAGTCGCTGCTCGCGGGTCGCCTGAGCCGCCATGCGGGACTTCGCCTCGTCTTCCGACATGCCGCGCAGCCGGACCAGTCGGTCCAGCTGGGTCTCCGGTGCGGCGTCGACCACGACGACCAGGTCATAGAGGGGGGCCAAGCCGTTCTCCGTCAGCAACGGAACATCGTGGACCACTACGGCCCCCGGTCCCGCTGCGGCCTCGAGTTCCGCCGACCGCACGCCCACCAGCGGATGCACGATCGCGTTGAGGGCCTTCAGCTTCTCCGGATCGGCGAAGACGATCCCGCCCAGCTTCGGCCGGTCCAACATGCCCTCCGGAGTGAGGACATCGTCCCCGAACTCCTCGACAATCGCCGCCAGTCCGGGCGTACCCGGCTCGACGACCTCCCGGGCGATCCTGTCCGCGTCCACGATCACTGCGCCGTACGACGCCAGCAATCGCGAGACCTCGCTCTTTCCCGCGCCGATTCCGCCGGTCAGCCCCACCTTCACCATGGGCCCACGCTATACGGTCCTGAAATCGGCAGCCCCGAGGGACCGCAGTACACCTGCCGCAGTTCGCACGACCAACCCCGGACCGGCGCCCCACCCGTGCCCGGCCTCCGGCCCCCGCCGGTCCGGGCTCAGGCTCCGGTTCCGCCGTCGCTCTCCCGCTCCGCCAGGAAGCGCTCGAATTGCCTGCCGATCTCGTCGGCCGAGGGCAGTTCCACCGGCTCGGCGACCAGGTTCCCGCGGCTCTCGGCGCCGGCCACCGCGTCGTACTGATGCTCCAGTCCGCTGACCAGAGCGACCAGTTCCTCGTCTCCCTCCGAGATCTGCCGTTCGATCTCCTCCTGGGTGCGCAGCGCTTCGGTGCGCAGCGAGTGCGCGGCGCTGGGCAGCACCAGGCCGGTGGCGGCCGTCACGGCCTCCAGGACGGTGAGCGCGGCATCCGGGTAGGCGGACCTGGCGATGTAGTGGGGTACGTGGGCCGCCACACCGAGAACGTCGTGCCCCGCCTCGGCAAGCCGGAACTCGATCAGCGCTTCCGCGCTACCGGGGACCTGCGCCTCGTCGAAGAAGGTGGCGTGTCCCGGCATCAGGTCGGTGCGATTGCCGTGCGGGGTGATGCCTACGGGGCGGGTGTGCGGGACGCCCATGGGGATGCCGTGGAAGTTCACCGCAAGTCGTACGCCCAGGCGCTCCACCATCTGCCGCACGGCGGCCGAGAAGCGTTCCCACTCCACATCCGGCTCGGGGCCGGAGAGCAGCAGGAAGGGCGCCCCCGTCGCATCCTCGACCAGGCGCAGCTCGATGCTGGGCGTCTCGTAGGCGGTCCAGCGGTGGTTCTCGAAGGTGAGCAGCGGACGGCGGGCCCGGTAGTCGATCAGGCGGTCGTGGTCGAAGCGAGCGACGACGCGGTGGGTCAGCCCGTCGAGCAGCCGCTCAACGATTTGGTCGCCGGTCTCGCCGGCGTCGATGTACCCGTCGAAGTGGTACAGCAGCACCAATCCTGCGGAGTCCCTCGCAGCGATCGCCTCGACCGCCGCGAGCCCGCTCGGCTCCCATTCGTACAACTTCTGGGGATCCAACACAGTGACCGCTCCTCCTCATGTCCGTGGGCGACAACGTCCGGCCGCGTTCTCGCATTCCCGAACAGGCCCTTTGAAGCCCGGCACCGTCCCTCCCGCCTCCACCGCGCCCTCCACCAAGCCCCCGCCTCGACTCCGCGCGCCGCTTCCCTCCCCACCTGGGCATCACGTGCCCCGACCGGCGGACGGAATCCCGCCACCTTTCGCCGCCGCGCGCCGTCCGACCCGGCAGCCCCGCCCGACAAGACGGGCCCGCGCTCCCTGGGCAGGAACCCGGAGGCCGAGCCCACACCTCCGTCTCTCCCCGCCCTACATCGAACCGATTCACATGCATGAACTCATCCCGCACGTAGGGGAGTTGCAGGAGAGCATGCGGACGGGCCTAAGTGATCCAGCATCTGCCCGCCTCAAGTCCACTGCTCGTTCGGCGTCTTGACGACTCAACCTCCACCCCCTAGCTTCACGAACACTCAAGCGGTTCATAATCACGCTCAACGTTCATATATGGAGGAGGAGTTGCATGCGTATGACTGTCGGGAGCCGGACGAGCGGTTGGCCCCCGAGCCTCTTGCGGACCCGCACGCGGCGTCATGTCCGCACCAGCCCCCTCCTGACCGTCTCGGGCGTCGCGATGCTGGCGGCGGGCAGCGCCCTCGGCGTCGCCACAACGGCGGTCGGCGCGACCGCGCCACGCCCCGCCCGGGTGATCGAGGTAAACACCACTGCCCAGCTCAAGGACGCCCTCGCGGCCGCACGGGGCGGCGACACCATCGACTTGGCCGACGGGACCTATAACGGCAACTTCAAGACGTCCACCGCCGCCAGCTCCGGCTCCCGCATCACCCTCACCGGCTCCTCGAAGGCTGTTCTCACCGCCGGCGGCGGCTACGGACTGCACCTGAACGGCGCCTCCTACTGGACTGTCGAGGGCATCACCGTCACCGGCGGCCAGAAGGGGATCATGGTGGACGCCGCGAACGGGGTGGTCATCGACTCCGTCACCGTCCACGACCTGGACATGGAGGGCGTGCACTTCCGCAAGTCCAGCAAGAACGGCGTCATCAAGAACTCCACGATCCGCGACACCGGCGAGGACGGCAGCGGTATGGGAGAGGGGGTCTACGTGGGCAGCGCCGGCGGCACCGGCGACCAGAGCGACAACATCGAGATTCTCGGCAACACCATCGGCCCGGGCGTGGGCGGCGAGAACATCGACATCAAGGAAGGCACGACGGGCGCGAAGATCAGCGGCAACACCTTCGACGGCAGTGGGATGACCGGGGCCAACTACGACGACTCCTGGGTCGACGTGAAGGGCAACGGCGTCCTCGTCGAGAACAACAAGGGCCGCCACACCACCAACAACGGGTACGAGACCCACAGCCAGCAGGCGGGCTGGGGCTGTGGCACGGTCTTCCGCGGCAACACATCCGACCTGAGCGGCTCCTCCGGTTCGGGGCGCTACGGGTTCAACGTCACCAACTACGACGCGTCCGACTGCCCGGTCACGATCGCGGGCGACAACACCGTCACCGGCGGCCGCGGCGTGGCCAACCCCGGCATCCCGGTGGGCTGACCGGACGGGAAGGCGAAGGGACGGGCACAAGGTACGCAGCGGTGCTGGACACGCAAAAGGCCCGCTCCCCCGGAGGGGAACGGGCCTTTTGCTATCGGCTAGTGCCTAGCGGTGAGCGTTCAGCTCTGGCCGCCGGCCAGCTTCTCGCGGAGCGCGGCCAGGGCCTCGTCCGACGCCAGGGCGCCGGAGTTGTCCGCCGACTCCGAGGAGTAGGAGCCGCCGCCGGAGGCGTTGCCGCCACCACCGGTGCTGCCGGCGCCCGGGGCCGCCGGTGCCGCAGCACCCTCGGCCGCGGCCTGCTCGTCGGCCTCGCGGGACTTGATGACCTGAGCCTGGTGCTGCTCGAAGCGCTGCTGCGCCTCGGCGTACTGGTTCTCCCACGCCTCGCGCTGGGTCTCGTAGCCCTCGAGCCAGTCGTTGGTCTCGGGGTCGAAGCCCTCGGGGTAGATGTAGTTGCCCTGGTCGTCGTAGGACGCGGCCATGCCGTACAGGGTCGGGTCGAACTCGACCGCCGACGGGTCGGCACCGAAGGACTCGTTGGCCTGCTTCAGCGAGAGGCTGATGCGGCGGCGCTCGAGGTCGATGTCGATGACCTTGACGAAGATCTCGTCGTTGACCTGGACGACCTGCTCCGGGATCTCGACGTGGCGCTCGGCCAGCTCGGAGATGTGGACCAGGCCCTCGATGCCCTCGTCGACGCGCACGAACGCACCGAACGGAACGAGCTTGGTGACCTTACCCGGGACGACCTGACCGATCTGGTGGGTCCGGGCGAACTGCTGCCACGGGTCTTCCTGGGTCGCCTTGAGCGACAGGGACACTCGCTCGCGGTCCATGTCGACGTCCAGGACCTCGACCGTGACCTCCTGGCCGACCTCGACGACCTCGGAGGGGTGGTCGATGTGCTTCCAGGACAGCTCCGAGACGTGCACCAGGCCGTCGACGCCACCCAGGTCCACGAAGGCACCGAAGTTGACGATGGAGGAGACGACGCCGGAGCGCACCTGACCCTTCTGGAGGGTGGTGAGGAAGGTCTGGCGAACCTCGCTCTGGGTCTGCTCCAGCCAGGCACGGCGGGACAGGACCACGTTGTTGCGGTTCTTGTCCAGCTCGATGATCTTGGCCTCGAGCTCCTTGCCCACGTAGGGCTGGAGGTCGCGAACGCGGCGCATCTCGACCAGGGAGGCCGGGAGGAAGCCGCGGAGGCCGATGTCGAGGATGAGACCACCCTTGACGACCTCGATGACGGTACCGGTGACGATCCCGTCCTCTTCCTTGATCTTCTCGATCGTGCCCCAGGCACGCTCGTACTGAGCGCGCTTCTTGGACAGGATGAGGCGGCCTTCCTTGTCCTCCTTCTGGAGAACCAGGGCCTCGATCTCGTCACCGACGGCGACGACCTCGTTGGGGTCGACGTCGTGCTTGATCGAGAGCTCGCGGCTGGGGATGACGCCTTCGGTCTTGTAACCGATGTCGAGCAGGACCTCGTCCCGGTCGACCTTCACGATGACGCCGTCGACGATGTCGCCGTCGTTGAAGTACTTGATCGTCTCGTCGATCGCGGCGAGGAAGGCTTCCTCGTTACCGATGTCGTTGACCGCAACCTGCGGGGTGGTGGCGGTGGTCTCGGTGCTGCTCGTCATGTGGGTAAAGGCTCCGGTGCGGACATTGAAGTCGTAGGTACTGCTACGCCGAGAGCCGTTATCGCCTCTGCACAAGACCGGACAGCGTCAGAGGCGCACCCTCCGGAGCCCCGCAAATACCGGAGCAACCCGAAACGCCTCGAAAACCGAGGGGACATACATACAGATACGAGCGCGGCCTGCTCCGTCTGAGGCGCGCAAGCCCGCAGCGCAACTTGTAGCATACGGGGGCAGCCGGACACGGTCAATGCGCGAAGGCGCACACCCGGGACAAACGCCCCAAAACCGGCACACACGATGTTCCGCGAGGTCGAACGGCCTCACAGTCCCTGCGGCTACAAGCAGAGCGAAGACTACGACGACGGGCGCGATGAACCAAGAGCACGAGCCGGAGGCGACCCGGCGTCACACCTCCGACACCGAGAGCAGCCGGGCCAACCGCGGCTGGTGGGACCGCAACGCCGACGAGTACCAGAGCGAGCACGGCGGCTTCCTCGGGGACGACCGCTTCGTCTGGGGACCCGAAGGACTGGACGAGGCGGAGGCCGGCCTGCTGGGGCCCACTGCGGAGCTGAAGGGGCAGCGGGTCCTGGAGATCGGGGCCGGCGCGGCACAGTGCTCCCGCTGGCTCGCGGCCCAGGGCGCCCACCCCGTCGCACTCGACCTTTCGCACCGGCAGCTCCAGCACGCGCTGCGGATCGCCGACGGCGCCCCTGGAGAAGGGGACGTCGAGCTGGTCGAGGCGGATGCCGGGGCGCTGCCTTTCCGCGACGGCTCCTTCGACCTCGCCTGTTCCGCGTATGGCGCGATCCCGTTCGTCGCCGATCCGGTGCGGGTGCTGCGGGAGGTGCGCCGGGTGCTGCGGCCCGGTGGCCGGTTCGTCTTCTCCGTCACCCATCCCATCCGCTGGGCCTTCCCCGACGAGCCGGGCCCCGAGGGCCTGTCGGTTGCCGCCTCCTACTTCGACCGGGTGCCGTACGTCGAGCAGGACGAGACCGGCCGGGCGGTCTATGTGGAGCACCACCGCACGCTGGGCGACCGGGTCAGGGACGTGGTCACCGCCGGGTTCCGGCTGGAGGACCTCGTCGAACCGGAATGGCCGGAATGGAACACCCAGGAGTGGGGCGGCTGGTCGCCGCTGCGCGGGCATCTCATCCCGGGGACGGCGATCTTCGTGTGCGTGGCCGGCTCCCGGACGTCCGCCGGTTCCTAGGCCCGCTCCCCTCAGCCTTGCCCACCCGGTGGTGGGCGTCGCCGCTCCGGCCGGATCACCTGGACGGCGGGCACGGCAGGGGCGGCAGACTGGGGTCATGATCCTCCCCCAACCTCCGGCCGGGGGTGCGGCCGGCGACGCCCTTGCCCAGTTGCCGGTGCGTACCGCGCTGCCCGCGCTGCGCGAAGCCCTCGACGGTCCCGGCACGGCGGTGCTCTGCGCGCCGCCCGGCACCGGCAAAACGACCTTGGTGCCCCTGGAGCTGGCGGGGCTGACCGGCGAGGGCCCGGCGCGCCGGGTACTCGTCGCCGAGCCCCGGCGGATCGCGGCCCGCGCCGCGGCCCGCCGGATGGCCTGGCTGCTGGGCGAGAAGGTCGGTGAGCGCGTCGGCTTCACGGTGCGCGGGGAGCGCCGTGCGGGGCCGTGTACCGCCGTGGAAGTGGTGACGACCGGCGTGCTGCTCCAGCGGTTGCAGCGCGATCCGGAACTGGCCGGAGTCGACGTGGTGATGCTCGACGAGTGCCACGAGCGGCATCTCGACGCCGATACCTCCGCGGCGTTCCTGCTGGACGTCCGCGAGACGCTGCGCCCGGAGCTGCAGCTGGTGGCGGCGTCGGCGACGACGGACGCGGAGGGGTGGGCGCGGCTGCTCGGCGGTGACGCGGGGGCCGCACCTGTGGTCGAGGCGCCAGGTGTGTCGCATCCCGTGGCGGTGGTGTGGGCGCCGACCGATCGGCCGGTGCGCCCGGCGCATGGGATGCGCGTCGACCCGGCGCTGCTGACCCATGTCGCAGGGGTCGTGCGGCGGGCGCTGCGGGAGCAGTCGGGGGATGTGCTGTGTTTCCTCCCCGGTGTCGGGGAGATCGGGCGGGTCGCAGGACAGTTGGGCGGGGTGGACGCCGAAGTGCTGCAGGTGCACGGGCGGGCGCCGGCCGAGGTGCAGGACGCGGTACTGAGCGGCGGGAACGGCGTCCGGCGGGTGGTGCTCGCGACGTCGGTGGCGGAGTCCAGCCTGACCGTTCCGGGCGTACGCGTGGTCGTGGACAGTGGTCTCGCACGGGTACCGCGGACGGATCACGCGCGCGGCCTCAGCGCGCTCACAACGGTCCGTGCCTCACAGGCGGCTGCCCGGCAGCGGGCCGGACGGGCCGGCCGTGAGGCGCCAGGGGTGGTCTACCGCTGCTGGTCGGAGGGGGAGGACGGGCGGCTGCCACGCTTCCCCGACCCGGAGATCAAGGTCGCGGATCTGACGGCTTTCGCGTTGCAGGCGGCCTGCTGGGGCGACCCTCATGCCGCCGGGCTCGCGCTCCTGGACGCGCCGCCGGCCGGTGCGCTGGCCGCCGCCCGTGAGGTGCTTTCGGCGATCGGCGCGGTGGACGCCGATGGCCGTGCCACCGAGCGGGGCGGGCGGATGGCGCGGCTCGGCCTGCATCCGCGGTTGGCGCGTGCGCTGTTGGACGGCGCGCAGGAGGTCGGCGTGCGGCGCGCTGCGGAGGTGGTGGCGCTGCTGAGCGAAGAGCCGCCGCGGGCGTACGGGGACGATCTGGCGGCCGCCTGGCGCACGGCCCGGCGGGGCGGCGACGGCTACGCCGCGCGGTGGCGGCAGGAGGCGCGGCGGCTGGCGTCGGCGGTGGGCGGCAGCGGCTCGGGGCGCGTCGGGACTGCGGGGGCCGAGGCAGACGGAAGCGGCGGAGCGGGGTCCGCGTCGGTGGCCGGGCCTGCGGACGGTCGGGCACGGAACGGGCCGGCCGCCGGCTCGGAAGGGGCCGGCCAGGGGAAGGGCGGTGGCGCCGTCCGCGGTGACGATGCGGTGGCCGGGCTTGTCGCGGCGCTGGCGTTCCCCGAGCGGGTGGCGCGGGCGCGGGGCGTGGGCAGCTATCTGATGGCGTCGGGGACCGGTGCCGAGCTGGCCGGTGCGGGGCCGGGCCCGGGGGCGCGGGCCGGGGACGGGTCGAGTCTGCGGGACGCGGAGTGGCTGGCGGTGGCGGTGGCGGACCGGCCGGTCGCGGCGGCGTCCGCGCGGGTGCGGCTCGCGGCGGTGATCGACGAGGAGACGGCCTGTGCCGCGGCGCGGGCGCTGTACTCCTCGGGTGAGGAGGTCCGCTGGTCGGGCGGGGACGTGGTGGCCAGGAGGATGACCCGGCTGGGGGCGATCGAGCTGGTCTCCCGGCCACTGACCTCGCCCGATCCCGCGTTGCTGCGGGAGGCGGTGGTGACGGGCCTGCGGCAGGAAGGGCCCGGTCTGCTGCGCTGGTCGGCGGGCGCGACGTCGTTGCGGCAGCGGATGGCGTTCCTGCACCGGGAGTTGGGTGCGCCGTGGCCCGATGTGTCGGACGCGGCCTTGCTGGAGCACGCCGAGAAGTGGCTGGGGGTGGAGCTGGGGCGGGCTAGGCGGCGCGCCGATCTGGAGCGGGTCGACGCGGGGCAGGCGCTGGCCCGGCTGCTGCCGTGGTCGACGGGGGACGCGGCACGGTTCGACGAGCTGGCGCCGGAGCGTATCGAGGTGCCGAGTGGTTCGCGGGTGCGGGTGGACTACGGCAGCGAGCAGCCGGTGCTGGCCGTCAAGCTGCAGGAGCTGTTCGGCCGGCAGGAATCGCCGAGGGTGGCGGACGGCAGGGTGGCCGTGCTGGTGCACCTGCTCTCCCCCGCGGGCCGTCCGGTGGCCGTCACCGCCGATCTGGGGTCCTTCTGGAGCGGCGGATACCGGTCGGTGCGTGCGGAGTTGCGTGGGCGCTATCCCAAGCATCCCTGGCCGGAGGACCCTTCGACGGCCGAGCCGACACGGCACACGACCGCGCGGCTGAAGCGACGCTGAGCGCAGGGCTACCCGCGGCGGGCGGGGCCGCGGGCGTACAGCGGCACCGGGAGACCGACCTCAGGTCCCTTCGCCGTTGCCTCTCCGGCTCCTTCATCTCTATCTGCTTCCGCCCGGTCACATCGCGGGCGTCGGCCGTGGCGTGGGGTTCGGGTCCGGCCCGGGGTCGGGGGTCCGGCCGTCGCAGCCGGAGTCCCTGCCGGGGCGGCGTCCGCGGGCTTCGAGGTGCAGGCTCAGGGCGAGCAGCACCGCACCGAGGACCAGGAAGCCCCAGGGGAGGTAGCTGGTGAGCAGAAGGACGAGGGTGCGCTGAGAGGTCACCAGGGCGACGGTGGAGTCGACGTAGTCCTCGCGCATCTTCACGTGTCCGGCGAACGCGGTGACTTTGCCTCCGCCGGGCAGCAGGTCGCCCCCGCGCAGTTCCTCTTTGTGGATCTCCTCGCCATTGACGGGCGCTCCGGTGACGGGGTCCACCCAGAACATCCGCTTGGTGGTGTACCAGCGTGTGGTGCCCATCTTCTCGACGGATTCCGGGGTGATGCCCTTGACCGGCATCTTCTTGGGGAGGGCGACCTTGGTCCAGGGAATGGTCTGCTCGAAGTAGTAGACCTCCAGACCGCGGAAGGTGCGTGTCCCCTTGTAGTGGATGGGTGCGGAGGTGCGTGTCTGGGCGTCGAAGTAGGTGTAGTCGCGCTTCTCCGTGAGGAAGGGCCACTTGTACTCGATGCCTTCCCGGCGGACCCGGTCGCCGTCGACCATCTCTCCGGTGGCGTGCACGGGTTCCTGGGAGTGCGCGTCGAAGATGTAGCGCTCGGGGATCTCGGAGACCATGGCGCCGTCGGGCCCGGCCACGTAGGAGAGCGTGTCCCAGACGACGACGTCGCGGCCCGCGGTCTTCTCGATGCGCTCGGACTCGGCGACGTTGCCCTTGAGGGTCTGCACGATGGTGACTTCGGGTACCCTCTCGGCCTTCATCGTTCCGTAGTTGATCAGTGTGGCGGGCTTCGCCTCCAGGACCATGTCCTGGTACTGGCTGGGCGGGATCTTGGCGAGCCGGGGGAAGGCGTACCACCGCATCAGGGGCGCCAGGGCCGTGAAGAAGACGGCGAAGGCGAGCAGCACCAGGCCGGCCTTCCGCCGCATGCCCTTGGCTTCTCGGCGTCGACCGGCGGCGGGCGGAGGTCCGGGGGGTGTGTTCCGGTTGGGCACGAGGCGGCGCATGGCGTGGCGTCCCTCCCTCAGGGGTGGCTGGGGACGGTGGTCAGCAGCGGCTTGGGCGAGGTCTTGCCGCTGGGCGCGCCGATCGACGTGATGGTGAAGACGAGGGCGAGGGCAGCGGCCAGTCCGACCGCGGCTGCTGTCAGGGCACGCATGGCCGCCTCCCGATGAACTGATGCAGCGTCAGGTCGGGGCACCGTAGCAACGGGCGGCGCAGATGAGAACACGTCGCACCGCCGCCCTGCCCGGTCGTGGGCGGAGCGGCGGTGGCGGCGAGGCCGGCGTGCGGGGCCGAGGGGACCGACGGGGCAGTACAGGCGGGCGGTTACGCGCCGGTCGGTGCGGTGACGTGGAGCTCCACGGTCAGTACGGCGCCTTCGGCAGTGGTCAGCCTCAGCAGGAACGTCCCGGACCGGTCATCGGTGTAGATCTTCGGGAGCTTCAGCAGGCCCTTGGCATCCGTGGTGAGGGTGCCAAGGGTGCGAACCGGCTTGTCCGCGTCCTCGCCGGTGGCCTCGGGATCCTTGAAGTAGGGCCCCTTGTCGTTCTCGACGGGCTTGTCGGTGTCGTCGGTGACCATGGTCGCGGTGACCGCGACACCCGCCGCGATCTTGCCCTGGTACGTCGCCTTGACCTCGACGGCATCGTCCTCGAAGGCTCCGCCGGCCGTCGCCGTCAGCTCCTTGTCGGAGGTACGGGCGAGCACGTCGGCGCGCGGTGCCGGTGCGGCCTCGACGCGCATGGCGAAGTCGACGGCGGGCACGCTGCGGCCGACCGCTGTGGCGCGGATCGTGAAGCTTCCCGCCGTGGAACCCGCGCGCAGGGTGGGAGCGGCGGCCAGGCCGTCCTTGCCGGTGGTGACGGTCACGCCGGTCGCGTCGCCCGGGAAGCGGGCGTCCGTGCCGCCGACGACGGTGAAGCGGACGGGGGCGTTCGCCACCGGCTTGCCCTTCGCGTCCTCGGCCCGCACCTGCGGCGACGCGTCGAACTCGGTGCCCGCGGTGGCCGTCAGGTCCTTGTCGCCGACGCGTTCGAGGGCCGTCAGCGGCGCGGGCTCGGCCGGCGGCGTGGGGCGGGGGGTGGACGGCGGAGTGGGCGTTGGAGTGGGGGTGGGTGTGCCGTTGTCGTCAGGTGAGCCGTGGGAGCCGCCCTGGTCCCCGGGCCCGGTCGGGCGGCCGCTGCCGGGCTTGTCGCCGGCCGTCGAACCACCCTTGCCCGGGTGGGCCGCGCCGTCGCCGCGGCCGGCTCCGCTCTCCGAGCCGTGGCGCTGTGCGGGAAGCACGCCCTTGCCGTCCGGCACCTCGTGCGTGCCCTTGCGGTAGTAGGCGTACCAGGACAGCACCGTCCGCAGGTAGTCCGCTGAATTGTTGTAGCCCAGGACCGCCCGGTCCAGGTCGCTCTGCACCGTCAGATCGCGGCCGCCGGCGCAGAGGTAGCGGCCGGCGGCGAGGGCGGCGTCGAAGATGTTGTTGGGGTCCTTCTTGCCGTCACCGTTGCCGTCGGCCCCCCAACCGGCGCCGTCGGGTCCTCCCTTGGACCATGTGGAGGGGATGAACTGCATCGGCCCGACGGCGCGGTCGTGGGTGAGGTCCCCGTCGTACCGTCCGTTGTCGGTGTCGGTGATCCGGGCGAAGCCGTTGCCGTTGAGCTGCGGGCCGAGGATCGGCTTGAGGGTGGTGCCCTCGGCATCGACCGACCCACCGCGTGCCTGCCCGGACTCCACCTTGCCGATGGCCGCCAGCAGTTGCCAGGGCAGCCGGCACCCCGGGTCGGACGCGTCGATGCGTGTCGCGGCCTTCTTGTATGCGGCCAGGACGGTGGCGGGTATGCCGGCCTCGGCTGGGCCGGTGACCACGGGGCCCGCGCCCCCGCCCTTCGAACCATCGGGCGCAACAGGGCTGTTGAGGGGCGGCAGGTCGGTGTAGTACGTCGAGCCGCCGTCGATGGGGGTGTCGGCGGGCGCCTTGTCCCGCTCCTTGTCCGCCGCGCTGCCGGCGGCTCCGGGAGCCTGAGAGGCGGTCAGGGCGGCCAGCGCCAGCGCCGCCACGGCCGTCGAGGCCGCTCCCCTTCGGAGTCGTCGCCCGAACGTGGCTGCCATGCGTGCCATCCCCTCCGCGTTGCCCCACCGCGTGCGTCACGCGGTATCGCACTCCCCAGCGCTCCAACTCAGGCGACACTACGACAACTCGGGCCAGTCATCTACCACTCTCATCGACCGACATAATGCTCTGAATCGATCAAGGAGAGGAAAATGCCGTTCACGCTCAGCCATGCCGCTGCGGTGCTCCCGGCCCTCCACAGAACGGGGGCGGCACGCGGCCCGCTGGTCGCCTCGGCCCTCGTCGCCGGCTCCTTCGCACCGGACATGCCCTACTTCGCCGACACCCTGGTGCCCGGAGCCATGCTGTTCGGCACCTTCACGCACTCCCCGATCGGCGTGCTGACCGTCGACGTCCTGATCACCGCGGGGCTGGTCGCCGGCTGGCTGCTGCTCCGCGAACCCCTGCTCGCTCTGCTGCCCCGGCCATGGCAGGGCCGGGCGTACGCGTTGGCCCGCGGACGGCCCTGGGACCCGCGGGGTCCCCTTGAACTCGCCGCCCTGGCCGGGTGGTTCTGCCTCTCGGCGATACTCGGCTCGACGACGCATATCGTCTGGGACGCCTTTACCCACCCGGGCCGCTGGGGCACCCGGCTGGTGGGGGTTCTGGAGGCGACGGTGAACGGCCTGCCGGTCTACACGTATGTGCAGTACGGCACGTCCGCACTCGCGATGGTGGCGATCGGCTGGTTCCTGTGGTCGGCGCTGCGTACAAAAGAAGCGGGGGCCACGGGGCGTACAGGGCCCGCGATCGCGGGAGGGAGTTCCGTGGTGGCGGCGCCCGGGGCAGGAGAGGACTCGGCCAGGGCGGCGGGGTGGGCTCCGCCCGAGGCCGTCCCCTTGCTCACGCTCCGTCAAAAACTGCTGCTGACGGCCCTGCTCACCCTGTGTCTCCTCGGGAGCGCCGCGCATCGCACGGTACGTGCACACGCGGTCTACGGCAGCGCGGCGACCTGGTTCGACTACATCCCGACCGTGCTCTTCGGCGCGGGCGCGGGGCTCGCGCTGGCACTGCCGGTCCATGCGGTGGCCGTGCGTCTCCTGCACCGCCGGGCGCGCCGTGTACGCCCTTCCACCGAGCCCGCACCGGGGCTGGTGGAGAGGGAGGTGGGAGCAGAGAGGGACACGGGGATGGAGAGGGACTCGCGGGCGGAGAGGGAGCCGGCGCCGGGTGCGGATTCCGTGGCCGGGCGGTGACGGCGGCGATCCCGTAGCCGGGCAGTAACAGCGCCGGTCCCGTGGCCGGACGGTGACGGCTGCGCCGCCGCCCGTGCTGCCCTTGGAGCCACATCTCCGCACACGGTTCGGCGCGCTCCCCTGCGCTCTGCGCGCCTCGCCTTCTCCGCCGGGCGGGGGGGGGGGGGGGGGGGGGGCGCGCCCCCCCCCCCCGCGCGGGGGGGGGGGGGGGGGGGCCCGGGGGGGGGGGGGGGCCCGGCCCCCCCCGCCCCCCC
>NZ_JBICZL010000013.1:196248-246211 GCF_043201875.1 Streptomyces sp. NPDC048248
CCCGCTGGCACCACCACCCCCCCCCGGGCGCCCCCCCCCCCCCGGCCGCGCGCCGCCCCCCCCCCCCCCCCGCGCCGGGGGGGGGGGGGGGCCCCCCCCCCCCCCCCCGCCCGGTTCGGCGGCCGGTGGGCCGCCGTACGCGGTCAGTGGGCCGCCGACTCCCAGTCCTGGCCGGCGCCGACCGAGACGTCGAGCGGTGCCCGCAGTTCGGCGGCGGCGGCCATTTCCCGGCGGAGCAGCTCCTCGACCTGCTTGCGTTCGCCCCCGGCGACCTCGACGACGATTTCGTCGTGCACCTGGAGGAGCATCCGGGACTTCAGCTCGGCCGCGCGCAGGGCCGCGTCGACCTTCAGCATCGCGATCTTGACGATGTCGGCGGCGGTGCCCTGGATCGGGGCATTCAGCGCCATCCGCTCGGCCATTTCGCGACGCTGGCGGTTGTCGCTGTTGAGGTCGGGGAGGTAGCGGCGACGGCCGAGGATCGTCTCGGTGTAGCCCGTGGCGCGGGCCTCCTCCACGACACGCTGGAGGTAGTCGCGCACCCCGCCGAAGCGCTCGAAGAAGTTGTCCATCAGCTTGCGGGCCTCATCGGGCTGGATGCCCAACTGCTGGGAGAGGCCGAATGCCGACAGGCCGTAGGCCAGGCCGTAGCTCATCGCCTTGATCTTGCGGCGCATCTCCGGGTCGACCTCGTTGGCGGCGACCGAGAAGACATGGGAGGCGACGGTGGTGTGCAGGTCCTCGCCGGTGGTGAACGCCTCGATCAGGCCCTCGTCCTCGGAGAGGTGGGCCATCACGCGCAGCTCGATCTGGCTGTAGTCGGCGGTCAGCAGGGTCTCGAAGCCCTCCCCGACGACGAAACCGCGGCGGATCGCCCGGCCCTCGTCCGTCCGCACCGGGATGTTCTGCAGGTTCGGATCGGTCGAGGACAGCCGGCCGGTGGCCGCCACCGTCTGATTGAAGGTGGTGTGGATCCGGCCGTCGGCACCGATGGTCTTGATCAGGCCCTCGACGGTCGTGCGCAGCTTGGCCTGCTCACGGTGCCTGAGCATGATCACGGGGAGTTCGTTCTCGGTCTGCGCCGCGAGCCACGCGAGAGCGTCGGCGTCGGTGGTGTAACCGGTCTTGGTCTTCTTGGTCTTGGGCAGGCCCAGTTCCCCGAAGAGGACCTCCTGGAGCTGCTTGGGCGAGCCGAGGTTGAACTCGTGGCCCGCGGCGGCGTGCGCCTCCTGGACGGCCTGCTGCACCGCGGCCGCGAACTGCTGCTCGATGCGCTCCAGCCAGCCCCGGTCGGCGGCGATACCGGACCGCTCCATCCGGGCCAGCAGCACGCTGGTCGGCAGCTCCACATCGCGCAGCAGCCCGGCCGCGCCGACCTCCGCGAGCTTGACCTCGAAGGCCTCGCCCAGGTCGAGGACCGTCCGCGCCTGGCCCATCAGGGCCTCCGCCTCGGCCTGCTCGTCCGCGCCGAAGGCCAGCTGTCCGTTGCTCGCGGCGGGGGCGGCCACCTCGCGGCCCAGGTATTCGATGGAGAGGGCGTCCAGGGCGAAGGAGCGGCGGCCGGGCTTGACCAGGTAGGCGGCCAGCGCCGTGTCCATGGAGACGCCGTCGATGCTCCAGCCGTGCTCGCCGAAGACCCTCATCAGGCCCTTGGCGTTGTGCATCACCTTGGGCCGGGCCGGGTCGGCGCTCCACGCCGCGAAGGCCCGCTCGTCGGCCTCGTCCAGCTGGGCGGGGTCGAACCAGGCGGCGGGGCCGTCACCGGTGGCAAGCGCCACCTCGGCGACGCTGCCGCTGCCCAGCGTCCAGACATCGACCGTCGCCACGCCCAGCGGTCCCGCGCCGTGCTCGGCCAGCCACGGGGCGAGCTCGCCGGTGGCGATCACGGTGCCGTCGATCTCGGCGCCGGCGGCCGGCGCGGCCTCCTCGGCGGCCTGTTCCGCACCCGGGTCGACGGCGTGCAGCCGGTCGCGCAGGCCCTGGTTGCGGATCTCCAGGCCGTTGAGGAACACCGAGAGGGCCTCGCGGTCATAGGCCTCGCGGACCAGCGCGTCGGGGCCGCAGGTCAGGGTGACGTCGCGCACCATCTCGGTCAGCCGTCGGTTGAGCTTCACGGCCTCCAGGTGATCGCGGAGATTCTGCCCCGCCTTGCCCTTGACCTCATCGACGCGCTCCACCAGCTGCGCGAACGAGCCGAACTGGTTGATCCACTTCGTGGCGGTCTTCTCGCCGACGCCCGGGATGCCGGGGAGGTTGTCGGACGGGTCGCCGCGCAGGGCCGCGAAGTCCGGGTACTGGGAGGGGGTGAGGCCGTACTTCTCCTCGACCTTCTCCGGGGTGAATCGGGTCAGCTCCGAGACGCCCTTGGTGGGGTAGAGGACCGTGACGTCCTCGGAGACCAGCTGGAAGGCATCGCGGTCACCGGTGACGATCGAGACCTTGAAGCCCTGCGCGGTGGCCTGCTCGGTGAGGGTGGCGATGACGTCGTCGGCCTCGTAGCCCTCGACCGCGAAGCGCTTGACCCGCATCGCGTCGAGCAGCTCGCCGATCAGCTCGACCTGGCCCTTGAACTCGTCGGGCGTCTTGGAGCGGTTCGCCTTGTAGTCCGCGAACTCCTCGGAGCGCCAGGTCTTGCGGGAGACGTCGAACGCCACCGCGAAATGCGTGGGCGCCTCGTCGCGCAGGGTGTTCGCGAGCATCGACGCGAAGCCGTAGATCGCGTTGGTCGGTTGCCCCGTGGCGGTCGTGAAGTTCTCCACGGGCAGGGCGAAGAACGCCCGGTACGCCATGGAATGCCCGTCCATCAGGAGCAGCCGCGGACGGCCGCCCCCCGCCGCTTCGGTGCCGGTCGCTTCGCTCTTCTTCGCTGCCTTTGCTGCCACGCCCCCGATCCTGCCACGCCCCACTGACAATCCCCGCCGCGGTCGCCACGGCGGCGCCTCCGCCCCCCTCCCCGCCGCTCCGCCACCGCGCGCGTGGCCGGTTGGTCACCGTCCGCAGCCGCCGGGAGGGCGGGCCGGCGGACCCACGCCGCTCCCTACTCCGCCCGGCCCCCCGCATGACAAGATCTGATGCGTACGGCAACGATCCGCCGCGTGCCGGTGGAGACGGCACAGCACGGCTCAAGGGAGAGCGCCATGGCAGGCAAGCCGCCCGCATCGGACCCCGTCCAGGACGCACCCGAGGTCAGCGAACCGCAGCACTCCGCCGTGGGACTGCCGGCCATTACCCATGCCCTGCGCATCTCCCAGCAGCAGATGGGGGTGCGCCGCACCGCCCTCACCCTGCTCCGGGTCAACCAGAAGGACGGCTTCGACTGCCCCGGCTGCGCCTGGCCCGAGCCCGAGAAGCGGCACACCGCCGAATTCTGCGAGAACGGCGCGAAGGCCGTCGCGGAGGAGGCCACCCTCCGCCGCGTCACACCGGACTTCTTCGCCGCCCACCCGGTGGCCGACCTCGCCGGACGCAGCGGCTACTGGCTCGGCCAGCAGGGCCGCCTCACCCAGCCCATGTACCTGGAGGAGGGGGCAAAGCACTACACACCCGTCCCCTGGGAGCGGGCCTTCGACATCATCGGGGACGAACTGACCGCCCTCGACTCCCCCGACGAGGCCGTCTTCTACACCTCCGGGCGCACCAGCAACGAAGCTGCCTTCCTCTACCAGCTCTTCGCCCGCGAATTCGGCACCAACAACCTCCCCGACTGCTCCAACATGTGCCACGAGTCGTCGGGCTCCGCGCTCACCGAGACCATCGGCATCGGCAAGGGAAGCGTCCTGCTGGAGGACCTCTACGAGGCCGACCTGATCATCGTGGCCGGACAGAACCCGGGCACGAACCACCCCCGGATGCTCACCGCCCTGGAGAAGGCCAAAGCGGGCGGCACAAAGATCATTTCGATCAATCCGCTGCCCGAGGCGGGCCTGGAGCGCTTCAAGAACCCGCAGACCCCGCGCGGCATCGCCGGCGGCGGCACCGCGCTGACCGACCTCTTCCTCCAGGTGCGCCTCGGCGGCGACCAGGCGCTCTTCCGGGCGCTCAACCGCCTCATCCTCGAAGCGGCGGAGACGGACCCCGGCGCGGTCGACGAGGAGTTCATCCGCGAACACACCCACGGCTTCGAGGAGTTCGCGCGCACCGCACGGGCCGACGACGACTGGGACGCCACGCTGCGCGCCACCGGCCTGAGCCGCGAGGAGATCGAGAGCGCGCTGCGCATGGTGCTCGGCTCCCGCCGCACCATCGTGTGCTGGGCGATGGGCCTGACCCAGCACAAGCACTCCGTGCCCACCATCCAGGAAGTCGTGAACTTCCTTCTGCTGCGCGGCAACATCGGCCGCCCCGGTGCCGGCGTCTGCCCCGTACGCGGCCACAGCAATGTCCAGGGCGACCGCACCATGGGCATCTTCGAGCGCCCCGCACCCGCGTTCCTCGACGCGCTGGAGAAGGAATTCGGCTTCGCGCCGCCCCGTGAACACGGCTTCGACGTCGTCCGCGCGATCCGCGCACTGCGCGACGGCCAGGCCAAGGTCTTCTTCGCGATGGGCGGCAACTTCGTCTCCGCCACCCCGGACACCGACGTCACCGAAGCCGCGATACGCCGCGCCCGCCTGACCGTCCACGTCTCCACCAAGCTCAACCGCTCGCACGTCGTCACCGGCGCGCGCGCCCTGATCCTGCCGACCCTCGGACGCACCGAACGCGACCTGCAGACCGCCCCGGACGGCGGCAGCGCCGAACAGTTCGTGACCGTCGAGGACTCCATGGGCATGGTGCACGCCTCCCGCGGCCGACTGGAGCCCGCAAGCCCGCACCTGCTGTCGGAACCGGCCATCGTCGCCCGGCTGGCCCGCCGCGTCCTGGGCGGGGCGAGCCGTACGCCGTGGGAGGAGTTCGAGCGGGACTACGCCGCGATCCGGGACCGCATCGCCCACGTCATCCCCGGCTTCGAGAACTTCAACACCAAGGTCGCCCGCCCCGAGGGCTTCGCCCTCCCGCACGCCCCCCGGGACAGCCGCAGCTTCCCCACCGCCACCGGGAAGGCCAACTTCACCGCGGCCCCCGTGGAATACCCCAAGATCCCCGAGGGGCGCCTGCTGCTGCAGACCCTGCGCTCGCACGACCAGTACAACACCACCATCTACGGCCTCAGCGACCGCTACCGCGGCATCAAGAACGGCCGCCGCGTGGTGCTCGTCCACCCCGAGGACGCCCACGCCCTGGGTCTCGCCGACGGCGCCTACACCGACCTCGTCAGCGAATGGACCGACGGCAGCGAGCGGCGCGCCCCCGGTTTCCGCGTCGTGCACTACCCCACGGCCCGCGGCTGCGCGGCCGCCTACTACCCGGAGACCAACGTCCTCATCCCGCTCGACCACACCGCCGACACCAGCAACACCCCCGCCTCGAAGTCCGTGGTGATCCGCATGGAGAGCCCCCGGGAAAGCTGACCGCCCGGGGCCACACCCCGCGGGAAACGGCCACCCGCGCGCCGAGCCCTGCCCGGCGGCCTGATAGGAACAGGCACAGATCACGGCGATCACGCGCGAGCGAACGGAGCAGCAGGTGGGCGAGCAGAGCACGACCATGTTTCCGCAGGAGATCCTCGACCAGTGGACCGGCCTCGGCCTGGACCTGCCCGCCCTCTTCTCCGCCGGGCACCTCGGCGAACGGATGAGCGTGCGAGTCACCGAGGCCGCCCCCGACCGAGTCGTCGGCACGATGCCCGTCGAGGGCAACACCCAGCCCTACGGACTGCTGCACGGCGGGGCCTCCGCCGTACTCGCCGAGACCCTCGGCTCGGTCGGCTCGATGCTGCACGGCGGCCCCCACAAGCTCGCCGTGGGCGTCGACCTCAACTGCACCCACCACCGCGGCGTCCGCTCCGGCCTGGTCACCGGCGTCGCCACGCCCGTCCACCGCGGCCGCTCCACCGCGACCTACGAAATCGTGATCAGCGACGAACAGGACAAGCGGGTCTGCACCGCCCGCCTCACCTGCATGCTGCGCGACGTCGACGCCGACGTGTACCGCAGCTGACACCACGGCGGCACCTCGGGCGCCGTCCGCACGGCCCCGCATCCCGGCAACGGGAGCGGGGCCGCACGCATTTTCCTCACGCTGCGTAGCAAGTGCGCGATCAGGCACCATGCGCGCATCCCGGGCCCCCCACCGGCACCGGCCCCACCGCGCCCATCACGTCCGGTATCCGGACGCCCTTCCGTCACAGCGCGGCGCGCCACCCCAGGGAAGTGCGAGTTCGCCCTCCGCACGACGTCCGCCCACCGGCTGTAAGGACCATAGAGGCAAAACGCTCATCGCATGTCATAACAAGAGCGTCACATCCTGGTCAGCGCCACTGCCAGGGCGCCGAACACCCCTCTAGAGTCACCGCCAGTCACCGCGCCGCCGGGCGCGCTGCGAGCACGGACCCTGTATGGCCCCGTACAGCCCGGCGCGCGAACGGCCATGCGACAGCAATGGCCGCGCCAGGGAAAGGACTGATCGTGCGTCACCGTTCCTTGCTCATCCTCACCACCGCGGTCACCGCAGGCGCCCTCACGCTCTCCGCGTGCGGCTCCCGAGGCGACGACAACAAGAGCGGCGACGGCTCCAAGACGACCGTCGTCATCGGCCTCGACGCCCCCACCACCGGGGAGCTCTCCGCCCTCGGCCTGGGCATCCGCAACTCCGCCCAGCTCGCCGTCGACAACGCCAACAAAGCCGGCGAAGTGGACGGCGTCACGTTCAAGCTCGAAGCCCTCGACGACAAGGCCCTGCCCAACGTCGGCCAGCAGAACGCCACCAAGCTCGCCGGCGACAAGGACGTCCTCGGCGTCGTCGGCCCGCTCAACTCCGGTGTCGCCCAGTCCATGCAGCAGGTCTCCAAGCAGAACGACCTCACGCTGATCTCCCCGGCGAACACCACCCCCGACCTCACCCAGGGCAAGGACTGGAAACAGGACAAGCGCGTCCGCCAGTTCCCCACCTACTTCCGCACCGCGACCACCGACGAGGTGCAGGGCGCCTTCGACGGCCAGTACGCATGGGAGAAGATGAAGGCCAAGAAGGCCTACATCATCGACGACCAGAAGACCTACGGCGTCGGCCTGGCCTCCTCCTTCAAGGACCAGTTCGCCCAGCTCGGCGGCAAGATCGTGGGCACCGAGCACGTCAGCCCCGACGACCGCGACTTCAAGGCCGTGGTCTCCAAGGTCAAGTCCGCCAAGCCCGACCTGGTCTTCTACGGCGGCGAATACCCCGCCTCGGGCCCGCTCAGCCAGCAGCTCAAGGACGGCGGCGTGACCGTCCCGCTGATGGGCGGCGACGGCATGTACAGCGGCGACTACATCAAGCTCAACAAGAAGGCTCAGGGCGACTACGCCTCCTCCGTCGGCAAGCCCGTCGAAGAGCTCCCCTCCGCCAAGAAGTTCATCGCCGACTACAAGGCAGCCGGCTTCAAGGAGGCCTACGAGGCCTACGGCGGCTCCACCTACGACGCCACCTGGTCCGTCATCCAGGCCGTCAAGAAGGTCGTCGAGGACAACGACGGCAAGCTCCCCGAGGACGCCCGCAAGAAGGTCACCGAGGCCATGAACAAGGTCGCCTTCGACGGTGTCACCGGCCCCATCGCCTTCGACAAGTACGGCGACACCACCAACACCATGATCACCGCCTACCAGGTCGACAAGGGCGCCTGGGTCTCCCGCTTCAGCGCGGAGTTCAAGAAGATCGACAAGAGCTGACCGACCGAAGCGACACACCCGATCCACCCCGGGCCGCGCCAGGACGCCACGAACGACCCTGGCGCGGCCCGCGGCACACCGGAACCCCCCGGCACCTCGTCACTCCCACACAACGGAGGCCCTGCGGTGAACGAACTGCCGCAACAGCTGGCCAACGGACTCATCCTCGGCGCGATGTACGGACTCATCGCGATCGGCTACACGATGGTCTACGGAATTGTCCAGCTCATCAACTTCGCCCACGGCGAGATATTCATGGTCGGCGGCTTCGGAGCACTGAGCGTCTACCTCGCCCTCCCCGCCCACACCTCGCTCCTCCTCGCCCTGCCGGTCATGCTCATCGGCGGCATCGCGGTATCCGTCCTCGTCGGCGTCGCAGCGGAACGTTTCGCCTACCGACCCCTCCGCGGCGCGCCCCGACTCGCCCCCCTCATCACCGCCATCGGCCTGTCCATCGCCCTCCAGCAGGCCATCTGGAAGTGGTACCCCGACGGCAAACAGGCCCGTGTCTTCCCCCAGTTCAAGGGCGACTCCTTCGAGATCCTCGGCGCCACGGTGCAACGCGGCGACATCTTCGTCCTCATCGCCGCCCCCGCCTGCATGGTCGCCCTCGGCTTCTTCGTCGCCAAGACCCGCAGCGGCCGCGCCATGCAGGCCACCGCCCAGGACCCCGACACGGCCAAACTGATGGGAATCAACACCGACCGCATCATCGTCCTCGCCTTCGCCATCGGCGCCGCGTTCGCCGGCGTCGCCGCCGTCGCCTACGGCCTGCGCACCGGCGAGGTGCAATTCCGCATGGGCTTCATCATGGGCCTCAAGGCCTTCACCGCCGCCGTCCTCGGCGGCATCGGCAACATCTACGGCGCCATGCTCGGCGGCGTCGTCCTCGGTGTCGCCGAAGCCCTCGCCACCGCCTACATCGAAGAAATACCCGGCATGCAGCAATTCGGCGGCGGAGCCTGGAAGGACGTCTGGGCCTTCGTCCTCCTCATCCTCGTACTCCTCCTGAGGCCACAGGGCCTACTGGGCGAACGCGTCGCGGATCGGGCGTGATAGCGATGACCACAGACATCACCAAGACCACCCCCGGCATCCACCCCGGCGCGCTCCCGCTCCCCGAGCGCACCGCCCGCATCACCACCGCCGCCGGTGCCCTCGCCACCGCCGCCACCACCGGCCTCGCCTGGACCTGGAGCAACGACTTCCCCGGCGAGCTCACCTACTACGGGTCCCCTGCCGGCCTCCAGATCGTCACCCTCGCCGGCGGCATCCTCACCCTCCTCCTCACCGCCTCCGGACTCGGCCTCCGCGGCCTGCAGTGGCTCACCCCCGGCGGCCGCAACGCCTCCGTCCTCCTCGCCGCACTCGGCACGTTCGCGGCCACCTGGTTCACCCTCATCGCCATCGCCATCGAACTCGGCGGCCTGGTCAACCTCGAACCCGGCGGCTTCATCGCGGCCGCGACCTCCCTGGTCACCCTCCTCGGCGCCCTCGGCCTACCCGCCGACCGCACCCCGGACCAACCACCCGCGGGCACCTGGCAACGCTTCACCGGCACCCTCGCCGCCACCACCGTCAAGCGCCCCACCCGCGAACTCCCCGCCTGGACCGAGATCCTGATCATCGCGGGCGCGTTCGCAGCCGGACTGGTCGCCTTCACCTACGGCATCGACACCGACGACGGCGCCCCCTTCGTCGGCTACCTGCTCTTCATGGTGCTGGCCGTCCCCGCCCTCAACCGGGCGGGAGTCATCGCCCGGCTCACCGCACTCACCCTCAAACACCGCGGCCCCGCACTCGGCGCGGCCTTCATCGCCGCCGCCTGTTTCCCCTTCACCCAGGACACCGACCAGTACACGATCATCGGGGCCAACATCCTGATCTTCGCCACCGTCGCCCTGGGCCTCAACGTCGTCGTCGGCCTCGCCGGCCTCCTCGACCTCGGCTACGTCGCCTTCCTCGGCGTCGGCGCCTACGCCGCCGCCCTCGTCTCCGGCTCCCCCGAATCCGCCCTGGGACTCCACTTCCCCTTCTGGGCAGCCCTCCTCACCGGCGCCGCGGCCTCCCTCCTCTTCGGCGTCCTCATCGGCGCCCCCACACTGCGACTGCGCGGCGACTACCTCGCCATCGTCACCCTCGGCTTCGGTGAGATCTTCCGCATCGCCATGCTCAACCTCAACGGCACCACAGGACCCGACGTCACCAACGGCGCCATGGGCATCCCGAACATCCCCAACCTGGAGATCTTCGGCTTCAACTTCGGCGAATCCCACAACATCCTCGGCTTCCCCGTCGCCACCTACGGCAACTACTACCTGCTGATGATCCTCGTGACGGCCTTCGTCGTCCTCGTCTTCCGCCGCGCCGCCGCCTCCCGCATCGGACGCGCCTGGATCGCCATCCGCGAGGACGAGACCGCCGCCATCGCCATGGGCATCAACAGCTTCCGGCTGCGACTCCTCGCCTTCGCCCTCGGCGCCGCACTCGCCGGACTCGCCGGCACCGTCCACGCCCACGTCGTCACCACCGCCACCCCCGAGCAGTTCCAGTTCGCCGGCCCCCAGCCCCCGAACTCCGCCTTCCTCCTCGCCGCCGTCATCCTCGGCGGCATGGGCACCCTCAGCGGCCCCCTCGTCGGCGCGGCACTGCTCTTCCTCATCCCGGCCAAACTCGACTTCCTCCAGGACTACCAACTGCTCCTCTTCGGCATCGCCCTGGTGCTGCTGATGCGCTACCGGCCCGAGGGACTCATCCCCGACCGCAGGAAGCAGCTCGAATTCCACGAGACCGGCCAGCTCGACGTGCCCGATCAGCGCCTCCCCGACGGAGACGCGACCATCGGCGTCACCAAGGCAAAGGCGTGACGACACCATGACCACACCCACCAGGACCGCACACCGCGCCGACACCGGCACCGTCCTCGAAGCCTCCGGCGTCACCATGCGCTTCGGCGGACTCACCGCCGTACGCGGCGTCGACCTCACCGTCGGAGCCGGAGAAATCGTGGGCCTCATCGGCCCCAACGGCGCCGGCAAGACCACCTTCTTCAACTGCCTCACCGGCCTGTACGTGCCCACCGAAGGCACCGTCAGCTACCGAGGCACCCGCCTCTCACGCAAACCCCACCTCGTCACCCAGGCCGGCGTCGCCCGCACCTTCCAGAACATCCGGCTCTTCGCCAACATGACCGTCCTGGAAAACACCCTCGTCGGCCGCCACACCCGCACCAAAGAGGGACTCTGGTCCGCCCTCCTCCGAGGCCCCGGCTTCAAGAAAGCCGAACGCACCTCGGAAGAACGCGCCATGGAACTCCTCGAATTCACCGGCCTCGCCCACAAACGCGACCACCTCGCGCGCAACCTCCCCTACGGAGAACAACGCAAGCTGGAAATCGCCCGCGCCCTCGCCAGCGAACCCGGCCTCCTCCTCCTGGACGAACCGACCGCCGGCATGAACCCACAGGAAACCCGCGCCACCCAGGACCTGGTCCTGGCCATCCGCGACAAGGGCACCGCCGTCCTCGTCATCGAGCACGACATGCGCTTCATCTTCAACCTCTGCGACCGCGTCGCCGTCCTCGTCCAGGGCCAAAAACTCATCGAAGGCACCGCCGAGGTCGTCCAGGCCGACGAACGCGTCGTCGCCGCCTACCTCGGCACCCCGGTCGACGACACGACCGACGGCACGGCGAACCCGACGGGCACCGTGAGCACGGCGAAGACCGCGACGGACACCGCGAGCCCGCCGGCCCCCGCCCGAACCGACCCGGGAGCCGACTCCACCCGCGCGGCAAGCCCGCCCGACCGACCGGCGAAGGGACCCGCCGCACCAACACCCCCGGCGGACCAGCCGGCCGAAGGAGAGACCGGAGAAACCTCATGACCGCACTGCTCGAAGTCGAGGATCTCCGGGTCGCCTACGGCAAGATCGAAGCCGTCAAAGGCATCTCCTTCTCCGTCGAAGCCGGCCAGGCCGTCACCCTCATCGGCACCAACGGCGCAGGCAAAACCACCACCCTGCGCACCCTGTCCGGCCTGCTCAAGCCCCTCGCCGGCAAGATCACATTCGACGGCGAACCACTCAACGGGGTACCTGCCCACAAGATCGTCGAACGCGGCCTTGCCCACTCCCCCGAAGGCCGACGCCTCTTCCCGCGCCTGACCATCGGCGAGAACCTCAAACTCGGAGCGTTCCTCCGCAAGGACACCGCAGGCATAGAAAAGGACATCCAACGGGTCTACGACCTCTTCCCCATCCTCGGCGAACGCAGCAAACAAGCATCCGGCACCCTCTCCGGCGGCGAACAGCAAATGCTCGCCATGGGCCGGGCCCTGATGTCCCGACCCAAACTGCTGATGCTCGACGAGCCCTCCATGGGACTCTCCCCGATCATGATGCAGAAGATCATGGAGACCATCCGGGAGCTGCGCTCCCAGGGCACCACCATCCTGCTCGTCGAACAGAACGCCCAGGCCGCGCTCTCCCTCGCCGATCAAGGACACGTCATGGAGATCGGCCGCATCGTCCTCTCCGGGAGCGGCCCGGAACTCCTGCACGACGAATCCGTCCGCAAGGCCTACCTCGGCGAGGACTGACCCCGCTCCGGGAACGCCGAAGGCCCCGTACCGATGATCACCGGTACGGGGCCGTTCACGTCGGCGCGGGACGCTACTGGTCCGACTGCTGCTTCTTCTCCTCGGCGTCCTCGATGACCGCCTCGGCGACCTGCTGCATCGACAGCCGACGGTCCATCGACGTCTTCTGGATCCAGCGGAACGCGGCCGGCTCGGTCAGCCCGTACTGCGTCTGCAGAATGCTCTTCGCCCGGTCCACCAGCTTGCGGGTCTCCAGCCGCTGGGTGAGGTCGGCGACCTCCTTCTCCAGCGTCCGCAGCTCGGTGAACCGGCTGACGGCCATCTCGATCGCCGGCACCACGTCACTCTTGGAGAACGGCTTCACGAGATACGCCATCGCGCCCGCGTCCCGCGCCCGCTCCACCAGCTCACGCTGCGAGAACGCGGTCAGCATCAGCACCGGCGCGATGCTCTCCTCGGCGATCACCTCGGCGGCCGAGATGCCGTCAAGGACCGGCATCTTCACGTCCAGGATCACCAGGTCGGGGCGGTGCTCGCGGGCCAGCTCGACGGCGTGCTGGCCGTCCCCGGCCTCGCCGACGACGGTGTAGCCCTCTTCCTCCAGCATCTCTTTGAGGTCGAGGCGGATGAGCGCCTCGTCCTCGGCGATCACGACGCGCGTGGTCAGCGGCGGTACGTGCGACTGATCGTCATCGGCGACGGGCTGCTCGGGCTCGGCGGCGCTCACGGGACTCCTCGTTACAGGCAGGTGGTGCCCTTGCAGCCTACCTAGAGGCAGTCGGCAGGGCGCACACGGTATGGTGTCTGAAGCCACCGGCCGGGTTGGTGGAATGGCATACACGGATGTCTCAAACACATCTGCCCGAAAGGGCTTGCGGGTTCGAGTCCCGCACCCGGCACTTCTTAGATACGGAATTTCACGTTCTCGTGATTCTCACGCTCCGTGTCCCCACCCACGCTATTCGTCACGCATAGTGATGGCATGATCTTTCATGGCACAGACGTGCGACACGATGCACTCGCTCGGCTCCGCGCCGGAGCCAAGAACTCCGATGTGGCCCGCGCCCTGAATGTCCCCGTCGGCACTGTCGGCTATTGGCTGCACATGGACCGCAGCCGACGCGGCGAGTGTCCGGGCGCCGACGAACGGCAATGCCCCCGATGCCACGGCCGTGACCTCGACGAGGCGGCGTACTCCTACCTCTTGGCCCTCTACTTGGGCGACGGCCACATCATTCAGTACTCGGCGCATCGGGTGCCGAGTCTCATGATCGCGTGTGCCAAC
Source organism: Streptomyces sp. NPDC048248 (assembly GCF_043201875.1). Classification (NCBI taxonomy): domain Bacteria; kingdom Bacillati; phylum Actinomycetota; class Actinomycetes; order Kitasatosporales; family Streptomycetaceae; genus Streptomyces; species Streptomyces sp. NPDC048248. The sequence goes on from NZ_JBICZL010000013.1 coordinate 209,877, forward strand.
GCCTGGCCGGGCGTGATGGACGCCTGCGAGACGGCCATGCGGGCGGTCTTCCCGGACAACTCCGTGTGCCGGGTGAGCAGGACCGGCTGCCACAACGTGAAGCTCTACTCCAAGCACTTATGGTGCCTGTTCCCCCAGCACGGCCCCGGCAAGAAGCACGAGCGGCTGATCGCCCTGGAAGCCTGGCAGCAGCGGATCGTGGACGAGCATCCCTGGGAGTTCCTCCGCGGGCTCATCCACTCCGACGGCTGCCGGATCACCAATTGGACGACGCGCGTGGTCGGCGGCGAGCGCAAGCGCTACGAGTATCCGCGGTACTTCTTCACCAACAAGTCCGACGACATCCGTCAGCTGTTCTCGGACACCCTGACGAAGGTCGGAGTGGAGTGGAGAGTCACCCGACGCGGCAGCGACCCGTTCAACATCTCCGTGGCCCGGAAAGCCTCCGTGGCGCTCATGGACCGGCACATCGGGCCGAAGTACTGACGGGGACGGCAGTCAGGACCTCGGCCCAGCGGGATCGCGGTGCGGCTGGGGCTACTTCGGGTGGTCGTCCTCGCCGATGTGGTGGACGCGGACGAGGTTGGAGGAGCCGGGGACGCCGGGCGGGGAGCCGGCCGTGATGATGACGACGTCGCCCTTCTGGCAGCGGCCGATCTTGAGGAGCTGCTCGTCGACCTGGGCGACCATTTCGTCGGTGGAGTCGACGGTGGGGCCGAGGAAGGTCTCGACACCCCAGGTGAGGTTGAGCTGGGATCGGGTGGCGGGGTCGGGGGTGAAGGCGAGGAGCGGGATGGGCGAGCGGTAGCGGGAGAGGCGGCGGACGGTGTCGCCGGACTGGGTGAAGGCGACGAGGAACTTGGCGCCGAGGAAGTCGCCCATTTCGGCGGCCGCGCGGGCGACGGCGCCGCCCTGGGTGCGGGGCTTGCTGCGCTCGGTGAGCGGCGGGAGTCCCTTGGCGAGGATGTCCTCCTCGGCGGCCTCGACGATGCGGCTCATGGTGCGCACGGTCTCGGTGGGGTATTTGCCGACGCTGGTCTCACCGGAGAGCATCACGGCGTCGGTGCCGTCGATGACGGCGTTGGCGACGTCGGAGGCCTCGGCGCGGGTGGGGCGGGAGTTGTCGATCATCGAGTCGAGCATCTGGGTGGCGACGATGACCGGCTTGGCGTTGCGCTTGGCCAGTTTGATGGCGCGCTTCTGGACGATCGGGACGGTTTCCAGGGGCATTTCGACGCCGAGGTCGCCGCGGGCGACCATGATGCCGTCGAAGGCGGCGACGATGTCGTCGATGCTGTCGACGGCCTGGGGTTTTTCGACCTTCGCGATGACGGGGAGGAAGCGGTCCTCCTCGCGCATGATGCGGTGGACGTCCTCGATGTCGTGGCCGCTGCGGACGAAGGAGAGGGCGATGACGTCGGCGCCGGTGCGCAGGGCCCAGCGGAGGTCGTCGCGGTCCTTCTCGGAGAGGGCGGGGACGGAGACGGCGACGCCGGGGAGGTTGAGGCCCTTGTGGTCGGAGACCATGCCGCCCTCGATGACCTTGGTGCGGACGCGTGGTCCGTCGACACCGGTGACTTCGAGGGTGACCTTGCCGTCGTCGACGAGGATGCGTTCACCGGTGGTGACGTCGGATGCGAGGCCGTCGTAGGTGGTGCCGCAGAGGTGGCGGTCGCCTTCGACGGAGGGTTCGACGGTGATGGTGAACTCGTCGTCGCGTTCGAGAAGTACCGGTCCTTCGCGGAATCGGCCGAGGCGGATCTTCGGGCCTTGAAGGTCGGCGAGGATGCCGACGCTGCGGCCGGTTTCCTCGGATGCCTTGCGGACCCGGTCGAATCGCGCCTCGTGATCGGCGTAGGTGCCGTGGCTGAGGTTGAAGCGGGCCACGTCCATTCCGGCGTCGACGAGTGCTTTGATCTGCTCGTACGTGTCGGTGGCGGGTCCCAGGGTGCAGACGATTTTTGCTCGGCGCATGTTTCGACCCTATGACTTACCCATCGGTAGGGGAGTGTGGGGAAGTGACTGCTCAACGTCCGCTCGGTGAAAGGCTGTTGACAAGTATTGGAATGGGCACGAAGGCGCTCCGATGAGCGGATTTCCGCCTTCGCGCGGCCGGGTCTCAGAGTGCGGGACGGGTCATCGTGAAGCGGGCGTTGACGTTGGCGTAGACGGTTTGGCGCTGGGGTTCGAGGTCGAGGGCCGGGGCGGCTCCCGGGTCGGACGGGGGGCCTCCGTAGCCGGCGAAGCCGCGCATGGTGGGGGCTGCCGCGGGGGCGGCGTTCTCGGCACCGAGGTCGGCGAGTTCGACGAGGGCGTCGAGGCCGGCGCCGAGCGCTTCGGCGTATTCGCGGGCGCGCTGGACGGCTTCGCGGACGGCGTGGGTGCGGGCGGCGCGGTGGGCGGGCGAGTCGGGGCGCAGGGCCCACCAGGGGCCGTCGACGCGGGTGAGTTCGAGGTCGCCGAGGCGGGTGGTGAGTTCGCCGAGGGCGGTGAAGTCGTTGAGGGTTGCGGTGAGGTTGACACGGCCGTGGTAGGCGCGGATGCGTTCGTGGCGGCCTTTGTCGGTGAGTTGCGGGGTGAGGCTGAAGGTGCCGGTTTCGAGCTTTTCGATGGCCTGGCCGTAGCTCTTGATGAGGGTGAGGGCTTGTTCGTTGCGGCGGGTGAGGTCGGTGAGGGCGGCTTTGCGGTCGGTGCCTCGGGCGCTGACGGTGACGCTGATGCGGGCGATCTCGGGGTCGAATTCGAGGCGGGCTTCGCCGCGGACGGCGAGGCGGGGGGTGTCGGGGGTGCCGTAGGGCAGGGGGGCGTGGGGGGCGGCTGGGTTGTCGGTGGGGTGTGCGGCGGGGTGCTCGGTGGGGTCGGTCATGGGGGCTCCTCTGGTTTGTCGGCGGCCGGTGTCATACGGGTGTGCGGGTGTATGGGGTGTGCGGGTGTATGGGGTGTGCGGGCTGAAGGGTGGCATACCGGGTGCCGTGGTGGGGGGGCCGGTCATGCGATCGCAACCCGCGAGGGGTGTTGCGCGGGGGGCGGCTGCGCCAGAATCTACGCGCGTCGCCATGTGCGTGGCGCCGTTCGTCCAGAGGGAGTTGGCATGTCGCTCGACCGTAGGAAGTTCGTGGGTCGTTCTGTGGTGGCGGGGGCCGGGGTGGCGTTCGCGGGGGCCGGTGCGCCGGCGGCGGAAGCTGCGGAGGCCGGCGGGCCGGGTGCGGGACGGGGGCGCCGTCGGCATGCGTTCACCGTCATGGGCACCACGGACCTGCACGGCAATGTCTTCAACTGGGACTACGTCACGGACGCGGAGTTCGACGACGCGGCGCACAACGACATCGGTCTGGCGAAGGTGTCGACGCTGGTGGAGGGTGTGCGGCGGGAGAAGGGCCGGCACAACACCCTGTTGATCGACGCGGGCGACACGATTCAGGGCACGCAACTGGCGTATTACTACGCGAAGGTCGAGCCGATCACCGGTCCGGACGCGCCGGTGCATCCGATGGCGCGGGCGATGAACGCGATCGGCTATGACGCGGCGGCGCTGGGAAATCATGAGTTCAATTACGGGATTCCGGTACTGCGGAAATTCGAGGAGAGCTGCGACTTTCCGCTGCTGGGTGCGAACGCGGTGGATGCGAAGACGTTGCGTCCGGCGTTCCCGCCCTATGTGGTCAAGCGGTTGCGGACGCCGTGCGGGCGCGATGTGCGGGTGGCGGTGCTGGGGTTGACGAATCCGGGTATCGCGATCTGGGACAAGGCGCATGTGCAGGGGAAGCTGGCGTTTCCGGGGCTGGTGGAGCAGGCGGCGGAGTGGGTTCCGAAGCTGCGGTCGATGGGTGCGGACGTGGTGATCGTGTCGGCGCATTCGGGGACCAGTGGGACGTCTTCGTACGGGGATCAGCTGCCGTATGTGGAGAATGCCGCGGTGCTGGTCGCCGAGCAGGTGCCGGGAATCGACGCGATATTGGTCGGGCATGCGCATGTGGAGGTTGCGGAGCGGCGCGTGGTGAACAAGGAGACGGGCCGGGAGGTGGTGCTCTCCGAGCCGCTGAAGTGGGGGCAGCGGTTGACGGTGTTCGATGTGGAGGTGGAGTGGCGCCGGGGGCGGTGGCAGGTGGAGTCCGTGGCGTCGAAGGTGCTGAATGCGAATTCCGTCGTGGAGGATTCCCGGATCACCACTCTGCTGCGGGCCGAGCAGAAGAAGGTGGTGGCGTATGTCAACCAGGTGATCGGCCGGTCGAAGGCGGAGATGACGGCGGCGGAGGCGCCGGTGAAGGACACGGCGATTCTGGATTTCATCGCGTTCGTGCAGGCGGAGGTGGTGCGTAAGGCGCTCGCCGGTTCCGCGCACGCGGCGTTGCCGGTGTTGTCGCAGGCGTCGTGTTTCTCGCGGACGGCGAAGGTGCCGGCCGGGGAGGTGACGATCCGGGCGATGGCGGCGCTGTATCCGTTCGACAACACCCTGGAGGCGCGGGTGTTGACGGGTGCGCAGCTGCGGGCGTATTTGGAGTTCTCGGCGCGGTATTACGCGCGGACGGCGGCGGGTGGTCCGGTGGATCCGGCGAAGCTGACGAATGCGGATGATACGCCGGATTACAACTATGACGCGGTCAGCGGGGTGGCGTACGAGATCGATATCGCCAAGCCGGTGGGGCAGCGGATCGGGAAGCTGACGTTCGAGGGTGCGCCGGTGGACGATGCGGCGCGGTTCGTGCTGGCGGTGAACAATTACCGGGCCGGTGGCGGTGGCAATTTCCCGCATGTGGCGTCGGCGGAGCAGGTGTGGTCGACGTCCGACGAGATCCGGAATTTGATCATCGGGTGGGTGCAGGAGAGCGGGGAGATCGATCCCGCGCGCTTCGCGTCGGAGGAGTGGCGGTTGACGCGCGACGGGGTGCCGGTGTTCTGACCGGTTGGTTGCGGGTGTGGCGTGGGGCGGGTCGCCGGTGTTGTGGCGGCCCGCTCCCGTTTGTCCGGGCGGTTGCCCGGGCGCGGAGGGGTCGGGGCGTCCCTGGGCGCGGCGGCCTCGTGGGCGTGGCGCGAGCGTCGGTGCGGGTGAGCGGTGGCTGTGCGGTGCGGTGATCGGTGGCCGTGCGCTGCGGTGCGGTGCGGTGCGGTGCGGTGCGGTCAGTGGCGGGGTACCAGCGTGGAGCCCTGGCGTGGCACGGAGCCGGTGGGGCCTGCCGAGGGCTGCGGGAGGCCGAAGGTGGTGAAGGCGGTACGGCTGGGGAGGGCGTAGGCGGGGGTGTCGGTGAGGGTGTTGAGGATGGTGGCGCTGCGCCAGGCGGCGAGGCCGAGGTCGGGGGCGCCGACGCCGTGGGTGTGGCGTTCGGCGTTCTGGACGTAGACGGAGCCGGTGACGGCGGGGTCCAGGGTGAGGCGGTGGTGGGCGTCGATGCGGGGGCGTCCGGCGTTGTCGCGGCGCAGGTAGGGGTCGAGGGCGGCGAGGAGGGTGTCGAGTCGGCGTTCGCGGTAGCCGGTGGCGAGGACGACGGCGTCGGTGGTGAGGCGGGAGCGGGTGCCTTGCTGGGTGTGGTCGAGGTGGAGTTCGATCTTGGTGGTGCCGACGCGTCCCGCGGTGCGTACCGCGACGCCCGGGGTGAGGGTGGCGTCGGGCCAGCCGCCGTGCAGGGTGCGGCGGTAGAGCTCGTCGTGGAGGGCGGCGAGGGTGTCGTGGTCGATGCCCTTGTAGAGCTGCCATTGGCCGGGGACGAGTTCGTCGCGGACGCTCTCGGGGAGGGCGTGGAAGTAGCGGGTGTAGTCGGGGGTGAACTGCTCCAGCCCGAGTTTGCTGTATTCCATGGGTGCGAAGGCGGGGGTGCGGGCGAGCCAGTGGAGTTGTTCGCGGCCTGCGGGGCGGGCGCGGAGCAGGTCGAGGAAGATTTCGGCGCCGGACTGGCCCGCGCCGATGACGGTGATGTGGTCGGCGGCGAGCAGGCGTTCGCGGTGGTCGAGGTAGTCGGCGGAGTGCAGGACGGGGACGGTGGGGGCGTCGGCGAGGGGGCGGAGGGGTTCGGGGACGTGGGGGGCGGTGCCGATGCCGAGGACGAGGTTGCGGGCGTAGGTGCGGCCGAGGGCTTCGGCCTCGCCTTCGGTGTCGAGCTGGGTGAAGTCGACTTCGAAGAGTTCGTGTTCGGGGTTCCAGCGGACGGCGTCGATCTGGTGGCCGAAGTGGAGGCCGGTCAGGGATTGGCTGACCCAGCGGCAGTAGGCGTCGTATTCGGCGCGCTGGATGTGGAAGCGCTCGGCGAAGTAGAAGGGGAAGAGGCGGTCGCGGGTCTTGAGGTAGTTGAGGAAGGACCAGGGGCTGGCGGGGTCGGCGAGGGTGACGAGGTCGGCGAGGAAGGGGACTTGGAGGGTGGCGCCGTCGATGAGGAGGCCGGGGTGCCAGTGGAATTCGGGGCGCTGGTCGTAGAAGGCGGTGCGCAGGTGGGTGAGGGGCTGGGCGAGGGCGGCGAGGGAGAGGTTGAAGGGGCCGATGCCGATGCCCGCGAGGTCGAGGGGGGTCTCGGGGCCGGCGGTGTGGTCGGTGTCTGCGGCATCGGGGTGTGCGGGAGGGGTGGTGGTCATCGGGGGATGTGGCCTTCCACGAGGTTGAGGAGGGTTGTGAGGTCACCGGGCTGGGTGTGGGGGTTGAGGAGCGTGACCTTGAGCCAGAGGCCGCTGCGGGTGGCGGCGCGGCCGAGGACGGCGTGACCGTCGGCGAGGAGGGTGCGGCGGATGGTGGCGAGGGCGGTGTCGTCTGCTCCGGTGGGGCGGAAGAGGACGGTGCTGAGGGTGGGGCGGGAGTGGAGTTCGTAGCGGGGGTGGGCCTCGATGAGATCGGCGAGGGTGTGGGCGGCGGCGAGGGTGCGGTCGACGAGTTCGCCTAGGCCGCGGCGCCCCAGCGCCTTGAGGGTGACGGCGATCTTCAGGATGTCGGGGCGGCGGGTGGTGCGCAGTGAGCGGCCGAGGAGGTCGGGCAGGCCGGCTTCGGTGTCGTCGTCGGCGTTGAGGTAGGCGGCGCTGTGGGCGAGGGGGGCGAGGGTGGTGGGGTCGGGGACGGCCAGGAGGCCGGCCGCGACCGGTTGCCAGCCGAGTTTGTGCAGGTCGAGGGTGACGGTGTGGGCGCGGGCGAGGCCGGTGAGGGCGGCTTGGTGGGTGTCGCTGAAGAGCAGCGGCCCGCCGTAGGCGGCGTCGATGTGGAAGCGGGCGCCATGGTGGTCGGCGAGGTCGGCGAGGGCCGGTAGCGGGTCGATGATGCCGGCGTCGGTGGTGCCGGCGGTGGCGGTCAGCAGGAGGGGGCCGGTGAGCTCGGGCAGGCCGGTGAGGGTGGTGTGGACGGCGTCGGGCGTGAGGATGCCGTCGGGGGTGGGGACGGTGATCGGCTGGGGCAGGCCCATGAGCCAGGCGGCGCGGTGGATGCTGTGGTGGGCGTTGGCGCCGCAGACGATCTGGAGCGGGGCGGCGGGGTCGCCGCGTTGTGCGGGGGTGGTGCGAACGCGGCGGCGGGTGGCCTCGCGGGCCAGGAGGACGGCGAGTTGGTTGGACTCGGTCCCGCCGGTGGTGACGAGTGCGTCGGGGTCGGTGGCCTGGGGGTAGACCTGGGTGGCGAGTTCGCGGCAGGTGAGGGCCTCCAGTTCGGAGGCGGCGGGTGCCTGGTCCCAGGAGTCCATGGACGGGTTGAGGGCGCTGGCCGCGAGGTCCGCCGCGGTGGCCAGGGCGAGGGGCGGGCAGTGCAGGTGGGCGGCGCAGTGCGGGTCGGCGGGGTCGGCGGCGCCGGCGGCGAGGGTGTGGACGAGGGTGCGGAGCGCCTCGTGGGGCCCGGTGCCGTGGTCGGGGAGCAGCGGGCTGCACGCGTCGCGTACGACACGGGCGACGGTGTCGGGGCCGCCGGCGGGCAGGGGCCCCGCGCGGTCCTCGGCGCCGGTGGTGAGGGCTTCGAGGACGGTGTCGAGGAGGGGGCGCAGCGCGCGGGGGCCGTTGGTGCCGCCTGCGAGGGCGGTGCCGGCAGGGGGCACGGGCATCAAAGTGCTCTTCTGTATGGGGAGTTCGGGTGGCGGTCGCTCTGGACCTTAGGCCGCCCTAAGTTACTTTCCCGGCACGGTGCGTATCCACCGGTCGTGGTGGTACCACCCATACGTGGTACAGATCTGCCGCACGTGTTCGGGTGCCGCCGGCCGCTGCTCCGGCGGCACCCGTTGGTCCGCTCGTCCGTGCTGTCCCGTCGTGGTGGTCAGCCGGCCCCGGGCAGGTCGTGTGCGGCGACGGCCCGCACCCGCAACGCGCGGCGCAGGTCGTCGAGTTGGTCGATGAGCTTGCGGCGCAGGGCCGGGGTGGGGTCGCTCTCGGCGAGGCAGGTTTCGCCGAGGTGGAGGGTGTCGTCCTCGACGAAGGTGGCGGGGAAGGCGTACCGGCCCGCGGCTGCGGCGAGGGCCGGGCCGCGGTGGCGGGCGAGGGCCGGGGCGTCGGTGAAGTAGCGGGCGACGTAGGGGCGGAGCAGGTCGTGCTGTTCGGGTGCCCAGAAGCCGGTGGCGGTGGCGGTGAAGAGGTAGTTGGACAGGGCGGTTTCTTCGTCGGTGGTGAACAGCGCCTGCCAGGCGGCCTGTTTGGCGGCCGGGTCGGGCAGGGCGGCGCGGCAGTGGGCCGCGCCCTCGCGGCCGGTGGCGCTGGGGTCGCGGGCGAGTTCGGCGTCGATGGTGTCGGGGGTGGTGGCGCCGAGGACCGCGAGCCTGCCGAGGATGCGCCAGCGCAGTTCGGGGTCGAGGGCGGGGCCGCCGGGGACGCTGCCGTCGTCGAGCCAGTCCTGGAGGGCGGCGTGGGTGGTGGCGCTGTCGATGAGGGCGCGGACGGCGGTCAGGCGCAGGCCCGCGTGCGGGCCGTGTGCGGGGCCTTCGGTGCGGCGCAGGATGTCGCGGCCGAGGGCGGTGAGGGTCGCGAGGGCGCGGGGCCGGTCCGCGGTGGGGAGGAAGTGGTCGGTGAGCTGGGCGCGGGCGAAGGCGAGGACGCCCCGGACGATGGCCAGGTCGGTTTCGTAGGGGAGGTGGTCGCGGGCGGCCTGGAGGTAGGCGGCGGGCGCGAGGTCGCCGTCGCGGACCATGTCGCGGGCGGCGTTCCACACGACGGCGCGGGTGAGGGCGTCGGGCAGTTGGGAGAGGGACTGGGCGGTGGTCTGCCAGGAGCGCGGGTCGAAGCGGATCTTGGTGTAGGTCAGGTCGCCGTCGTTGAGGGCGACGAGGTCGGGGGCGGGCGTGGGGAAGGTCCGCGCGGTGTGCCCTTCGTCCTCGGGGATGTCCAGTTCGTGGCGGTCGCGCAGGGTCAGGCGTCCGGCGCCGGCGAGGTCGCGGTCGTAGACGCCGACGGAGAGGCGGTGCGGGCGGCTGCCGGTGTGGTGGACGTCCAGTCGCCAGCGGTCGCCTTCGACGGTGACGGCGGGGGTGAGGGTGTCGACGCCGGTGGTGCGCAGCCAGCGCTCGGCCCAGCCGTGGACGTCGCGGTCGGTGGCGCGGGCGAGGGAGTCGAGGAAGTCGGCGAGGGCGGCGTTGGCGAAGCGGTGCCGGGCGAAGTGGTCGTTGATGCCGGCGAGGAAGTCCTTCTCGCCCATCCAGGCGACGAGTTGGCGCAGTGCGGAGGCGCCCTTGGCGTAGGAGATGCCGTCAAAGTTCAGCAGGGCGGAGGCGGTGTCGGGGACATCCTGGGGGGCGGGGGCGACGGGGTGGGTGGAGGGGCGCTGGTCGGCGTCGTAGCCCCAGCCCTTGCGGGCGACGGCGAAGTCGGTCCAGGCATCGGTGTGGCGAGTTGCCTCGGACAGGACCTGGTAGCCCATGTACTCGGCGAAGGACTCGTTGAGCCAGATGTCGTCCCACCACTGCAGGGTGACGAGGTCGCCGAACCACATGTGGGCCATTTCGTGGGCGATGGTCACGCCGCGGGTCTGGCGTTCGGTGTCGGTGACGGCGGAGCGGAAGACGTATTCGTCGCGGAAGGTGACGAGTCCGGGGTTCTCCATGGCGCCGGCGTTGAACTCGGGGACGAACGCCTGGTCGTAGGAGTCGAAGGGGTAGGGCTCGTCGAAGATCTGGTGGTAGCGGTCGTAGCAGCGGCGGGTGATGTCGAGGATTTCGTCGGCGTCGGCGTCGAGGTACGGGGCCAGGGAGCGGCGGCAGTGGATGCCGAAGGGCAGTCCGGCGTGTTCGGTGCGGACGGAGTGCCAGGGGCCGGCGGCGACGGCGACGAGGTAGGTGCTGATGAGGGGGGTGGGGGCGAGGGTCCAGTGGCCGGGGTCGCCCTGGGTGGCGATGCCGTTGCCGAGGACGTGCCATGTGGGGGGCGCGGTGACGGTGAGGGCGAAGACAGCCTTGAGGTCGGGCTGGTCGAAGGCGGCGAAGACGCGCTTGACGTCTTCCATGAACAGCTGGGTGTAGACGTAGGCCTCGCCGTCGGCGGGGTCGGTGAAGCGGTGCATGCCTTCGCCGGTGCGGGAGTAGCGCATGGTGGCGGTCAGCCGCAGCTCGTGGGCGCCGGGGGTGAGGCCGGTCAGCGGGAGGCGGTTGTCGGCGAGGGCGGCGGGGTCGAGGGGGTGGCCGTCGAGGGTGGCGCTGTGCAGCTCGGCAGGCTGGATGTCGACGAAGGTGTCGCCGGCGTCGCGCGCGGTGAAGTGAATGACCGTTCGGGAGCCGAAGTGGTCCTCGCCCTGTGTGAGGTCGAGTGCGACCTCGTAGCGGTGGACGTCGATGAGCCGGGCTCGGGTCTGCGCCTCGTCGCGCTGCAGTGCGGGCATGGGGTCATGCTGCCGTACGGCCGGTGACTTGGGGAGAGGGGACCGGCTCGGGGAGGGTGGTGCGTGCTGCGCGGGCAGGGAATGTTAGGCACCTGGCTTCTCAGCACTAAAGTTTTGTGGTGAACGGGTACGAGCTCGCGGCCCGGCGGCGGAGCCCGGGGAGGGCGTGGGACATGACGAGGAAGACGACGGCACGGTCGGACGCGGTGGCGTCGATCATCGAGGACTGGCGGCGGGAGCGGCCGGAGCTGGACACCTCGCCGCTGGAGGTGCTGGCGCGGCTGCACCGTACGTATCTGCGCTACAGCGCGCGGCTGACCGCGGCGGTGGAGGCGCACGGCCTGTCGGTGGCGGGCTTCGACGTGCTGACGGCGCTGCGCCGGGCGGGCAGGCCGTTTCGGCGTACGGCGGGGCAGTTGGCGGATTCGGGGCTGATCTCGTCGGCGGGGGTGACGCTGCGCATCGACCGGTTGGAGAAGGACGGGCTGATCGTGCGGGAGCGCGATGAGCAGGACCGTCGGGTGGTGCGGTCGCGGCTGACGGAGGAGGGGCTGGCGAAGATCGACGCGTTGTTCGCGGAGCATCTGGAGAACGAGCGGCGGATGCTGGCCGGCCTCTCCCCCGCCGAGTGCCGCCAGTTGGCACGGCTGTTGTCGAAGCTGGAGCGGTCGATCACCGAGGCGGACCGGGCGGAGCGGGACGGCGGCTGAGGGTGGCGGTGCGGGCCGGCCGGTGCGCGGGGGCGGCCGGCCGGCGGGGCGGGGGTCAGGTGGCGAGTGCGGCGGCCTGGCGTTCGGCCTCGGCGCGGTAGAGGCGGCGCAGCCGGACCACGCCGAGGTCGTGCTGGTAGAGGTTCTCGGCCTGGTCGGCGTCGTGCGGGAGGGCTTCGAGCATGGTGCGGTCCTGTTCGAGGACGTGCCAGTGCCGTTCCTCGATGAGGGTGCGGTAGAGGAAGCGCCAGGAGTCGCGCTGCCAGCCCGTGACGCGGCGGTAGCGCCAGAAGAAGACGCCGCTGCGTTCGGCGTCGATGGGGCAGACCATGCCGACGATGCCGAACGGGCCGCCGGGGCCCGCGGACGGCGGGTAGGGGATGGACAGGTCGACCCAGTCGATGCCGGTGCGGCACAGTTCGACCCAGTCGAAGTTGACGCCGCGCTGGTCGGTCTTCTCGAAGAAGTAGCCGCGCTCGGTCTCGCGGATACGGAACTTCGCGGTGGTGTCGCCGTCGCCCATGGTGTGCGACTCGTGGTGCAGGAACTGGCCGTGCATGGGGTCGAGGAGGTTCTCCATGCCGTAGCGCCAGGGCACGTTCCACTCGGCGTAGCACAGGAAGGCGTCGGTGCCGGGGTCGGTGAGGGGTTCGGGGAGGGTCAGTTCGCAGGGCTCGGGGTGCTGTGCGTCGCCGAAGTAGGCGAGGATCGCGCCGCCGATCTCGCGTACCGGGGGGCTGGGGACGAGCTGTTTGCCTTCGAGGGTGCAGCCGGGCAGGCCCGGTACGGAGGTGACGGTGCCGGTGCCGTCGACCTCCACGCCGTGGTACCAGCAGGAGATCCGGTCGCCGAGGTGCCGGCCCAGGGAGAGCCGGGCGCCGCGGTGCGGGCAGCGGTCGGCGAGCATGTGCAGGGTGCCGTCGGCGCGGCGGAACAGCAGCCAGTGTTCGCCGAGTGCGGTGACCCGGCGCATGCCGCCGGGGGCGACGAAGTGGGACGGGACGACGGGGTGCCACTGGTTGCGCAGTCCGGTGGCGTAGATGCGGTCGGCGACGCTTGAGGTGGTGGCCGTGCCGGGGTTGGTGGTGGGGTTCGTCGTCATGTGGTCACGCTCCCAGTCGGTGCATCTCGTCGCGGAAGGACTGCTCGGTCCAGGGTTCGCCGTCGGGGGCGTGCACCTGCCGGGCGTTGAGGCCCTCGATGACGTCGGCGAGGCCGTGGCCTACCTGCGTGAAGATCTCTTCGAGGGTGTGGGCGAGCTTGAACTCGTAGGCGGTGGGCTCTTGGTGGCGGGACTGGTGGATTTCCAGGTACGGGGTCATGGGGGCTCCTGGCGGGTGGGCTGGGTGCGCGCGGCGCGGGCGGGTCACAGGTCGAGGACGAGGCGGTCGCCGGCGCTGCGGGAGACGCAGATCATCAGGGAGGTGTTGGCTGCGCGTTCGGTGTCGCTGAGCAGGAAGTCGCGGTGGTCGGGGGTGCCGTCGAGGACGCGGGTCTCGCAGGTACCGCAGATCCCGTCGCGGCAGGAGCTCTGCACGGGGACGCCGGCGGCTTCGACGGCGTCGAGGATGCTGGTGTTCTCCTCGACGCGTACGGTGCGGCCGGTGCGGCGGCATTCGACGTCGAAGGCCCGGTCGTCACCGGCGTCCGGGGCCCGGGCGGGCCGGGGCGCGGCGAACCGCTCGGTGCGCAGCCGGTGCGCGAGGCCGAGGGCGGCGCAGCGTTCCTCGACGGCGGTCAGCAGCGGTTCGGGGCCGCAGCAGTAGACGAGGGTGTTGTCGGGGAGGTCGTCGAGAGCGGTGTCGAGGTCGATGTGGCCGTGTTCGTCCTGGGGGTGGAGTTGGTAGTCGGCGCCGGTCGCGGTGTCGGCCAGCGCGGTCAGTTCGGTGGTGAAGGCGAGGCTGGTGCGGCGGCGGCCGCCGTGGATCATCCGCCAGGGGACGCCGGCGCGCCGGGCGGCGCGGGCCATGGCGAGGAGCGGGGTGACGCCGATGCCGCCGGCGAGGAAGAGGTAGCGGGCGGCGGGTTCGAGGGCGAAGTGGTTGCGGGGGCCCTGGATCCGGAGGGTGGTGCCGGGGCGCAGGGTGGTGTGGATATGGGCGGAGCCGCCGCGTGAGGTGGTGGTGTGCAGGACGGCGATGCGGTAGCGGCCGGTGTCCTGGGGGTCTCCGCACAGGGAGTACTGGCGCAGGTGTCCGCCGGCCTGGACGTCGATGTGGGCGCCGGGCTCCCAGGCGGGCAGCGGTGTGCCGTCGGGGTGGATGAGCTCGATGGCCAGGACGTCGTCGGCTTCCCAGGTCATGCGGTGGACGAGCAGGTCGAGGGCGGGTGCGGTCACGGTCGTCCTCCTTACCGGGCGGCGGGCAGTGCGACGGGCGGGGTGAAGGGGGTCTTCATCGGGCCGAGGGCGGTGAGGTCGACCTCGACGAGGGTCGGGCCGTCTCCCGCGGTGGCGGCGGTGAGGATCGGGGCGGCGTCGTCCGGGGCGGCGATCCGGGCGTAGGGCAGGCCGGTGGCGTGGGCGAGGGCGGCGAAGTCGGGGGTGGCCAGGTCGACGCCGGAGCGGCGGTCGAAGTAGCGGTCCTGCATGTTGCGCAGGACGCCGTAGCCGCCGTCGTTGAAGACAACGAGGGTCAGCCGGGGGCGTTCCTGGGCGAGGGTGAGGAGTTCGCCGAGGTGGACGGCGAGGCCGCCGTCGCCCGCCATGACGAGACTGGGGGTGTCGGGGTGGGCGAGGGCGGCGCCGATGCCCATGCCCAGGCCCTGGCCGATGCCGCCGCCGCGCGGGAAGACGTTGGTGTGCGGGGCGTAGATCTCCAGGAGGCGGTTGCCCCAGCTGCTGGCGGGGACCGTGACATCGCGGGCGATGACGGCGGTGCGGGGCAGCGCGGCACGGATCGCGTCGCAGATGGCGGCCTGCGGGCCGATCTGGTCGCGCAGGGCGGCACGGACCTCCTCGCGGGCGTCGCGGACGCGGGCGGTCCAGGCGCCGTCGGCGGCCCGCCCGCCGGTGGACGGTGCGGCGGCGAGGCGCTGCCGCAGCGCGGTGAGGGTGGTTGCGGCGTCGCCGTGCAGGGTGAGTGCCGCGGGGTAGCTGCGGCCGAGGGCGGCCGGGTCGTGGTCGATCTGGACGTGGACGGCGGGCAGCCGCAGGCTCCAGTCGGCGGTCTCGTTGGAGCGGAAGTGGGTGCCGACGCTCATCAACAGGTCTGCGTCCGCGAGGAGTTCGCGGCCTGCCGGGGTGGTGGCGAAGTTGCCGACGCACCGGTCGTGGTCCTCGGGTACGGCGCCGCGGCCGGAGTTGCTGGTGAGCAGTCCCGCGTTCACCTCCGCCAGCAGTGCGGCGAGTTCGGGCCCGGCGGCGGTGGCGCCGCCGCCGGCCCACAGCAGCGGCCGGCGGGCGGCGGCGAGCAGCCGCGCGGCCTCGTCCAGGGCGGCCGGTGCGGGCAGCGGCGGCTCCGCGGGCGCGGGTGCCGCGGGCAGTGCGGTCGGGTCCTGGGCCGCGTACTGGAGGTCGATGGGCCATTCGACGCTGGCGGGTCCGCCGGCCGGGCCCAGGGCGTGGGCGGCGGCCGCCCGCAGGACGGCGCCGGCGCTCGCCGCGTCGGGGACGGTGGCGGCGTGGGAGCTGACCGCCCGCAGCATGCCGAGCTGGTCGCGGGTCTCGTGGATGAAGCCGCGGCCGGCGCCCAGGTGGGCACTGTCGATCTGCCCGGTGATGTGCAGCACGCGGCTGCCGGTGCTGAGGGACTCGATCAGCGAGCCGGCGGCGTTGCCGGCGCCGGTGCCCGTGCTGGTCAGCGCGCAGCCGAGGCCGCCGCGGGCCCGGCCGTGGCCGTCCGCGGCGTTCACGGCGGTGGCCTCGTGGCGTACGGGTACGAACCGCAGGTCGCGGTCGACGGCTTCGACGAGCGGCAGATTGTGCACGCTGACGACGCCGAAGACGGTGTCGACGCCGAGGTCGCGCAGGAGGGCGACGAGCAGATCGCCGCCGTTGGGCTGGGGCATGGAAGCGGGCTCCTGAAGGAGGGGGGAGGGCCGGAGGGCGGGGGTCAGGCGACGGAGCGGCCGACGCCGCCGCAGACGTCGATCGCGGTGCCGGTGATGTACGAGGCGCGGGGGGCCAGCAGGGTCAGCACGGCGTAGGCGACCTCGTCGGCGCGGCCCAGGCGGCCCAGGGCGACGCCGCGGTCGGCGGCGAGGCGGGCCTGCCACCGGTCGTAGGGCTCGGCGGTGCCGGAGTCGGCGTGCCGGCGGGTCCACTGGCCGGTGTCGATCAGGCCGAGGCAGACGGAGTTGACGCGGATGCCGTCGGCGGCGAGTTCGCGGGAGAGGGACTTGGAGAGGTTGAGGATGCCGGCGCGGGCGGCGCTGGTGGTGATCAGGCGCGGTTCGGGCTGTTTGGCCAGGACCGCGTTGATGTTGACGACGGCGGGGGCGGAGGAGGCGCGGAGCGAGGGCAGCGCGGCGTGCAGCGGGTGGAGCACACCGGCGAACTTCAGCTCCAGTTCGTCGCGCCAGTCCTCCGCGGTGGTCTCGGCGAACGTCTTCATCCGGGACTGCCCGGCGTTGTTGACGAGACCGTCCAGGCCGCCGAAGTGGTCGGCGGCGCTTCGGACGAAGGCGGCGGTGGCATCGGCGTCGCGGACGTCGCAGGAGCCGGTGAGCAGCCGGTCGCTCCCGGCGCCGAGCTTCGCGGCGGCCGCCGCGAGGGTCTCGGGGTTGCGGGCGCAGGTGGCGACGCGGGCGCCCTCCGCGAGCAGGGCGCGGACCGTGGCCAGGCCGACGCCCGAGCTGCCGCCGGTGACGAGTACGGTGCGTTCGGCCAGGCCGAGGTCCATGGGTGTCCTCCGGACGGTGGTGCGGTGGTGGGTGGTGAGCGGCGGGTCAGTGCATGGTGAATCCGCCGTTGACGGCGATGAGTTGGCCGGTGAGGTAGCCGGACTCCGGGCCGAGCAGGAAGGCGATGACGCCGACCAGGTCGTCCGGGGTCTGGGGGCGGCTGATGGCGCGGTTGAGGCGGTAGAGGTCGTGTCGCTCGGCGGGGATGCGGACCGTCGACTCGCTCTCGGTGAGGCCGGGGGCGACCGCGTTGACGGTGACGCCCAGGTCGCCGGTCTCCCGGGCCATCGCCCGGGTGAGAGCGATGACCGCTCCCTTGGAGGCGATGTAGTGCGCGAGGCGCGGGGAGCCGTACAGGGCGGCGTCGGAGGCGAGGTGGACGATGCGTCCGCTGCCGGTGGCGGTGAGCTGGGGCAGCAGGGCGCGCGAGACGAGCCAGGGACCGCGGGCGTTGACCGCCATGATGCGGTCCCACTCCGCGACGTCGATCTCGTGGAAGGGCTTCCCGCCGACCGCGTCGGCCAGCCCCGCGTTGTTGACCAGGCCGTGCAGCGGGCCGAGTGCGGCGACCTCCCGGGCGAGCCGGTCGACGGACGCGGGGTCGGCGACGTCGACGGGGACGGCGTGCGCGTCGAGGCCCTCGGCGCGCAGTCCCGCGGCGGCGCTGTCACCGCGCTCCGGGTCGAGTTCGGCGATCACCACGCGGTGTCCGTCGGAGGCGACCCGGCGGGCGGTGGCAAGTCCCAGTCCGCGGCCGGCGCCGGTGACGACGACGGTGCGGGGCGGTGCGGCGGCCATCAGTCGCGGGTGACGCCGTGCATCGGCGAGTGCTCGGGGTAGGTGGGGACCTGCGGCTTGCGGGTGCCGATGACGACGCAGAACAGGGCGTCGGTGTCGCCCTCGTTCTTGAGGCTGCGGGCGACGCCGGCCGGCACCACGATCATGTCGCGGTAGCCGAGCGTGCGGTACTCCGCCTCGCCCTCGCCACGGTGGATGCCGACCCGGACCTCGCCCTCCAGGACGAAGAAGGCTTCCTCGACGTCGTGGTGGGTGTGCTCGGGGCCCTCGGCGCCGGGCGGCAGCAGCATGTTGGAGAACGTGAAGCCGCCGGAGGGCAGGATGCGGTTGTCGCCCTCGTGGTTGCCGGTGGCGCCGGAGCCGACGTAGCGGATCTGGGCCCTGCGGTACTGGTCGCCGGCCTTGGCCTGGAAGGCGAGGGTGTTCCAGTCGGGCTCGCGGGAGTCCTTGGTGGCGATGAGGGAGTCGGTGTAGCGGGCGAGGTCGCCGCCGTTGTCGTACTCGGTGGTGGTGAGGGGCATGGACTTCTCCTTGACGGGTGTACGGGTCGTGCGGGGGTACGGGGGCTATTCGGGGATGCGGGCGGTGATCCGCAGGTGGGAGTGGACCCAGGCGTTGAAGGCCGCGGGACGCTCCTGGTTGGCGAGGTGACCGGCGCCGGCCACGATGACGAACACGGCGGTGGGCAGGGCGCCGGCGATCAGCTGGCTCGCCTCGACGCCGGTGACCTGGTCCAGGTCGCCGCAGAGCACCAGCGTCGGCGCGGTGACGGTGGGCAGTTGCGGGCGCAGGTCGGTGGCTGCCATCGACTCAGCGGCCCAGGCGTAGCCGGGCAGCCGTACGGCGTCGGCCATGGTCGCGGTGACCCGGTGGACGAGGTCCAGCGGTGCCCGGTCGGACACGAGCCGGGGGGCTCGGGCGCGGGCGAAGGCTTCGGGGCCCTGGCTCGCGAGGTCGGCGGCGCGCCTGCGCATCGCGGCGGCCTTGTCCGGGTCGGTGCCGGAGCCCGCGCTGCTGTCGGCGACGATGAGGCCGGCGACGAGGTCGGGGTGGCGGGCGGCCAGCCGCAGGGCGATGACGCCGCCCCAGGAGACGCCGAGGACGTGGGCGGGTCCGCCATGGCGCCGGATGAGGGCGGCGGCGGTGTCCGCGTAGCCGTCCAGGCCCGGCGGTTCCGCGGGGTCCGCGGAGCGGCCGTAGCCGGGTGCGTCCCAGGCGATGACCCTCATGTGGGCGGACAGGGCGGCGAGTTGGGAAGCGAAGGCGGCGGACGAGGAGCCGATGCCGTGCAGGCAGAGCAGCAGGGGGCCGCGGTCGCCCGCCTGCTCCACGTGCAGCCCGTCGAGGCCGGGGTCGGCCGGGCGGGCGGCGGAGGCCGCGGCCCCGGGCGCTGCCGTGGCCCCGGGCTCGGCCACGCTCCCGGCTCCCGCGCCGGCCCGGTGCCCGGCCGTCACAGGATCTGCCCCGTACGTCCGGTGAGCGCGGCCAGACTGCGCAGCACGGCATGGGGCACGACCTGGCTGGTGGCGGGGTTGTGCGGGTCGGGGCGGTGGCGTACGTCGAAGCGGTAGTCGCCCATGGCGCCGCGGGCCTCGATGACATGCCGGGTGAGGGTGGCCGCCGGGTCCGCGACGACGCTGACCGCCACCCGGTCCGGATCGCCGACGGCGAGCGCCACGGACGCGGCGACGTTCGTCGACCGGGGGAACTTCGCCGGCACCTCGCGCGCGGTGCCCCGCATGACCTCGACGGGCCCGGTCGCGGTGCGCATACGGTGCAGCAACTCCGCGTCCATCCAGGGCTGTTCCAGAGTGCCGGGAAGCTTGGTGGTGGTCAGGCGCACCTCGTCGAGGGGGCCGAGGGCGCGGACCGCCTGCAGGAGGTCGAGGCCGCCGACGGCGCCGCCGGTGAAGTAGACCCGGCCGGGTCCCGCGTCCAGGAGGCGGCGGGTGAGGTCGGGGTCGGTGAGCGCGCCGGTGGAGGTGATCAGCAGGTCGGCGCCCGAGGCGAGGACCCGCGTCCCCCATTCGCGGATGACGGCTTGCCCCGCGGCCTCGACGATGAGGTCGCAGGAGTCCAGGGCTTCCTCGACTCCGCACTGCGGCGCGGGCACGTCACCCAGCGGCCGGTTGTCGACGATGCGCGTCAACTCCGCGCCCGGCAGGTCGCCTTCGGCGAGGGACCGGCCGACGACCCGGCCGATGGCGCCCCAGCCGACGAGTCCGACACGGCGGATGGCACGGGCCGGGGCGGCGGACACCGGCCGGGCCGGCGGAGCGGAAGGAGCCGGTGCGTCGGAAGGGGCGGCGGGAGAGGAGGAGGCAGTCATGCGGTCACCTCGGGGGCGGTGGTGAGCGGTCCGGGGTCGGGGGTGCCCGCCATGTGCCGGCGGATCTCGGCGGACGGCGGTCCCGCGGTGCCCCACAGGTCGGAGAGTTCCGGGGTGCGCCGCCAGACCCGGGCGATCCAGGCGTCCTCGACGATCTGGGCGACCTCGGAGGTGTATTCGCAGACCAGCCCGGAGGGGTCGGTGAAGTAGGCGAAGGTGTTGTCCCCGGGGCCGTGCCGCCCCGGGCCCCACTGCGGGACGACGCCGTGGTGGCGCAGCCGGCCCAGTCCGCGCATGAAGTGGTCGACGGAGGTCATCTCGTACGCGACGTGGTTGAGCGAGGTCCATCCGGCCTGGTTGAAGGCGATGCAGTGGTGGTCGGCGTTGCAGCGCAGGAAGGCCATCTGGTGCTCGGACCAGTCGGAGACGCGCAGGCCGAGGACGTCGGTGTAGAAGGCGACGGCGGCGTCGATGTCGGTGGTGTTGAGGACGGTGTGGGTGACGCCCACGGGCACGGCTGCGTCCCGCCCGCGCGGGGCGACGGCCTCCACCTGGGCGCTGAGCTCCAGCAGTCGGCCCTCGGGGTCGGTGAAGCGCAGCCCGTAGCCGCCGCCGATCTGGTCGAGCGGGCCGGGGCCGTGCAGCGGGGTGATGCCGCGGGCGAGCAGGCGGCGGGCGGCCTCGTCGATCTCGGCGGGGGTGGCGACGGCGAAGCTGATCTTGCCGAGGCCGGTGCGGTCGGCGCGGGTGAGGCCGAGGACGTGGTGCTCGGCGCCGGTGCCGCGCAGCCAGCCGGCGGTGCCGGGTTCGGTGGCGACGACCTCCAGGCCCCACACCTCTCGGTAGAAGTCGGTGGCCTCGGTGAGGGCGGGGGTGAGCAGTTCGACGGCGCGCAGCGCGCGGAGCCTGGCGAGGGGCTCGTGCGGCATCGGTTCCGGTCTCCTTCGGATGGGTGGTGGTACGGGCCGGCCGGGTCAGCCCAGGGCCCACGGCAACGGGTCGGCGGCGGTGCCCCAGTAGAGGCTCTTCTGGCGCTGGTAGGCGCGGAGGCCGTCGCGGCCCTTCTCGCGGCCGAGGCCGCTGTCCTTCATGCCGCCGAAGGGGGTGGAGCTGCTGAACTGCTTGTAGGTGTTGACCCAGACCGTTCCGGCGTCGATGCGGCGTGCGAGCCGCCAGGCGGTGGCGGCGCTGCGGGTCCACAGTCCGCAGGCCAGGCCGTAGACGGTGTCGTTGGCCTGGGCGACGAGGTCGTCCTCGTCATCGAAGGGCAGCGCGACCAGGACCGGGCCGAAGATCTCCTCCTGGCAGGCAGGGGCGGAGTGCGGCAGGCCGTCCAGGACGGTGGGCAGGTAGTAGGCGCCGTCGCGGTAGCGCTCGCCCTCGGGCGGTGCGCCGCCGCAGAGCACGCGGGCG
The DNA here is from genome assembly GCF_043201875.1 of Streptomyces sp. NPDC048248. Taxonomy (NCBI): domain Bacteria; kingdom Bacillati; phylum Actinomycetota; class Actinomycetes; order Kitasatosporales; family Streptomycetaceae; genus Streptomyces; species Streptomyces sp. NPDC048248. The sequence continues at coordinate 230,719 of NZ_JBICZL010000013.1, forward strand.
CCGTCGGCGCGGGCCCGGTCGACGTAGGCGGCGACGCCGTCGCGGTGACGGTGGTGGACGAGGGGCGCGACCTGGGTGGCCGGGTCGGTCCCGGGGCCGACGCGCAACTTCTGTGTACGGGCGACGAGTTCGCCGAGGAAGGCGTCGTAGCGGGAGCGGGCGACGAACAGCCGGGAGCCGGCGATGCAGCTCTGCCCGCTGGAGGAGAAGATGCCGAACATCACGCCTGCCAGGGCCTGTTCGAGGTCGGCGTCCTCCAGGACGACGGTCGGTGACTTGCCGCCGAGCTCCAGGGAGACCGGCATGAGCTTGTCGGCCGCGGTGTGCGCGATGGCGCGGCCCGTGCGGGTGCCGCCGGTGAAGGCGATCTTGCCGACGGCGGGATGCCGCACGATCGCGTCGCCGGTGACCGCGCCCGGCCCGGGCAGGACGGACAGCAGCCCGGTGGGCAGCCGCGCCTCGGTCAGCGCCTGCCGCACGATCCGGCCGAGCGCGAGGGCCACCAGCGGGGTCCATTCCGCGGGCTTGAGGAGTACGGCGTTGCCGGCGGCGAGTGCCGGCGCGAACTTCTGGGCGTCACTGGCGATCGGCGAGTTCCAGGGGGTGATGGCGCCGATGACGCCGATCGGCTCGTGCAGGCTCAGGGTGACGTAGTCGCCGCGGGCGGGCGTGAGGGCGTCCTCGGCGGTCTCCAGGGCGGCGGCCGTGTAGCGGAAGGTGGCCGCCGCACTGTGCACCAGGGCGAGCGTCTCGCCGCGGCACTTGCCGGTGTCGGCGGTCTGGAGGTCCGCCAGGCGCGCGGCCGCCGCCTCGACGAGATCGGCGATGCGGTGCAGCAGCCGGGCGCGGCGGTGGGCGGGCAGCCGACGCCAGGCCGGGTCGGCGGCGGCTCGCGCGGCGCGGCGCGCGGCCTCGTCGACGTCGGCCGCGTCGGCGCCGCGCAGTACGGCGAGGGTGCGTCCGGTGGCGGGGTCGACGGTGTCGAAGGATGCGCCGCCGCCGGGCCGCCACTCCCCCGCGACCAGGACTTCGTCCGGGGTGCGCTCCGGTGCGGGCACCAGGTGCTCCGTCGGCTCTTCGACGGTCATCCGCGGCCTCCTGAGGGCGACTTGGGCGAGGTGGGGTGGCTGGGACGGGGCTCGAACGAGGGGCGGAACCCGCGGGCCGGAACCCACCGCTTTGCTTCAGCGCTAGAAATCTAAGCACTTAACTATTTCCTGGCAAGACCCGAGCCGGGAAAAAGTTCGGTTGGTCAAACCCTTGACGCGCACACCCCCCAGGTCGGTAGAACTTAAGCCCTTAGAAACTTTGCGCTTACGGACGGTGCGCCACCGAGCGAGATCCCCGCACTGCCCGCGCCCCGCCCCGGCCCTCTCCCTCTCTGCCCCCTCGCCCTTCTCCCTCTCACTCCCCCTTGTCCCTCACCCGCCGTCCGCGCGGGTCTGGAGGAATCCCGGATGAGCCTCGACGCCTCCCCGGAGCGCGACGCCGACGCCACCCGCGCCGACATCGCCGCCCGGTTCGAACGTCTCCCGCTGTCCCGCTGGCACGTCACCGTGCGCGTCGTCATCGGCGTGGTGACCTTCTTCGAAGCCTTCGACCAACTGCTGATCGCCTATGCGATGCCCGAGCTGCGCCAGGAATGGAGCCTGTCGACCGCGGAGTCCACCCTCGTCCTGACCATCGGGTCGATCGGCATGCTGATCGGCGCCCTCTTCTCCGGCCGGATGGCCGACCGGATCGGCCGGGTCAAGGTCATCGCCCTGTGCATCGGCGTCTCCGGCGTGGCCTCCCTCGCCCTCGCCGGCAGCCCCGGCCCGACCCCGTTCATGCTGCTGCGCTTCGTCCAGGGCCTCGCCATCGGCGGTGAGGTGCCCGTCGCGGCCACCTTCATCAGCGAGATCACCCGCAGCCACGGCCGCGGCCGCTTCGTCCTGCTCTACGAGCTGGTCTTCCCCGCCGGTCTCACCCTCGGCGCGCTGTGCGCGGCCTGGATCGTGCCGGTCCTCGGCTGGCGCTGGATGTACGCGCTCGCCGCACTCCCCGGCCTGCTCTGCCTCCTCGTCCGGCGCACGGTGCCCGAATCACCACGCTGGCTCGCCGACCGCGGGCGACTGCGGGAGGCCACCGAGACGATGACCCTGATCGAGACCAAGGTGGCCACCGCGACAGGGCGGCCGCTGCCACCGGTGGGGGCCGCCCCGGGCGCGGACGCCACCGAGCACCCCGACCACCCGCTGGTCACCGGCCTGAGGGCCACGGCGCCCGCCGCACCGGCGACACCGGCCGAGCGCGCCGCCACCGGCCTGCGCGGCCTGTTCACCGGACGCTACCGCCGCCGCACCCTCGTCGTCGGCACCCTCTGGTTCACCGGCTACTTCGTGAACTACGGCATCACCTCCTGGCTCCCGACCATCTACGGCACCCGGTTCGGCCTCGCGCTCCCCGACGCGCTGCTCTACTCCACCGTCACATCCGTCGCCGGCCTGCTCGGCTGCCTCCTGGCCGCGCTCACCGTCGACCGGATCGGCCGCCGCCGGATCTTCGCGCTCTTCCTCGGCGGCGCGGCGGCCGTCCTGCTCGTCCTCGCCGTGCTCGGGGCACGCACACCGGTCCAGGTGCTGCTGTGGACCTCGCTCGCGGCCGTCTGCTTCTTCGGGTCCAACATCAGCCTCTACCTCTACACACCGGAGCTGTACCCGACGCGGATGCGCGCCCTGGGCTGCAGCGTCGGCGGCGCCCTCAACCGGATCGGCGTGATCCTCGGTCCGGTGCTGGTCGGCGCGGTCTACGCGGGCGGCACCGGCCTGCCCACGGTGTTCGTCATGCTCGGTGCGGTCGCCCTGGCCGGCGCCCTGGTCGCCGCGGTGTTCGCCGAGGAGACCACCGACCGGCCACTGGAGGAGGTCTCCCCCTGAAGCGGATGCCCGGCGGTGCCGCGCGGCAGGTCACTCGGTGGCCCGCCGCATCGGACGCCGGGCTTCCGGCTGTCCTGCGGCGACCGTTGCCCGATGCGGGCCGGAAGCCGGCGGGACGGTGGGGTCGCGCCGCACAGGCGCCGTCGCGTCCCCGCCGCACTCACGTGCTGTGTCCGCTGACCAGCGGCGGATTGTCCGGGTCGGGGATCTGAGTGGACCAGCCACCGGGCACGCTGCGGACCTGGCGGTCGCGGAAGCGGACCGGTGCGGTGCCGACCCGGCGGGTGAAGAGTCTGCTGAAGTACGCCGGATCGTCGTAGCCGACCCGGCGGGCCACCGCGGCGACGGGAAGGTCCGTGCCCACCAGCAGTTCCTTCGCCCGCCCCAGCCGGATGCCCAGGAGGTAGTCCTTCGGGCTGCACCCCGCTCCCCGCCGTACGGCCGTCCGCAGCTCCGCGGGCGTCATGCCGTGCCGGGCCGCGTGTTCGGCCACCGACAGCGGCAGGAACGCGTCCCGCGCCAGCGCCTGGAGCACCGGGTCACCGTCGGCATCCGTGTCCGCGCGTGCCCGCCGCAACACGACGAGGAGTTCGTGGACGACCGCCGAGGTCTCCACCTCCAGCAGCGGGTTGCCGCGGCGCGCCGCACGGGCGATCCGGCCGACGGCGGCGCGGGCCGGGCCGGTGTCGGCGAGCGGCACCACCGGCCGGTCCGGCTCGATGTAGCCCAGCTCCGTGTAGGTGTCGGCGGCGGGCCCCGTGAAGTCGACGAAACTCTCGTCCCAGCCGGTCTCGGGGTCGGCCCCGTAATGGTGCGGTACACCGGGCAGGATCCACAGCAGCGCGGGAGCGGTGACCGCCAGGCGGGAGCCGTCCGGGGCGGTGAACCAGCCGCGGCCCGCGCTGATGACGATGGCGACGTGGTGGTCGAGGGTGCGCGGCCCGACGGTCGGCAGTGCGCCGTGCTGGAGCCCGACGCCCAGGCAGACAAGACCGAGCCGGTGGTGGGCCGGGCTCGGAGTGAAGTACCGCATCCAGGTGTGGTACACGCCCGGGCCTCCCGTCGCCGTGGGCCGCGCGATGGCGGTCCTCCCGGCCCACCGCAGCGCTCGTGCCGCTCCGTCCAAACAATGCCGATCTTTGTCCATGGACCGCCGCACCGCCAGAGGGCGAAGGTGACCGGTGAGCGTGTGCGACGGGCCTGACCTGCGGGCGCAGCACGCGAGTCGGCAGCACAGCGGAGAGACAAGGCGGGAATCCGTGGCGCAGTTCGTGGTGGGCGAGCGGGACTTCATGCTGGACGGGCGGCCGCTGCGCCTGCTGTCCGGTGCGCTGCACTACTTCCGGGTGCACGAGGCGCAGTGGGACCACCGGCTGGCGATGCTCCGTGCGCTGGGTCTGAACTGCGTGGAGACGTACGTGCCGTGGAATCTGCACGAGCCGCGGCCCGGCGAGTTCCGGGACCCGGAGGCGTTGGGCCGGTTCCTGGACGCGGCGCAGGCCGCGGGGCTCCGGGCGATCGTCCGGCCGGGCCCTTACATCTGCGCGGAGTGGGAGAACGGCGGGCTGCCGGAGTGGCTGACGGGGCCGCTGGGCCGTCGGGTGCGGACCCGGGACGCGGCGTATCTGCGGGCCGTGGACGCCTGGTTCGCGCGGCTGTTGCCGCAGGTCGTGGCGCGGCAGTGCACACAGACGTCGGGGCCCGAAGGCTCCGGCGGCGGGCCGGTGATCATGGTGCAGGTGGAGAACGAGTACGGCTCGTACGGCAGCGATGCGGAGTATCTGGCGCATATCGCGCAGGCGCTCCGCGGCCACGGAGTGCGCGTACCGCTGTTCACCTCGGACGGCCCCGAGGACCACATGCTGACCGGCGGGTCCGTGCCCGGAGTGCTGGCGACCGCGAATTTCGGATCCGGCGCCCGGGAGGCGTTCGCGACGTTGCGCCGGCATCAGCCGGACGGGCCGCTGATGTGCATGGAGTTCTGGTGCGGGTGGTTCGCGCACTGGGGGCGGCGTGACGTCCCGCGCCCTCCGCAGGACGCGGCGGCGGCACTGCGGGAGATCCTGGAGTGCGGCGCTTCGGTCAACCTCTACATGGCGCACGGCGGCACCAGTTTCGGCGGCTGGGCGGGCGCCAACCGCGCCGGTGAGCTGCACGACGGGGAGTTGGAGCCCACGGTCACCTCGTACGACTACGAGGCGCCGATCGACGAGCGCGGCCGTCCGACGGAGAAGTTCTGGCGGTTCCGTGAGGTGCTGGCCGAGTTCGCGGACGGGCCGCTGCCGGAGCTGCCCGAGCCGGTGCGGGCGCTGGACGCGCCGGTGCCCGGGGTGGTGACGGAGTGGGCGCCGGCCGAGGACGTGCTGGAGTGCCTGGGGGGCCCGGAGGTGACGGCCGGGAGCCCTGCCACGTTCGAGGAGTTGGGCGTGGACCGGGGTGTGGTGCGCTACCGCGTCGAGGTGCCGGGGCCGCGCGGCACGTATCCGCTGCGGGTCCGCGGGCTGAGGGACCGAGCGGTCGTGTCGGTCGACGGAGTGCGCGGGCCGGTGCTGGAGGACGAGGACGCGCTGGTCGCAGAGGTGGCGGGGCCTGCATCGGTGGAGCTGTGGGTGGAGTCCTTGGGGCGCGTCAACTACGGCCCCCGGCTGGCGGAGTCCAAGGGCATCACCGGCGGGCTGCTGCACGAGCGGCAGTTTCTGCACGGTGTCCGGGCGCGCGGGCTGCGGCTGGATGCCCTGGAGGATGCCGGTGCGCGGGCCGGGATCCCGTTCCGTGCCGTACCGGCGGACGGCGGTCCGGCGGCCGCGGGTTTCTACCGGGGCACTCTGACGCTGACCTGCCGTCCGGGGGACGCCGATCTGGCCCTGCCGGGCTGGACCCGCGGATTCGTCTGGATCAACGGCTTCAATCTGGGCCGGTACTGGCACGTCGGCCCGCAGCGCGCCCTGTTCGTGCCCGGCCCGGTGCTGCGCGAGGGCGAGAACGAGCTGCTGGTGTGGGAACTGGAGAGCGCACCGTGCCTCACAGGGGAAGGGGCGGTGTCTCCGGGCCTGTATCCCTGCGCGGGCTGACGTGCCGGAGCCGGGAGATGAAGGGGCGGGCCGTGCGGGCCCGCCCCTTCCGCGCGACTACAGCTCGCGCACCTCGAAGGTGTCCAGCACGAACTCGGCCTTCCCGTCGTCCCCCACCTTGCGCAGCCCCACCCATGCCTCACCATCGGCAGGGGCGGTGAACTCGTAGGTGTACGTGGTCGGTTGGGTGGCGACCGGCAGTGGGGTGCGGGTCAGCTCGCGGGTCCCCGGCGCGTCGACGGCGGTGACCCAGGCGTACTGGCCGGCCTTCTCGTTCTCGTAGCGGAAGCCGACCCGGTAGCGGCGGCCGGCGGTGAAGCGCACGCTGTGCGGAACCGTCCGGTAGACGAGCCCGGTGTTCTCGCCGCGCGACTTGAGCGATTCCCCGCCGTCGATGACGTCGTCGACGGCCTTGCCGTTCCAGCCGCGCTGGGTGAACGGCGCGTGCCGCTGGGCGATGTGGGTGCGGGGATCGGTGATCCCTCCGGCGTCGCCCTTGACGAAGACTCCCCAGCCCTGCGGGACGTGCTCGAAGTCCTCGTGGACCAGGGTGCCTTTCCTGCCGCTGCGCTCCGCGGGAACGATCCGTACGTTGTCGAAACGCACCCGTGCCGCGCCCGCCGCCGCGGTGAGGGCGAGAGTGACCGGACCGCCGCCCTCGGGCACGGTGAAGTAGGTGAACAGCCGCTGGAAGCGGGTGCCGGACTTGCGGTCGGCGGCGACGTAGTTGCCCGCGGTGGAGGTCTCGGTCCAGTTGGCCGCGGTGACGCCGTCGGCGGTGCGCACCTGAAGTCCCGCCCGCCGTCGCTCCCCCGCCTTCGCGCCGACCTCGACCTGCACCGAAGCGGCGTAGCTGCCCGGCTCGGGCCGTGCGAGCTGCTGGCCGACGGTGACGGCGCCGCCCGCGCCGATGACCAGCTCGTAGTCGCCCGTTTCGCTGAGTTCGACCGAGGCGGGGCCGCTGCCGCCGACCTGCCAGCCCGCGAGCGTCCCCGAGTGGAAGCCGGGGTCGTGCAGAGCGGTGCCCTCGCCCCAGCGAGGGTCCTCCTGGGCGGGGGCCTTGTCACGGAGGATGACGTACGCGGCGCCCGCACGCGCGGTCAGGGTGACCTTTCCGCCGTTGACGGGCACCCGGGTCTCGTCGGCGCGCCCTTGGTCGGTGAGGCGGTAGGCGTAGACCGCGGCGGTGCCGGACCAGCCGCGAGGCAGGGCCCAACTGGTCGTGCCGCCATCGGGGTTGTAGTGGTAGAGCTTGTCCGGATCGGTGGCGCGGCGCGGCTGCCACGGGAGCAGGTAGGTGCCGCCGTCGTAGACCAGGCGCCCGTCGGTGGTGATCTTGCGGGTGCCGTCCGCGTCGCTGACACCGGTCCGGGTGGGGCCCTCGAAGGTGATCTCGTGTGCGTCCCAGGTCTTGATCGGGTGGGCCTGGAGGTACTTGGCGGGCAGCGCGTCGGTCCAGATGATCTTGTAGAAGGCGTGCCAGTCGGTCTTGCCGACCCAGCCCTCGAAGTTGCCCATCCGGCCGGCGCCCAGCAGCGTGGGCCACTTGTCGGCGAAGACGTCCTTGTGGTGGTTGCGCACGAAGCGGATCAGCCGGGAGTTGATGCCGCGCGAGGTGTCGCCGCCGTAGTCGGGCTCCATCGCCCAGTGCGACCACAGCGAGGACCGCTCCAGGCCGTGCCCCCACTCGGTGGTGACCTGCCAGCCCTGGTCGCGCAGGTGGCGTTGCAGCCGGTCGGAGTTCCAGCCCGACTCGCGGAAGACGTCGATGTAGAGGGTGTTGAGCCCCGGGTCGGTTTCCTTCCGCAGCTGCGCGAAGCGCCGCGCGATGTCGCCGGAGACCAGGTCGCGCCTGGCGTCGATGCGGTAGGACTGGTCGAGCCAGTCCCACTGCTCGTCGTCCTTGTTCACGAGCGTCTCGGAGAAGGCGTGCGCGACCGGGTAGGACTCGGTGGCGTTCACGTGCACCGCGAAGTCGCTGTGCCACTTCTTGCCGGCCCGCACCAGCGCGTTGAGGTCGGCGAGCCCGCCCGCCCGCTTGTTGTAGTTGCCCCCGTAGTCCGGGTGCGCGGAGTCGTGACCCTCGGACTGGTAGCCCTTGAGCAGGGTGAACTGCCGCAGCCCGTCGGTGGCCAGGGCGATCCGCTTGATGTTGTCGAGGGTGGCGAGGAACGGGTTGGTGGCCTGGCTGGCGAAGTTGAACGGGATGTGCGGCACGACGCGCAGATGCTGCTCGTCGGCGCCCAGCGGCATCACCATGATGTCGCGCAGGGCGATGGCGGCGTCCTGCCAGTCGGTCCTGCCGTCGCCGTTGCGGTCCCGGGTGACGATCACCGTCGCGTACGGCAGCGGGTCGGTGGCGTCCGGCGACTGCCCGGCCGCCCGGTACGTCCACTGGCCGCAGCGCAGCTGCGCCTCGACCCAGCCGTCGCCCCGCACGGTCTGCCGCAGCAGCCGGCCGTTCTCCCAGGTGGTGGCGCCGGCGGGCTTGTCCTGGACGGTGTTGGTCTCGACGGCGGCGGCCAGTTCGTCGGTGGCGACGACCGCGTAGGCGCATCCGGTGGGCGCCGCCTCCGCGGGGGTGTCGGCGGTGACCTGGACCAGCGTGTCACCGCTCTTGGACTTGTCGAGTTCGATGCGGGCGGCCAGCAGCGTCGCGCCCGGCTGGTCGCTGCGCACGCTCAGCAGGGCGAGATCGGGGATCTCCAGAGTGCCCACGCGCAGGGCCGCCGTGTCCTTGATGCGGGTGACGCGCCAGGTGACCTGCCATCCCTCGACGGCGATCTGCACGGTGATCTCGGTGCCGCCGTCGAAGGTGAGGGCGTAGGTGGCGCGGTCGGCGCCGGCTTGGTGGCGGACGGCGGGGGTGCGGGCGGTGCCGTCGATGAGGACCTGGGTGACGGGTGCCTGCCGGGCGTGCAGGACGGACCCGTTTTCGCGATCGGTGTAGGAGACGATCCGGGGGAAGGCGGTGTCGACGCGGACCTCCAGGGCGCCGGAGCGCAGCACCGCCTGGCCGGCCCGGGGTGCGGCCGCGGCGGACTGCGCGCCGAGCGGGAGGGCGGTGGCGACCCCGGCGAGCGTGGTGGCGGCGACGACCTTCCGGCGGCTGGGTCCGCGACGGTCACCTGTCTGTTCGTTCACGCGCGCTGTCCTCCTTCGCACCTGCACTGCCTGTCGCCGGACAGCGTGCTTCCCGCGTGGCGCGTGCGCCTATGGACAAAGGAGGGACAGGTGTTGGACTAACGGGCGCGGGCCGGGAGGGGCGCACGAGTGCGCGGGGTACGAGAGGGCGGAGCACGGCGCGGGTGCGGCCGGGCCCCGGCAACGGCGAAAGGGCCCGGGGAACGCGTCCCCGGGCCCGTCCGTCACTGCGTGGGTCAGCCGCCGAGCTCCCCGGCTGCCTTCTTGATGTCCGCGGCGAAGGTGCTCACCTCGCTGTAGACACCGGGCTTGCCGGGCCGTGCGCAGCCCTCGCCCCAGGAGACGATGCCCACCTGGAGCCACTCGCCGGCCTCGTCCTTACGGAACATCGGGCCGCCGGAGTCGCCCTGGCAGGTGTCGACGCCGCCGGTGTCGAGCTTCCCGGCGCAGATCTCGTCGCCCGGCGTCAGCGAGTCGCCGTACGCCTTCTCGCAGGTGGCGTCGTCGATGAAGGGCACGGTCGCCTTGAGGAGGTAGCGCTGCTGCTCGCCGCCTTCCTTGTCGGCACCCCAGCCGGCGATCTCGAAGTCGCCGTTGTTGAGCTTGTCGTCCTCGGCGATCTTCAGGGTCGGCAGGTCGAGCGGCTTGTCGAGCTTGATCAGCGCCCAGTCCTTGCCCTTGCCGTTGTAGCCGGGAGCCTGGAGGACCTCGGTGGACTTGGCGGTGACCGCGGCGGAGTCCTCCAGGTCGACCACGCCCGCGGTCGCGGTGATGGAGGTGTTCGGGCCGCTGCCGTCGACGCAGTGCGCCGCCGTCAGCACGACGTCCTTGGCGTAGAGGGCACCGCCGCAGCCCATCGAGAGCCGGACCATGAAGGGGAATTCACCCTGCTCGGCCTTGGTGCCGCCGACGACCTTGGTGTCAACGGTGCCGGTGGGGTCGGGCGCGGGGCCGGCGAAGGCGGAGCCGGGCTGGAGGCTGAAGGCGGCCAGGGCGATCGCGCCGACTGCGGTGGTTCTCTTGAGGTGCTTCAGGTAGCTGCGCAACGGGCTTCCTTTCGTGGGGGGTTGCACGTCTGTGACGAGCCCATGCCAACCACCGGAGCCGGACGTGGCCGCCGCAAGAAGTGCGTGGAAGACGGCAGCACGCCGCAAGGCGTCCGAACCCAGTGGGGGATGAGTCCGTAAAGCGCACTGTTGATTATGTGTAGTGGTCGTTCAGGGTGACAAGAGGATGCATCCGGCCAACTCCGGTACCGATGACGCCCCGTACGGCTCATACCGGTCGATCACGGTCAGCCGTACAGTGGCCCGGTGGCAACGGGCGGCAAGGACATCGAGCACGGCTTTCCCCACATCGAGACGGTGCGCGCGGCCGTCACGGCCCTCTACCGGCGCCTGAGTCATGACACGGTGAGCACCTACGCGACCAGCGTGCCGCCCGTCGACGTCGCCTTCGACGACAGCGAGGACCTCTACCTCGGAGCGCAGCGGATCGCCCGGGTCATGGTCGGGCATCTGCGGCTGCCGCAAGCCCGGGTGGTCGTCGGCTTCCGCGAGATGGAACACGCCGCGAACGTCGAACTGACCGCGGGCCCGGAGTACTTCATCGAACTCAACGAGCGGTTCAAGACCCACCGCAAGGACATCGGCGCGGCCCTGGCCCACGAAGTGGCGCACGTCTGGCTGCACCGTCTGGACCTGTCCTTCCCCGGCACCCGCGACAACGAGATCCTCACCGACACCGCCACCACCTATCTCGGCGCGGGCTGGCTGCTGCTCGACGCCTACCGCGAGCACGGTCCGTTCTCACAGAAGCTCGGATATCTGACGCCGGAGGAGTTCGGCTACGTACTGGCCCAGCGCGCGCAGTTCTTCGACGAGGACCCGGCGCCGTGGTTCACCAGCCCACAGGCGTACGACGCGTATACGGCGGGGCAGGCCATGGCCCGCCGGGAGGCCCGCCGGCCACCGCTGGCCGCCGCAGGCTGGACCGCGCGGCACCGCTACGCCAAGGACCGCCGCGCGGCTCGGGACCCCCGGCCCGGCGCCCCGGCGCCGGCCGCGGGCGACGGTTACGCCTTCGAAGGGCCGGGGCCGGAGCGGGTGTCGTTCCCGTGCCCCACCTGCCACCAGCGCATCCGCGTACCGGTCCGCGGACGGGTTCAGGCGCGTTGCGGCCTGTGCAAGACCCTGCTGGACTGCGACACCTGACGGGACAGCGCGACGCCCCTACAGTCAACCAGCCCTGGAATGAAAGCAGTTGGCGCGACATCCCCGATACTCCTGCTCCCGCACGGCGTCCTACACCCAGCCCGCGAGGCCCGCCATGAAGGCATCGAAGTCATCGCGGTGAATGGTGTGCCCGGCGCCGGGCACCGTACGGACCGCGAAGCCGCGGTCCGTCAGCCGGTCCGCCGACGGCTCGGTGAAGAGGAACCCCTCCCCCGCGATCTGCACCAGGGACGGCACGACCGGCCGCGCGGGCGTGCGATCCTCCAGGCGGGTGCCGGACAGCGCGAGGGCGGTACCGGAGTCCCAGGCCGCCACCGTCTCCAGCTCGATGTCGACGTCGGCCTCCTCCCAGCGCGGGTTGAACTGCCGCACCATCGCGCGGGAGGCGCTCTTGAAGGACACGAACACGGCCGGGTCCACCACCTGCCCCGACGCACCGAGGGACCACGCCGGGTCGCTGTAGACCGCCCGCCGCGGCCGCAGCCGCTCCGCGGCCAGCGACAGCGCCAGGCCCCCCAGTGAGTGGCCGAGCGCCACCTCCACCCCGGAAGGCAGGGTGTCGACCAGGTCGTCGGCGAACAGCTCCGGGGCATAGTCGCCACGGGGGCTGCGGCCGTGGCCGCGCAGGTCGACGCCGATGACGCGGTAGCCCCGTTCGGCCAGTGCCGGGCCGACCCGGCGCCAGGTGCGGTGATCGGACATGATCCCGTGGACCAGCACCGCGACCCGGTCGCCCGCGCCCCATTCCTGGGTGTGCAGCTGCATGCCCGTACCTCTCTCCCGTCACCGGCCCCCGGCCGCCCCCGGCTCCGCACCGGGGAACCGCCGGAAGATTACACGTGTAACCCCCCGACGCCCAGAAGCGTCGCCGTCCGCCGTCCGCCGCACAAACCCTTGTGCGAGGATGCCCAGCACATGACTGACGCAGCCGGCCCCCGTGCCACCTCAACACCCCCGACCAGCGCGGCCGTTGCCCGGCGCGCCGGGGTCTCCCGCGCGACCGTCTCCTACGTCCTGAACGGGCAGGCCGCCGGGCGCGTCAGTGCCCGCACCCAAGAGCGGGTCCGGGCCGCCGCCGAGGAGTTGGGGTACGTACCGCACGCCGCCGCACGCAGCCTGCGGGCCGGCCGCGGCAGTCTCGTGCTGATGGCCGCTCCCGCCGACACCGCCCCGGCCTTCGGCCCGCTCTTCACCACGTTCCTCGCCGGTTTTCAGACCTCGCTGCTCCGCCTCGGCTACACCGGCGTCCTGCACGGCGCGCCCGCCGCCTCCCCGGACGCGGCCGCCCGCGCCTGGGCGGAACTCCGGCCCGCCGCGGTGCTGGCCCTGCACGATCCCCCGCTGGACGCCGGCGCCGTCGCGCTCCTCAAACGCTCCGGCACGGCCGCCGTTCTCACCCACGGCCCGCCGGTCACCCCGGGCACCCACACCCTGGTCCTGGACCAACGGGAAGCCGGGATGCGGGCCGGTGAGCACCTGTTGGCCCGCGGCCGGCGCCGGATAGGCGTCATCGAGCCGGCCGAACCGGGTCTTGCGGCCTTCGCCGCACCGCGTCTGTCGGGCGTCCGGGCAGCGGCCGCCCGGCACCCCGGCGCGGAGGTCCGGCCGCTCGGCCTGTCGCTCACCGAGGAATCCGCCGCGCGGCTCGCCGCCGCCTGGCCCGACCTCGGTCTGGACTCGGTCTTCGCATACAACGACGAGTACGCGATGCTGCTGATGCGAGCCCTCCAGGACGCCGGGCACACCATCGGCGCCGCCGCCCCCTCGATCGCGGTGGTCGGCGCCGACGATCTGCTGCTCGGCCGGCTGCTGCGGCCGCGGTTGACCAGTGTGCGGGCCGATATCACCCCGCCGGACCGGATCGCCCGCCTGGTCGACACCCTGATTCGCGACCCCGACGCCGAACCCGCCCCGCACCGCCTGGGCACCTTCCACATCGAGGCGCGCGAGTCCGGCTGACGGGCGCCCGTGCGAGGACCGGCCCGGTGGCATCGCGGCATTGCGCTGCCCCGTCGGCGCCCCGCGGGCCGCACAGCCAAACGGAGTTCATCGCTACAGCGCCTTGCGCATCCGGATGCACATCGCCTCGTGTCGTCGCACCGCGCCGTCCGGCCCCTGCTCGCCCCAGACCTCGGCCTCCTGCCCGTACGCGACGTAACCGAGCCGCTCGTAGAGGGCGCGCGCCCTCGGGTTCTCCTCCTCCACGGCGAGTTCGGCGTGGCGCAGGCCCCGGCCGCGGATCCGCTCTTCCGCCCCGGCGATCAGGACGCTACCGATGCCGCAGGACTGAAGAGCGGGCAGTACCGCGAGCTGCCGGAGAAGGCCGGCGTCCGTACGCGCCCGGTAGTCGACGCCGCCGATCGCCACCGGCAGACCGGACGGCGGGCACACCGCCAGGTAGTCCACGTCGCCCTGTCGGGCGCGCTCCAACTCCCCTGCCACGGACCGCAGATGGAGGGGAGACCCTGACCAGCCGCACGCCGGGAGTCGGGAGGCAGCAGGTCGCGCACGGTCAGCTGCAACGTCACGGCCGGGGAGCCCGGCCCCCGTGCGGGTACGTCCGCGCCCGCCTTCACAGCCAGTCCTCCTCAGGAGTGGCCGAGGCCAGCACCTCCCGCGCCCCCGTCCGGATCGGTTCACCGTGCGGCACGCACACGGTGTCGACGTCGCCGAGGGCTGCCAGCCGGCGGAAGGACGCGATGGCCCCGGCGCGGTCCACATTGAACGGACCCAGCACCGCGCGCCCGCCCACAGTGCCGATGATGTCGCCGGGGAAGAGCAGCATGCTGCCGGTCAGATGCAGGGCGATACCGCCCGGTGTGTGTCCCGGCACGTGCAGGACCCGGACCTCCTCCGGCCAGCCGTCCAGGGTGTCGCCGTCGTGCAGCTCGACATCGACACCGACGTGGCGCAGCGGCGGGAGCCCCGCCGCGGCGAAGCCCACCATGATCTGTTCGTGCAGGTCATGCTCCGCGGGGGTGTGCACCGGCTGCCGCTCGGGGGCGGCGCCACGGATGACCGGGGCGTCCGCGGCACCCGCCAGCACCCGGGCGCCGGTGGCCTCGACGAGGTCGGCCGCCGAGCCCATGTGATCGATGTGGGAGTGGGTCACCACGATCTGCCGCAGGTCGTGGGGGCTGGCGCCCAGGCGGGCCAGCGCGTCGAGGATGGCGGGGGCCGAGCCGGGGACGGCCGTGTCGACGACCGCGTACCCGCTGTCGGGGAGCGCGACGACGTGGACATGCCCGACGGGGAACGGCACCTGCCAGACATGGGGCGCGACCTGGGTGAGGGAGTCCATGGAGCGGACGCTAGCGGCGCACGCCCCCGCCGCGCCGCCGGTTTCGCCGGGGGCGGATCGAGCGGTACGGCGAAGGTCATCGGAACCCGACGCGGGCCGGCCACGTCCCACCGGTGACCCAAGGAGGCAAGTCATGCGAGGACCCACCGCACAGCAGACGCCCGTCGAGGCCGGTACCGCCGCCCCCTCCCGCGTCCGCTCCCCGTTCCGTCCGTTCGCCGTCGTGCTCGCGATGGCGGCCGCCGGCACGCTGGCGCTGTCCGGCTGCGGAGGCGACACCCAGAAGGTGGGCACGGCGCCCCCGAAGAAGAAGGACCCGTTCGAGAAGCGGGCGGACCAGATAGAGCGGGACTGGCCGAAGGTCTCCGCCGTCCAGGGCCGGCACGACACGATGCTGCCGCTGGCCGGCGCGGACCGCCCCAAGGACACCGGCGTACGGGAGATCACGGTGACCGTCGGCCACGGCGGGTGCGACGCGCGCTACGGCGTGCACACCCACGAGTCGAAGGACTTCGTGGTCATCTCCGGCTGGGGAAAGCCCAAGAACCCGAAGGGCATGTGCACCGCGCAGCTCGCCACCGACAAGGTGAAGGTGCGACTGAAGAGCGCGCTGGACGACCGCAAGGTCGTCGACGCCGCCACCGGCAAGCAGCTCCTCACCGGCTGACCAGCGGCGACGCCCCCGCACGCCGAGCCCGGCGCCGCGTTGGAGTGCGCTCCACGCCCTAGGTGTATTGACCTGGAGCGTTGTTAACTCGGCTGACGGGTGGCTGGCCGCCGAGTGCGGTGTGGCTTCGGTGGTGGTTGTAGGTGTGGAGGAAGTCT